>NZ_JASHKW010000004.1:139191-461356 GCF_030056915.1 Rhodococcus sp. IEGM 1307
TTCTTCGCGGGCGCCGTCTCGGACCGGGCCGGTTTGGCGGCAGCAGCCTTCTTCGCGGGCACCACCTCGGACGGCGGCGGTTTCGCGATTGCTTTGGCGCCTCGCTTGGCGGCCGGCGTCTCCGACCGGCTCGGTTTGGCGGCACCAGCCTTCTTCGCAGGTACCTTGGCAGCAGCCTTCTTCGCGGGCACCACCTCGGACGGCGGCGGTTTCGCGATTGCTTTGGCGCCTCGCTTGGCGGGCGCCGCCTCGGACCGGGCCGGTTTGGCGGCACCAGCCTTCTTCGCAGGTACCTTGGCCGCAGCCTTCTTCGCGGTCGGCGCCTCGGATGTGATCGGCTCCGACTCGGGTTCGGTAGTGAGCTGGGGTTCCACCTCGAGTCCGGCTCTGGCTTCCTCAGATGTTTGCGTCCGTCGCCGCAGCTTGCTGCTCGTAAAGGACCAGGCGCCCTCACCCGCGTCCCGAAGAACCCCGACTGCATTTCTGGCGGCGCGCGCGGCACCGCTGATAACGTTCATTGCCAACTCCGCTTGCCTTCCGCAGTCACGGCCGCCGACGCACGGGCGGCCTTCTCGGACGTATCCATCACCGCACAGACTAATCGTGAATGTGAGTCAATGAGCGACCGGCAGAGTGTGCGGTGCATGTCGGCAAATAGTGCGACTGACACAGATCGCCATTTTGGCACCAAACTGCATGCACCCGTTGATGCTTCGTTCTCACCCACCATCTCCCCTTCACGCCTGTCGCCCCCGAGCCCGGCTCGGCCGAGGGCCTGTCTGAACAATGCCGGAATGTCGTTGCACAACACGACTTCCCGCACCGACCTGACGCCACCGAAGCGAGTAGTACAGCGGACGGTGTTCGAAGCCGACGACCCGTCGTACGCGGCACCATGACGATAACCTGGCACCTCATTGCCGCCGGTGACGGGACCGAGGTGACCGTCACCGCCGCTGACGTGCCACCCGGCATCGGCCAAGGGGCACGAGGCCGGGATCGCCTCCTCCCTAGCGAACCTGGCGTCGTACCTCGACGGTGCCCGCTGACCAGGTCGGCTGTGACCCGAGCCCGAGCACTCCGTCCAGCTTCTGCCTCACCTTGGCCTTGGCCTTGGCCATTGATGCCGTCCAGGGCGGGACCGCCCTGTCGGGACGGCGCAGCTCCGTTTGTTCCGGTCATGGGTCCGTGCTAGCGATGACGGGTGTGGGTGTTCGACCGCTTCCCCCGCATTCTCATTGTGGCACCCGCCGGGTGGGTTCGCCGTTCAGTGTCTGCGCTTCCCGCGCCAGCGAGACAGCCACTCTAAGGCGAGTTCCACTCACCCATCCCCACGGCCGTGGTGCCGGACACATTCCTGGTCTCACACTCATGCTGCGACGTCAATTGGTCACCCCGGGCATGTCCTGGTAGGGCCCGTACGCCGCGCATCCGTCCCCATCCAAGCGTTCACACCGCGATCCTCGAGCAGCCACCAGCGTGTCGGCGGCAGTGACTCACCCAGTGGCCAGGCTAGATATTGCGGCAGCCAGCGAGCCCGCCCAGAATCAGAGGACGAGGAATTCGCTTCAGCGCGCGGTTCCGATCTAGCGGTCGAAGGTCCGCCGCCTCGGTCGGTACCGCCACAACGACGTGGGAGGACAACAATGTCCGGTCTCATCCGCAAGAGTCTCAATTCACCCGAGGAAACCCGCCCCTTCGAGGACGACATGGGCAAGCTCGAACTCGTCAACGTCCCGTCCGGCGCTGTGGGGAGGGCAACCTTCCAGCCCGGCTGGAAGTGGTCCAAACACGTCAAACCGATAGCCAAGACCGACAGCTGCCAAGCCGCTCACATGGGTTACGTCATCTCGGGTCGCATGAAAATCGTTATGGACGACGGAGAGGACATGGAGTTCGGGCCGGGTGATCTCATGGTCTGCCCGCCCGGACATGACGCCTGGATCCTCGGTGATGAGCCCTGCGTGGTTATCGACTGGACCGGCGTCGCCGACTACGCCAAACGGTAGACGACTGCACCGTGTCCCGCCCACTCATCGCACGCGCGCGAGGCAGGCGTGGCACGCGTCGGCGGGCGCGGTGCGCTCCATGACCGCGGCGATGGCGTCAACACATTGCGGTCTTCGCGCCGGTCATGGGAGGCTCGTCCGGCTCGAGACGCCGGTGGCAATGTGGCGGGACAGGATGGCGTCGGAGACTCCGCTCGCCTTCTCGAGCCACCATCCCGACGTCAGCATAAAATCGACTCAGCGGCAAGGCGATTCAGCTCATGGAGCCACGGCGAACCCACTCCCGGTGGCCTTGGCCTGATACATCGCCGCGTCCGCGCGCCGGATCAGCGACTCACGGGTCCCGTCCGGACCGGCGAGTGCGATTCCGACGCTGGCGGTGAACCGAAGACCACGCCCGCCCGACCCGGGGCCGACCTGCAGTTCGGTGACCCGGGTCGCGACTGCAATGGCATCCTCGACCGAACCGATCTCCGGGCACACGATGAGAAATTCGTCGCCCCCGATCCGCGCCACGGTGTCAGCGGGGCGCACCACCGATTGCAGCCGTTCGGCCCACCGGATCAGGGCGTCATCGCCCACCGCGTGGCCGAGCCGGTCGTTGAGAATCTTGAACCCGTCTAGGTCGACCAGCAACACCGCAACCCCGAACTCGCTGCGGCGCGCCGCCTCCAAGGCCACATCGATCCGCCGATGCGCCAGGGCCCGGTTCGGTAGTCCGGTCAACACATCGTGCACGCTCTGATACCGCAGCCCCTCCTCCGCCTCGATACGCCGGACCGCCGCCGCCAGCACCGCGGCCACCGAGAGCAGGAACATCACCTCGCGGTCGGAATACTCCCGGGGGCGCACACTGTGCGCGGTCAACACACCCCACACCGACCCGGCGCTTCCGATGGGGACGCACACCCCGGACCGCAGTCCCCGGGTCTTCATGGTGTCGGTGGAAAATCGGTGCTCCCCGTAGCGGTCGGGGCAGATGATGGTCTCGTTGACCGCCGCCGCATATCCCGGTTGGGAAGCGGCACCAGCGGCGAAGGCCTGCAGTGCGGGTGGTTGCCCCCGGTAGGCGAGCACCCGCAACACGCCGCCCGACTCACCGGCCCGGGCGACCGCGGCGCAGTTGACCCCCATCAACGCGGCGGCCGCGTCCGCGGCGCCCGCGAGTACGTCGTGGAGGTCGCCGTCCACGGCGAGCCGACTCAGCTCGGCGAGGGCTTGTTGTTCGCGGGCCCGGTACGCCGCCGCCTCCATTGCCGTGTGCAAGCGTTGTTCGTGCTCCTGCGCCGTCCGCAGGTCCTGGGCGATGCAGGCGATCACCGCCGGGCGGTGGTCCTCGGTGTGCTGGACCACGAAGATCGACACGGTCACCGGGATCGGTTCCCCGGTCACGAAATGCCGGAACTCCGACCTGCCCTCCCACTGGCCCTGCTCGAGCAGGGCCGATTCCATTTCGGGCGCCTGCACCACCCCGACGTCGGTGAAGAACTCCGGCGCCCTGCGCGCCCCGACCGCGGCCTCGTCGGCCAACCCCATCAGGTGCATGCCAGCGGGGTTGAGATAGCGCAGGCGACCGCTGTCGTAGTCCGAGATGGCGACCAGATCCGGAGCGCGTTCGATCACCGTGAGCAATAGACGAGGGTCCGCCGCTGCCGGTTCCATCCTGGCTGTCCTGTCGAGGTGTCGAGGTGTCGAGGCGATGTGTCGATGAGCAAAGCAGGTTCGAGCGTAAGCAGGAGGACCGAAGCGCGACGTTTGGTCGTTACTCAAATCTCCGGTCCGTGCTCCACCGGCACCGTGTCAGCGAGCAGTGCGGGTGACGGGTCGGCGATCGTCGGCATAGATGGCTTCGATTCTCGCCTTGATTTCGGCGGTGCCCATCACGCCGGGTCGCCGCAGCGTGCGAGGTGTGGACACGGAGAACGTCGGGTTCGTGGGTGTCGCCATGAGAAGTCTGCCTTCGTCGCTTTTTTGGGGTGCGCCGCCGCGAGCGGCCGCGTCGATGTATTCAGCAACCACGCATTTATGTGATCTGATTCACACGCAGTAGCGTTACGTCCCCACTACCCGCGTACGCCGGACCTGCGTGGCAACGATGCACCGGCTACCGGACAACGAGCGGCGCCGTACCCACGTGAGACCCGCCTTGGCGACGGCGCCGCCACTCTTCAGGAACCCCGCAGGTGGGAGGCATCGGCGCTCACCTCCATCGCCCGGGTCGTTAACGGGTCGGTGGTTCCATCAAGGAGGCGGATACCACGTGCGTTGGGATTCGGGCATCGGAGGCCGCGCATGCTCGGAGGCCCGCCTGCCACCGTGAGCGAGCTAGGCGAGCGGCTGAACTGTCAACCGGTGAGTGCCAGACAGGCAGCCGACATTGCCGAGCAGCGAGGCATCCGACTCCCGCACGTCACGTTCCCCGGCTATTGGCGGCACACACGGCCGACCGCAACGGCAGACGCTCGAGCGCTTCGCCGCGGTTCTGCCGATCCCCCTCGGCCAATTACAGCGGGCGGCGTGGAACGCAACCGCACGGCTCGGTCTCTACACACCCCTCCGAGGCATACCTTCTCGGCGATCGACAGCGCCGCGTCCTAGATGAACTGATCAAAGGCGATGGCCGAAGAAGTGAGTCGACTGGAGTACCAGCGAATACGAAACAGAACCACGGACGCGCGAGGGCGGGCCCACCACAGCGAACTGATCGAGCCGCACCGCCTCGGTGAAACGACGGTCAGCTACTCCCACCCCCTGTTCCACCGCTGCGGTTGATGTGACAGATCTCTGCGCCCCACGGGGCGATCACCATCCACCATGGCCGGCCCTGTCGACTGCACCTGGAACTAATGATGCTCCCGCTGCTCGTCGAAATTATCCAGCACGGTCAGGGCGGCCCACAGACCATCCGCCGCCAAGGCGATCGCCTGCAACGCACCGGATGAGGGTTGGCGCCGTTGGACTGTCTCCCTGAAGGACTCGAGGCGCGAGCGCGCATCGGGCAGAGCTGTATGCACAACGTGAAGATAGGGCTCTCGATGGTGGGCAGGATCCCACGTGAGTTTGTCGAATGCAGCCGAGAACCCCTCGATCAGCCCTGCTGCTTCGCACCGAAGCTGATCCGGAATGGGCGCCGTGGAACCTTCCAACCGATCCTCGGAGGCGGTGAGTGCCTCGACTGCGACCTCCAGCACTGACACCTGCAGCAACGTGTCGTCGAGAATCGTAGCTATCGGCTGGTACACCCGAGATCCCCCGACTCTGGCCCAGCCGACGCTGCGCATGTTGCCTCGCAGGCTTTCCCGACCCTCACTCAGTGCAGCGCCGGCGCCGGTCGACTTGTGCAGATCCCACACCCGTTGCCGCCCTCGATCACTATCGTGGCGCCCGGACCGTAGCCCGTGGGCAAGATCGGCGAGCAGGGCGGAGAGTTCCTCGGCACGTTGCAGAATCAGATCACGCGCCGTGGAGAGCCTGTCAGGAGGCAGGACGAGAGCGTTGACCGCGACACCGACGAGCACACCCACTGTGACGTCGAGGACACGATGAAACACCAGGGTGGCATCTGTTGCCGTGCCGTACAGCAACACCAACAGCGCGGTGATCGCCACCCACATCCCGTCCGGCGCCAGCCACCGGCTGCGGCCGAGGATCGTACCGACTGCGACCGCACCTGCGATGGCGGCGAGTTCGGGCAAGGTCTGTGTCGCCAGCGCGGCCACAAGCACACCGAGCACTACGACGGTGACCTGACGTGCGGCAGCGGCGACCGAACTGCGGACCGTGGTGCCGATGATGAACAGGGCGGCGTAGGGCGCGAGGAAGGCCTCGGGACTCTGCAGCACTCGATCGGCCAGCCACCACGCGATAAGCACCGCCACAGTGCATTTGACGGCCGACACCAACCCCGGCTGCTGGAGGGCACTGCGCAGCCAGGTACCCCATGCACCCGAACTCGGTCGCTGCGTCTGAATATCGGTCCGCGCGGGAAGAAACCATCTCATGTCAAACTCTCAGCAGGTACAGAAGTCATCAGCTCGGTGTCAACTCATTTCAGTTCGGTTCTGCACGGCAGACGTGCCACTCGTGTTCTCGGCCGGGCAGACTCGTTTGGGGTGCGCTTCGCGCCGCGCCCGGTCCCGGCCACGCTCCCCCTCCGGCGAGGAAAACAACGACGACTCGACCTCCCGGGAGGACTCCAAGATGCGCCACATCTCCGCGATGACAGTCGGTGGGCAGTCTGGTCCGCGGCGAGTCCTTGCGCCGGAGACCGGCCACGATGCTCGGCGCACGAGACAACAAACTTAAAATACCAATCGGTCTATTTTTCCGTGGTCAGATGCCCCCTGCTGAAGCCGGCGACAAGCGAGCGATCTCGAGGGACGCCGGCACGGTGACGGCGTCCACGTTCCCGGATCACGACCGGGCCGCCCGGGGGGCTCGTCGATGTCGATGCGGGATTCGGTGGCCCCGGCAGCGGTGGTGTTCCACCGCCAGGTGTCCGCAAACCAGGACTGCACCTGTTCCGGAGAGTCGACGACGGAATGGAAATAGGTCATGAGGTTCCTCCAGGGTGGGACCGACCCGAGAAACCCAAAAAGAAAGGCCGAGAATCGTAGCCGGTGACGGACACTGTCTGCCGGGCTGTGAACTCAACCTCTGCTCTACACGGTAACGCGCTTTTCCCAGTAAGCAAACCCACCGCCACGCCCACCGTCTGCTTCACGGCAAGATCGATGATCCCACCCTTCGAAGCCGAACAGGCCTATTTCCCATTCCTCCAACCCGCCGACAGAGCCGATCGGGTCACCGAGAGTCTCCAGTGGACCCGGGAGGCGACACCCCGAGCCGATCTGCCCGGCATCGACCCCGGCTCGATCGACATCGATGTCGACGCCGGGGTATTGACCCTGACCGCCCATCGAAGCCAGGCAGACGACGGTGTGCAGTGGTTGACATCGGAACGTTTCAGCGGCCGCTACCGGCGCCAGGTGTCGCTCGGAGAGAACATCGACGTCGCCCGCATTTCGGCGAGCTACGACAACGGTGTTCTCAGCGTAATCCTGCCGGTCACCGAACGAGCGAAACCGCGGCGCATCGAGATCACCCGCAGCGGCTCACCCGTCGCATGCGGTGACCGCACCCCCATCGAAGGCTGATACCACGCACCCGGGTTCGGTCCAGCGACACACCGCTGGACCGAACCCGATGCCGGACAAACGCATCCGACCCACTGCCCGTACTCTGAGGACCTGAAAGATGACTGCCACCACGACCGAGTTCCGACACGATCGCCACAATTCCGAGCCACACTCATCCTGGCCCACCAGGCCGCGTCGTCCTCTCGGCGAATACTGCAGTGACCTCTCGATCATGCTGGGCTCGCTGTCGAACGTGATGTTCTGGATGCTCGGATTCGGCATCCTGCTCGGTGCCGGCGCCATCGCTGCCGGAATCGCCGCCAACCGACACCCCGGGGTCGAAGGGAACGAGTCCAAGGGATTGGTAGCGCTCCTCGGCATGCTCACCGGGACTTTCGGAATCGCCGCCGGCGTCGTCTTCCTCGCCGCAGCGCTTCCCAACCTCTGACGTATACGCACGCCCCGAAGGTTGAGAACCAAGGAGGCCGTGCGCTCCTAGGG
Organism: Rhodococcus sp. IEGM 1307; assembly: GCF_030056915.1. Taxonomy (NCBI): domain Bacteria; kingdom Bacillati; phylum Actinomycetota; class Actinomycetes; order Mycobacteriales; family Nocardiaceae; genus Rhodococcus; species Rhodococcus sp. IEGM 1307. The sequence continues at coordinate 146,840 of NZ_JASHKW010000004.1, forward strand.
TGGTGGGTAATTATATGCATGCGCAGTGTGTCGACCTGATTGATAGCACCCTTCGGTGGCTGTTGCGGCTTTCAGGTGCGCTCCCTCGGGTCCAGTCCGTGAACTCGCGGACTGGCCCTAATTCTTCCTGCACTTCGGGCCGAACCGGGACTCCGCGAGTCGTCGATACGAGCTTGTGGGGGCCCGGTCCGCACCCCCTCGCTCATCGTCAGATGGCGCGCAGTGGTTCTGCCGACTGGCACTCCCGTGTATGGCGATTGCGATTCTGGGATTGCGCCTACTCGTCGCGGGGTATTTCGGTACTCACGTCGTCGTCGTGTCCGGACGCGATGACGGCCAGGCTCCCCGGTTCAGCCTGTAGCCGGCGGGGCCGCCGAAAAGTATCGGCGCCGGCGACTGAATGTCGAAGGCGAGCGGTGCACTACTCGCAGGAATTGCAGTCCGGGAGAGTCAGCAACGAGTCCTGCTCGAAGCACGAGGTGGAGGTCCGATGATCAATGTGATGTTGTTGGTGATTGTGCTCGCGGCCGGAATGGCCAGTGTATCTGGACTTCACCGCATCCGCCGGGGCGCGGCGAGTGAGTAGTTGCGACGAGCGTGCGGAACGGATCTCTGTCGTGGCGCGCGACCGGCAACTCACCATTGCGACCGCGGAATCATTGACTGGCGGGAGAATCTCCTCCGTTCTCGGTGCCGCGCCGTCGTCGTCCGAGTGGTATCGAGGCAGCATCGTGGCCTATGCCAGCTCGGTGAAACATGGATTACTGCAGGTTCCAGACGGCCCGGTTGTCAGCGAACCCAGTGCCCGCGCGATGGCGACATCAGTAGCGGAGTTGCTCGGCGCGGATCTTGCGGTGGCGGTCACCGGTGCCGGCGGACCCCAACCTCAGGACGGACAACCACCGGGGACCGTGTGGTTCGGGGTCTTTGTCGACGGTTCCGCTCGCACCGAGCTGCGGCACTTCGATGGAGATCCCGGCGACGTGGTGGAAGCGACTACCGCTCATGCCCTGTTCTTGCTCGAAGACGCACTGCGCTGATAAGTGCGGCGTTTCGGTCCCGAAGGCATGAGGAGTTGTCTTGATCCTACGAACCCGGGGCTATCCACCACAGGACGATACTTGGCTGTTCGCTGACACCCTGGCGGACCACCAGACGCGCAAACGCGTGTCCTCGACATCTGCACCGGTACCGGAGCGCTCACCGTTCGGGCAGCCGAGTTGGGGGGCCGGCAGCGTCACCGCGATCGACATCTCGCGCCGCGCGGTACTTACGTATCAACGCTCGCGTGCACGGGCACACGATCCGGTGTTACAGGGCAGCGTCACCGTGCCCGTCCGGGGCGAATGCTTCGACCTGGGGATCTCTCCCCCACCGTACGTGCCCTCTGAGGAAGACCGAATCCCCGGCTCCGGCATGGCGCGCGCCTGGGATGCCGGCACCCACAGGTTGCTCCTCGACCGAATTTGCACCCAGGCACCCGACGTCCCAGGTCATGCTCGAAGAGCAGGGTTTGAGGGTCGACGTCATCGCTCGGCGGGAGATTCCCTTCGGTCCCGTCCTGACCGCGCGTCGCCGCATGCTCGCGTCCCGCGGCATCATCACCGCGGATCAGCGCAGCGAAGAGATCGTGGTGATCCGCGGCCGTCAGCATGCATAGACGCCGTCGTCGGAGCGTTACTCGGCGAGATCTACGAGGACGGGTCGCCGCGGCCGTGGCGACTACCCCGATACGCGCCGACCCGCACCCCGGCGAGCCATGCGGGGCGCAGCGCCAACCCCGGTGGACAGTGGAGTACCGGGTCGAAGGTGGGTTGCTCGTCGTCCGTCAGCTCCTGCACCCGTGTCAGCGTCACCTGCCCAGCCGGAACGGGCGACCCGGTCGCCGAGACCAGGTCCAAGCGGAACCGCAGCGGCGCGTCGGTGAGGGACTGCCTCAGCGAATCCAGTGAGGTCGTCGCTGGATGGGGTCCCACCGGGACGGCCAGCACCCATTGGGTGTCCGTTCCGTTCGACGAATAGGGCATCAGGCTGCTGTACCGGGCGCTGCTCCACCCCCGTGCGGGGAGCGGGAGAATCCGAGTCACCGCCGAGGTGCCTGAGCTGGCCAGCAGAAGATCCCATTCGGTGTCGGGCGGATCGAGCGGGATCTTCAACGCCAGCCCGAGCACGTCCGGTACTCCCGACGGAGTTCCCACTCCCCCGGACAGTCTCGCCACCACGTCGATCGGTGTTCCGGTCTTCAGCGTCCACCAGGGGGAGCCGAGTTCGATATGCCCCGTTGCGACCAGGCCACGCGGATGGAAAACCCGGACGCCGCCCCGCATCGCGGCGGCCACCCGGAACGGCATCCCCACAAACAGCGTCCGTGCGGTATCGAGGGTCCGCTCCGCCAGATGCATGGTTCGCTGCCGTCCGTCCGCGCTCACACCCCCTACTTCAGGACGGCGTCGACAGTCTTCTTCAATGCCGACGGTTGGGATGGAGACCTCGGCGCCTTCTCCTTCAATTCCAGCAACCTCGCGCCGATTTCCTGGAGTTGTTTACGTCCCAGCTGTTCTCGCACCTTCGGGAACCACTCCTGCTCTTCTTCTTCGATGTGGTGCTCGACGCTCTCGATCAGCACGGTGGTCTTCGCGTCAAACCGCTCGTCGTCGGGTTTCATCGCTGCCAGCTCGACGACCAGCACGTCCGCGACGTGGTGCTCTTCGTAGGATTCGAGGATGTCGTCCTCGAGATCCGGGACGAGTTCACGCACCTTCGGATACATCCCCTCGTTTTCGATATAGGTATGCACCGTCAGCGCTTCGATGATCTTGTTCACGATGCGACCCTTCTCCACCTCGGCGTTCGGTCCCGCACCGCGGAAATCCCGGAACAATTTCCGGATCTCCTTGTGGTCGTTCTTCAGAAGCACGATCGCATCAGTCGACATGGGTACCTCACACATGGGAATCGGATGGAAAAGGACGGGCGGTGACGTCCTCTACGCATTACCCACCAACACCACGCGCTAACACGGGCCTGAGATCCGCATCCCGCTGCGCCGCGACCTGACCACCTCCGCCGGGACGCCGACGGACAGAACTCATGCGCACCCCTGCCTGCAACGACCGGTGCCGCAGCGGGTCCACACGGTGACTGGCACCCAGTGCCGTGGCTGTTTCACGGTGGGATGCAGTGGTACCACTCGGCAACAGACATTCGAGTTCCTACCCTCCGAGAAAGGCACTCCCATGACTCGACCGGCTACGTCACCAACGACGCGCTCACCACTCCAACTCGCCTCCCAGGGCGATGGTCAGTTGGTCAACGTCGAGCTGGCAGGACGCGACCTTCAGCGACCCACGCCGGTGCCGTCTCATCCCAGGGCGGGGCCGATCCGACCGGATGAGGGCCCGTGGGCCTGCTGGACCTGCTGGAGTTCGGCGTTGATGCGTCGGGCCTCGGCGAGTTGGTCTTCGAGGATGATGATGCGGCACGCGGAATCGAGTGCGGTGCCCTGGTCGATCAGTTCGCGGGCTCGCGCGGCGAGACGCAGCTGGTATCGGGAGTAGCGGCGATGGCCGCCCTCCGAGCGTCCGGGGGTGAGCAGCTTCGCGGCGTCGAGGCTGCGCAGGAATGCCTGCGTCACGCCGAGGATCTCGGCGGCATGACCCATGCTGTAGGCCGGGTAGTCCTCGTCGTCGAACTTCCCGGCAGGGTCACGGTCGGGCGAATCTTCCTGAATGGGGGTGACACCTTTCAACGGACAGGGCCCCCGGCGCCGTGAGGCACCGGGGGCCGGAGCGGGATTCACTTCCTTATTTACTGCACTTCTTCCGGCCGTCGGGCTCTTCGTGCCGCCCGGCAGCCGCCGGATGTGCCGGGGCCTTACACACTCACATCAACCCTCACCCAGCACATCCTGGTCTAGCGGTACTTCTCGGCGGGCAGTTCATCCTCTCCCGCACCTCGTGAACTCTTTCCTTGCGACAAGAGGAACTCTACAACGGCGACATCGCAATGTCTACAGTCTTCACTACAGATATTTCGGAGATGCAAGGTTTCATGTCGACGGGCCACCTCTCCACCCGCGGGGGCGGAGCGGCGACCGCGCACATTCACTCGCGAACGTACCGGGAGTGAGAAAATCTGGGTTCTGGTTGATCTCCGCGCACCGGCCGCCGTGGACTGGCCGCCCTCTCGTACCGGCCGAGGATTCGCTCGACGGCGATGTCGCCGGCACAATTCTCTTCGCCTTCCGCTCGAGACGGTCGAACGGTCGCCCGTCGCGAAGGCACCACCGGGGTGGCCGGCGCGGTTGTCCCGCCGCGCCGCCACCGAGTCCAAACCACCGCCCTCCGCATCCCGCGGGACTCGGTCGAGCCACCAAACATGCTGCGAGAATCGCTGATTCATACCGGCCGCTCGGGCGGTTCGGGCTGCAATTCGGGAGAAAATGTGCCCAACCGGGAAAGGTATATCCAGTCTGGCGTTCGACCGGGCCTCAGCCGGATAAGTGCACCTGTCAGTGGTGCCATCGCACCGGACTCACCCACAACCCGGCCGCGGGTGGGCGCCGCGGCGGGGTACCGCGCACGACGACCTGGATGTGGACCGGGGTGGCAGGCTGGGTCGGAGCCCGCGGCGATCGGGGAGGCCGGACACCGGGTTCGGCCGCTGCGCGGTCGGTGACTGCCCGGTCGTGGGCGGCGCGGTGTGCGGGGTCGCGCAGCAGAGTGTAGGCGGAAAGGATGCGCTGGAGGCGTTCGTCCGCCGCCGGGTCGGGGGTTTGGTGGTGGGTGCGGGTGTCGGGGTGGTGTTCACGCAGCAACCGCCGGAAGGCACTGGCAATGTCAGCCTGGGACGCCGACGAGGAAAGGCCCAGCACCCGATATGGATCCCGCCCGGTGGCCATCACCTCACCCCTTTCGTGTGATGCGCAGGAGAAAGGTGGTTCCGGGCGTTCGGGGTGCCGGAACCACCAGGACGGGGCGGGCCCGAACCACAGGAAGGTCCGCCCGCGCTTTTCCTGATTCTCCAGATGTCTGGGTTGGGCACTCCCCGCCCGGAACGGCCGACGAAGACCCCGTCCGCCACTGATGGCCGTGCGCCCCGGTCCATCCGACACAACCACCACGGATTGTTGTCGGGTGCGCGGTCGGCGCCGTCGTATGGTCTTTTCGTTGATCGGCGGCATCGGGCGGCGTGCCCGGGGTTCGGCGCGCCGCGCGCGAAGGATTGACAGGTGAAGGAGGCGGCAGCGGTCGAACCCCGTGAGCTGGGTGCACTCGTCTGATTCATCACCCCTTTCCGAATTGCATCACATACGAAACATGCTCTTGCGGAGGCACTTTCCGGGTGTCGGTGGCGAACGCTGTGTGGCCTGGATCTCCGGGACCGGAGGAGCCGACACCGTCCACCCCATCGAAGCGGGAGGGGATGACCGCGGCGGACCGGCCGGCGTAGTCGCCAACCGAGCGAGCAGGACCACGGCCTGCGGCGTCAGCGCGTCGGCGAGGATGTGATCCGAATCGGCCTCGAGCACTGCGTAGTCGAGCTCGTGCCACGGCCACACCACTTGGCGTTCGCTGCGCTCCGGAATTACGGTGGCGTTCAACTCGGTGACCATGTTCGCCAATGTCATCGACAATTCACCCCTCCCGAGCTTGTCACCTCGGTCGAGCGTTGGCGGTCTCCCTGTCGACCGTGCCTCAGGCGTTGACCGCCTTCTTCTCCGAATGCCCACTACTGATTTCGATCTTGCGGGGCTTGGCCTTCTCGGCGACCGGAATCGTCAACCGCAGCACCCCGGCGTCGTAATTCGCCTCGATCTTGTCCGCATCGAGGTTCTCCCCCAGGAACAACTGCCGGCTGAACACCCCGCGCGGACGCTCGGCTGCAACCATCTCTCGGTTCTCGTCGAGCGCGGACCGTTCGGCGCGCACCGTCAGAGTATTCTTGTCGACGTCCAGATCCAGCGAGTCGGCATTGACACCGGGTAGATCGAACTCCACCACAAACCGGTCCTGTTCGCGCCAGGCGTCCATCGGCATCACCGCCGGACGGGCCGCGGTGCCGAGGAACTGCTGCGTCAGACGGTCGAGGTCGCGGAACGGATCCGTACGCATCAACATCGTGTCCACCTCCTGAAACCCTCTTCATTCCACCAGGTAAACTCCAGCAGATGCTGTAGGTTTGGTATAGCATCTGTCGTAGACCATGACAAGAGGTTGTGCGAGAAAATTCCCGATCGGAGCAAAAGTGCCCGAAAAATCCGAGCGGTACGACTCCGAATCACCGTCGCTGCGCGGTGTTTACGGCATTTCGGTAGCCGCAGAGCTGTCCGGGTTCGGGGTCGCGGCGCTGCGCCTGTACGAGGACTACGGGCTGATCACCCCGGGCCGCACCGACGGCGGCACCCGCCGCTACAGCGACTACGACCTGGCCCGGCTTCGGCGCATCGCCGAACTCATCGAGGCCGGCGTCAACCTCGTCGGTATCGGCCGGGTTCTCGACCTCGAGCACCGCACGGACGAACTCGAACGCCACAACCGCCGCCTGCAAGCCGACAACGCGCAACTGCGCGCCGAGCAGGATCCCGTGACCAGTACAGACCACACTGGTGCCTCCCGTGCCCCCGAGGTCGACGCTGACGAGGACCGGTCCGCGAGTGATGCGGCGCAGCCCGGAAGGCCTCGACGGCGGTCAGCCTCCGGGCAGAATCCCCGCCTGCGGGCCGGCCCCACCCGCACCCACAGCGCCGGCGAACGCGAACACCACTAACGCACCCGGCACACCGTTTCGGCACCGGCGTGCCGGGACACTCGTCAACGCGGGCATGACCGGTTACGGGCGGCGAGTCTGCTCGCTCACCGTATGTGTGCCGCAGCAGGCGATGTGCGCCGGAGATTGCTGTGACAGCTGTCGCGCCACCACCTCAGCTCCGTTCGGTCCCGGGCCGAGATAGTGACTGTGCCAGGTGCTCATCTCGCCGAACCGGCACCGGTCCGTGCGCGGGGCACCAGTTCGCACCAGGCGCTGGTTCCGCCGCGAATATGGGGGTGCGGATAGCACAGGGCCAGGCCCTGCTCGTCGAAGGCGGTGAACCACTCGTTCCAGGACAGGTGCTCGAGTCCGGATGTGACACCGAGGAAGTCGATCCGCAGAGCACCCGTCGCATCGCGTGCCGGTGCGCCGCGATGGGCCTGAATCCACCGGCGGATCTCGTCGTGTGCGGTGGTGATGCGGGGTGAAGTTGTCATCGTCATCGACCTCCTCGCTGCTGGGGATCGCATCCGATCGCGGGGATGGCGGGTGCCGGTCCGCCCCGCGGTTCCGCTCCGCGGCCGTCTCAGGTGTCCTCGCGGCGGGCGAAGCACTCGGTGGCCGGGGTGAAACCGGGTTGGGCGAGCATGTCGATGTCGGCGCAGCCGGCCTCGCCGAACACCAGCGAGTCGGTATGCCAGACCAGGCTGACGTTCTCGCAGCCGTGCTCGAGGATCAGGTATTCGTAGTTCTTCAGCGCCACCAGTGTTTCATCTGTCATCGTCACCGCCACCGCCCATATGTGCGGGCGTCCACCGCCCGCGCCTGTCCGAGCGGTTACATTCTGCCACAAACCTCGTGCATCTGGGAGAGAAAATCTCGCCCTCGGCGGTGCGAGGCGGCGAGTGGCTGCCTGGGCGGCTACCGCAATGCCGGCCTTGGGTTGACCCCACCCACGCGTTGCGCGGGGCGGTAGCCAGCACCGTCGTAGGTCCTCCCGCGGCAGGAGAAAACATCCTGCAATTGCGGCATATTTTCTTGACGCTGGTTGTTGTACGGAGAGAAAATTGAACTGTCAACGGGAGGGTTTCGGCGGTGCGCCGAGGGTGCGCCCGGGGTGTAAGGAGGGAGTTGTGGCACGGGCGGTCGGGATCGATCTCGGCACCACGAACTCGGTGGTGTGCGTGCTGGAGGGGCGGCGACCCGGTGGTGGTCGCCTCCTGACTGTGACCATCCCAAGCGCGACAGCGCAAAGCCGCGGTTGCGGATTTTGCCGGTCGCACCGGCAGATCGAATCCCCCACATTTGACCGGTCCGACACACCCATCCGCACCGGCGGGATCGCCCCGCTCTTTGCGCGCTGACCAGGCCCAATGGAGCATCATCGACGTCACCACGGTGGTCGGGTGTTCCGCGAAAGAGAAAGAGTTCTTCGATGAAGCATCGCGCCGGCGCCGCCGACCCCTCGGACATCAGTGCGTACGTGGTCGCGGTCGCGGTCGCACTGAACACCGAAACGATGCGCCGATGGGACACGGTCACGTTCGACGCACTGGTGGTGCTACCGAAGCAGTTCCGGTACTACAGCGGACGCCGCATCCTGGTCGCTTGGAATCACCATTTCGGTTGGTCATTGGGCATCGAGGGCCAGCGCATCGACCGCATCCTGATCATCACCGGACTCGGAGTCGGGTCACACCCTCAGCCCGAGCGTATCGGCGACCGAACGGACGAACTCATCGCCGATCTGCTGCACCTTGAATGCCGAACCCCGGAGGCCTTTCCGATCCCCACGCTCGTCCACTGGATCGGTGAGGATGCCGCCGCTCCCGAACCGCGGGAGCGGTAACGATCGAACCGGCGAGGCCGGAACAGGCCTGCCTGGCTGATCTCCCACCCGGGATCTACACGGAATCCCCCGCTGCTTCACCGCCCGGTTCGCGCTTCGACAGGCGATCAGTGGTGCAGTCCTGCATGAACTTGCGGGCAACTTGGTTGAGTTTGGTGTTCGTGCGCTGGGAAATCTGCTTGAGATGCCGAAACGCCTGATCGCTGGTGAACCCGTGAACGGCCATCAGCACACCCTTGGCTTGATCGATCTCCGCCCGCGAGACCAACGCAGTCGCGAGTTGTTCGGCGTGCGTGCTGGCATGCTGCCAACCCCGCGCATTGCCGATCGCGGCCGACGCTGCGGTAGTCAACAACCGCAGCAACCGCTCGTCGAACGGGTCGAATGCCTCGACACGGTAGCTGTAGACGTTGAACGCTCCCACTACATCGCCGGGATCTCGATCATCGAGCAGAACCGGTACCGACAGACACGCCCGAATTCCGGCGTTCTCTGCGGCGATGGTGAATTCGGGAAACCGGTCGCGATCTGCGCCCGCCACTCGGACCGGACGCAATGACGTCGCGGCCTGCAGGCCCGGGCCCCGCCCAGCGGCGTACTGGCATTCGTCGAGGGCGATTACTGCGTGGTCGGTCGAGGCAACGGTGCGCGGAACCCCGTCTTCGAGTTGCGTGACGCTGACCGCATCCGCATCGGCAACCGCCACAAGGGCGGTTTTCGCGAGCCGACCCAGCACCGTCTCGAGATTCTGCGTCGCCGCCTCACCCCGCAGTGCTGCCACCCCCTCGATGACGACGTCCAATGCATTGGTCGCCGACATGTCACCAACTAGCTCGGCGGCCATCTCACATACCTCTTTCAGACGCCATCTCACATACCTCTTTCAGGCATTGTGCTCATGACTAACCAATTGAAAGCGCGGTCACGGCGCCCGCCGGTTGGCTGTACTCGAAATCCCTGATCCTGCATCGCCGTCAGGAACGGTCGTCGGCGGTCCGATCCCGCAGATCGCGCCGCGCGTCGGCGAGTTGTTCTTCGAGCGAGACGATGCGGCACGCGGCTTCCACGGCGGTGCCGTTACTGACCAGCTCGCGCACGCGGGAGACGAGGCGGAGTTGGTTCCGCGAATACCGGCGATGCCCACCCGGAGAACGTTGCGCCACCACCAAACCCATGTCGTCGAGACTGCGGAGAAAGGCGGCGGTGACACCGAGGGTGTCGACGGCGCGGCCCATGCTGAACGCCGGATAGTCGTCATTGTCGAGTTCGTTCCTCGATGTTTCACGGTCAGGGTTCTCGTCCACGAATACCTCGGTGCTTCTTCATGGTCGGGGCGGGACTGCGCGCCTGCGGTACCGGGGTCCCGCCCGCGTTCACCACGGTGTCAGCGGCCGCCGGTACCCCGACATTCGATGCACAGCTTTCAGATCTCGTGAGTTACGCAACACCTGCCTCTCGACTCGAGACCCCGCGCCTACGGATGAACAGTCTCATTCGTCAGATGCGGGTTCCGGGTACGGAACCCGCATCTGGAAGAGTTCCGCTCCCGTCGGTGTCTTGTCGGGGCGGCCCCCGGAGGGGTCGTCTCCGCCGATCTGCGGTCAATATTATGCCGATGACTGGAGGAAGTCTACAGTCAGCACTACAGAAATTTCGTGCCACTGCCATCGAAGCCCGAATCGCCGACGTGCCCGCGACCGACGACGACGCCGCGGTAGTGGCGACCCTGATCCAGGGTCTGTCGTCACCGCCCACCGCGCTCCTCCGGGGCTACACCCCCAGCCCGGTGGATACGCACGCGGCGTACTGGCGCGCCGCCCGCGACGGAATCGACGGGCACGGCATCGACCCGGTCTCCGGGCATCTGGTCCCCGCCACCGACCCGATCCTGCGCCTGCTCGACCACCTTCGCCCCGCCCTGGGTCGCACCAGCGACTACCACCGGGCGCACCAGGCCCACCAGCGGTCCTCGCCCGCGGCACCGGCGCCATCCAGCAACGCCGCACCTTCGGAACAGGCACACCGCCGGACCCGCTCGACATAACGGACCACCCTCGCCCACCAATCTGCACATCAGAGTTGGGTTATTTTTGTTGCCCCGGAGCATATTCGACTGTCGGCGCTCACCGTGGCGGTGGTGCGGCCGAGCTACCGTCCCGATCCCGGTTTGGCGAGGGCCTTGTGTGCGGCCGCCTCGACCGCGTCCGGCGTGGCGGCGCCGAGCGTAGCCATCACCTTCGACAGCGCGGAACTGGCGACCACCTTCCGCTCGCCCCGCCACATCGCGTCGTACCCCTGCTTCGCGACCGCGGCGGGATCATCCTTCGGGCCCTGCCCCAGCGCCGTGTCGCCCAATCTCGCCCGCGCGAAGAAGTGGGTGTCCGTCGGCCCGGGCATCAGCGCGGTGATGGTGACGCACCGGTGCCCGTCAGTTCGCTGTGCAACGCCTCGCTGAACGACTCCACGAAGGACTTCGAGGCGTTGTACACCGCCTGGTAGGGGCCGGGCATCGTCGACGCCACCGACGAGGTGACGAGCACCTTGCCCACGCCCCGTCGCGTCATGTCGTCGAAAACCAATTTGGCCAGGTGCACGGTGGAGCGGACGTCGAGGTGGACGACGGCGAGCGTGTCGGCGAGCGGGTATCGACGAATGAACCACCGCGTCCCACACCGGCATTGAGAACCGCCGCGGCCAGAGGCCTGCCGTCCTCCCCGACGGCCGCATACACCGTGGTCACGCACTCCTCGGTCTTCAGGTCGGCGCGCACGGGAATGATCGTCGCTCCCGTGCAGGCGAGGTCAGCGACCGCGGAGTCGAGTGCGTCGGAGTCCGCCACCACGACGAGGTCGTACCCGTCCTGCACGAACAGCTTCGCCGGTTCCAGACCGATGCCGTGCGAAGCGCCGGTGACGAGGGCCAGTGGTCGCGGTGCCTGCGTGGTGTCCGGTTTTTCGGTCACGTCCCCTGCCTTTCGTCGGATTCCGGTCGCGGACTCGAGTACCCCGACGGCCCACCCGTACACCCCGCCACCCTCTCGAGGAGTGTGCGGCTGCCGTAGCCCCCACGCCGTCGCTCGTCGCCCAAGAATTGGCGATGACCTTGCGCATCCAACTCGGTGGTCCCTGGGCCGTCGTGGCCGTGCGCACCCCGGACCACGAACGCACATTTCCGGCCTTCGCGATCGGCCTGCGGCCGCAGGGCTGGGAGAGGCAGGATGGGAACGGATACGTGCCGCAACGTTGGGGAGGACACCAGGATGAGCAGGGCCTACGGCTACACCTCCTACGGCGGTCCCGAGACCGAGACCTGGTTCGACCGGCCGGAGCCGGCCCCGGGTCCCAGCGAGCTGGTGATCCGGGTCAAGGCCATCGGGGTCAATCCGATCGACTACAAGATCCGCAGCGGAGCGATGGCCGACCCGCAAGCCACCCCGGCCTTCCCCCTGGTTCTCGGTGTCGAAGCGTCGGGTGTCGTGGTGGCGGTCGGATCCGACGTCACCGGGTTCTCCGAGGGCGACGCGGTGATGGGCAGGTCCGCACCGGAGCACGGTAGCTACGCCGAGCACGCGGTGCTGCTCGCCGAGGCGACCGCGCACAAGCCCCCGCAGCTGAGTTTCTTGCAGGCGGCGGCGCTTCCGGTGGCTGGCGGGACCGCCTGGGAGGTGCTGGAGCGACTCGACATCGTCGAGGGCCAGACGCTGCTGATCAACGGCATCGGTGGCGGGGTCGGCGTGATGGGGGCACAGCTGGCGCGGGACCGTGGTGCCGCGGTCTTCGGTGTCGGGAGCGCGGCCAAGCGGCCGCTGGTGGAGAGTCTCGGAGCGACGCTGGTGCCGTACGACAGCGGCGACGTCGTCGAGCAGATGCGGGAACTGCTCCCCGGTGGTGTCGATGCCATCCTGGACCTTGTCGGCGGCGGACCCCTGCGGCAGGTCGCCATTTTGATCACCAACCCTGCCCGCATCGTCTCCATCGTCGATCCCGGTGTCGACGAACTCGGTGGCACCTTCCTGGTATCGGGCACCGCAGGGGTTCCCAGCATCGCCCGCCTGGTCGCCGAGGGCAAGGTCGACCCCAAGATCTTGCAGACCTACCCCTTCGATGAAGCGCCGCAAGCCCTGCGCGCGATGGAGTCCGGGCACGTGCTCGGTAAGATCGTGATCGACCTGGAACAGACCACGCGGGCGTGACCCGGCGAGGGACACGGCCCGATTTCGCGGTGAAAGATTCTGATTGACAACAGCGTTGAGGTGGGCAGGTTCTGGTCGGACGTTCATGATGCCGATGACAAGGCGAGCAGCGGCATCCGACGCCAGGCTGCTGATCAGAGCCGGGACGCGGTCGATTGTGCTCCGTCGATGGGCCGGGCAGGCACTCCATGAGCGTGCATGTCGCAAGCGCGTTTCATGGCCGAGAATGCGCCGGATCCTGCTGTCGTGTGGAGGGTCACGAAGGGAACCCAGGAATTCGGATAACACACCGTTGGCCATCCGGGATCAGGTGGACGCGGACCAGGCCGATTACCGTTCCGGAGCATCATATTCAGAGTTTGCTGCCTTCTGAGATGACATGCCGCATTTCTCACACGAGGTCACGGGGTACCGTGCGGTCCCATTCGTGGGTGGCGACGCACCGGCCGCCCTCATACGCGCGTAGCTCGGCTTGGATGCGGAAGTTTTCCGCGGTGGACGTCAGTACGGTGCGGGTGGTCGTCGACGCTTTCCAGTCTTCCCGCTCGAAGGTGACCGTCCACTCCGTTTCACCGCGAACCGACCCGAAGTCGTCACCAACCCAGCTGTAGCGCTCGTACGCCCGTCGCGCGACCTCGAGTCCGCTGTTGTCGAAACGGATGACGCCGAGGTCCTTGACGACCTCGAGAGCGGAGATATAGCGCACCAGGTCCCGTGAGACGGTCCAGTGCTCTTCACCGGGCACGAGTTGCGTCACCGGGATCGGTTGAGCCCCTTCCGGATCGTCGAACGGACGCAACGGGAATTCATCGCGATTGATGGTCGGGCGGAGGGGCAGGACGAGTCTGCTCGAGCCGGTGAATACCGACAGCCGCACCGGCTCCGGCGGCGGCCATACCAGTGGCCAGTAGGAAGTCGAGAGGGCAACCCGGAGGCGATGCCCTGCTGGCAGGGCCTGTGCCATGGCGTTGAGTTGCACACTGACCGTGTAATGGTCTCCAGGAACTAGCGGTTCGGGGTCCTCGTTGCTCTTTCGGTGGGTCAGGTTCAGTAGGCCGTAGCTGATGCGGGTTGCTCGGCCGTCGGGTGCGACGTCCGAGAGGCGCGCTGCAACCATCGCGACCGGCTTGCTCGCGGCGAGCTCGAGCTCGACTGTGGGAGAGCCGAGAATTTCGTAGCGGTCGGTGAACTCGTCGGTGTCGAAAACCAGTGAGCCACCGTCCTCCTCGCGCTGATCGTAGGGCAGGTCTGGAGGGGCGTTGTATGAGCACCATTTTCCGGCGAACTGGCCGACCGACAGTGGTGATTCGATCGTGAGTTCCTCGACCCCTACCTTCTCCCCTGGATTGCCCACACGGTTGCGTTCGAGGGGATGTTCGCTGCAGTGGATGTCGGGTGAGGGCCAGCTCGGCTCGCCCACCCAACGGCCGGGTCGATCCTCGTATGCGGTGAGTGGCGGAACGGTCTCCTGCATCCAGATCCGCAGCATCGGCTCGTCCATGACGTCGTTGGGGACATCCTTGAGCCAGTGATCCCACCAGCGCACCACTTCTTGGAGGAAACCGATCGCGGGACCCGGCTCTCCCAGATGCGGATACTTGTGCGACCAGGGTCCGATCAGCCCCTTGCGCGGTCCGTCGAGGTGGGCGAGCAGCCGGAACACGGAGTTGGTGTAGCCGTCGGCCCACCCACTGACCGCGAGGACCGGACAGGTCACCGCAGAATAGTCTTCACAAATCGAACCGTGCCGCCAGAAGTCGTCGCGCCGCTGGTGACGCAGCCAGTCCTCGATCCACAGCCCACTCCCGGTCAGCCGCTGGTGCCACATCTGCCGCCACCGGTCCCCCACCACGGCCGGGTCCGGTGGACACGAGTTGTACGCGAACATCGTCGACGCCCACGACAGGTTGTCCGAAAGGAGGCATCCGCCCATGTAGTGCACATCATCGGTGTAGCGGTCATCGGTGGAACTCACTGTCACGATCGCGTCGAGTTCGGGTGGGCGGCGGGCCGCCACCTGCAGCGCATTGAACCCACCCCAGGAGATGCCCATCATCCCGCACCGACCCGTGCACCACGGTTGCTCGGCAAGCCACGCCAGCACAACCTCGGCGTCGGTCAGTTCCTGTTCCAGATATTCACCGGTGAGAATCCCTTCCGAGTTCCCGCTGCCCCGCAAGTCCACCCGCACCCCGGCATAGCCGTGCCCGGCGAGGTAGGGATGGTGGATCGAGTCCCGCCGAGCCGTGAGGTCACCCTGTCGGTACGGAATCATCTCCAGGATCGCCGGAACCGGCGCCGTGTCGGACCGCTCGGGACGCCAGATGCGCGCGGCCAACCGGACTCCGTCGCGCATCGGGATCCAGACGTGCCGGTCCTCACGGACGATGGACGGAAACACGGTCACCGTGCGCATCAGCCGACCGCCTCGAACTCGAAGGGCAACGCCGCTTCCACACGTGCGAATTTGCGGGTCAACGCCACCTCGTTGGACGCCCCGATGTAGACGCGGCCTAATTCGAAGCTGTAACTGTCCTGCCCGCGCAGGTCCGACAGCCGATCCCCCGCATGGACGGCAATATCGATCAAGGTCCCGGGCACCACTGCCTCGATCGCGTCGATTTCGTCCCGGCGTGGACTTCGACGGACGATGCCGTCGGTGTAGCGACGAAGAAAGAACTTGCCTGCTACTGCGAAAGCACCTTTGCCACTCGGGTGTTCGGGGTCTCTGTCGAGCGCCAGCCGCAACGCCACTTGATGGTTGGCGGCCCCGTCCACGTCCTCGAACAGCGTCGCATGCGACTGTGAGTGCCGCGGATTGATCTCTAGCAACACGACCGTGTCTGTGACTGTGTCCCAGAAGAACTCGACGTTGAACGTCATCCGCTCGAGT
The DNA here is from genome assembly GCF_030056915.1 of Rhodococcus sp. IEGM 1307. NCBI lineage: Bacteria > Bacillati > Actinomycetota > Actinomycetes > Mycobacteriales > Nocardiaceae > Rhodococcus > Rhodococcus sp. IEGM 1307. The sequence continues at coordinate 162,524 of NZ_JASHKW010000004.1, forward strand.
CCGATAGCCTCGACGACACGGCGCGTGATATGCGCCAGACGGATGCAGACGGAATCGGGTAGCGACGAAGGGTACTGATAGCGAAGGAAACTCGGGCAGGTGGCTGCTCGCACCGAGTCGACCACCCCGTAGACGACGACTTCGCCACGGTAGCGGAACCCCTCCACCGTCACCTGCCGCCCCGCCGCAGCCTCTTCTGCCACGCAGAAGCTGCCACCGACACCGGCGATCTCGGGTGGGAGCTCGACCCGGGCAAGGAGCGCATCGAACGGGTCACCGACCCAGCCGATCCCTTCGCGGATCTTGCCCAACGCCTGACGGAACTCGTCGACGTTGGTGACCCTAAAGGCCAGTAAGGAGGAGAAGGACTTCACCGGCTTGATCCACATCGGAAAATGCACGTTCGCTGGTGGTTCGCGGTCGTTGGACGGGTCGACGAGCCCGAACCGCGGGTACTCCTCGATCACACGTTGTTGGATGATCCGGCTCCAGTACTTGTGCTCACACATCACCACTTCCTCCACCGAGGCTGTGGCGAGCCCACACCAACTGCGCAAGAGTGGCAGCATCGCACTGACCGGGAAATCCCAGAATCCGATGATCGCATCAACCGATCCGGAGAAGGAATCGAGTTGGCACTGCGCTGAGCTCAGCAGGTCATCGAATGCGATGCGTTCGCCGAACATCTCCTCCCACGACAGCAAGGAATGAAACCGGCACCCTCGCGCGTCCGGCATCCGCTCCAGGATCCGCTTGTTGTGCTGATCCAGTCCCAGGACAAACACGTTCTCGGGCATACCTCACCCTCCCTGCCGACGCCCTCGATAACGCCAGACCCGCAATCAGTCCAGCCGCTGGGAACGCGGCACAGACACATATCGGGGCGCCTGGTGGGGTGCCGGGCAGGCAACGAGCGCCCCCCTTCTGAGACATCCCCAGCGGCGCTGCCGGGTCTGTCATTTCTTGTCTTCGCCCTTGCCGACGCCTCCCTGATGCGCGGGTCCCACTCCGGAGTCGCTGCCCTCGGTCTCGGCGGCGTGTACAGCGGGCTTCTCCTCGGCCGGAGAGGCCACCGCGCCGCGTGGGGTCTCCCCGGGTGTCGGCGACTGCATTCCGGTGGCGTCCACATGGTCGTCGTGCTCCGGGCGCCCTTCCTTCGTGCTGGTCGTCCGGCCGTCGTATGGCGGTGTCGCCGGCTCCGCGCCGCCGGGAGGCAGCGAGCCGCCAGCGGGCGCCGGGTTCGTGCCCTGCTCCGCGGAGGAGGTGACCTCCTCCTGATCCAGGGACCCCGGCTTGCGGTCCGTCTGGCCTGCTCCAGCCTGGTCCGGGCCCGCGTCGCGTGAGCCTTCGGGGCCGCGCTCGGACTGTGGTTCTTCGTGTAGCTGTTTGCCTGGTTCGGTACCCATGATCACTCCTCGTTGATGAACCAGAACGCCGTATTCTCGGCTTCGTTCGTGGTTGCCATCTGCTGTAGCTATGCCCTGAAACACGGACACGAAACCGCATCTCTCGGGTGGGCAAGGTTTGGCACTGCGCCCATCCTGGCGCGACGCAAACCTCACCAGGGCGCATCTGCCCTGACCTGCTCGTCTCGGCGAGGTCTGGTGTCCCGAAGTCGTCGATCACCGGGTCTTCCGGGATGATGCCTTGATCGTCGAGCGGCCGCAACGAGCACGTGCCTCGGCAGGGCGACTGATTTGTTTTGGGAACGACTGGGCATACCGAGAAGAGCGAATCCGTACAGCAGCGATGCGGCTCCATCCCACTGAATTGCCAGCGAGGAGCTACGCCGTGCCCGACAGAGTCCGCCGATTCCCTCGATCCCGATCAGGTCCCCAGCTATCGCCGAGTCCCGGATCCCCCCGAGCATTGCCCCCGGCTCGGTCAGCGGGCTGCCGCGCTGCGCACTGCAACCGTGCCACTTGTCGAAGGTGCGGACAGAACCTGTTGCCAGTGGGGTGAGCGCCTCGCTGCAACATGCGCGGCGGAGAGCTTTCCGTGGTGGAACGAAGGTTCGTCGATCCCCGTTGTGGCATAGATCGACTTCGCCAGTGTCCCCCGGACGCCCTCGACAGCATTGGATTCCAAGCAAGGAAAGTTCGTCAACCAACACTCATGGAGAGGAAGCGCAGATGATCCGGGTCGCCTCGGTGCCGGCGTCGCACGTCTATGTTCGACATCTCACTGATCCGAGAAGCAATGATCACGTCGTCCGGCTCCCGGACCCGATCCCCGCAGATGGACGCACGGTACCGGGAGGATGGTGGCCGCCGTTGATGCTCGACCCGATGTGGATCAGCCGGCACTACAGGGAATTCGATGTGTTTCATATCCACTTCGGCTTCGACGCCATCGACCCTGCCCTGATGGAGGCGATTCTCCACGAATTGTCCGTTCGCCATATCCCCCTGGTGTACACCGTCCACGATCTGCGCAACCCGCACCAACCCGATCCCGAACCGCACCTCGATCTGCTCGATGCGCTGGTGCCGGCAGCCGCACAGGTCGTCACCCTCACCCCGGGAGCCGCGGCGGTGATCGATCGACAGTGGTCTCGTGCGGCCACGGTGCTCGGACACCCGCACGTAGTGGAGCGCCTGCTGATCGACCGCCCACGGCCCGGCGACGACGAGTTCGTGATCGGGGTGCACGTGAAAAGTCTTCGCGCGAACATGGATCCGTTCCCAGTCCTCGATGCACTGTCCGAGACGGTACTCAGTCTCGAGGGTGCTCGGTTGCAGGTCGACGTCCACGACGAAATCTTCGATCCCGAGAATCACTGGTACGCCCCCGACGCCGGTGCGCGTCTTCTGCGCTACGGGGACCGGGACCGCGTCGAAGTCCGAGTCCACCCGTATTTCTCGGACGAGGAACTGTGGGATTATCTGTCGTCGCTGTCGGTGTCGGTTCTTCCGTACCGCTTCGGTACCCACTCGGGTTGGCTCGAGGCCTGTTACGACCTCGGCACCGCGGTCGCGGCCCCGAACTGCGGTTTCTACGGCGAGCAGCAGGACTGCGCGGTGTTCGGGTTCGACGAAACCCATTTCGACGGGCCGTCACTGGACCGGTGCATCCGCGCACTCCATGGCGGCCACCCGATGCGGGCGACGTGGGACGAACGTGCGTCGCAGCGGCAAGCGCTGGCCCGCGAACACCACAACCTCTACGAGAAGGCACTGTCATGACCGGGGCACCGCTACGGATCGCACTTCTGGCGTCCTGCCGATTCCCGATCCGGCAACCGTTCGCCGGGGGTCTCGAATCGCATGTGTGGTACTTGGCCCGCACCTTGTCCGCGGACGGTCACCGGGTGACGTTGTTCGCCGGTCCGGACTCCGATCCGGCACTGGGCTGCACGCACCTCGAAGTCCGGACTCTCGAGATGAGCGCGGCGGCCCGAACCGATGCATCGATGCCGTCGATCGAGTTCATGGCCGAACATCACGCCTATCTGCAGCTGATGCTCGATCTCGGCGGCCCTCTGGCGGGAGCGTTCGACGTGATACACAACCACAGCCTGCACTATTTGCCGGTGGCCATGGCTGCCACTGTCCCCACCCCGATTCTGTGCACGCTGCACACCCCGCCCACACCGTGGCTCGAGTCGGCCATCACGGTCGGCACAGGGCAGGGCGCCCAGTTCGCGGCGGTGAGCGCACACACCGCCGCCTCGTGGCGGCACGCGGTCGGTGACATCGATGTCATCCCCAATGGGGTCGATCTCGCCGATTGGCCGGTCGGCAGCGGGGGCAGGCGCCTGATCTGGTTCGGCCGTCTGGTGCCCGAGAAGGGGGCTCACCTCGCGATCATCGCCGCCCGACGTGCCGGATTTCCTCTCGTACTGGCCGGCCCGATCAGCGACAAGGAGTACTTCGAACGTTCCATCAAACCTCTCCTGAACCGGGACGTCGTCTACCTCGGTCACCTGGGCCAGTCCGCGTTGGCCACCGCGATCGGCAGGTCGGCTGCGGCGCTGGTGACACCGGTATGGGACGAGCCCTACGGTCTGGTGGTCGCCGAAGCACTCGCCTGCGGCACGCCCGTGGTCGCGTTCGCCCGGGGTGGGATCCCGGAAGTGCTCACCCCCGACTGCGGCCGACTGGTACCCCCGGACGACCTCGATGCCCTGGTGCGGGCGATCCCGGAAACCGTGAGACTCTCCCGTCCGGCGGCCCGTATCCGCGCCGCTGAACACTGTTCCGAACGCACCATGGTCGACGCGTACGTGGCTACCTATCGGCGGCTGACACGGACGCACCGCGGCGGAAAATCGTTCCGACACACCAGGGCGTCGCTGTGATCGGCTACTACATTCATCACCACGGGCAGGGACACCGGGTGCGGGCGACGAGTATCTGCTCCGCCCTCGCCACTGCAGTCACCGCTCTGTCCTCTGCGCCGCCGGCCGGGGCGGAGTGCTTCGCCGACGTCATCTGCCTCGCCCGGGACGACCACGGTGGTCCGCCCCTGGATCCGACGGCCAACGGGACACTGCACTGGGCGCCCTTGCACGATCGGGGTCTGGCATCGCGGATGAGCCGAGTGGCCACCTGGATCGAATCCGCCAGGCCGAGTCTTATGGTGGTGGACGTCTCGGTTGAAGTAGCCGCCTTCGTCCGGCTTCTGGGGGTTCCGGTCGTGGTCATCGCCATGCCGGGAGTTCGCACCGATTCGGCGCATCGTCTGGGATATCAGCTTGCCGAGCACATCATCGCGGCGTGGCCGCAAGAGATGTACGACCCGGTCTGGCTCCAAGAATTTGCGCACAAGACCACCTTTGTGGGCGGAATCAGCCGGTTCGATGGCCGCGAGTGTGACGACACCCCGCCATCCGGGCGTCCCCAGGTGTTGGTGCTCAGCGGCACCGGCGGATCGAATCTGTCGATGGACGACATTCGGTTGTGCGCCCATCGGCACCCCGGATACCGGTGGCAGGCGCTCGGCGTCCCGGGCGGTCCCTGGGTGGATGACCCGTGGCCACAGTTGAGCGGCGCCGACGTCGTGGTCTCCCACGCCGGTCAGAACGCCGTGGCCGACATCGCCGCCGCCCGCCGTCCGGCGATCATCATCGCCCAACCACGCCCGTTCGACGAACAACAGGCCACCGCGGCGGCACTCTCAGACAAGGGGCTAGCAGTGTCGGTGCCGCAGTGGCCATCGGTGACCGCGTGGCCACACCTGATCGAGGCGGCGCTGAAGCGCGGTGGTCAGCGGTGGCCGCGTTGGCAAACCGCGGGGGCGGCCGCACGCGCCGCGGCGGTCATCGACACGCTCGCAAAGCAATCCGAGGCTTCGCGGTGAGGATCGCGGTCATTACGATCGCCGCGAACCGAGACACCCATTTGCGGTTTCACCTGCGGTCTCTGGAACGCAGCACAGTGGCCGCAGACGAACACGTGGTTGTCGCGATCGGAGACCCCGCGGTGGCAGACGTCGTGGCCTCCGAGGGCAGCACCACCCGGCCGTTGTGGATCGAGCACGATCGGGGCCCACTCCCGCTGGCCTACGCCCGCAACGCCGGTGCTGCGGCCGCTCTGGCTGCGGGGGCGGAACTGCTGGTCTTCCTGGACGTGGACTGCATCGCCGGTACCGAAATGCTCCAGCGGTACGTCGACGCGGCTCGGCAGCGGTGCCATCGCCATGCTCTGTTGTGCGGCCCGGTCACCTATCTGCCGCCACCCGGACCGCTGGGCTACGACCTCGACCATGTCCACGAACGACGCCGCCCACATCCGGCGCGTCCGGCACCGCCGGCAGGGACTGTGCTGACCGGGACCGATTACGACCTGTTCTGGTCACTGTCCTTCGCCGTCACCGCCGCCACCTGGAATCGGATCGGTGGATTCTGCACCGAATACACCGGTTACGGCGGGGAGGACACCGATCTCGCGCAGACCGCCGCCGCCGCGGGCGTGGGTTTGCGCTGGGTGGGCGGCGCCGACGCGTTCCACCAATACCATCCCGTGTCCGATCCCCCCGTCGAGCACCTCGCTGACATCCTCGCCAACGCTGAACTGTTTCATCGACGCTGGCACCGATGGCCCATGGAAGGATGGTTGCATTCGTTCGAAGAACTGGGGCTGATCACTTACGATCCCGTCCACCGGCGGTGGGTCGAAGCGGTGTGAGTCTGGGATTTCGTTGGTGTGCAATCGTCCCCCACGGACGGCGAGGCTTGCCGTTGCCAATTCGGGTGTCGCGAATCCGGGTACCCGCATTCCCCAGTCGTTCGCTGGGAGGCCGGCAGCACTCACGGCGGGCCGGTCACGTTGTCATGTATCGATCCGGATCTCGGTCGCGAGGCAACAGATGCTTTCAGAAGTCTTCATCGATGCAGGCCAGTCGGTCACCCGCCATTCCGGCCTGTCCGGCCCCGGTCATGGTGTGCTGTGCGTGCAGTACCACCGAGTTGGCCTCGCCGTCACGGAACTCCCAGTCGACGGTCGTCGACGCCTGTGCGTTGCCGTTCGCGTCGGTGGTGACATCGAGCCAGATCTCGTTCTGGGGATTCGCATAGGCCGGATCCGACGACGGAGCATCCGGCGTGGCAGCAGGGTCGACATCGTTCTGATAGTGCGGCCCCGAATCCGACGGCTGTGGCCCACACAGTCGCGTGTGCGCGTGGACACCGAAGTCACGGTTGGGGGCAAGGCCGGTTGCGTTGAACGTGACGGTGGTGCGGCCACCCTCCTCCTCGGATTCAATGTTCACGGAGGAACCCACCGGAACAGCGGCTTCGTCATAGGTGAAGGCGTTGTCGTCGCCGGCGCTGTCGCTCGGCAACTGGAAGGCTCCTTCAGACCCGGGCAAGATAGGCATGCCGGTGGTCGTCGTTTCGACAGAGTCGGGGGGCGTCTGCACGGTGGCCGAGACATCCGTCGAAGAATCGTCGTTGCCGCATCCGGCTGCGGCGAGGACGGTGAGGGATACGCCGACGATCAGGGTTACGTGTCGTGTGTGCATGATTCGGCATTACCCCCAGGGTGGGGTGCTGAATCACCCACGACAGGGCTCAGTCCCCCGACGCTGCAGGTTCTCGCCGAGAGGGTCAACCCCGTCCGGGGTTGAACTGCGGTTCTCTGCGTCCTGTCAACTCAGACAGCACTTCGACGTTGCTCCGATACTCCTGCCGGTCGCCGTTCCGATCACCTGACATTGCTCTGTTGCGGCGGCCCATCGTCGTCCTCGGCCGCGGAACCGACTGGTTCATCAGGGCGCTGCCATCAGTTGGACTCGGACCCGCGCAGCGGACTGCGGGGTGGGGTCGGCAGTCGGTCCGTAGGCAGCCGGACGATTGGCGGGGCGGTACGGCAGGGTATTCGGTCGTCGTGAGTCATGAACGGGGTCTCAAGGTCGTCGGCGGGTCGACCGGCAACGTCGGAACTGGTGTCGTTGCGGGGTCGAGCACAGACGCTGCTGTCGCCGAGGCCGTCGGTGCCCTGCGGTGCTGCGCCGGGTGGGTTGGTCCCAACACAACCTTTCGCCGTCGTCGATGTCGCCGCTGACGATGTCCCCACGAAAATTCATCCGAGACCTTCGAAGGGAGCACCACACCCATGTCGACCAGGACGATCGATGGGCACCGACTGCACCTGACGCATCTCGACAAAGTTCTGTACCCGTCCGTGGGAACGACGAAGGGCGAGGTGATCGACTACCTGGCGGAGATCGCTCCCGCGATGGTGCCGCACCTGGCGCAACGCCCGGTGACCCGGAAGCGGTGGCCGGACGGTGTCGACTCGGACTCCTTCTTCGAACGCAACCTCCCCTCGTCGACGCCGAAATGGGTTCCGCGACTGACCGTGCAGCACAAGGACCGCAGCGTCGACTATCCCCTCATCGACTCCGCCGCAGGTTTGGTGCTGATGGGGCAACTCGCCGCGTTGGAATTGCACGTGCCGCAATGGACGGTGGTCGACGGCAAACCGGGACCGGCAACACGATTGGTGTTCGATCTCGATCCCGGTGAAGGTATGGACCTTTCCGACTGTGCCCGTGTCGCCCTGGCGGTCAAGGAGCAACTCGACGACGCCGGGCTGACGTCGTTCCCGGTCACCAGCGGCAGCAAGGGTATTCACGTCTACGCGTCGCTCACCGCGAAGAACGACATCGACCCCTCTCCGTTCGCCCGGACGCTCGCAAAGAGACTCGAGAAGGACTCGCCGGAATCGGTGACCGCCACCATGGCCAAGACCGACCGCCGGGGAAAGGTCTTCCTCGACTGGAGTCAGAACAACGTCGCCAAGACCACCGTTACTCCGTACTCGTTGCGCGGGCGCTCCGAACCGACGGTCGCCGCGCCACGGGAATGGAAGGAGCTCGAGGCAACCGATCTGCGTCAATTGCGGTTCGACGAGGTACTCGACCGATACCGCAGCGAAGGCGACCTACTCTCGGCGTCCCTGGACTCCCTTCGGACGTACCGATCCAAACGAAAGCGCGGCAAGACACCCGAACCGGTCCCCGCTCCCACAGCCGATTCACCATCAGCGGACTCGGGCCGGGCCCTGAGCTTCGTCGTCCACGAGCACCACGCGACCAACCTGCATTGGGATTTCCGCCTCGAACGCGACGGGGTACTGGTCTCGTGGGCGGTACCCAAAGGCGTCCCACGTTCTGCGTCGAAGAATCGCCTCGCCGTCCAGACCGAAGACCATCCCCTCGACTACCGCACGTTCTCCGGGACCATCCCGAAGGACCAGTACGGCGGCGGCCGAGTGGACATCTTCGACGAGGGAACCTACGTCCCCATCAAGTGGGAACGCGACGAGATTCTGTTCGAACTCCGGGGCCGACGCCTTCACGGGCAGTACGTGCTGATCCGCACCAAAGACGACCAGTGGTTGATGCACAAGATCAAGAAGGACAAGGAACGGCCGCTGCCGCACAGCGAATCCGACCAGGAACCCGCGAGCGCCTCGTCGAAGCCCGCCGACGAAACACCGATGCCGCGGGACCTGAAACCCATGCTCGCGACACTCGGATCCGATCAGGATCTCCCCGACATGCCCGCCGACCTCTGGTCGTTCGAGGGGAAATGGGATGGGATACGGGCGATTGCCGAGATCTCCGACGGGAAGGTCCACCTGCACAGCAGGTCCGGTCGCGACCTCACCGCGACTTACCCGGAACTGGCCTCGATCGGGGACACACTGGCCGATCACGATGTCGTCCTCGACGGCGAGATCGTCACCCTCGACTCGGCGGGCGTGACGAGCTTCGCCGCCCTGCAGAACCGGTCCGGGCTGCAGAAGCCGGCGGCGATCACCGCTGCCGCGCAGAAGTATCCGGCCGAGTTCTACGTGTTCGACGTGCTCTACCTCGACGGCGCCTCGCTGCTGCGTCACGGGTATGCGGATCGGCGCCGGGTGTTGGAGGAATTGGCGTCGAGCACCGGTCTCACCGTCCCCGCCCGTTTGCGCGGCGATGCCGCCGAGGCGTTGGCGGAGAGCCGTCGACGCGGGTGGGAAGGAATCGTCGGCAAGAAGAACGACTCGACCTACTTGACCGGCCGGCGGGGCAAAGCCTGGATCAAGGTGAAGAACCAGCGCACTCAGGAGGTGATCGTCGGTGGCTGGCGACGCGGCAAGGGATCACGCAGCGACACGCTGGGATCGCTGCTGCTCGGCATCCCGGACACGGACGGGCTCCGGTACGTCGGCAGGGTCGGCACCGGATTCACCGAACCGATGCTCGAGTCCTTGACGCGAAAACTCGAACGGCTCTCACGGAAGACGAGCCCGTTCACCGACACCCTGACGACCGCCCAACGCAAGGACGCGAATTGGGTCACTCCCCGGCTGGTCGGCGAGGTCGGGTTCACCGAATGGACCACGGCGAACCTTCTCCGGCACCCGACCTGGCGTGGCCTGCGCACGGACAAGAATCCCGAGGACGTGCGGCGGGAATGATCATCGGGCGGCGCCCGAAGGGGAGACCGAACTCAGTCGAAGACCCCGACGATATCGAGCACCAGCAGGACCGCGATCGCCACGAACACCACGACGATCACACCGATGACCACCATCGTGGCAATGCCTGTCGGTGGAAACGACCAACTGGTGCGCGGTTCGTGCTCGGACAACCCCGACGTCTGGGCGGAGTCCGGAGGCGTCGAACCTGGTCGGACACCGCCGCCCGATTCGAGATCGGGAGTGTTCGCCGGATCAGGGTCCGGAGGTTGAGCGGTCATAGTAACGGCCCTCCGTGGAATACGGCTGCTCGGCGTTCGAGCGGACGGCTGTGACATGCGGGTACCCGGATTTGCCACACCCACACGGCGGACGCGTATACCGAGTTTCGCGCCAAGGGGTCAGCTGGTGGCGAGAAGTGCCACCGCGGACGCGGCGGCGAGAAGGCCGACCGACTGTTTCGGGATCAGGCGTTCTCGAAGAACGGTGACACCGAGCACGACGGGGACGACGGGGTAGAGGGAGGACAACACGACGGCGACGACGGCGAGTTGCTCCCTCGTGGCGAGCAGATACGCGATGAGCGCAAGTGTTGCTGCCGCCCCGGTGACGGCTGCCGCCGGCACGGTGTGAAGAGACCGCCGCATGTGTGCGCGTCCCACGGTCGACAGCAGCGGCACGATGGTGAGGATCGCCGCGACCCGCCCGGCGGCAACGGGCCACAATCCTGCCCCCGACCCGGCCTGCGCCAGCGAAATATACTGCACGGCAATGCCGATTCCTGCGATGAGACCATCGAGAGCGGCTGCCGGCAGCGCGGGTCCAGCGCGAGTACCGGTGTCCGCGACAAGCCACAGTGCGGGAACCGAGATCACGATGCCGAGCCAGGACAGCGTGGACGGGCGCTCACCGAGAGCGGCGACTCCGATCAGGACCGGCAAGGCGATACCGCAGACCGCGCTGATCGGAACCACCACACTCATCGCCCCATGACTGAGGCCACGGAACAGGAACAACATCCCCACTCCGGTACCGACCCCCGACAGGGCGCCCCAGGCCAGGTCGACCGGCGCCGGCACACCGGAGGAGCCGACCGCTGTGGCAGCGACGACGGCGAACAGGAGCCCACCGACCTGACCCACGGCCGCGACAACCAGGAAATGGGCGCGACGGGACAGCAGACCGCCGGTGAAGTCCGAGATGCCGTAGAAGAGTGCCGAGGTGAGCGCGAGGAGAGGTCCCATCCGGATTACTTTTCGGTCGCTCTTTCGGCGTTGCCGACCGGACAGACCGCGTCGGTGGTGCATGCCCGGCGATCACAGAGCCGGCAGAGCAATTCCGAGTCACGGACATCCTGGTAAATCCGGGCCAACAATTTGTCCAGCACACCGGCCAGCGCCTCGCGTTCTTCGTCGTCGAGTGCCGCCAGCAGCGAGGCCAGTCCATCCCCGCGGGCCCCGAGGGCGGCACGCGCTGCCCGCTGCCCTTCCGAAGTGAGGGCGACAGCCCTTTCCCGTCCCGCACCGCGTTTCCGTTGCGCCAAGTTCTTGCCCTCGAGTGACTCGACCATGCGTGCCGCGGCCGATTGAGTCAGGCCCACGCGCCGGCCGAGTTCTGTCACGCTCAGGTCGGGGGTGGCCGACAAGACCACCAGCGCGGCAGCACCGCTCGGGCTGACCTGGCTGACGCGGGTGACCCTCGTGAGAACGAGATCGCTCACAGCCAGCGCCGCGGCCCCGAGGAGGTTGGCCGTGCGACTTCCATGCATGACTCATGCATACCATTCGGTGAGGGTGGCCGTCCAGACCTCACGACGGGGACGGTGTCGCGATCTCGAGAGGGGTCCACAGACCTACCCGGTTGTTCCACAACGTACTGATGCACCTATCCGAGACCGGGCGGGCTTGCGCAGTTCTGCCGCGCAAATCGGGTTCGGCGAGACCGTGCGCGCACTCCCGACCTCGTGCACCGGACCGCAGGACCCCGACGCGTGTGCAGGGTTTCCTTCCGCGCGAAGACGCGTTATCTTCTGATCAGAGGTTGAGATCACAGCCTGGCAGACAACGCCGCCACCGGTTTGGGATCGCCGACTTGTGTGTCGAAGACCCTTCATTCCAGGGTTTGGTTCGGTTCCGCGGCCGGTCACACACCGGGAGCCACCCATGGCCAATTTTCGCACCATCTTCGATTCTCCCGGTCTGACGCGGTCATCGTTGTCCGGGACCGACCTGTGCAGCAACGCCGATCACGGCTTCCGCATCGACATCGACGAACCCACCGGCGGCCCCGGGGTGCTCCGGGTGCGCGGCGACGTCGACGTCGTCACCGCCCCGGTGCTGAGCGCGTGCCTCGCCGAGGCGGTGCTCACCGGCCACAGCGTCGTCGTCGACCTTCTGCGCGTTCCGTTCGTCGGCTGCGCCGGACTGGCTGCACTCGACTACGCCGCCACCCGATTGTCCGAGCAACGATGCCGTCTGACCGTCGCCGCTCCGGCCGGCCTGCACGCGGTCCTGGACCGAATCGGGCTCAGCACGGCGGCGCCCTGCTTCGACACCGTCGCCGAAGCGTTCCACGCAGCACTCGCCTACTCTGCTTCCACCGCAGATCACACACCGACATTTCCGGTCCTCGACCGATCGCGTTCGCTGCATTGCTCTCTCGCGACCCTCCCCTCCCCTACAGCGCTCAACCGGAAAGGCATCGCCCGATGACGAACCAGTACTCAAACCCGCCAGCGTGGTCGACCGCATGGATCAAGCACCACCTCGATCGCATGGAGCACGGCGACGGCGGCAGCGAGGTCGGGAACATGGAAGCGGACGCGGCACGACCCTCGCAGAAACTGCGATAACCGTGGGAACCACTGCGGTGAATCGGATGGTGGCGTTCGAAGTTCGGTGGTGCGCCCTGGGCGGAGGCCCCGCTGAGACGATCATGGCCGACTTCGGCATGGACGCCGCGGCGTTCTTCCGATACCTGGCCGAATATCTGGAACTTTCCCCGCCCACCCCCCTGCGCCCCGACCTGCTCGAGCGGATGAAGGCCGTCGCGCGACGACGTGTGTGGCTGGCCACCTGAGAAGCCTCGCCGTGGTTTGAGGTGCCCGGGGCACGGGCAGGCCACTCGAACGAAGGAAGGCGACCCACGTCTCCAATGCTGCAGCGAGTCGTGGCCGCAAGAATATCGGACAGTCACAATCCTCCGAGGACTGGGCGGTCGACGACCCGAAGAAGCGTGCCAAAGATCTGGATTGGAAGGTTATTCGAAGCTGAACAAGAAGTATCTCATCGACGAGCTTCGCAATCACTAGCCGGGCGAGCGTACATCAATCCACCTGAAACAGAGAACGACGACCGACCACATCGACATGAACTTCGGTCGGTGCCCTCGGTCGCCTCTCACCTGCGTCGGCGATGACCATTACCCGATCCGCGGAGCGTCAATCATTGACGCCGGCACCAGGGTTGGTGCGGAGCGTTCGCTGCTCGTCCGGTTGCCGGACCTGAATCCGTCCGCCCCGCACCCGGGCCTCGAACACCTGCCGCGGTCGGGGCGCAGGACCGCGCATTACCCGTCCGTCCACGACACGGAAACGGGCCGGTTCAGCAGAGGGCTCCGTCCATCAGTGCACTCGAGCCCCGAGCCCCGAGCCCTGCCGTATCCAATCGAATTGTGAATCGTCTGGAGCCAGAGGTCGGCCATGACGTGCACCCTGCGGGCACACGTGGAGGGTGTGCAGTGCGTTGGGCCGTATCGCGGAGCAAAACGGCGGTGCTGGTCGGCACGGCCGGCGTTCGGTCAACGCCGAAAGCGAGCGCGGGCAGCAGCGCTGAAGGCCAGGATGTGAGGTGTGCCCACACCGCGAGACTATGACGCCGACCCTGGCCGGTTTCGGCGCCCTGTCCGTCTCACCGCGGCCCATGTCCGGCCCGGAGCGGACCTGCACGCCCGGATCGTGCGTCTGCTGCTCGACGCCGGGGCCGCTCGCGTGCTGGACATCGGCTGTGGTGACGGGGCATTGGCCCGGTCCGCGGTCGGCAGCGCGTTACGGGTGTTCGGCATCGATGCCGCGACGGCGATGACAGCAGCGGCGGTGCGGCGCTGCCCGGTGGCGCGAGGCGATGTCATCGCACTGCCCGTCGCGGACGCCGCAGCCGACGCCGTCGTCGCGGTCAACGTCTTGGACCACCTCGACCGGCCCGAGCTGGGCCTGCGCGAGGCCTACCGTGTGTTGCGCCCGGACGGGCTGTTCATCGCCGGCACGATCTCCAGGGTGGATTCCCCGGAGTTGGCGCCGTTCTGGCAACCGGAGCCGACACCGTTCGATGCAGAGGACGCTCAACAGCTGGTCGCCGCCGCCTTCGGGGCGGCTGAGACCGAGCCCTGGGACGCGTCGCTCATCACGCTGCCCGACCGGGACGCTGTGCGGGACTTCCTTCAGGCACGCCTGGTGCCGCACCACCGGGCAGAGCTTCTCGCCGATGCGCTGGCCGACCGCGGGCCCCTGCCGCTGCCGTTGACCAAACGCTGAGCACTCATACTCGCCCGACGCGCATCGTGACCGCCTCATGCGACAGATTCATGACGACGTGCTGTCCCGCAAGGGATCGTCATCCGGGTGTTAGTCGTGTCGCTCTGTGAGGAAGTATCCGAGGGCGAGGACGGGCAGGACGGCCCCGGTCAGTGCGGCGGCTGTCCATCCGTGGTGGGCGTAGACGAATCCGCCGAGTGCTGAGCCGACTCCGCCCCCGACGAAGAATATGGCCATGTAGAGGCCGTTGAGGCGGGCCCGTAGTTGGGGTCCGAGGCTGTAGATGGCGCGTTGTCCGAGCACCACATTGGTCATGACACCGAAGTCGAGCAGAATTGCCGCACCGACGAGGATTGAGAGCCCGAGGGCGGATCCGGCGGGGGGAGGGCCGCGGCCAGCAGTGCAATCAGGACGCAGCCGATGGCGATCCGCGTCCATGACCGGGTTCGGTTGCGGTCGGCCATTCTGCCGGCGATCGGTGATGCGATGGCTCCGGCGGCTCCGGCGAGGGCGAACAGTGCGACTCCGCTCTGGGACATCTCGAACGCGTCGCTGGTCAGCAGCAGCGGAACGACGGTCCAGAAGAGGCTGAACGACCCGAACAGGCAGGCGTGGTAAAGCGCGCGGCGACGCAGGACCGGGATGTCGCGCACGAGGCGAGGTAGGGATGCCAGCAGTGCGCGGTAGCCCGCGGTGTGTTCGGGCCGCCGGGCGGGCATCGTGAATCGGATCGCGGCGCCGATCATCACGACGAGGAGGGCGGACAGCACGTAGACGGCCCGCCAGGACCACAGGCTCGCAATCAGGCTCGCGGCAGGGCGGGCCAGCATGATTCCGATCGTGAGTCCGCCCATGACCGTGCCGATGACCCGGCCGCGCTGGTGTTCGGGGGCATAGTGCGAGGTGAAGGGAACCAACACCTGGACTGCGACCGCGGCGAGCCCGATGAGTGCGGAGATCACCAGGAAGACAATCGGCGCCGTCACGAGGGCCGCTGCGATGAGGACCACCGTTTCGGCGGCCAGCAGGACCGTTACCAGGGTGCGGTTCTCGTAGAGATCACCGAGTGGCACGACGAGGAGAAGCCCTACGCCGTAGCCGATCTGGGTGAGTGTGACGATCAGCCCCGCTGACTGGGCAGGTAGGCCTAGCGATGCACTGATCTCGCCGATCAGGGGCTGCGAGTAGTAGAGATTGGCGACCACCACTGCGCAGGCAGTCGCGATCAGCAGCACCAGCCAGGTCGGCATGGCCGCACGGGTCCCGGTGGCCGGGGTGGTATCGGCTCGGGGCATCGAGGTTCCTCTCGGCAGCGACAGGTGTGCACGCCGTCGGACAGTTATTCACGGAAGGTGGTGCGCGCACCACGCAGCCCAGAGGTCGCCCTCAGGGGGCGGTGCAGGCGACTCACCGGCAGGCAGCGATCAGGCGCAGGTGATCGCCGGGGTGTTGGGGGGACAGGCTGGCGGGTTTACCTGAACGTGGGCAGATGGGTGCGGCCCTGGCCGCTGCCGTTGGCGGTTCGCATCGCGTCGAGTAGCGATTTGACGTCGGCGGTGTGGGTCGCGCTGTCGAAGACGAACCAGACGCCGCGGGCGGGAACCGTGCCCGGGTTGTAGAACAGGTGTGGCCGGCTCGAGTCGAAGCAGAACGAATCGCCGGGGCCCAGATCGTGTTCGTCGAAGTCGAGCCGGAGCCGCAGCGTGCCTTCGAGGATGTACGCGAACTCGGCTCCGTCGTGGCGCATCTGTTTGCCGTCGACCGAGCTGGAGGCGCCGACCTCGTAGGTGACGTAGAGCGGTTCGATCTCGGTGCGCCCCCCGGTGGCCAGCCGCTGCCAGGTGACCCCGTTTTCCATTTCGAGGACGGGATTGTCTGCGGCGCGCTGGATACCGGCCGCCGCGTCGCGGTTCTGCGGGAGCTCGACGTCGAGACCGCTGCGACCGGACACTATTTGGTCGAGGGAGACCTCGAGCACGGTCGCGAGACCGAAGAGCGTTTTCACCGACGGCTGGGTTTTTCCGTTCTCGACCTGCGAGAGCAGGCTGGTGGAGATGCCGAGCTGATCGGCGATCTGGCGCAGTGACAGTTTCTTGTCCAGGCGGGCCCGCTTCAAGGCCACGCCGATTTCCTCTTCCACCACTGTGCCCCGTTCTGTGTGTCTGACGCTCGATATCCACTCTGGCTTAACACCGGCAGTGGTGCAACACCGCAGTTCATCGCCCGATGTTGACATTCACACTACACGACTTGCATGATTGGAGTCACAGATTTAAGCCAGGATGAATTATTGAGTTGGTCGGTCTGGCATCGTCGTAAACCTGCGCTACGTCGCAGGATGCAACCCATCCAACCCCCTCTGGAAGGAAGAATTGATAGTGAGCAAGATCGAATTGATCGCTGGAACGTGGACGACCGCTGGTGACGCCGACGCCGGCAACGCTGAGAACGATCGCAGTCCGCACAGCTTCCAGGAGCGCATCGAGGTTGCCGCGAAGGCCGGATTCACCGGCGTGGGCATTGGTTACCTGGATCTTCTAGACGCCGAGCAGCAGTACGGGTTCCCCACCGTCAAGACCATGCTCGCCGACAACGGCATCGCTCACCTCGAGCTCGAGTTCCTGGAGAACTGGTTTCTCACCGACGACCGCCGGGCGGCCGCGGACGAGATTCGCGCGAACATGTTCCGGGCCGCCGAAGCCCTCGGCGCCCGCCACATCAAGGTCGGCGGCGACTTCAGCGGTGGTGAATTCGATGCGGACCACATGGCGGCCGAGTTCGTGAAGCTCTGCACCGACGCTGCAAATGCCGGTACCACGGTGGTGTTCGAGCCGATGCCGTTCGTGAACGTCAAGACGCCGCAGCAGGCACTCGAGTTCATCGCCAAGGCCGATCATCCCGCTGGCGGGTTGTTGATCGACATTTGGCACGTCGCCCGCGCCGGCGTCGACTTCGACACTCTCGCCGACATCCCGGCGAAGTATATCTTCGACGTCGAACTCGACGATGCTCCATTGACGTTCGAAGGTGACCTCATCGCCGACACCTTCAACGGTCGCCGGCTTCCCGGTGAGGGCGAACTCGACATCCAAGGCTTCGTCGACGCCATCCGTAAGACCGGCTACGACGGAATCTACGGCGTGGAGATCCTGTCCGCCGCGTACCGCAAGCTCCCGATCGGCGAGGCCGTTCCCGCCGCCTATGAAGCGTCGATGAAGTACCTGCGCTGACCTGGCCTGATACGGATCGAATACCGAAAGAAGAGGACATCGCAATGGCGCGGTTGGATCAGAAGGTAGCTATCGTCACCGGCGGAGCTCGCGGTATCGGCCGCGCCACGGCGGAACTGTTCGCCGAGGAAGGCGCGAGGGTGGTGGTCGGCGACCTGCGCGAGCCGGAGCCGTTCGATCACCCGAACATCACCTTCACGCCCCTAGACGTCACCCAACTCGACAGCTGGCAGGGGTTCGTCGACTCGGTGATCGCCGCGCATGGGCGGATCGACATCCTGGTCAACAACGCCGGCCTGGTCGGCTCCTACGAAGCGATCGCCAAGATCGACCTCAACGACTGGCACAACATCATCGCGGTCAACCAGACCGGGGTCTTCTACGGCATGCGCTCGGTCCTGCCGACGATGCAGGCCCAGCACGCCGGCTCGATCGTCAACGTCTCGTCGATCTGGGGCATCGTCGGCGCCGCCGGAGTCTCGGCCTACCAGGCCAGTAAGGCCGCGGTGCGGATGATGAGCAAGAACGCCGCCCTGTCGTACGTCGACGACGGCATCCGGGTCAACTCCCTGCACCCAGGTCTGGCCAGCACCCCGATGATCGACGCTCAGGACGAGGCGATCACCGCCGACGTGATCGCCGCCACCCCGATGAAGCGTGCCGCCAATCCCCGCGAAATCGCCTACGGCGCACTGTTCCTCGCCAGCGACGAGGCCAGCTACGTCACCGGCATCGAACTGCCGGTCGACGGCGGCTACACCGCACCGTGAAAGGAGTTGAACCGATGACCGATCGTGGACTGTTCACCGAAGGCCGCTCAGCCGAGGTGGTGATCGACAGCCTCGGAGCCGACACCGATCCCCGGCTGCGGCAGATTCTGACCTCCCTGATCCAGCACCTGCACGACTTCGTCAAGGACGTCCAGCTCACCGAGTCCGAGTGGGAGAAGGGCATCGAGTTCCTCACCCGCACCGGGCACACCTGCAACGACGTACGTCAGGAATTCATCCTGCTCTCCGACGTCCTCGGGGTATCGATGCTGGTCGAGACGATCAACCACCGCGCCCTCGATCACGCCACCGAGCAGACCGTTCTGGGCCCGTTCCACATGGTCGACTCCCCGCCGCGCGAGCTCGGCGACACCATCGCCCTCGACGACGGTGGTGAGCCGTGCCTGGTGACCGGGCAGGTCCGCAGCGCGGACGGCACCCCCTTGGCCGGGGCGAGCGTGGACGTGTGGCAGGCCAACGCCGAAGGCTTCTACGACGTCCAGCAACCCGGCATCCAGCCGGAACTGAACCTGCGCGGGTTATTCACCACCGACGACGAGGGCAAGTTCTGGTTCCGCTCGATCGTTCCCCGGTACTACCCCATCCCCGACGACGGACCGGTGGGGGAACTGCTGGCGATCACCGGACGCCATCCCAACCGGCCGGCGCACGTGCATTTCATCGTCACCGCACCCGGCCACGAACCGGTCACCACCCACCTGTTCGTCGACGGCACCCCCTATATCGACTCCGATGTCGTGTTCGGGGTCAAGGAAAGCCTGATCCGGGAGTTCCCGGTGGTCGATGACCCGAAACGGGCCCGCGAGCTCGGGTTCGGCAATCCTTTTCGCACGGTCCATTTCGATGTGACCTTGCTCGAATCCGAGGTACGAGAGGCGGCCGGACTGTGACCTTCACCAGCTCCTTCCACTATCAGGCCCTGCCGATGCGGGTGAGCTTCGAAGTCGGCGCGGTGACCAAGGTCGGGGAGGAACTCGACCGACTCGGGCTGAGCCGGGCGCTGGTGCTGTGCACCCCCGAGCAGAACCACCTGGCCGATCTCGTCATGGATCACCTCGGTGACCGCGGTGCCGGCATCTTCGACCAGGCCCGCATGCACGTGCCGGTCGAGACCGCGGACCGCGCCCGGGACCGGGCCCGCGAGCTCGGCGCGGACAGCTGCGTGGTGATCGGCGGTGGTTCCTCGATCGGCCTCGGCAAGGCGATCGCCCTCGAACACGGGCTACCGATCATCGCGATCCCCACCACCTACGCCGGATCGGAGATGACCCCGATCTGGGGTCTGACCCGCGACGGGCGCAAGCAGACCGGGCGCGACGCGAAGGTACTGCCGCAGAGCGTCATCTACGACCCACAGCTGACCGCCACGCTGCCGGCGGAGATCTCGGCCGCCAGCGGTCTGAACGCGGTCGCGCATGCCGTCGAGGCGCTCTATGCCCCGGACGCCTCGCCGATCATCTCGCTGATGGCCGAAGAGGGAGTACGCGCCTTCGCCGAATCTCTGGCTGCGGTAGTCGCCGACGGCAACGATCTCGACGCCCGATCGAAAGCCCTCTACGGAGCATGGCTGTGCGGCGCCTGCCTGGGGGCGACCACGATGTCGCTGCACCACAAGCTCTGCCACGTCCTCGGCGGATCCCTCGACCTGCCGCACGCCCAGACGCACGCGATCGTGCTGCCCTACGTGCTGGCCTACAACGAATCCCACGCCCCGGCAGCGCGGGCCGCCTTGCAGCGGGCCCTGGGCACCGACGGTGATCCGTCGACCGCGTTGTGGGACCTCGAACAGCAACTGCAGATCCCGCACTCGCTCGAAGAACTGGGCGTGCGCGAAACCCAACTCCCTGCCGTCATCGACGAGGTCCTGTCCAACCCCTACTCGAACCCGACCCCGGTCACCGAGGACGGGCTGCGCCACCTCCTCGGCCAGGCTCTGCGCGGCGATCGGCCCACCCGCCGATGACCCGGTACGACACCCACCCTCACCCACCCTGAACAGCACAGGAGCCGACGTGACAGCTACCCACGACGCGACGACTACCATCCGGGATCTCGAAAACGCCCGGTACCGGGCGATCGTCGACCAGGACCTGGCCCGGTTCGCCGAGCTCAGCCACCCCGACCTGGCCTACTCGCACTCCTCCGGCGACACGGACAGCCTCGACTCCTACCTCGACAAGGTGCGGTCGGGCTACTACGTCTATCACGACATCGACCACCCGATCGAGTTCATCCGGATCGTCGACGACGTCGCGCTCGTCATCGGTGAGATGAACGCCAGCATCACCGCCGGCGGACGCGAGAAGAAGCTGCGTAACCGGTGCCTGGCCGTATGGAAGTACACCGATGATGCGGGCTGGCGATTCCTCGCCTACCAGCCCACCCCGGTGCCCACCGCGTAAACCCCCTCACCCGACTCCCCCGTGCACCGGTGTGCCGGCGGAGCTCACCCCACCCGAACACCAGATTGGATTCCCCATGTCCACCCTCGAGAACAAGATCGCCATCGTCACCGGAGCCAGCCGCGGACTCGGTGAGGGCATCGCCGTCGAACTCGCCCGGCGCGGGGCCACCGTCGTCTGCGCCGACCTGCACAGCGCCGAGGACACCGCCGCCACGCTGCAGTCCGCCGGCAGCCCGAAGAGCAGCTCCGCCAAGGTCGACGTGTCCAGCGCGGCGTCGGTGGACGAGTTGGTCGGTTCCACTGTCGAGACGCACGGGCGCCTGGACATCATGGTCAACAACGCCGGCATTTACACCTACGGTGCAATCGCCGACGTCACCGACGAAGACTTCCGCCGCACCATGGACGTCAACATCGGCGGCGTCTTCAACGGATCCCGTGCGGCCGCCCGGGTGATGAAAGAGCAAAAGTCGGGGCGGATCATCAACACCGCCTCCCAGCTCGGCAAGCTCGCCCGCCCCAACGAGGGGGTCTACTCCGCATCGAAGGCGGCCGTCATCTTGATGACGCAGGCCCTCGGGCTGGAACTGGCGCCCTACAACATCACCGTCAACGCCATCTGCCCCGGCTGCATGCACACCGAGATGATGGAGAAGTCGTTCGCGGAAATCGCTCAGAGCGAGGGAATTACGCTCGAGCAGAAGCTGCAGGACTACCTCGACGCCAAGATCCCCACGGGACGTTTCGGCACTCTCGAGGACATGGGCAGGATGGTCGCCTGGCTGGCCTCCGACGAGGCCTCGTTCACCACCGGTTCCGCTCTCAACCTCACCGGCGGCGAGCAGGTCTTCTTCTAGACCTGCGGCCGCCTCGGCGCAGACACCGCGGTGGTAACCGGTCGGGATCCACCCGATCGGTTACCACCGCGTCTGTATTTAGCGATAATGAACATTTATCGATATGACCCGAGCAATTCCGTGGTGTTGACAGTCACGCTGAACTAAATGCTATGGTAGGCGTCACACGTTTAAGTAAAGATGAAAGCCGTCTGGGGCGTCTCCACCCCCGAGCCCCGCAGTACCACGTTATTTCCCAGCCTGTATCAGGAGCCCTCCGTGACCTCACAGATTCCCGCTTCGTCACCCGCTGCCATCGAGGCGACCGGGGTCAGCAAGCACTTCGGCGGTGTGCACGCGCTCAAAGACGTGAGCATCCGCATCGACTCCGGTACCTGCCACGCCATCGTCGGCGCGAACGGCGCCGGCAAATCCACGCTGATGAAGGTGCTCGCCGGCCTCTACAGCCCCAACGAGGGTCAGGTGCTGGTCTCCGGGCAACCGCTGTCCGGGGGAACCGTAGCGTCCAAGGCCGCCGGCATCGCACTGGTCCATCAGGAACTGAGCCTGTGCCCGGACCTCACCGTTGCCGAGAACATCTGCGTCGGAACCACTCCCACCAAACACGGACTCGTCGACCGCAAAGCCATGCGCTCGATCGCCGCCGCACTGTGCGCGCGGCTGGGCGTGAACATCGACCCCGACACCCTCGTCGGTCAGCTGCCGGCGACCCTGCAACAGTTCGTCGAGATCGCCAAGGCGTTGCGCCTGGACCCGCAGATCCTCATCCTCGACGAGCCCACCGCCTCCCTGACACCCCAGGAGACCGACCAGCTGCTCGAACTGCTCGAGTCCCTGCGCGATCAGGGTGTGACCATCGTGTACATCTCGCACCGGCTGCGGGAGATCTTCGAACTGTGCAGCCGCGCCACCGTGCTCCGCGACGGCCGCCTGGTCGAGCACCTCGACCTCGCCGAAACCACCACGGATCGGCTGGTCGAAAGCATGGTCGGGCAGAAACTGCTCGACCAGGAACAACACGAGCGGGAAGAGAAAACCGACTCATTCGGTGAGGTGGTGCTGTCCGTCGACAACCTCTGGGCGCCGGGGGTGTTCGGCACCAGCCTCGAGGTCCGTGCCGGCGAGGTCCTCGGTCTCGGCGGTCTGATGGGCTCGGGCCGCAGCGAACTGGTTCGGGCCATCCTCGGCCTCGAACCCCGCTCCCGCGGATCGGTCACCCTCAGCTACGACGGCCACCGCCGCACCATCAGTTCCTACCGCTCCGCGGTCCGGTCCGGCGTCGCCTTCGTCCCGGAAGACCGCCGCACCGAAGGGGTGCTGCTGGCCCGGTCGGTGCGCGAGAACCTGGCGCTGCCCTCGCTGACCGCGCTGAGCCGGTTCGGACAGATCCGCACCAAGGCACTGAAAAAGATGGCCACCGGCCTCGCCGGCGAGGTCAACCTGCGCCCCGCCAACACCTCGGCCACCGTGAAACTGCTCAGCGGCGGCAACCAGCAGAAGGTCGCTTTCGGCCGGTGGCTGCCCACCAATCCGCGATTGTTCGTCCTGGACGAGCCGACCGCCGGCGTCGACGTCGGAGCCAAGGCCGAAATCCACGAACTGGTCCGCAACCTCACCGCGAAGGGCACCGCCGTCATCGTCGTCTCCTCCGACCTCGAGGAACTGCTGTCGTTGTCGGACCGGATCGCGGTCCTGCGTGACGGCACGATCACCGGCGAACTGTCCGCCGCCGAGGCCGACCAACAGGCCATCGTCCGGCTCGGCACCCATCACGACACCACGCACCAACGCAAGGAAGCCGCACATGTCTGACACCCAGATCGCGCCCGCAGGGAAGGTCGCACCTTACGTGCCGCCCCTGCGGCGCAAATTCGATGAGAACCCCACCGCCATCGTGGTCACCGGGGCGCTGATCGCACTACTGCTGTTCGCCGCGGTCGGACTCGACGGTTTCTGGTCCGCACAGAACCTCGGCACGCTGCTGCGTAACAGCGCCTTCCTCGGATTCGTCGCACTGGCAATGACGTTCGTGGTCGTCTCGGGCCTGATCATCGACCTGTCGGTGGTGCCGCAAATCGCCCTCGCCGCCATCGTCGTGATCGCGTTGAGCCCGCACGGCATCGCCGTGGCCGCACCGGCCGTGATCCTGGCGTGCCTGGGGTTCGCGATCGTCAACGGCATCGGCGCCGGACTGATGCGCGGCAACGGAGTCATCGTCACCCTGGCCACCGCCACCGCCGGCATGGGCGTGCTCAACTACATCACCGGTGGGGCCCAGTACTCCGGAAACACCACGCTGCTGTCGTGGATCGGCAACGCCTCCGTCGCCGGCATTCCGGTGGTGTTCCTGATCTTCGCCGTCGTGGCCGTGCTCGCCCACAACCTACTCTCCGCCACCAGCTTCGGGTACTCGCTGCGGGCCACCGGCACCAACCGCGGTGCCGCCCGGATCGCCGGCCTGAACACCACCCTCACCCTCACCCTCACCTTCGCCGTCTCCTCGCTCGGGGCCGCCGCGGCGGGCATGGCGCTGGCCGGCTACAGCTCGAGTGCTGTCTCGACGATGTCCGCCGGCTACGACTTCAACGCCCTCGCCGCCGTTGTCATCGGTGGCACCAGCCTCTTCGGCGGCCGCGGGTCGATCCTGGGCACCGTCCTCGGTGTCGCGTTCGTCCAGGTGCTGCTCAGTGTGCTGTCCCTGGCCGGGTTGCCGTTCCAATGGCAACAGTTCGTGCAGGGCTTCATCATCGTCGCGACCCTCGCGGCGGACGCCATCCTGCGCCGACGTGGAGGTCTCAAATGAACGGCCACACTCTTCTGACCCAGTTCAAGAGCTGGACCGCATTCCGGGCGGTGATCCTGCTGGCCCTGGTCGTCGTGGTGCTGCTGGCGGTACAGCCAACCGCACTCGGCTCCTACGGCATCGCCCTGTCCCGCATCGTCGACGTGTGGCTGGTGGCGATCGCGCTGGTCCCGGTCCTCGTCCTCGGCGAGATCGACCTCAGCGTCGGATCGACCATGGCCGTCACCGCGGCCGTCGCCGCGCAGGTCTCCGGCAACCTCGCCGTCTCGATCCCCCTCGCGCTGATCACCGGTGCGGTGGTGGGACTGATCAACGGTCTCCTCGTCGTCAAGGTCGGCATCAACTCCTTCATCACCACCCTCGGCATGCTGATCACCCTGCAAGGTCTCGCCCTGGCGATCACCGACGGCGCCCCGGTGCCGCTGCAGGACTCCACCCGGGCCCTGGAATTCAGCGTCCCGCTGATCGGGCAGATCACCCCGGACATCATCATTGCCGTCGCCGCGACCGCCGCCCTGTGGTTCTTCATGACCAAGATGCGTACCGGCCGTGAGCTCTACATCATCGGCGGCAACGCCGAAGCCGCGGCGTCGGGTGGGATCTCGATCGACACCCGCAAGATCCTCGCCTTCATCATCTGCAGCTGCGTTGCCGGCCTCGCCGGTGTCGTCGACACCCTCAACCTGGTCGCCGCCTCACCCACCCTGGGATCGACGGTGATGCTGCTGGCGATCGCGGCCGCCGTCGTCGGCGGTGCAAGCCTTTCCGGTGGCCGCGCCAGCGTGATCGGCGCCGTCATCGGGGCGGTCGCACTCGGCGGCATCAGCATCGGCCTGCAGATGAGCGGGCTGGACTCGAGCGTCGAGAGCATCGCCATCGGCGCGATCCTGTTCGCCGCGATCGTCTTGACCAAGGAGGGTGTGCGGGCCCTGCGGCTGCCGTCGCTGCTCGGTCCCCTCACCGGTGCATCCTCGGACCACACAGCTGCCGCAGCAGGAAAGGCACGATGATGGCGCACAAGAATTCACTGTTCCGCCGGGCCGCACTCGCGATCGCCGTCTGCGCGGCCACCGTGCTGACCGGCACCGCGTGCGGCGCTCCCGGCGCGGCAACCGACAACGAGGACTGGCCGACCATCGCTTTCCTCGTGCCGATGGACCGCAACCACGAGTACGGCCGCAACTACGTCTCGTCCCTGCGGAAGGCAGCCGAAGAACACCACGTCAACGCGTTCGTGATGAACTCGAACTACGACGCCTCGGTGCAGGCGTCGCAGATGAAGATCGCGATCGCCAAGAAGGTCGACGGCATCGTCATCTGGCCCGCGCTCTACGGCGCCGAACAGCCGATGCTGATCCAGGCCCAGCGGGCAGGAATTCCGGTCGACATCAGCAACTCCCAGCCCCCCGAGGACCTCGACACCAGCCTGTACCACGCGTTCACCGGACCGAACGACCAACGAATCGGCGAACTCCAGGGCAAGGAACTCGCGAAGCTGCTCGGCGGCAAGGGAACCTACGTCTACATCGGCGGCACCCCGGGCAACGCGGCCGCGATCAACCGTCAGATCGGCCTCGAACGCGAGATGGCCAACCACCCCGACATCAAGCTCCTCGGCTCCCAGCCGGGCAACTTCGACAAGAACCAGGCCCAGACCGCAGGGAGCTCACTGATCAGCCGATTCGGCAACCAGATCGATGCCCTCGTCACCCCGGACGACATCATGGCCTCCGGCGCCGCCCAAGCCCTCGACGCCGCGGGGATGGCCGGACAGGTCAAACTCCTCGGCCATAACTATGCCCCGGTCGCCCGGTCCCTGCTCGAGAACGGCTCCATGGCGACGACACTGTTCCAGTCACCATGCTGGGACTCCACCCACGCCCTGACCACCATGATGGACGTCCTCGCAGGCAAGGACGTGCCGCCGGTCAGCTACATGCCGCTGCCGGTGGTCACCAAGGACAACCTCGACGAGTTCACCCCCAACGGCTGCCTGCCCGAGGGGTACTCCGAACCCGCCACCAACTAACGACCCACGCCCGAGAGGAAACACGATGGAAACCGGACTAGGGGACAAGGTCGTCGTCATCACCGGCGCCGGCTCCGGAATCGGAGCCGCATCCGCACGCGCCTTCGCCGCGGAAAACGCCCGCCTCGCCCTGCTCGACCGCGACCGGCACGGTCTCGACATCCTCGTCAAGGAACTCGAGCAGGTCACCGAGGTGCACTACGCCGTGGCCGATCTGAGCACCGAGACCGGAGTGACCGGCGGCCTCGACGAGGTCCTCGCCCCTTACGACGGCCGGGTGGACGTATTGTTCAACAACGTCGGCGCCGGCAGCCTGGGAACCTTCGACAGCCTCACCGACACCGACTGGGTCTCCACCCTCGAACTGAACTTCCTCAGCCAGGTCCGCGCCGCCACCCACGTGCTGCCGGCCATGCGGGCCGCCGGACGCGGTGTCATCGTCAACAACGCCTCGGACCTGGGCCGCCAGCCGATCGCCGCCGGACCGGACTACGCCGCGTCCAAGGCAGCCATCCTGTCGTTCACCAGCTCGCTGGCCATCAGCGAAGGGCCACTCGTGCGAGTCAACGCGGTCGCACCCGGGCCGATCCTCTCGCCGATGTGGCTGATGGAGGGCGGCCTCGCCGACACCTTCGCCGCCGTCCACGGCGTGCACCGCGACGAGTCCATCGACGTCGAGATGAAACATCGCGGACTTCCCTTGCAGCGCATCGGAACTCCGGAGGAAGTGGCCAACGTGGTGGTCTTCCTCGCCTCCGACCTCGCCTCGTACGTCACCTCCTCGGTGTACGGCGTCGACGGCGGATCATTCCGCAGCATCACCTGACCCACAGCGCACACGCGCACCGAATCGGGGCCTGCCAGAACATCGACAGGCCCCGATTCGTCGTGTCGCCACCTTCCTGGGCTGGGTTCTGCGCTCCACGCCGCCCTCCCGATATCTACTCTCACTAAAGTTGTGTGCGCATGGCGAACCGGCTCGTCCGCTCGGTCCGTGCTACTCCGCGATGTCGTTTCGACCGCGTCCGCGTGAACGCGGAACCCCGCAGGACTGAACGATTTACGGTTCACGCAAACGTTGCTCGTCCATACCGGCTCGCTGAGCGCATCGACTGACCGACGGTCGAGGACGGGAGGGTCGGATTCTTGCCAGGCGTGACCTGCACGAGAAGTGTGTTGACAACCACGGACGCACCCGCGCCATTGCCGCCGCCATCAGCACCGGTCTCGCGCGCGGTGACGATCCTGACAGTATCGAGGAACCGATCCGGTGCGCCGAACCGGCTGGCCTTCCCCTCACACTCTGGCAAGGCTGGCAGCCGTCTTTCGTTTCCGCCGTTGCGGCGGATCGGGTCTCGGTGCTGCCGTGTTTGCCCTACTCAGTCAGGGATGGATTCACCACCGCCCGTCATCTGGTCGAGGATCGCCTGCTGCGCCTGCATCTCCTCTTCCTCGGTGATCTCACCACGTTCCCGGGCCTCCTCGAGTTCCTCGAGCGCCCGGCGGGCACGCGCCGGATCGTGCAACTCCTGCTCGACCTGCCGCTGGATCAACTCCGCCAGCGAGATCACCCCTTTGACCGGTTGCAGCGGCAAGGTGACGATGAATGAGAACAGACCCATGCCTTCAGCCCTGCCCCTCAGGCTTCGGGGTGACCACGAAGTCGTATGCCGCTTGCGGTCCGAGCAGTTTCATCTCCACCCGCCCGTCCCACTCCTGGACCAGCTCACTGAGCACCTGTTCGAGCTCGTCCTGACGCTCGACGTCGGCGAGCAGCGCCACCTGCACGGCCTCCTCCTCGTGCGTGGGTTCGCGCACGTTCACGGAAGAGGCGAGGTCGTCGAGCGCCTCGACGACCCTGCGGGTGTCCTGTTCGCGTTTGGCTGCGATCGCGTTGCTCACCAGTTCCCCCAAGGCCATCCGTGCCTGCCGGCCCGCGTCCTCCGACTTGTCGCGGATCTCCTCGCGCAGCGCCGCCGCCTGATCGTCCTCGTCGAGGATCTCCCGCAGGATCGCCTTCTCCACGTACCGGCCCTTCACGATGTACTGGGCCTTGCCCGCCAATTGCTCGAGCGCAGAACTGAACTCGTCCGCGTGCGCCGAGAGCAGTTCCTCCTGCACGGCGTCGGCGCCACTGAGCACCGCACCGAACCGCAGCGGTAGCACCGGTGCCACCCCGGCCACCCCGTCCAGCAGGTCCGCATGCGCCCGCAGGTCCCCGGGCGCCCCGAGCGCCCGATCCACCGACAGGCCGCTCACCAGGGCGGCAATGTCACCCTGAGTGATCACCTCCACGGTGCCGTCCGCGACCCCGGTCGCATCCTCGGCGACCTCGACGTCGGCCGGGACGATGCCGTAGACATACACGCCGGTCGTCTTCTTCGTCTGCTCCGAGGTGGCCATCACCGGTCACCTCGCGTCGACCTGCGCGACACTCGTTCTCGCTCTGGTTCTTCCTCTTCCTCCCCGCCCCCGAGGAGGCCGCCGAGCTTCTCCCCCGCCGATTCGAGCGCCCCCTTCGTCTTGTGCTTGGCACCGCCCTCGGTGGCACCCGAGACGATCTCGGACAGCCCCTTCGGCTCGCTGCCGATCTCGAGCCGGTTCACCGCCTCCGCGAACCGCAGGTAGGTGTCGACGCTGGCGACGACAACGCGGGCGTCGATCGTCAGCAGTTCGATGCCGACCAGCGAGACCCGCACGTACGCGTCGATCACCAGACCCTTGTCGAGGATGGTGTCGATGACGTCGGCGAGACTGCTCGAGCTGGGTCCACCGGCCGTGGTCATGCGCGTGCTCCTCTCCTACGCCGCGGCGTTGCCTTCTTCGCTGCGGTCTTCTTTGCAGGGGTCTTCTTCGCTGTGGTCTTCTTCGCTGCGGTCTTCTTCGCTGTGGTCTTCTTTGCGGGGGCCTTCTTTGCGGGGGCCTTCTTCGCGGGGGCCTTCTTCGCGGGGGCCTTCTTTGCTGCGGCCTTCCGGGGACGACGCCGCCGCGGCTCGGGACGCCGGCGCGGCGCGGGCTCCTCCTCGGGTTCTTCCTCCTCGTCCTCGGCGGTCTCTTCCTCCGGCTCCTCGTCCTCGTCCTCTCCGGTCTCGTCCTCCGGCTCCTCCTCCTCGTCCTCCGGCTCCTCCTCCGCCTCGGCGGTGTCTTCCTCGGGTTCGTCCTCGTACTCGTCGGTCTCGTCCTCGGGTTCCTCCTCCTCGTACTCGGCGGTGTCTTCCTCCGGCTCCTCCTCCGCCTCGGTGGTGTCTTCCTCGGGCTCCTCCTCGTCCTCGTACTCGCCGGTCTCGTCCTCCGGCTCCTCCTCCGCCTCGGCGGTGTCTTCCTCGTACTCGCCGGTCTCGTCCTCCGGCTCCTCCTCCTCCTCGTCCTCGCCGGTCTCCTCCTCCGGCTCCTCCTCCTCGTACTCGTCGGTCTCGTCGTCAGCTGGTTCCTCGTTGTTGTCCTCGGCATCCTCGGGTTCGACTACCTTGCCGTCCCGGATCTCCCCGCGCCAGCCCTCCACCTCGTCAGGATGGAGAACGGCCTGCGTCATGACATGGCGTGCAAAGTGTTTCAATTCCAGCCGTGCTCGTCGCCCCTGTGCACGCCACAGGTTTCCCGTCTTCTCGAACAATCCCTTCGGGTGATACTCGAGGATCAGAACGATGCGGGTGAGATCGGGAGTCACCTCGTGGAACGTCACCGCCCCGTCGATGAAACCCTTGGCACCCTTCGAACGCCACACGATCCGCTCATCCGGGACCTGCTCGATGATCGACGCTTCCCAGGTCCGGTGCGACAAGAAGATCTGAGCCTTCCACTCGAGCTTCTCGTCCGCCTCCTGCTCCACCCGCTCGACCTTCTTCATGAAGGAGGGAAAGTCGGCGAATTGGGTCCACTGGTTATACGCCAGTTGGACCGGGACACCGACATCGATCGTTTCGACGATATTGGTCAACTTGAGCTTCTTGCCCTTACCGCCACCGCCACCACCGGTGACCGCGTCCTTCACATCCGACGCCGTCTCCTTCACCTTGTCGGTCAGCCCGGAGAACAGTGACTTGCCGTCGCCCTTCTCGTCCCCGTTGCCGTCACCCTGCTGCTCTTTGCCGGTGACCGCGGACAGCAGGCTGCCGCCGCCGCCCTCGGCGTAGTCGGTGAGCCGGCCGGACGCACCCTGCACCTTGTCGGACACGGTGGACATCGCCTTGTCGGTCACGGTGCCGAGCAGGCCCTGCGCCGCCTTCTTCAGCGGTGACAGCGATGCGGCCTCACCGGACGCACCGGACACGTTCTGGCGCAGCTTCTTCGCCGCGCTGTCGAGATTCGAGGTCATCGCTGATCACTTCCGGGTGCGTCGTCGTACGGGTACAGAATCGGTCGTCGCCTTCGCGCGCGTCCTGCGGGCCCTGGCTCGGGCCAGATCGTCTTCCTCGTCGTCGTCCTTCGACGACCGCGACCGGGACCGGGTGGGCCGGGAACTACCGCCACTCGACGAGCGGCGGCGCGGGGCCGGCCGCCTCCGGCCGCGGGGCGCCTGTTCGGAATCGTCGTCACCGGTCTCGTTGTCGCCCTCGTCATCGGGTTCGCCTTCGTCTTCCGCGTACGCCTCGCCCTCGTACTCGTCCTCGGGTTCCTCGACACGGGCCCGCTTGGACTTCTTCTTCCCGCCCACAGCCTTGCCGAGGCCGCCGACCAGGTCCTCACCCGACTCCAGCCGGGTGTTGAGCGAGTCGATGCGCTGGCTGGCCGCAGTCACCGCGGCCGCCTTCACCGCGTTCATCAACTCCTTGCGCACCGTCACACCGAGCTTGGCGACCTCGGGAGAATCGGCGAGCAGCTTGCGGCCCTCGTTGAGAACACCCAGCGACCCGGTGGGAAAACGTCTGCTGGCTCCGAACCCGGCGAGCATCAACGCCAGCTTCATCTTGTGCGTACGGCCCAGCATGTAACCGGCACCCACCGCCATAGCCATCTGACCCTTGCCTGTCATCGCCCAACCCCTTGTTGTCGAGAAGATGTGGTGCACCTCGGCGCCGGCGTCGGCGAAAAGGATGGGGGCCGTGGTCGGTGGGTGGTGCCTTCGTTCCCGCCGACTACCCCGGGCTGGCGACACTCAATCTGCGCGAAGCCCTCGAGTTCCGGGAGGGCGGAGGCGAACGCGCCGTCGTGTTCGGCGAGCAGTTCGTTTCGTCACCGCGTCACGATCGGACAGGACCGCACCGAATGACCGTGGGATCTGCCGGTCCTCGGGATACCCGTGTACCGCGGTTGTCTGTGGGTACCCGCTGAATACGCTGCCCGCGCCGCGAAGGCGGACCGGGCAGCCAGCCCCGCTCCGGCCGCCGAACCCCTTCGGCCGGCGGGGCGCCCCGTCGCGAGCGGACCGAGGTCGAGTGCTCGCCCACCCCGACCTCGGCCGCGCGCGGCCACGGCCCTCTCACGTCGTGGATCACGCAAATACACGCGAGAAGCACATGCGCCGACTTTTGAAGTCACCCCCATTTCCTAAATCGATTGCCCAGGAACATCATGGGCGGTTGTTAAATTCATAATGTGATAAATTCGCTTTTCGCGAAACGCTCCTCGTTCTGAGCGCGATAGGCATCGCAAGCGGGGATCGACGATCCCGTGGATTCAGCACCAGGAAAGGCGCGGATTCTTATGGGTTTGCAGGAATCGACTTCATCGTCCCGTTCGAGGTAGGTGGCTGAGCGCCGCCTTCGGCGACGGCATCGGACCGAGTAATCAGGCCGCGGTGGCCCGGCTCACCTGAGGGCGTCCGGGCCACCGCCCTGATCAGCACGATCACCGGCCAGGTCCCCCTGTCCTGACCGCCATCCTAGGCCGTGAGATGGGGCTCGGTCTGCGGGGGGTGCTCGGTCGGCGGGCGACCGGGCAGTCGAGTCGACATTGCCTCCCCGAAATCGGGCCGGTCGAACACGGAATAGCCTTGCGCGAAGCGTGGTTCGAGAAGGTGGGCCTCCTAATGTCTACACAAGTTTTGCCAACATCGGATATCCGAGAGTCCCGTGTCTGCATATTCATCTCACCGTGCACGAGAGTGACCGGTCTCGGAAATTCCCGGCCGCATGGACAAAGGAGGTGAACACCGACTCTTCGAATCCTGCACGCCGGAGATCCTTCGTCAGTCCTCCCGCTTCGGTCTCACCACAAAGTCGTAGGGGGCCGTGGGACCGAGCACCCGCATGGTGACCCGGTTGTCCCAGCGTGCGGCCAGGTCCCCGACCGTCTGCTCGAGTTCCTCTTGTCGGTCGACCTCGAAGAGAACCGCGATCTGCACGGCATCCTCGTCGTGGGTGGGTTCGCGGACGGTGACGGTGTCGGTCAGCGGTGACAACGCCTCGAGCGTGGTGCGGGTGTCTGTCTCCCGCGTGTCCTCGAGGCTGTGGCCGATGAGCTCGCCCAGAGGAATCCGGGCATCGCGGGTGAGCTCCTCGGGCTGGTCGCGGATCGTTTCGAGCAGTGCGGACGCCTCCGGGCTCTCGTCGACGATCTCCCGCACGATGCTCTCCTCGACGTAGCGGCCCTTGATCATGTATTGGGCGAAGCCCTCGAGCTCATTGAGGGCGGAGGCGAACTCGTCGTGATGTTCGGCGAGCAACTCGCGGATTACCGCGTCACGATCTGACACGACTGCACCGAACCGCAGCGGCAGCACCGGGGCGACGTGCGCGGTGCCGTCGAGAATGTGGGCGTGGGCCTGCAGGTCCGCGGGGGCGCCGAGGCGTTGGTCCGGGTCGATCTCGCTGACCAACGCCGCGATGTCGCCGTGTTTGACGATCTCGATCGGGGCATCGTGGACGCCGGCGGCGTCCTTCTCGGGTTGCACGTCCGCGGGCACGATGCCGTACACGTAGATCACGGCCGCCGAAGCACCCTCGTCGGTGTCGTGGTCGGCGGTGTCGTCGGCGGAGGTCATTTCCGCCTCCGGCGGGGTGCCGGTTCGCGGTCGCTTCCGGATCCGCCGAGCAGCTCACCGAGCGTCTCCCCCACGCCCTCGAGGACGCCCTTGGTCTTGGACTTCGTACTGCCGCTGCCCTTGACGTCGGACACGAGGTCGGACAGGCCCTTGGGTTCGCTGCCGATCGCCAGTCGGTTCGCCGCCTCGGCGAAACGCAGGTAGGTGTCGACGCTCGCGACCACGATGCGGGCGTCGATGACCAAGCCCTTGTCCAAGATGGTGTCGATGACGTCCGCCAGGCTGCTCGAACTCGGACCGCCCGCTGTGGTCATCGCTTCGCTCCTCGCTCCCCGCCACCACCCACCCCGGAACTTGTCGTGTGCGGTCCGCTCGGCGCCCCGGCCGGGCTCGCCCCCGCGCGGGCATACCCCGAAAACGGATGCCCGCGCGGGAACTACCGGACTTCCCGCAACGGCCGCAGTTCGATCCGCCAAAACCGCTGGAGCCTGGGCGATTCGGCCCGTACGAAACGGTCCGACCCCAACCGAGACTGGTAGCCGCTGCCGATGACCACGCCCCCACGGGGCCGTGGCGGTTTGGAGGGAGCACCTCTTCCGGGTGTTGTCAGGGGGTGGGGCGGTCGACGTCGCCGCGCCAGCCGCCGGTTTCGGCGCCGCGCTCTTCGATGAAGTGCTTGAACTTCTTCATGTCGGCCTTGACTCGGTGGCTGAGGACGCCGAGTTTGTCGGCGGCGTTCTCGACGAACCCGTCCGGGTCGATGTCCATCTGCGCGGTCACCCGGGTGTGGGCGTCGTCGAGACGGTGGAAGGTGATCACCCCGGCATGATCAGGGCCGGCGTCCGAATGCCATGCCACCCGCTCGTCCGGATGCTGTTCGGTGATGGTGGCATCGAACTCACGGATCTGCCCTGCGATATCGAGAACCCAATGCGTGTGGGTGTCGTCGAGCTGACGGATCTCTCGCACGCCCTCCATGAACTTCGGGAACGTCTCGAATT
Source organism: Rhodococcus sp. IEGM 1307 (assembly GCF_030056915.1). Classification (NCBI taxonomy): domain Bacteria; kingdom Bacillati; phylum Actinomycetota; class Actinomycetes; order Mycobacteriales; family Nocardiaceae; genus Rhodococcus; species Rhodococcus sp. IEGM 1307. The sequence goes on from NZ_JASHKW010000004.1 coordinate 197,003, forward strand.
GCGTCCACTGGTCGTAGGCGACCCGGACCGGAACATCGACGTCGACCTCTTCGGTGATTGTGCTCATGCCCCCTCGCGTACCCGGCTCTCGCCGATCCCACACGAAAGCCGCGTGCATTCGGACGGACTGGGTGCCCACGGGGACGCCCACAGGGTTGGCGTGGAAAGCGGGCGAGTACCGACCAGGTCGGCGGCGTGGTTACCGGACGGTGGCCGCGCCAACTAGCGTGAACGTATGTCGGTGTCGGTGATTCTCGCAGGTCGGTACGAGCTGCGTGAGGTGCTGGGCCGCGGCGGAATGGCCGACGTGTACGACGGGTGGGATCAGCGCCTGGTCCGGGCGGTCGCGGTGAAGGTGCTGCGCCCGGAAATGGCCTCGGTACCGCAGACCCGGCGGCGTTTCGAGTCCGAGGCGCGCCTCGCCGCGACACTGAACCACCCGAACGTCGTCGCCGTCCACGACAGCGGCGACGACCACGGTGCCCCGTACATCGTGATGGAACGCCTGCCCGGACGGACCCTGCTCGACGACCTCCTCGCCGGCCCGCTCCCCGCACCGCGAGCGCGGACCATTCTCGCCCAAACCCTCGACGCCCTCGGTGCCGCACACGCGGCGGGAATCCTGCACCGGGACATCAAACCGGGCAACATCCTGTTCGACGCCGACGGCACCGTGAAGGTCACCGACTTCGGCATCGCCAAAAGCGCCGACACCGACCACACCACCGCCGGAGAGGTCCTCGGCACCGTCGCCTACCTGAGTCCCGACCGCATCACCGGACACCCCGCCACGGTGACCGACGACCTCCACGCGGTCGGTGTCGTCGGCTACGAGGCCCTCGCCGGACACCGCCCCTTCACCGGGGACACGATCATGTCGCTGGCTCACGCGATCGTCAACGGTCAATACGAACCGCTCGCCGCGGTGCGCCCCGACCTCGATCCGACGCTGATCGCCGTGATCGAGCGCGCCCTCAGCCGCGACCCCCAGCAGCGGTTCGCCAGCGCGGCGCAGATGCGTGCGGCCCTCACGAATCCGCGCAAGATTCCCCCAACCCGGGTGTTCACCCCCGTCCCGGTCGCCGCTGATCCCCCGCCTCCACCCGCACAGCCGCGACGGTCACCCGGTACCGGGGTGATCATCGCCGCGGTCGCGGCAGTACTGGTGGCTATCGCGCTGCTGGCACTGGCCGTCGCGTCGCAGGACGAGGGCAGCACCATAGGGTCGACCTCGGTCCTGTCGCCGTCCGCTCCCACCCCGAGCAGCAGCCTCGCCCCGGCAGCGCCGCCGCCGGCCACGATGATCAGCACGGAACCGATCGCCCCGGCACCGGACATTGTCGCGCCGGACGACACCGCACCGGGCGGAGGCGCGGGCACCGGCGGCGGGAACGGCAACCAGGGCGGCGGCAACCGAGGCAACGGCCAGGGCGGTCCGGGCAACGGGAACCAGGGAAACGGCAACGGAAACGGCAACGGGGGCAACAACGGTGGCGGCCGCGGCAACGGCGGCGGGAACTGAACGGACCGCCCACGCACTTGCCTCCACCACGAGGAATGGACATCGCCGCTTGCTGGGGCGTCAGAATGGAAGATGAAACCTCATCGCACCCAAGGTGACGCCTGGCCTGACCCTGGCCACCGAATGGCACCGACGCTCGGGATCCACACGCTCATAGGCGATTCCCTCACGGTCGTCGTGCTGACGTATCCTCACCCGTCCCCCGGACATCGACCAACCCCCGTTTTCGGGCACACCGTTCCACCATCGACGAGCACAAAGGGTGGGTCGTCGAGTCTCGTCGATTTTCTACATCGGGCGGCACTCCACCCGGACCCGCCGGACGCCCTCGGCGCATCTCACCAGTGGCCGAGATTGCCTTGCCAGAGTGCCACGAGGATGTACAGCGCAACAGCCAGTGGATAGTACAGATTCAGATTGCTCATCAACGATCACCTTCACGAGGGGCCTCTCGACATTCCCTTGCCCCACCCGGATCGGGTACCCGCGTCGATGCGGCGGTACGCCTGCCACGCCGCTCACCTCACTGGTCAATCCCGCCGCCGCATCGGCGGCTTCCTTCCCACGTCCGAGTAGAAGTACCGCGTGCAACGAAGGACGCCGATGGGCTCGGTCCGGGTTGGGGCGCACGTGAGCTGGGCGTATTGGGTGGCACACCGAGCGTCGAGGTGCGCCGCATGGCAAACGACCGACACGGAGGTAACGATGAACAGACCGCTGAGCGGCCCGGGACGCGATGAGGACCCGCGGCGCATAGAGCCTAGGGTCGACGAGCGCCCTGTCGACGACCAGCCTGCCGCTGTCGAGGAACGCGTGGTCACCAGGCGGGCGCGCACCAGCGCGGCCGCGGCCTTCGCGCTCGCCTTCGGGGTGGCCGCGTCGTGTGTGTGCTGATTGTGATCCTGTCCCCGGTCGGGCTGCTGGGCATCATAGGGTTGATCCTCGGAGTGATCGGCCGGCGGGCTGCCGCCAGGTGGGGATCACCGGCAAGGGGGTGGCGGTCGTCGGCCTGGTGCTGAGCGCGCTGGCGATCGTCATCTCGATCGCCTTGCCGCAGGGGTGGTCACCGTCCTCAGCAACGACAGCGCCGTCGACCGGATCGAGCAGGAAGTGGACAAGATGCGCGACAATCTCTCCGACAACGTCGAGGTCCCTCAGCCCTGTTACCGCCCACCACATCGTGAACCGAGTACCGACTCGAGCAGTCCACCGAGGAGTGAGGACTCATCTGCCCTCGATCCCTTTGTTATCCGAACGCGCGTCGGCAGCGGTCGATCATGTCATCGGCACGGCGCCGGAAATCGGTCACGTCCGCGCCCTCGAGTAGCTCACCGAGGACGTCGAGTTCGGTGAGCCACCAGCCCTTCTCTTCGATGCCGCCCTCCCGGCTGGGGCAACAGTGGCTGAACTGCAGAACCGACCGCGAGCGACCGTCGCCGGTGATGTCTCACCGCAGCACGATTGCCCCGCTCGCATACTCGAGCAGACTGGGCGCCTGAAGACGGCACGCCATGTCCCCTGTCTGCGCACGCGGGATGCAGCAGGCAGAGGACCCGCCACACCTCGTCACGCTCGTGGTGCAAACGGCGCTCGAGATAGCCGACAGCGCCCACTTTCGGTGACGGTGACTGTATCGGTCATCGGTGGACATCTTCCGCGCCCGGCCTTCGGATCAAAGCAAGTCTTTCGTCGCGACTACCCAGGTACGCACACGCTTAACCGAGCTCTGCCACGGTCTGGTCGACTTTCAGGGCGGGTATCTTCCAACCCGAAGTGATCGCCCAATTGCCTGTAGCGGTGCGCGCCGCGCAGGACAGTAGCTACAGCGTGGGTTGTGTGCTGGCCGACACGATTTCGTCGCGACGTCGATGGTCGATGGCTGATAATTTCAGCTCCCGAGTTCTGGATGTGGGTGTTCGACCTCGTTACCGCCGCTCCGTTGCGGTATGCCGACTTGGCGCACACGCAGGCGATCCTGGGGACCCGGCGGGGACCGACGAGCAGGCGTTCAGAGGAACGGCTTTGTAAAGGAATCAGTCAACCGATTGGGAGGCAGATCGAGCCAAGATTCAGTCCGGTTGCCACGGTGACGGCTGTGCTGCCCTCCGAGTTGTTGAAGCCTGCCGCTGCTTTGAATTTTGCGCTGATGACGTGCGCGCCTGGCGCGTTGAAGGTGTGGTTGGCGGTCGCGGTGCCGTTCATGACGACGGCGGCGGGAACGATCACGGTGGGGCCATCCTTGAACTCCACCGTGCCAGCGGCGTTTACAGGCGTTACCTTCGCGGTCAGCGTGACCGGACAGGTGGTCGCGACGGTCCCCTGCACGGACACAGTCGTCGTGGTATCGGCCGCTGCTGCGGCGGGTGGAGCCACCAGCACCATCACCGAAGCAGCGGCTCCCAGGGTGAACATTGCCGCTCTCCCCCGTGGGGCCGGGCGGCGTGGCATGTGCGTGCCCTGCCCTGCCGAACCCGAACCGATACTTGAACTTACGAATGTGATCATGACCGTGCTCCTTCAATTCGCGCTTGTGTGACACGCGAAGCGGACGACCACGCATCCGAAGTTTTGACGGCCGCCCGGACCGCTGATTTTGACGCTACTCGTAGCAGGCATTTGCCATCAATACCCGACAACAGACTGCTTGGCCGCCAGAGTTTCGGCCCACACCACTTCCGTGGTTCACCGAGGTGTTATCCGATCGGGCGCCCTCACCGGCCCGGTGCATGGCGGGGTAGGCCCGATTCGCGCCAGCAACGCTGGCACAGACGATTCGGCGGCGCGCGCCCAGTCCACCAGGGGTCTCACGCCACGCCGGATCGCCCCCTTCCCCTCCCTGAAGCACCGGGGGGATCACACATTTTGAGCAGTCGTCCATTTTCCTTTTTGATCGCTCGTCCACCTGAATTGGTCTTTTGTTCAGTGTGAAGGGGTGCAGTCTCCCGGACTTTCCATGCGATATGCAGCCTGCTTCTGATTTCGGCTCGAGCTCAACTTCCAGACCGCTGCGTTTGGGCCTGAGGGTACGGAAAAACGCCCACGGGGTTCGGGATGGGAAGCGCGATCGCCTTCTGCTTCGGCGCACGGCCGTTCTTCTTCCACCGGCAGCATGGCGGTGAGGTAACCCAAATTCAGTCGGACCCACAGGGACAAGGTCTCGGAATGGTCCTCTTGCCTCCAGAGTCAGACTACCCGGCAGATCCTGGCGTGCGCGGGTCGGCGCTGAAGTCGTCGGTGTCGGCAAAGATCGGCGTCAAGAGCGACAGTCCACGATGCACCAGCGCCCAGGCATGCCCGCGCTGCTCCGTGTCGGGCAGCTCGTGACACCACGTCAGGCGAAATCCCCGTCCCCGATATCCCGATGCACCAGTTCGAACCATGCACTGGTTCCGCCGCGGATGTGCGGATCCGGGTAACGCAATGCCAGGCGTTGCCCGTCGAATGCGGTAAACCATTCATGCCAGGAAATGTGCTCGAGTCCCACCGCGTGACCGGGGACGGCAATGCGCAGGACACCGGCGCTACCGGCGGTGGCCGTGTACGCCGTCCGCGCCGGTGAGCCGTGGTGCCCTTCGACCAACGGCGAATCTCGTCATGATCAGTGGTGATGTGGCGGTGTGAACTCTGTATGGTCATCGATCGGTTCCTGGTTGGCAGCCCCCGGCAAGGGTTCTCGCTAGGGATAGATGGATTCCCGGCTTACCCACAACAGCAAGAGACGAATCGACATCGACTCAGCCGCAGAGTTAGATCACTTCCCTTAGGTAGCGTCCTAGCGGGATCCAGGTCGTGCTGGCCGACGGGGTGGATCATCCACGAGTGCTTAGAGCGCCGAACCAACGGTGACATCCGCAGTTGTTGAGAGGAGAATGAAACAGACCAGTCGGACTCTGTTCCGGCGTTGTTGCGCGCGGCGGGAGCCGTGCACGGAGAGCGGGGTGCCGCACAGCGTTCCCGATTCCCGTGCCGCCAGCACGCTCGTCCCGGCCACGCGGGATCCGGGTCCGGATCTCGGGTAGTGCGGTCGCCTCGTCTGAGGTGATCAGTGATGCAGAAGAGGGCGGAAGTCACTCGTGCGGCGCTGCTGCAGGCAGCGGCAGTGGTGTTCGCCCGAGTCGGGTATGCCCATGCCCGGCTGAACACGATCACCACCAGCGCTCACGTCAGCAAGGGCGCTCTCTACGACCACTTCAACTCCAAGGAAGAACTCGCGCGCGCAGTCATCGACGCCGGCAGCGCCCGCTTCACGATCGCGTGCAACCCCTTCCGCACCTCCCACATTCCCGCGTTCGAAGCACTGATCGGCATCTCGTGCACCCTGCTCGATCCTGTCGTCAACGACGCCACGGTCCGAGCGGCGTTCCGCCTGATCACCGAAGTTCCCGACCGTCCAGATACCGGCACGCCGCTGCTCACCACCTGGCTGTCCGACTACCAACAACTCGCCCGCCGCGCCATCGCCGAAGGCGACCTCCACCACGACGATCCCGACGCCATTGCTCTTCTCCTGGTCGAAACCCTCTCCGGAGCCCGCCTACTGGCCGCAGCCACCGGGCACCTCGACGATCTGCCCGTCCGGCTGACCACAACCTGGCACCTGCTTCTACCCGGCCTGGTCGGTCCCACGAGCATCGACTACTTCCGTCAACTTCTCACACGGCAGATCGCCCGTGTCGGCCACCGCGGCACGACACCACCACCGGCACCCAGCGCCCCACCACAGTCGATCACGGGCGAGATCGTCCCCGCGAAACCGCCACGGAGGGACGCGCGGCGAGCCGCCGGAATTAGCTCGTCGCGCAGCCCACGGTCAACGTCCACTTCGCGCACCCTCCAACCGAAACCCGTTCGGTAGGAACCTAGCTGAACGCCACCCGCATCGGCGGCACGAATGCCGCACACCGAACCAGGGGAACCTGCCAGAAGCCCCTCAGGCAGGTTCGCCCGTCCAGTGTTCAGAATCCGGGATGCTGTCGCACGGAACGGTCGGCTGATGGGAACGCTCAGCAGTGGCCGAGATTGCCCTGCCGCAAAGCCGAGATGGTGTACAAGACGATGACCAGCGGATAGTACAGATTGAGCACCACAGATTGAGCACCGCACTTCTCCTCCAGGAAAGGGAGGGCGAGAGGTTGTTGCCCCGCCGAAGTTCGACGTACCCGACCTGCCGACGAGTACACGGCCACAGCTGCCTCCGTGTCATCGGTCGCTGCATTCTGCGCGGACAGCATCGTGCTGCCCGTCGGTGCCCGAAGCCACAACCACCGCGTGCCCGGATCACGCGTGTCCAACCGGGACGCGGTGGCCCGACCAGTTTCGTTATCGGTGGTGTGGGTGCTGACGGTCCGTCGGCGAATCTGCGCACACGGGACTCGGTTCGACTGTGAGGAGGGCGGAGCACGTCAGCACGACCGCCGTGACCGGAGATGTCAGAACAACCTCGTCTCGACGCCGCCTGGGACGCCAAGAACTCGAGACGGGGTCACGCCCCCGCTCACGGGCACGACGGGACGCACCCGCCGCAGCGCCGCGGTGGTCGAGTCAGCAAGATAGCCGACCACGACCTGACGTGCGTCTGCATGGCCCCGAGGATGACTCTGTGTCGCAACGTCGTTGACACGTCGGAAGTACGCGGCTGGGGGATCCATATCCATGCCCCTTCGCCTAATCTGCACGACGTCAGCGGTACCTTCAGAAGTCCTCATCGATGCAGGCCAGACATCACCGACCATGCCGGCCTGCCCCGGACCGGTGGTGTGCTGTGCGTGCAGAACCGCGGAGTTGGCTTCTCCGTCACGAAACTTCCAGTGGACGGTCGTCGACGCCTGGGCGTTGCCGTTCGCTTCGGTGGTGACATCGAGCTAGATCTCGTTCTGGGGATTCGCGTAGGCCCGATCCGACGACGGAGCTTCCGGCGTGGCCGCAGGGTCGACGTCGTTCTGATTGCCGGCGGGGTTCTTTACGCGCGGCCGCGAGCGCGGCTGCGTTTCGCAGTCGACCGACTCTCTCGAATTCGTCGAGGACGCGCCTGAGTTGCGGCAAGGGGTGTGGTCGCCTGGCCTCGAGTTCGACCCCTCCGTCGTTCCCAGCGCACAGGAGGCCTGGACACCACGCCGCGACGGAGGATTGAGCTTTCACGCCTCGCCGGCATTCAATGTCCGCCCGCCACGAGCGTCACCCGTCGCTGTGCTCACCGGGCACCCGCTCGGTCGGCCGGCAACGCCAAAGGTCGGCCTCGATACCATCCCCGCATGCTCACTGCCGTGTTGTATGGACTGGGAACTGCATTACCGTTGCTGATCGGGGCCGGCGTCGGCCTGCGATACCACCTGCCCAAACCACTACTCGCCGCGCTGATGGCCTTCGGAGCCGGCACCATGGTCGCCGCGGTCTCCACCGAACTGTTCCAGCCGGCGTTCGAAACCGAAGGAATCTGGGGCGCAGGCGCGGCCCTGTTCGCGGGCGCACTGGTCTACGTCGTCGCCGACCACCTGATCGAGAACAAACTCGGCGCCGGCGCCCTCGGATGGGCTCTGATGCTCGGTGCCCTGCTCGACGGCGTGCCGGAAAACACGGCACTCGGGGTCACCCTCGGCGGCAGCGGCGGAATCGTGCTGCTCGTCGCGGTCGCAGTCGGCAACGTCCCCGAAGCCGTCGCCGGAGCGGCGTCGATGCGCGCCCAACCCGGTTTCAACCGGCCGCGAGCCTTCGCCGTGTGGGCAGCAACCGCAGCGTTACTCGTCCTCGTGGTGATCGGAGCGAACCTGGTGTCCGACCAGATCTCCCACGGTGCGATCGCCACCATCCAGGCCTTCGCCGGCGGCGCGACCATCGCCGTACTGGCGGATTCGTTGATGCCCGAGGCCTACCGGGAAGGTGGTTGGTGGGTGGGCCTGTCCACCGCGTTGGGATTCCTCGTCGCATTCGGTCTTGGAGCATAGACCGAATACGACGGCGTCCTGGCCCTACCGCACCATGGGTGCGGCCGGTGACCGGGGGTCGGGCGGGCCGGTGCCCTGCCGGAACGATCGTGGCTCGCAGCAGGTCCCGGGCTCCCGCGACGGACGCCCTAGCCGAGGCACCCCTCGCCGACCCGGTGTGTACGATCCTGCCATCCCGGCACCTACCAACGGTACCGGTGGAGAACCACACCACGTGACGGTCGATCCGGGCCGGTACCGCGTGGAAGTATGCGGCCGCGGCTTCGTGGCCCTCGGTTGGCCCGGCACGACCGAACCGGGAGATACGTGGCGCCTCCGCTTATGGCCTGCCACGTCCACAACCGATGACCTCCCACCGAGGAAGCTCTGGACCGAGACCGACACCACGACGACTGATGCGGATCCTGCAGAAGCTCGGCCAATCGACGCCTGCATCGGCTTCTCGGACGACACCCCACAGCCCCGAGCTGTCGCCGGATGACGATTTTGCGATCTGGGGAGGTAATCCCCCGACAGCCGAGCTTCTCGCAGCCGGGTCGATGGCACCGAACCTTTGTCTCCTGGACCGGACCGTCGCGGAAGCGATCGCATCGACATCGCCCACCACTCAACGCTCGATTGCCCGGTGGGCTGCCCGGACAGCGATCGATCGAGCGGACCTGAGCAACACGCAATGGGTCCAGGACGGACTTAACGCGCTCGCGGAACAAGTCGCGCTTCCTGCGCCGTTCGCCGGTCTCTTCAATGCGCGGCAGCGGGTCGAGACCGCCCCCGCCCTTCGGCGGTTTCGTGCTCGCGCGACGCCAGCCCTCAGAAACCAGCAGCTCGCGCGGCAAGTCTTCGCTGTCAGTTCACTCACCAGCGCTGGGGCTGCCGATCCCGCGCGGGCGGCCCTGGACGCGACCTACTTCGCGGTAGTCGACGATGAGGACACCCAGCTGTTGTCAGGTGAAATTCGGTCGAAGTTCCTTCCTCGAGAACGTGGCCGGGCCCGTTCGGGTGTTCGGCCGCCCGAGGCGGGCATGTTCATCGCTGGTCCAGGTCCACGGTGCGCTCAGGATGATCGGCCGCGGTCAACGCCCGGTAGTTGTCATTCGACCACTGAATTTCGCGGCGCCGCACCCGGTCGTACTTACGTAGCTGAGTGGCCGTCGTCGTCTCCATCAGCCCCCCGTCCTTGATGAACCCGACCGCCGACCACTCCGCGTTCATCTCACGCGCCACGAACCGGGCCGCGCGACCGGCCGACGGCAACCGCGACGACGCGTTCAACACCGTCTCCAGGCTTGCCGCGGACGCATCCGGCAGCGAATCGGGACTGGCGTAATGCTGGCAACTGCGCCACACAGCAAACATCGAAACTCCTCGAAGTGGTGCGGAAATGCTGTCCCACCAAGTATCTCGGCGATCCGCAGAAACGACGAAGACAGAACGAATCCCTAGGTCGTGACGGATCAGTTTGCGAGCCATTTGACTAACTCAGGCACACGCCCGCCCCCACGACGTCAGGCCGGCGGATCGAGTAAATTTCTACGCCGCGGCTACACGAACCCGGTGCCCATCAGGCTCCGCCCCAGACTCGACGACCACGTCAGGCGCTTCATTAACGACGGGACCATCACGGCACCAGCGATCCGCCACTCGCCGTCGTTGGTTTCCCGAACGACGGCGACGGTCGGGCGCGCGGTGGTGGCGCTACGTCTCGGACGATCGTGGTATCGCCCCGATCGGTATCGATCGGCTCATGGACGAATTCGTAGACGTGCGCGTCGCGGACGGACCCGCTTCGCACACACCGCTCGAACGCGGTGCCGCTTCTCGACTCCCGTCTTGCGTCGAACTCACCTATCGGATGGTCAGGTCGAATACGTGCCCTACTGACGGGTCGGTCGACCCGTTGTGCAGATCGGTGATTACAGCGGGTGCATCATCGAGACCCGAATGCTCGACGAGCATCATCCATGGATGTCGAGGGTCGGCGATCCGCTCGAGGAAGACCCGCTCGTCGCGCAGGTAGCGCTGCATGAAAGAAGGCAATTCTCCCGCTGCCTTGTAGGAGTCAAGTTGCAGCGCAGCGAAGAAGAACACCGGGTCGGGTCCGGGGAGGTCCCTATCCCGCTCTGGAAAGCTGGTGGACTGGGTGGACCCGACCAGGCAGTCGAACGCCAATCGATCGCGGAAGTGCTCGTGAACCCTGCGATGGAGCATGTCGTCGCCGGACAGATCGACGTAGACGGTCGATTTCGACGGATCGATGTCCGTCATTTCTTCGTACTCATAAGTGGCGTCGTAGCATCCCAGTCCCTCGACGAACGACTTGTTGCGCCGCGAAGTTAGACCGATCTTGGGCGTCGCAACGTCGGAGAGGCAATGTGCGATTCCGTAAGCAGTCTTGCTGGAGGCACTCGAGATTACGAACTGCTCAGCTCCGAAATACAGCCGTTCCGCCAGATAGTCCTCGGCTGTGTATGAGGTGATGAACAAGGCGCGGAAGAGCGATATGAGGCTGTCCATGCGCGGATCGGGGCCTTGGGGCTGAAATTCGTACAGGTTGTATACCTTGGGAGTGCCTGTGCGGTGGCTGGCGCCGTCGACGAAGCTGCGAGAGGTGACCGCCGTGGGCTTCATCGCCAGGTGGGTCGCGATGGGAAAGTACCCGAATACGCGAGTGCCCAAAGGGATCTCAGATACACGCGACTCGACGATCTCGGCGTACCCCCACGCCGGAATGCAACCATACCCAGACTGGTTCGCGGGAAACAGGTTCCAATATCCAATTGAATCGCCATAGACTGCATAGGTCATGTTGTTGGTCGTCAGCGCAATGCGTTCGATGCGCGCCAAGACCTCTCCGTCAGCCAGCGGTGACGTCGGGAACTCCACGGTCCCTGTCACTCCCAGATCACTCTTCAACGACTCTATGCGAACAATTTGAGCCATGGCTCATGGTCCTTTCATTAATTTCGAGGGGTTGGGTGTTCGTCGCGAGAACGAGTGCGCTAGAGCCGTCATTGGGGACCTGACCGGTCGTACAACTGCTCGATCCTGTCGGCATATTTCTCCATGATCGGCTGACGCCGGAGCTTCATCGTCGGCGTCAACTCCACTCCACCGGGGAGCCACTCTGCATCCACGACGGTGAACGTCTTGATCTGCTCCACTCGGGCCAGGTCGGCATTGGCGCGGTCGATAGCTGAAGCGATTTCGGAGTGCACCTCCGGGTCGTCGGCTGGGCGTCCGGCCAGCGCTTCGGAATCAGGCACGACCAAGGCAACGTTGTACGGCCGAGCGTCACCGATGCACACGACGTGCCCCACGAGTGGCGAGGCGGCCTTCAGGACCGATTCGATGTTCGCCGGTGACATGTTCTTGCCGCTCGCGTTGATGATGATGTCCTTCTTGCGATCGACGATGCGGACGTAACCGTCGTCATCGACCTCGGCCAGGTCGCCGGTGTGCAACCAGCCTTCCTCGTCGAGGGCCTCGGCGGTCCTGGCCGGATCCGCGCGGTAGCCGCGCATCACCATGCCGCCCCGCAGGAGCAGCTCGCCGTCGGAGGCCGTACGCAACTCGACTCCGGGCAAGGGAAGTCCGACCGAACCGGCCTTGATCCTCTCAGGGGGTGTAGCCGTAGCGAGCCCTGCCGTTTCGGACATGCCCCAGACGTCACAGAGCGGCAAACCTAGTCCTGCGAAGAACTCGATTACCGAGGGTGGTGTCGGGGCTGCACCGACGATGCCGAAGCGGCAATCGCCGAGGCCGAAGCTCTCGAGCGGGCCGGGTTCGCCGGCATCACGTCGCAACCCATCCCTTTCGATGGCGTCCTTCAGCTTCTCCCAGGTTCGCGGCACTGCCCCGAAGTACGTCGGCCGGACCTCTTTCAGTGTCGCTTGAAGGGCGCGGGGTTCCGGTACGCACGTCACCTCTGCGCCCAAGAGCACCGGCCAGTAGTGGTTGGCCCACCTGTCGCCGATGTGCGCTGCAGGCAGATGGGACACCGCACGTCCGCCGGGCTGCATCGAAAACCGTTCGGTCATCGCGCACAGGACTTGCAGCACATTGGCGTGGGTGAGCTCAACGCCTTTCGATGGACCCGTCGTCCCAGAGGTGTAGATGATGGTGAGCAGGTCCTCAGGATCGACGGCGCGCCAAGACTTCTCGACATTGATTCCATTTCCAAGGGGTGCCTCGAGTTCCTCCAATCTGAGGACGCCGTCGATATCTGAGTCGGCATCGACGAGGACGACGTGCTCGATGTTTGTCATACCCAACTTCACCTGCTCCAGGAAGCGCCGCTCGGTAACGACGACCCGTGGGCCGGCGTTGGCGCAGACCTCCGCGATCTGTTTGGGAGAAAACGTGTTGTACACCGAGAAGGGCGTTGCGCCCAGATGCAGGGCCGCCATGTCGACGATGTGGAACTCGGGTCGATTGGTCAGCATCAGCGCAACAGTGTCCCCGCGCTCTACGCCCAACGCCGCAAGGCCGGAGGCGACGCACCCCACTCTCTCGGCGTAATGTCGCCAGGTGAGCACGACCCCGCCGCCCGAGGTTCGCAACGCCACCTCGTCGCCTCTGGCCCGCACAGTCGTCTGAAAGGCTTCACACAGCGTAAAAGCAGAGAGGGCGGGGATGTCACGGCCTTGCTGTCGAGGTTCCGGCGTCGTTGCATTCATCATGACCGCGCCTCGAAGTATCGACGCGGATTATCGATCAGCATCGTTCGGATCTGCTCGTCGCTGATGCCGCGCTCCTCGAGAGCCGGCAGCACGTCCTCGAGGATGTGCAGGTAGTGCCAATTCGGCAGCGCCTTACGTACCTGTTGCTGCATCATCTCTCCCGAGAAGTAATCCATGTAGCAGGCCACGTCCTGGGAAAGGACGATGCTGTCGACGTAGCCTTGACGACACAACGTTGCGAGTGTTTCGATCCGGTTGGGGTCCGGATTGAAGACGTCGATTCCGAAACGATCGCAACCGATGACGGCGCCTTGGTCGGCGATCCAACGGAGGTAGTCGAGGTCGTTGGAATCCCCTGCATGACCCACGACTTCCTTACTCAGGTCCACGTCCTCCTCGCGAAACAGGTCCAGCGCGGCGCGGCCAGTTTGGTGCGCCGCATTGGTGTGCACCGTGATCGGCGCGCCGGTCTGTCGGTGGGCCGCGGCGATGGCCTTGGCAACTCGGGTCTGGTCGCGTGTCAACCCACGCTCCTCCACCACGCACTCGAGGAAGGCGGCCTTGACCCCGGTCCCGCCGATACCCTCTTCAATGTCCCGCACGAACATCTCGGTCATCGGCTCCGGCATGTCGAACAGCGCGCCGGGGCCACGGTAGGAGAAGTAGTGCGGGATCTCGTCATAGGTGTAGAGGCCGGTTGCCGCCACGATATTGATGTCGACCTCGGCATTAACCTGCTGGATCCGCGGGATGTCGCGGCCCAGGCCGACCACCGTTGGGTCGACAATCGTGTCGATTCCAGCGCCCTTGAGTGTCTTGAGCTTTGAGATCGCGTCGGCGATCCGCTTATCCTCGTCCCAGTACTCGTCGCCGTAGTTCTGATGCACGTCGGGAGTGAGGATGAAGACGTGCTCATGCATGAGCACCTTCCCCAAGGATGCGAGGTCCCGTGGCCCCCGCACCGTCTCGAGCATGGACATCCGGGACCTCTCGTGTGGGAAATGATTGGCGACCACCAGAGTGTCAGCGCCGTGGGCCTGTGGGAATGGAGCCGCGGACAAGTCTTACAAGGCTTGCGTTGTCGCCGGCTCCAAAGAAGGGACCATCCCGTAGAGTCAGGGCCGTGGCAGCACCGCGTCGGAGGACCGGACAGGACGAAACCAAAAGCATGCTTCTCGAGCTGGTACGCCAGCGGCTGGAGCCGCTCGGCCGGCGGATCGTCCAACGAATGCAGGACGAGATGCCGGCGTACGCCGAGTTGTCGGTCGATGAACTGTTGCCAGCGGCATTGCTGAACATCCAGTTGATGCTGCCCGCCATGTCGTCGTCCCGTTCTTTCACCGATGCCGAAGTTGCTGCATTCGTAGAGCACGGCGAAGCCCGCGCCCGGCGGGGAATCGCAATCGAAGAACTCTTGCGGGGGTGGCGTCTCGGAACCCGGGCCTTGGTCGACGAGATGCTCGACCTGGCGCGTCAGGAGACGTTGGACGAGGGCATCGTGCTCGAACTGACTCGAAACGTTCTCGCGGCCTCCGACGTGGCCATGGTGTTCGCCGCGCGCGGCCACCGCAATGCCGAACTGCTGTGGGACCGGGCAGAACAACAGCGACGAGTCGATCTCTTGCGCAGCATCTTGTCGGGAGCGATCAACACCGCTCAGGTCCGTGAGGACATGGAAGCCCAGGGGCTCGACCCTGATGCGCGGTACCTCGCAATACGCGCCTGCCCCACCCCCGAGATGCCCGCCGACAGCGTGGAAAGGCTGCTTTCCGTCGGGCCGTGGCGCCACGCGCCACGCGGACTTACCGCAATGATCGACGGCGACGTGTGCGGGTTCGTCGACCACGTCCCTGCCGACACCACCGAAGTGTCGGTCGGCGTTGGCCCGCCGACGCTGCTCGACGGTCTACCAACCTCGTTCCGAATCGCCAGCAGAGCCGCTGCGACCGCCGCCGCGTTTGGACTCAGCGGCGTCCACAGCCTCGATCAACTCGGCTTGCTGCCGGCTGTGCTCGCCGACGACGAGGTGGGCGACGAGATGGTCCGGCGCTACGTCGCCCCACTCGACGACGGACAGGGCGGCCCAGACGTTCTGGAGACCGTGCGACAGTATCTCGCCAATCACATGAAGGTGGACGTCACCGCCTCGGCGCTCTTCGTCCACGAAAACACCGTCCGTTATCGGTTGCGCCGCTTCGAAGACATCACCGGCGCAGACTTGCGCGACCCCAGCAGCGCGATCGAGGTGTGGTGGGGTCTACAGCGCTCCAGGATCGCAACCGGACGGACCTGACCCGGGGTTACCGCAGCGCCGTCGGACCGCAACTGCATAGTTCCACTGGACTTGACCGCAGAAGGGCCGAATCGCGGCCAGCAGCGGGATACGCATCCTGCCTCGGGCCGAAGGTCACCACGACCGTGGACGATGAAGATGGGGGGATGTGCGCGACGGGATCAGGTCGACAGGGGGTCACCTCAAGCTCGCCCCGTACCGTTGCATGCCACGGATCCACCGATCCCGATCAACAGTCTTGCGCTGGTGCATTTCGAGTACCTCAGGGTGCGGCAGGATCAGGAACCGCTCCTCGTCAATGGCCGCCATCACTACGTCGGCGGTGTCCAGTGGCGAGAGCACGCCGCCGGCATCGGTGACCGCCCGGGAGGCGACCCGCTCGAGTTCATCGCGTGACTGCATGCCGGCGCGGAGCATGTCGGTGTCGACGCCCATCGGACACACGCAGGAGACCCGCACGCCGGCTGCGCCGTACGTCACCGCGAGCCACTCCGAGAACGCGACCGCGCCGCCTTTGGTGACCGAGTATGTCGCGGAGCCGAGTTGAGTGAGCAAGCCGGCAGCAGAGGCGGTACTGATGAAATACCCTTCGCCGCGCTCGAGCCAGTCAGGCACCAACAGCCGGGCGGCACGCACATGCGCCATTAGGTTCACATCGATGGCGACTTGCCACTCGTCGTCAGTAGCCTCGAGCCCGGGGCCGCCACCGACTCCGGCGTTGGCGAAGTAGAGGTCCACGGGCCCGTGAGTCTGCGTGGCCAATGCGAGCAGGCTGGCAATGTCCTCGGCAACTGAGACGTCCGCGGCGCATGCAACCACGTGATCGACGAACGACTCGGCAAGGGCACAGGCGGTCTCCTGTAGGCGGCTGTCGTCCAAGTCGGTAAGCAGCACGCGGGCGCCACTTTCGAGGAGTCGTTGGGCAAGTGCGGCGCCGATCCCACCGGCCGCTCCGGTCACCACTGCAGTCTTGTTGCGTACATCCATCGGTCACGCCTTCCTTTTTCGGGACTGAATTTCCCGCCCGCGCAACGGCGAATGACCGACGGGGCGGGCACCCACCAGCGTGTGGCCGACGGGCGAGTCGGGTCGTGGCCGGCCGAGAACTGGCGCCGGACCACGATCGAAGTATTAGTCGCGCGGCTCCCCGGCGACGTAGATGACCTGGCCAGATAAAATGCCCTCTCACTGGCGAGGAACGAGAGGAGCCGCGCAGATACACGTTCATCACGGCGTCCCGCTAGTCGACGCGTCTTGAAGCGCAGGTTGGCGCGATGATGCCAGCGTTGTCGACGGGCACCGTCGGGTTCCAAGCGCTTCGGTAACGCGGGTGAGGGAAGCTCCCACTGTAGTATATGAACTTGAATTCAAGACCAAGTTTCCGTTACAATTCGGTCGACGTCAAGGACTCAACACAAACTGATCGACCGCAGCCGCCGAAGGCGAAGCTCGACACTCGTCATTGCTGACCACTCCGTCGTAGAGCAACCGTAGCTGGTTCGCCACGTCGTGAGGGTCTGCGAACCTGGCCTCGGCGGTAAGGGTGAGGGGCAGGTCGGCGAGCCAGTCCCAGGCAGTGCGTAATGCTTTCGCTCCCACACTGCCTGAGAGGGCTTCGGCGTTTGCGTTCGCGAACGGGCACCCGTTATAGACGGGTGAGGTGACCGCTTCGTGGAGCAGCAACTCCGCTTCCCGCGGCGACCATGCTACGGTCGGGCTCCGGCGGGGTGGCGCGCTCATTGCAGCACTGCCACACCGCATCCCGCCTCCTGCAAAACATCGACCCGCCATCTGCACGTTTCGGTATGGCCACCTCCGTGGTATGCCGCATCCAAGGCTGCCGTTGCCGCGTTCAGCGCGAGGGCCTCAATATCGAGCCTGCAAGCTTCGGGGTCGCAGTCAAGTCCGTCCTACCTGGTACCCATACGACCGCGATCTTCTCGAAGATGGATATCGCTTTCCAGGCTCCGGACGACTACCGCGTCGACATGGATAGATTCTTCAACTACCCGCGGGCGAGTTCGGGTTCCGCACCGGAAGTCACGGCCGACGTGATCTATCGTGCCGTAACCGACGGCTGCTCCGGCCGTCAAGTGGTCGTCCTCGCCGCCGGCGCCGCCCGCACCCACCACCAGAACTGGAGTCGGCACCGAACACCTGCCCGCCCCAGATCTTCGACGCCGGCGGCCCCGGAACGGCAGCACTGACTCTCATGGGGTCTCACCGCCCCGGCACCCGAGAGCAAGCTCGACGGTGCCAGCGCACCGGCAGGCTCCGCCCCGGCCGCGGGGCACATCCCGAACACCGGCGAAGACGAAGAAGGTCCTCGAGGGCAGCCTGCGCCAGACCGCCCTGCTCGGGCACGAGGAGATCGGCACCGAACACCTCCTCCTGGCGCTGCTCGACCACCCCGTCTCCACCGGCGCTCACATCCTCACCGACCTTGCATCCCTCAGCATCGGCGACATGCGTGAGCACCTCAGACGCGAACTGGCCCAGCAGCCCACTCCCGGCCCCGCCCACCGAATCCCCATCCGGCTCAGCGACGACGAATACACCTGCGCCCACGCTGCCGCCCGCACCCCCGGCCAGAACCTCGAAACCTCCGGTCCACGACCGCATCACCGACGCCGTCGAACAACCCGAATAACAGGTTCAATCGGGGGTGAAGAACAGCGCCATCGACACGAAGAACCACACCACCAACGGCACGAACGCGCACACCAACGGGCAGGGCGAAGTCCATGCTCGGATCGGCCGCGGCGATGCGGCCCGTGACGGCGACGACCTACGGGGTCATCTGTTCCCCGGTGACGAGGAAAATCACCCGGCGCCCGACCACGACGGCATGGTCGCCGAAGCGTTCGTAGAAACGCCCCAACAACGTGACATCGACCGCAGCCGGGATGGTGCCGGTCCAGGCCGGATCCTCGATCAGGGTGAGCAGCCGGCGGTGCAGGTCGTCGAGCTCGTCGTCACGTCTACCGATCTCGGCGGCCAGTTCGGGATCGTGCGTGCGCAGGACCCATTCGGCGAGAGGCCGGCCAACTCGGCCGCCACCCGCCCCATCTGGGAGAGCAACTCCTCCGCCTCACCGGAAGCGACGTGCTCGGGATGGCGGCGGCGGACGCTCTCGGCCACATGCTGCACCAGCCCGCCCATCCGACTCAGATCCGTCACCAGGTGCACACCGGTGACCACCTGACGCAGATCACGCGCCACCGGGCCCTGCAACGCCAACAGCGCCATCGCCAGGTCCTCGCACGGACCGCGCAACTCCTCGATCTGTTCGTTGAGGTCGAACACCCACTCCGCCAGGGGCAGGTCAGCCAGCACCAGGGCCTCGGTCGCCGCCTGGACCGCATCCCCGGCCAGGTGGCACATCGACGCCAACCGGTCGGTCAGCGCGTCGAGCTGCTCGTGAAACTTCATCCGCATGCGCATCATCCTCGTGCACCTGCCGAAGACAGCACCGGGACATCTCATATTTCCCGGTCAGAACGCTCGCCCAGGCCGCGATTCTTCCCCGTCCATCCACGCGATCACACCGAACACCCGCAGTGCGGAGATCTCGTCGGGGAGGCCGGCCTCCTTCCGAGTCGAAAGCCACCGGTGATGCAACGTCCCGTAATCCGCCCATAGCGCCTCCCGCACCGGCTTCAGATGTGCCCGCTCGGCGCCCAGCACCTGGCTGACGACCGAATCCCAGATCGTGTACAGCCGGGGGCGTTTACGGGCGATCAACTTCGTTGCCTTCATCCCGGCCGATCCCCGGCAGCGCCCACAGGGCCGTTTCCAGCTCCCAGGCGGGCCATCCCGGGGCGAGCGGCTCCGGTTCGTCGAAACCAGGTCCCGGTCCGGGCCTATCGCCGTCAGAATGGCATTCAACGCCGCAATTGGTTGACCAGGGATTTCGTACGCGTCAGGGGCAAGTGGGTTCCGTCAACGTCACCGGGCGGTCGCTCGACGGCCCGGCTCGCCAGGAGGAGGCGGATCGGTCCAAACACCTCCTCAGCCCTGCCACGATGTGTCATCTCCCCAGGTGAACGGGGCGTCCCACAGCAGCGGATCAGTGTTCGGCAGGCGCATCTCGATGCCGTCGTGACGGCGGAACAGTGTGGTGGTCGGGCCGACCGAGCGCGGGATACCGCCGTGCCGGCCGCCGCCCTTCGGGCCGATGCCGGGGCGGGAGAACACCAACCACCTCCATGACCAGGGCGGCGCCGGGGGTCGGAGGTGTCAGGGTCGGGTCGGTGTAGCGGTAGGTCGAGCGAATCAGCGCAGGCATGTCATGTCCTTTTTGTCGTAGCAGAAGTGGGCGCGCGAGATCGGCGGCCGTCGAGGGCATCTCGCCGAGGCTGGGCGCGCGGTGTGGTGGTTGGTGCCGCGTGTCGGGCGGCGGGGTCGACGGGTTCGAGCTTGGCGCGGGTGACGACGGTCTGGTCCTGGTCGCGGAACGTTTCGTGGTCCTTGACGGTGGCGCGCAGGATCCGCACCCGCTGGCCGGGTTCGTAGTCGCGCACACCGGTGGCGAACCACTTGATCAGCTGGTTGCCGTCGGTGCGGAGCACCAGGAGGGTCTTGGCGCCGTAGTGGCCGTCGATGATGCGGGAGACGGACGGTCACGGTGGCGCCGAGGTCGGTGACCTTGGCACCGGTCGGGGCGAGGAAACCGGGGACGAGGGTGGCGCGTTCGGCTCGCAGCTGCTGCTGCCGGGCGTAGACCGCCACCAGTGAGGCGGCGATACCCAACGACTTCGCGGACACGTACTCCCCGGCGAGCAGGGTGCGCAGGTTCATCCCGCAATCCCTGGCCGCATCGATGGTCTCGGCGGAGGCCAGGACGCCGTCGATCAGCTCGGGCTGCTCGGCCCGGATCCGGCGGGCCTCCGCCGCGCCGTCGTCGAGTTCGCGGCGCACCGCCGGGTCGCGGATGAATGCCAGTCCCCACACGGCGGTCGCGATGGTGTCCACGGTCACGGGAATCTCGCGGTCACGGGCCCGGGCGCGGGAGATGTAGCCGCGGCCGCCCTCGGAGAACGCGCGGGCGAGGGCGATGGGGTCGAGCGTGTGCAGCGACCGGTCCACACCGGCCGCGAACACAATCTGACGGGTTACAAAGTCATCTCAGCGATGGTCAGATCGGTCGACGCCAGAGCCGACGCGCGACGTCAGGATCATCAGCCGTGTCGAGCCAGAACAGGGACCTACCGTCGTTCGTCACAGGCTGCCGCGCAGCACGCGCTACCCGCAACAGCGTGTGACACCGACTCGGATTCCGACGCACAATCGAGGAAGGAGGAGAAGCGAAGTCCTAACGGGGGTAAGCGATGCGTCCGAACCAGTCAGCACCGGTGCCGGTGCCCACAACGATCCGGTGGTGGCGCCTGCGGCCGTGGAGCCGCAACCACCTGATGCGCAGCAGCGACCGCGTCGAGGCCACCCTGGTCCTGCTCGCCTCGATGCTGGTCCAGCTCATGGTTCCCGTCGCCGCCGCGTTCGGCACCTCAACGCACACCCGACTGCAACACCAAACCGAGGCACTGCGCGCCGACGTGGACCAGGTGCCGGCCGTCCTGCTCGAGGACAGTTATCCCGCACCCGACACCACCGGATACTCCTGCGCGCCACCGGCACCCGGGAAACGGCCCGCGCCCGGTGGCCGACACCCCACGGGGACCGCACCGCCGCAGTGCCCACCCATAGCCCGGCGAAGGCCGGTCAGACGGTCACCATCAGCGTCGACGCCGACGGCAACCTCACCGGCCCCCTCCCCAGCACCCGGGACAACACCGTGGTGGCGGTGACCGCTGGATGCGGAGTCTGGGCACTCGCCGCCGGTGCCATCGTCTTCCCCACCGTCCTCGCACACCTACTGTTGAATCGACACCGCTTGCGGCACTGGGCACACGAGTGGAAACAGTTCGACAAGCCACCGAGATAATCCTCGATATCGGCCGGATATCCGCGAGGGAGGCGGGGCGCCGCACCGCCCACACCGCCCGCGAGTGGTCTACTCAGCGTGAGGACCGCACGGATCACCGAACCGGAGGTCGGTCTCAGCTTTCGTCCGGTGCAACAAGTTCGATGTCACCATCGTCGGCGAACACCAGAGTGCCGTCATCCGTCGCGACGGCCCACCGGCGCACCGGCGCCCCCTCGTGACGGGCACCAGTACCCACTTCTGCGGCGTAGTCGTCGACCACCACACCGGACACCCACGCCGAACGAGCACCGCCGGCCCGGACCCGGACCCGTGCCCCCGGCACGATCGGGCCACGATTCTCCTTCGGCGTGTCGGCCATGGAAATGATTGTGACATCCCCACCCCAGTGGCGCCGGCCGAGCACAACCCCCGCCGGGATGAGTGACAACGTGAGACAAAGCCCCAGCCCCACGAAGACGGCAGTGTGTACCGCAGCCCGCTCCCTGCACCACCGCGCCCCGCCTGCGATGCGGCGCGCCCGGCGACCGTGACCCCCGAGCTGTGCCCGCGTCCGGTCGGTGCGCCGGGTGTCCCCGCTGTCAGCGTGGCTCGCAGTTCCCGCACCCGGAGCCCGGTCAGGACGTCGAAAGAGTGTGCCTGCACCTCGCAGGACCGCAGAGCATCCACAAGCTCGGGTTCGTCGTCGACGAACGCCGACAACCACCGCCCCACCGCCCGGCAATGGCTGGTCTTGACCTCGACGGCCGGACGATGATCACCACGAGACCGACACAACAGTGTGCGTCCGGACGGAAAGCCGTTCTCTCCGAGTCACATCCGGGTCTGCTCCGCGTACGTGACGGGCCGTCGAATACACCACCACGAACCCCAACACCGCTGCCGCCTCCACCAGATCCCGGCCGTGCCGACCACTGCCGCCCGTCCGACATGTCGAAGAACCGCTGCCACCTCCTGCCGGCGGCTCCCACCCGTGTCACCGGCGGTCAGCAGGTGTGCGAATGCCGACAGGTCCCCCAGGTCATCAGCGGCGACCTGGGGGTGCCCGGACGGAAGTCGGACCAATTGTCCAACCTGGCCTGCCCTAGCCGCAGCAAGCTGGTCCATTGGTATGAATAACTCAGAGGCATTGGCAATTGAGGCGCAAGAAACGCTACCGTTCGTGACCAGTGACCTGAGTCACTCCACAAACTTCCGTGATCGGCACAGCCCCGCCGGCACGGCGCAGGAGGCGAACGTGAAAATCAAGGATGCTGTGCCCGGCACGGAGGCGACGGAGTCGACCCGAAATGGGTCCTCCCGCGCCCAGATCTTGTCCATGCCCTGGCCGTGGTACCTCGTCCTCGTCGGGGTCGGTCTGGGTGCTGTCTACACCGGCACGCTCCCGGAGAACATCTTCGGTGGTCTGGCCATCGCGATGATCATCGGCTGCGGCCTGTTCTGGATCGGGGACCGCACCCCGGCATTGTCCGCGATCGGAGGCGGGCCGCTGTTGTGCGTCTTCGCGCCGGCCCTGGCCGTGTACTTCGGAGTGGTTCCGGAGAGCTTCTCGGACATCGTCAAGAACTGGTTCACCGGGTACGGATTCGTCGAGATCCTGGTGGCGTCGATCATCGCCGGCAGCATCCTCGGGATGGACCGTCGGTTCCTGATCAAGGCAGGTGGCCGGTTCTGCGCGGTGATTGTGGTGGCATTCGCGCTGGTGGTCACCATCATCGGGACGATCGCCGCGGCAACCGGTTTCGGATTCAAGACCGCAATCCTCGACGTCACGATCCCGATCATGGCCGGCGGCATCTCCGGGGGTGCGATCCCGCTGTCGCAGATGTACGCCGACACCATCGGTGGTGACGCCCAGCAGTACATGTCCAGCATCGTGCCGCCGATCATCTGCGCGAACCTGCTGTGCATCGTGCTGGCATCGGTGTACGCCAACCTGACCCGTCGACGCACCAAGCTGTTCGTCGGCTTCAACGGCCACGGTGAGATGCTGCGGATCAAGGCCACCCCGGAGCAGGTCGCCGCGCTGACCGACAAGCGTCCGCTGACGATCAGCGGCCTCGGCACCGGCCTGCTGATGACCGGTGCCATCTACCTCGTCGGCGCGATGCTGCAGGCCGCGGTTCCGCCGGTGCACCTCTACGCCTGGGTCATCCTGCTCACCGCGGCGATCAAGCTGTCGGGTGTGCTGCCGCAGGAGGTCGAGGAGTCGACGACCGAGTGGTACCAATTCGTGGTCAAGCTGTGGGTGCCGGCAGCGTTGGTCGGCATCGGGGTATCCCTGATCGACATAGAGCAGATCGCCGAACTCGTTTCCCGCCCTGCCTATCTCGCATTCACCGTCGCCACCGTGCTGATCACCGCGTTGACCGCCGGGTTCGTGGGTTGGCTGCTGAAGTTGTACTTCGTGGAGTCCTCGATCACCGCCGGCCTGTGCATGACCGACCTCGGCGGGTCCGGCGACATCGCCACCCTTGGCACCACCCGGCGCATGCACCTGTTGCCGTTCGCGCAGATCACCTCGCGCCTCGGCGGCGGGCTGGTACTGCTGTCGGCTTCGGGTTTCCTGGCCTACTTCTACGGCTGATTTCTGCGGTCTGCCGATGTCGTCGGCGCGAACGTATTCGATGAGGAGAAAGAAAACACATGGGTAAGACGCTGGCCGAGAAGGTCTGGGACACACACATAGTTTACCGAGGGGAGGGCGAACCGGACCTGCTCTACATCGACATGCACCTGCTCCACGAGGTGAATACACCGCAGGCGTTCGACGGTCTCCGGGCGAGCGGTCGCACGGTGCGGCGCCCGGACCTGACGCTGGGCACCGAGGACCACAACACCCCGACCGTGGCCGTGGACAAGGAGATCGTCGACCCCGCGGCCCGCGAACAGGTGTCGCTGATGCGCAAGAACTGCGCCGAGTTCGGGATCGAGTTGTTCCGCCTCGGTGAGGAGCATCAGGGCATCGTGCACGTCATCGGTCCCGAACTCGGCCTGTCCCATCCGGGTTCGACGATCGTGTGCTGTGATTCGCACACCGCCACCCAGGGCGCGTTCGGGGCGCTGGCGTTCGGGATCGGTACCAGTCAGGTCGAGCACGTGCTGGCGACGCAGACCCTGCCGATGGGACGGCTGAAGAACATGGCGGTAACCGTGAACGGATCGCTGCCCGAGGGAGTGACGGCCAAGGATCTGATCCTGGCGATCATCGCCCGCGTCGGCACCGCGGGCGGGCAGGGCCACATCATCGAATACCGCGGCCAGGCCATCGAGGAGCTGTCGATGGAGGGCCGGATGACGGTGTGCAACATGTCCGTCGAGGCCGGATCCAGGGCAGGGATGATCGCCCCGGACGAGAAGACCTTCGAGTATCTGCACGGTCGTCCCGCCGCCCCGACCGGGGCTGCATGGGACGCCGAAGTGGCGTACTGGCGCACCCTGTTCAGCGACGACGACGCCGTCTTCGACAAGGAAGTCGTCATCGACGCCGCCACCCTGACCCCGTTCGTGTCCTGGGGCACCACGCCCGCGCAGGCAGGTCCGCTCGGTGATCCGGTCCCGCATCCGGACCAGTTTCCCGACCCGGTCGAGCGGGCCGCCGTGCAGCGCGCCCAGGCCTACATGGACATCACCCCCGGACGCCCGGTCCGCGGGCTCCCGGTCGATGTCGTGTTCATCGGATCATGCACCAACAGCCGCATCGAGGACCTGCGGGAAGTCGCACGCGTCCTCGACGGAAGGAAGGTCGCACCCGGGGTCGAGTTGATGATCGTGCCCGGATCGATGAAAGTGCGTCAGCAAGCGATCGACGAAGGCCTGAACGAGGTGTTCGAGGCCGCCGGGGCGGGACTGCGGTTCGCCGGGTGCTCGATGTGCGCGGCTCTGAACGAGGACCGCCTCACACCCGGTCAACGGGCCGCATCGACGAATAACCGCAACTTCGAGGGCCGCCAGGGCAAGGGCTCGCGCACCCACATCGTCTCGCCAGCGGTTGCCGCCGCGACCGCGGTGGCCGGCCACCTGGCCGCACCCGCCGACCTGAACTGACTCCCCCACCGTTTTCGAATCGAGGACCATCGTGCAACCGTTCACCGTGCACACCGGCGTCGCCGCACCCCTGCGGCGCACCGACGTCGACACCGACCAGATCATCCCCGTCCGCTTCCTCACCCACAGCTCCCGGACCGGGTTCTCCGACAAGCTCTTCCACGACTGGCGCGAAGAGCCCGACTTCGTCCTCAACGACCCCGCGTACGCCGGATCGACCATCCTGATCGCCGGCCGGGACTTCGGCACCGGATCGTCGCGGGAATACGCGGTATGGGCGTTGCAGAACTACGGATTCCGGGCTGTGATCGCGCCACGGTTCGGGGACATCTTCCGCGGCAACGCCCTCACCAACGGCCTACTCACCGTGGTGTTGCCGACCGAGATCATCGAGCAACTCTGGTTACTGCTCGAGGCCGACCAGGGCCACCAGGTCACCATCGACCTCGTCGAACGGCGGGTGCGGGCGGGTGAGATCACCGCGGCGTTTGAACTCGACGACAACACCCGGTGGCGGTTGCTCGAGGGACTCGATCACATCGACCTGACCCTCACTCACGCCGCCACGATCAGCGACTTCGAGCATCAGCGGCGCCCCGCACTGCCGGCTACCACCCTGCTTCGCTGACCACAGCGATTCGTTGACCACAGTGTTGGACGGGCCGAGACCCTCAGGGCGTCTCGGTCCGCTTCTTTTCCAGCAACGGCACGATCCGCGGGGCGATACGGCGGCTGAGTACCAGTTCCGACTGGGTACGCAGGACCCCCTCGGTGGCGATCATCTCCTGCAGCACCCGCTCGAAGTCTTCGTGATCCTTGGCCACCACCCGGCACAGCAGATCACCCTTTCCGGCAACGGAATTGACCTCGAGCACCTCAGGGATGGTGGCCAGATGCTGACAGGTGGCGTCCATCATCGACTGCGCGATGTCCAGGTGCACGAACGCCAGGATGGAGTACCCGAGCGCGGTCGGTTGCATCTGCGGGCGGTAACTGGTGATCACCCCCTCGCGGGAGAACTTGTCGAGCCGCGACTGCACAGTGCCGCGCGCGACGTTGAGGCGGCGGGCGTACTCACGCACCCCGGCCTTGGGTTCCTCGACGATCAGCTTCAACAGATCGAGATCCAACTTGTCCAAGGGAGTGGTCAACTGCATCGCCCCATTGTGCCCGCTACAACGCTCAGACAGAACCGGACCGGACCGATTGCTCAAACTTTGATTCCAGTCAACTACCACTAGCCCACCGGGGGCAGATTCCTACACCGCCCCCCTATTTTGAAGAATGGAGAACTCGATGTCCCAGCAAGCCTCTCCGGTCTCGCCGGCCCTCCACCGCCAGGCGCCTGTCACGGCCGTCCAGCGCGATCGTGCCGCGCTGTTGACGTCCCTGTCGCAGGTTTCCGATGTCTCCTGCGCGGTCGCCGACGCACTCGACCAGCTGGGTGTCGGTGCCGCGGTCGGTGCCGGTACCCTCGCACCCCTGCGCCGAGGGCAGCGGATCTGCGGGCCAGCGGTGACGTTGCGGTACCGGCAACTGACCGGCGACGTCGCCTACAACAGGGCGGACGGACTCGGTACCCGCCTCGGCGACCGAGACCTCTACAGCAGCGCCCGCCCCGGTGACGTGGCAGTGTTCGACTGCCCCGCCCCCGCCGACACCGCGGTCGTGGGTGCGCTGTCGGCGCAATGGGCACTGCTGGCCGGACTCGCCGGGTGCATTGTCGGTGGCGCGGTGCGTGATTCGGTATCCATCGTCGACAGCGGCCTGCCGGTCTGGTCGGTGGCCCGAGC
Organism: Rhodococcus sp. IEGM 1307; assembly: GCF_030056915.1. Classification (NCBI taxonomy): domain Bacteria; kingdom Bacillati; phylum Actinomycetota; class Actinomycetes; order Mycobacteriales; family Nocardiaceae; genus Rhodococcus; species Rhodococcus sp. IEGM 1307. Next base: position 224,222 of record NZ_JASHKW010000004.1, read on the forward strand.
CCCGCAGGCCGCCCGGTTCCGCTACGCCACCGAATCGATCGGCGAACCGGTCCGGCTGGCCGGACGCCTGATCCACCCGGGCGACATCATCGTCGCCGATGACGACGGGGTCGCCGTCATCCCGGCCGACCGCATGTTCGACGTGGTGAAGATCTGCGTGGAAGCCGACCGGGTCGAGCACGAACTGCTCGCCCAGTTGCGGTCGAGCGACTCGATCGCCGACCTGATGGGCAAGCTGCGGCAACGACCGGTCAGGGTGTTCGACCGCTGACCCGCGGCCGACTCTCAGCACCGCGGAAGGTAGTTGTCGACATTGCGGAGTTTGACGTCCTCGTAGCCGCGCACCAGATCCGCGGCCTCCGCGGCGGCGACCGACGTCTCGTACGTGCTCGCATCCAGCGCACGCGCCAATCCCAGCACCATCTGCTCGTACTGGGCGACGAGGCGTCGTTCGAGCCCCCGCACCAGGGCGTATCCGAACGGATCCCACCGCGTGCCCCGCAGCCGCTTACCCTTCGCCAGCACACGGAGTGCAGCGTGGCTGCGGGGGCCGAGACCGACTTATTCTTCCGGCCCAACGCTTCGAGGACCGGGGGATGCAGCTTGTAAGTGAGGTTGCCGCCGCCGGGCACCTCGGCTCGCACGGCCTCGCGGAAGGCGGGGTCGGTGAGCATGCGGGCGACCTCGTATTCGTCCTTGTAGGCCATCAGCTGATATTCATCGTTGGCGGGGGCTGCGCTTGGCTGTCCCCCAAGACAACCCACGCCGCCACTGGCAGCCACAGATGCTCTCGGCCCGCGACTTCCGGCCGACGGTGTCACTCACGAAACAGCTGCAGCTGTGGTCACCCCTCGGGGGGCGCGGCCCCTCAGTGGTTTTTCCACCGCCCAGGGTCGGTCTACCCGGCGGATCCTGGCGTGCTCGGGTCGGCAGTGAGGTCGTCGGTGTTGGCGAAGACCAGGCGACCGTCGTCGAGGGCGACAGCCCACCGATGCACCGGAGCCCAGGCGTGCCCGCGCTCCTCGGTGTCGGTCAGCTCGGCGTAGTCCTCGACGATCCGACCGGTCTGCGCCGATTCGGACGGCCGGCGCACCAGCACCCGTGCGCCCGCGCCGAGCGGACCGGGTTCGGGTCTCGGACTGTGATCCTTCTTCTCGGACATCGGTCTGCGCCTTCCCGTCGGGCTACACGCCGCGGCTGCCGGCGTGCTCTCCCTGACCTCCGCCAAGGTCGGCGGACTGACGGGCGTGTTCATCTCGGTCACCACCGTCCCCGCCGCGGGGAACATCGCGCTCGGGGCGGCGTTCGGAGTCGGCTCGGCGATCTGGGGCAGCACCCTGCAGCTATTGCTGAACCTGACCGGAATGGCACTGGCCGGATGGGCCACGCTCAGTCTGCAGCAGGCGGTGTGGTCACGGATCTCGGTGCGCCGCGCCAAGGCCCTCACCCGCCCACACCGCATGCTCTAACCCACCCCCGCTCCGCCCGCCCGCCCGCGCCTGCTAATTCCCACCCCGCGCCGGCATACCGCCGCCGTCCGAGTCACCATCGCCCGCCACCAACGGCGGATCCACGAGGGCGTGATCCTTCTGGGCCAGCAACGGGCACGATTCCACCAACGCAGCCCACACCCCCAGAGCACCGGCCCGGCCTGAACCCTGTCACCACCGCCTGGGCAGGTCGCTCACGCTGTGGCGATGCCCAGCGTGAGCATGTCGAGCTGCCGCACACGCTGGGGTGACGCACCGGAAGGAGGTGACCGCCGACGCCGCCGAACGCGCGGAAAGCGAGCACTGGGCGACGATGTGAACGTCCCGGCCGAACGTCTCCGGGCGGAGGTTCCGGCGCTGCAGGAGCAACCGTTCGAGGCGCGTCGGATGGCCGGCCCACTGATTGCCCGATACCCGCTGTCGGTGACCCGGAAGGACGCCTCGGCGAGGTGACTACCGGGCATCGGCCGCCCTGCACCTTCAGGACTCCGTCCTGTCGATTGCAGAGTGGGTTCGGCGGAGCGGACAGCGAATCCCGTGGCTCCGCCGTCGAATGTCGGTGCCGCAGGCTAGCGTCGAGTGGGTACCCGGCAGCTGAGGAGCAGCGATGAGCGCGGTCACGACGAATCAACCACTCGGCACCCCCACCTGGATCGACCTGGGCATTCCCGACCTCGACCGGGCGATGACCTTCTACGGGGCGGTCTTCGGCTGGGAGTTCGACGTGGGGCCCGAGGAGTACGGGCGGTACACGATGTGTCTGCTCGGCGGCAGGAAGGTTGCCGCGCTGATGCCGAATCCCGACGAGAACGCCACCGAGTTCTGGTGGAACGTCTACCTGGCGACCGACGATCTCGATGCGACGGTCGCTCGGTCCGCAGACGCGGGCGGCACGGTGCTGATGGAGCCCATGGACATCGCCGAGCAGGGTCGGATGGCGATGGTGCGGGATCCGTCCGGTGCGCAGTTCGGCCTGTGGCAGGGGCGGGCGCACGTCGGCTGCGAGCTCGTGAACGAGCCGAACACGTTGTTGCGCAACGACTTGGTGACCCCGAATCCCGGCCCGGCGCGGGACTTCTACGCGGCGGTCTTCGACTTCACGCTGGACGGGAACGACGACCTGCCCGGAGTGGACTTCACCTTCCTGCGCAGACCGGATGGGCACGAGATCGGTGGCATCGTGGGCGACCCGGCCGCCTCGGAGTCCTCCTGGGGCACGCTCTTCCAGGTTGCCGATGCGAACGCCGCCGTTGCCGCCGCCCGGGCCAACGGGGGCACCGCGCAGGACCCGACGGACATGCCGTACGGGCGGACCGCGGATGTCACCGATCCGTTCGGGGCGACGTTCACGGTAGGTTCCCCGCTGCCGGGTAGGCAGGGGTAGAGGGGTCTCGGAGAGGTAATTATCCGGTTCGGGAAGTGCGGGCGCTGGTCGAAGCGTCGCGTCCGACTGCGGAAAGGACGTGCCGGTCTGTCGGTGGTTCCCGAGGTGAAGTGGGCTCCCGCGGTTGGGGCAGTCGATGACAACCTCGGTCTGACGTGCAAATCCCGCAAAGCGAACTGCGCGAACGGCACTGAACGCGATGCTGTGAAGTCCCATCACCCGCCCCGGTGTCGCGCAGGTCGGCACCGACGGCTGTCCTACATCGCTGCTCCGTGTGTGGGATGGGCGGGCCAGCCGCGCCGGCGCGCGGTGCCGACGGATCGGGCCAGGTCACGGCGCAGGAGCCGAGTTGGTGACCAGTCAATGAACGACGCCATGTCACGGTGACTCGCCCGCGATCGGGCGCAGTGCACGGACAGCCAGCGGTCGGGGCGTCCGCGATCATCGCCGGCCACGTGTCGGCGTCTTCAAATCGATCCGGTCGCCCCCGTCGACGGGGTCTCCCTCGAGCACCGATGTGAGTTTGTCGAGGTCGCCCGCAAGTGGCCGGAGCAACGGTGTCGGGGACGTCCCCAACGCGGCGTCGAGCTGGTCGGCGAGCACGTCATCGCCGGTCCAGTCCCGCACGCGCAGCGCCGCCGCACTCGGTGGCCACCTCCCGCGCACCGCCTCGACGATCGTCGATCACGATGGCGTCGCCAACCATCTGCACCACCTCGCCGGTCAGTCGGCCGGCCGCGCACCGGGTCCACGATCGCGGGCGGGCCGTGCGACCTCAACGGAGCCCCGAGCAACTCACCCGGATGCCGAGCGGGAGCCGGTCGTCGAAGATACACACGAAGCTCACGTGAAGATCTGATCAACACAAGGACATCATCCGACCCGAATGGTTAAGCTCTGCATGCTTTTTCGTTTCGGTTGCAGTACGGACCGAATGGGGATTCGCATGACGAACATCAGCACAGCTCGACCCGGATACAAACCCTTCACCCGCCTGGCGGCGGTCTTAGGTATCGCCGTACTTGCCATGGTGATGGGTGACGGCACCGCCTCGGCAGGAGTCGACAACTCCAGCTCCGTCATCGACGCGGACGGCAACCGCATCGAGGTCCTGCAGGGCGACACCCAGTACCATGCCGTCCCGCCACTCGACGGCGTACCGACCAGCGTCGAATTCTTCCACAACGGCTACGCCGCGGTGAACATCAGCGGCCCCGACGCCGCCGACTTCGAGGGCACCAAGCTCACCGTCGGCTACCAGATCGGCTACCCGATCGCGCTGGCCGGCGCGACCATCGTCCTCAATTCGCCCGGCCTCGGATTCGCGATCGGGTCGGACACCGGCATCGACCTGGGGCTCGTCCCCGACTTCACCCTCGATCTGAGCGCCGGAACCAACGCCGAGCTGGCCGGTGACATCATCCCGTCGCAGGAGCTGGACATCGACCTGGAGCCGGGCGGTATCACCGAGATCCCGCTGCTCGAGGATCAGGAGTTCGACGGACCCGAGGCGCTGGTGCGGATGCAGGGCGTTCACGGGTCCATCTCCGGCGCCATCGGAGCCGTCACCATCCGGCCATACGCGAAGGCCGTCACCGAAAACGGTGACACCGTCATGACATACGGTGTGCCGCAGAAACTCAACTAGGTATGAGGTGGCCGCACGGCCGGGTGCCGGGTTGCGGAGGGCCGTCGGGGCAAATCCGGCGGCCCCTTCCGCGCGAGTCGCGTCGAGCGGGCCGCACATATCTGCACACGTGCGCACGGCGACGAGCGCCTTCGTGGCCAGTGCAATTCATACAGCTCGGCGCGCAACCGGTGGCGAGGCAGTGGCCACCCCAGCGCATTCGGCGAGTTGGCCAAGGGAAGATCGCGCCTCCGCCACATTGGTGCCGCGCCACCGCGTCGAAAGTCATGCGTCGAGCAACGCGCCGAGCTTCGCGGTCGCCGCACGCTCGACGAGCAACGGTACGAAATCCCGAATCGGGCATCCGACGAAGTAGGCGACCGCCTCCCCTACCGCGGTCCCGACCATCTCCCGCGACGCGGCCGGGAACTTGTTCAGCAACCGTACGGTGACCTGCGAAAGCTGGCGTTCTTCCTCCGCGGAGTTCATACCCAAAGCCTGCGCGCCCCCGGTCGCCCCGTCAATCCGTCACGTCGCGGCGCCGGAACCGAGTGCGGGCCCGGCCCGCCGACACGCGGGAATCCCCGCACACCGGGTGTGCGGGGATTCCCGCTGAGTGGTGGCGTCGCCTAGTCGATGCCGACCACCTCCTGCGCGATGGCGGCCAGCCTGGTCTGGGCGGCGGAGACGACGCTGTGCCGGTTCTTGTGCGCCTCCTCGTACGCCACGATCGCCCGCACGTCGCCCGGCTCGGTGAGGTCCTGGATCGCGGCGGCCGCCTTCGTGACGTTGAGTTCGTCGTAGTCGTCGATCGGCAGCTCCCCGGGCTCGAGGACACCGGTGGCGGTGCGGGCGGAGTGGATGACCCCGGCGACACCACCGGCGCCCTCCCGGCGGGTGACCTGTTCGGCGGTCTCGAGGGCCGCGTCGCGGGAGGCGGTCAGGGTCTTGACCGCGACGTCCCCCGCCCGGGCGCCGCGGCTGAGGAGCTCGTTCAGGGCGGGTGGGGTGGTGCGGACGGTGTCGAGGGCGCGGTCCAGGCCGCGTGCGGACCAGGTGACGGGTCCCTGGACCAGCCGCACCGCGGCGCCGGCGGCGGCCTGCAACGGGGTGCGGCGCAGCGCGGCGGGGCCACCGAGGGCGTCCTCGGCGAGCACGGTGGTCAACCAATCCACGGTGGCGGAGTGGGCGGCGATCAACCGGGACGCAAGGTTTTCGATGTCGCTCTCCCCGGCGGCGACGGCGAGGGCCTTGATGTAGCGGGCACGGTCGAGGAGCTGGTGTTCGAGGGCCAGATCGCCGAACAGCGCTTCGTCGAATGGTTGGGCCTGCTCGGTCAGGGCCTTGACCACGGCGGCGGCGCGGCCGAGGAACGGGCCGATCAGCTCGGGGACACCGCCGAGTTGGCGGATTGCGGCGTCGATGGCCTCGGCCCGGGAGCGGCCGTTGGCGGCGTTCTCCGACAGTTCTCGGCGTACCGCGTCGGTGCGGGCCTGGACGACGCGGGTTTCGGCGACCTGGATTTCGGTGTGGGTGAGATCGAGGACCGTGCGCAGCTGGGCAAGCAGGGTGGTCGTGTCGGGTGTGCTCATGCGGGTGTGCCCCTTCGGAGTTGATGGCATGGACGGTTGCACCCTGGCCGCGTACCCCGCCGAGGCCGACGGCAGCCCGGGCCGGGCCACTGTTCAACCGTTGTTAGCACCGCCGACCGAGCATGTTCAACCCGCGTCCGCACCATCGGTCGATTCCCGCGTCGGCAAAAACGAAAAGCGGGTGACACACCATTTCCGGCGCAACCCGGTCCCACGAGTAGGACGCTCGGGGTGGGCGACAGTTGACGCCCCGCCCAGGGCCAGCGCAGCACCGCAGCGGGTCCTCGGTCAACGTGGTCCTGATTATTCGACGGGCCTGGCGGGCAGTCTGGATTCATGAGCACGGCGCAGCAAGAACGGGAAGACAAGTACGACGTCGGCGCCGACTTCGCGGTACCGAACCTGGACGACCTCGTCCCACCGGGCGGCCGGGTCGACGAAGACACCGTCACCCTCGACAACCAATACTTCGACACCGCGGACCGAGACCTGCTCCGCCAGCACGTCACGTTGCGGCGCCGATCCGGGGACACCGACGAAGGCTGGCAGCTGAAGGTCCCCGACCGCAAGGCACGCACCGAAATCCGATTTCCGCTCACCGCGGACGACTCGATGCCCGATGAGCTGGCCGCCCTGGTCTCGGGGGTGGCCCTGGGCAAACCGGTGCACCCGGTGACGTCGATCTCGACCGTCCGGCTCCGCCGCCGGATGCTCGACCCGGACGGAAACCTGCTCACCGAGGTCGCCGACGACACGGTCCGGGCCACCGCGGCCGCCGCGGCGGCCGGGGACGGCGCGGTCGCCAGCGAGTGGCGCGAGGTGGAGGTCGAACTGGGCGAGAGAGGCGACGGGAAGCTGCTCGAGGCGATCGGTGAACGGTTGACCCGGGAAGACGCCCGCCCGTCCCGGTATCCGTCGAAACTGTCCCGGGCACTGAACCCGAACGGTCCGGGCACCGTCGACGACGACTCCGGCGCGGAGGTGGTTCGCGAGCTGTTGACCGGCTACCTCGACACCCAGGTGCAGGCGATCGTCGGCGGCGACGTGTGGCTGCGCCGCGGGTTGGACCCGATCCACGCCACCCGGGTCGGGATCCGGCGGTTCCGCAGCACCCTGCGGGTGTTCAAGAAGGTGCTGGACCCCGCCGCCCGGACCCGGCTCGACGAGGAACTGTCCTGGTACGCGGGGGTGCTCGGTGAGGTCCGGGACCGGCAGGTTCAGCGTGCCCGGTTCGCCGCCGCGGTCACCGACCTACCCGACGAGCTGGTACTCGGTCCGGTCGCCGCCCGGATCGAGAACGACCTGCTCGCCGAGCAACTCCGATACCGGGCCGAGGTCATGGAAACCGTCGACAGCGACCGGTACCGGGCGGTGCTCGCCGCGCTGGCGCGGTGGCGCACCGCACCGCCGCTGACCGAGGACGCCACCGCCGGGGCCCGGGTGCTGAAGAAGGCCGCCCGCAAGGCCCGCCGCAAGGCCGACAAGAGGTTGGTTGCCGCCGTCGAGGACGGCGACGACGAGGCCCTGCACCGCGCCCGGAAGGCCGCGTAGCGGGCCCGCTACGCCGCCGAGCTCACCCGCGGGCTGGTCGGGAAGAAGACGAGCAAGAAGAGGATCGCCGAATACAAGAAGATCCAGAAGGTTCTCGGGGAGCACCAGGACAGCGTGGTGGCCCTGGGCACCCTCCGCGACCTCGGTGCCCGCGCCGGGAGCACCGACGGCGAGAACGGATTCACCTTCGGGCTGCTCTACGGGCTCGAGCTGCAGGCCGCCCGCCGTGCCCGCGACGACGCCGCCCGGCTCGCCACCTGATCCGCGTTCCGCAGTGCGCACCGGCGAGGATGCGGTGGCCCGTCGTTTGCGGACCGACACACTCCGGTACCGGGCGTCGCCCGACCCGCGCCCGCCCATGCCCGGAGCCGACGACGGTGCATCACCGTCGGGGGGTCGCGGGCGGGCCATTCAGCCGGGCAGATCTCGCGCCTCGGCACGGAGGCCGCCCGGACAGGGATGTGAGAAACGGACATTTCGGGAACACCAGGTGGGCAGTGTCCAGTACCGGCCGGGCGGCAAGTACCTCGATCCAGGCCCATCCTGATCGCGGCACCTCGCGTCCCAGCCACGGGTGACCGATCCATACCGAGAACAGCGGGTGGGAGATGTCGGACGGCAGTGACGATCGGGCGCGGGACGACGACGAGTGGAACTATCGCGCCCGCCACGAGGCGGAAACCCAACGACTCGACCGAAACTGGGCGGCGCTGCTCCAGGAACTCCCCGTCGTGCGGACCGGCGTGCAACTGCTCACCGGGTACCTGCTGACGTTGCCGTTCCAGCAGCGATTCACGGACCTGACGGACTTCGCGAGGTCGGGACCTACCCCGTTACCGTCGCCCTGTCGGTCCTATCGACGATGCTGCTGACCCCGGGATGCCGTCACGTCAGCAGCGCGGTGACCCGCAGCGAGGTCCGTCACCATCCACGGCGGTAACACCGGTAGTGACACACGTCACACAGATCTGAGGTTGGCTGGTGTAACGCTTCCGGCCCTCCCCGACACCGTTCGAGTAGCCGCAGACGCTGGGCCCGCGGCACTCGAATGAGGACCACCCACCATGATCGCCACACAGCTTCACCCGATCACCCGCTCCGCCACCAGCACCTCCTCCTGGAAGCGACTGGCTGCCGTCGCCGCCGCGACCGTCGCACTCGGCCTCGTCCCAGTGGCCGCCGCCGCCGCCACCACCGCACCCTCGAACGCCGCGCAACCCGTCGCCGCAGCCGTCACCCACGACAGCCCGCTCGACCGCGACAACGACATCCAGCAGCAACGCCAGCACGACCGCCAACGTGACCAGCGGCAGGACCGTCGCGCCGAAACCATCGTCCTCGACGAGATTCTGGCCGGCTGGAACAGCGGCAGCTCCCAGCTGTAGCAGCCGCCTATCCCGGGGGTGCCAGCGGCGACCAGCTGCTCCCCCATCAGGGCCTGACGGCCTGACATCCGACGTCACCACTGTTTGAGAAACCGGCGAGAAGGCAACCATGAGCACCATCGACACCCGCACCACCGAGACGAACACCAGCACGGCAACAACATTCGGCAGAACCGTCGACCTGACCGGTGCGCTGATTCGCGCAGCGATCGCCCACGGCGAACACGAGAAGCGCACCGGTTCAGCGGACCCGAACTGGCCCCACTGGTACGCCGCCTACATGGTCGCCGAACAGGCGGGGACGGAGCCGCCCCGCTAACCGCCCTCGACACCACCCACCGATCAACCCGTCACCCCTGCACCACCCACCAAGGAGAACGTCATGTCCACGATCCACCTGCACCAGACCACCACCGCGACACCCGAACAATTCCTCGACGCACTCACCGACTTCGGGCCCGGCCGCGAGGCGGTCTTCGGCAACAGCGCCGACAACTACCTCCAGGTACACGAACTCGGCACCACTCAGGCCGACGTCACCGAGGGCTCGGGCGGGGCCTGGGAACGCCTGCGCTACGACTGGACCGACCCCCACCGCATCGTCATGACGACCACCGACTCCAACCTGTGGGGCGGCAACTCCGGCCACACCTACACCCTCACCCCGCGCCCCGACGGGACCACCGACGTCGACGCCGTCGTGGTCCGCGACGGCAAGAACCTCAAAGGACGAGCGCTCGGGGCCGTGCTCGGCGTCTTCGGCAGCCGCGTCCTGGGAAAGGCGTTCGACAAGACCGTCGCGGCCATCGAGGCCCGCAACCACACCCCGCGGACGGCGAACAACATTTAGACCCCACGGTCGCGCCGTCGAGCACCGCAACCACGGTGCCCGGCGGCGCCACCGTGTCCGACATTCCGTAGCAGTGGAGGTAGGTAGGCCGGCGACGTCCGCGTCGGGCCCACCGTCACGGTGTCGACGAGGGCGGTGTCTTCGCCGGCGTCCGGCGTCCCCGCACCGGCTTCGCCGCAGGGGTGGGAGTCTTTGCTTCGGCCGCGGTTCCGGGTCCGGTCGACGGCTCGCCGGTCCCTTGCTTATCCGGTCTGGTGCCGAGTTTGAGTTGATCGAGGACCAGCGCCGTCCCACCGACCGCGGCCACGATCGGCCACTGCACCACACCGGTCACCGCGACCGCACCCATGGTCAACACGGCCGCAGGCGTCGAATGACTTCCACGCCGGGCACCCTCCGCAGCCCCGACGGCCGCACCCTTCATGCTGCCGACCAGACCGCCGACCGCGGCCCCACCGACCGCGCCGAGGGTGGCCGTCGCAGCCTCACCCGCTCCGGTCACCGCCCGTGCCGTTCCGTTGACCAAGTTCATGACCTTTCGCCCCGCTCCACCATCGCCGAGATCGACGACGCCGCCGATCCTGTCCGACCGGAAGTACCCACCGATCGTCCGCCTGAACAGGTCGCGGGCCTGTCTGTCCGCCTCTCACTCCCCCGGGGATGTGACCGGCTTGGGCGCCAACTCCGGTTCCGCAGGGCGGCCGGAGCTGGGATCGATGGTGAGGTCCTCGGAGTCGGCGAAGATCAGGCGACCATCGTCGAGCGCGACCGCCCACCGATGCGCCGGCGCCCACTCGTAACCAGTGCCCCCGGATTCGGTCAGCACCGCGAAGTCCTCGACGACCTCACCGGTGACGTCCGCTTCAGCCCTCCTGCGGACCAACACCCGGGCACCGATCGTCAACTCCGGGCCGCGAACCAGCCTGCTACCGCTTCTGTGGGCCATCTGCTGCACCTCGTTTGCTCGGTGAACCCGGGGTTGGAGCATAAGCACCCTCACCTCCAGCAGGCGACCCGAAAACCCGGCCCCTCCGACCATCGCCGGTTACTCACCGGTACAACCGTTTTGGTTCGTCTCGCCGCTCTTGCCAGGTTCCCGGTGGTGGTGCACCATCACTTCCGTGCGCAGTCCACGCTGGCCCTCGACCGCCCCACCGCCGTGCGCCGGTGACCGGGTGCACGGTCACCGACAGCTGAGCGCACACACCCACCTGACCCTGGAACTGGTGCGGATCACGGCGTACCCGTCCGGGCTCCCGGTGCAGCTGGCCCTGACCGCGACCGGTCGACCGGCACGACGCGCCCTGCACCAGACCCGGCCGCTGACCGACCTCGCGGTCCCGTCGGCCCGGTGGTCCTCTCTGAACGTGTGGGCCGGAACCGCCGACCTCGCGGTCGCGGACCCATACCTTGCCCCGCCCGGATCTGCAGGCCACCGCCACCGGGATCTGCACCTACCGCAGCGAGCCGCTGTATTGGCTGCCCGTCCCGCCACCGGTACGGACGGTGACCCTGACCGCCGAGCGGCCGCAGATCGGGTTACCCGCCAGCATGACCACCGTGAACCTGGCGGTGATCGCACCTCTATCGACACCCCGCCGCACCTGATTCACGATTCCGTTCACCGGCCGGACGGTCGCCTGATACCGCGCAGTTCCGGGGACTTGGCGATCAGTCGGGCCACCAGCTGATGCGCCTCGGCGACTTCTCAGCCGTGATCCTCAGAGGACCTGCCGTCAGTGTCACCCTGGTGCGAGTGTGCGAGTTTGCGAGTTGGAGTGCTGTCGGCGTCGTAGGACCGGGCCAGCGCCACCGGCGCAAAGCTGCTCCCTGATCACGTCCATCTCACGGCACTACATTCGAGGGCCCCTAACCGAACACCGACACTAGTCGGGATCGGAGAGCCTACTTGGCAACCACGCTGCCGCCTGCGAATCGCAGCGATACCCGACTCTTGCGCCGTAGACGCCCATAACTCTGTCACCGGGGTCGACGTTCAGGGACCGCCACTCCGCTACCGGGGTTTCTTCTCGGCGACCGCGGTCGCCGGGTGCACGGCGACCAGGCCGAGGCCTTGGCGTCGCTTGCAGAGCCGAGCCAGCTCCCGATACGCGGCCTCACCGAGCAACTCGGTCAGCTCCGGCGCATACGACTGCCACACCGCCTTCGCGCCGACGTGCGCGTCCGGCGAGCCGGAGCAGTACCAGTCCAGATCCGCGCCGCCCGCACCCCACCCGCGCCGGTCGTACTCGCTGATCGTCGTCTTCAGGACCTGCTCGCCGTCGGGTCGCTCCACCCATTCCTGGGTGCGCCGGATCGGCAGCTGCCAGCACACGTCGGGTTTGACCTCGAGCGGCTCGATGCCGCGCTCGAGTGCCATCGAGTGCAGCGCGCACCCGATGCCACCCTCGAAGCCGGGACGGTTGAGGAAGATGCATGCACCCTTGTATCGGCGGGTCCGCAGCGCCGGCTCGTCGTCGAGCTCGTCCTCCTCGATGTACCCCTTCTTCCCGAGACCCTGCTTCATGAACTGCCAGTCCTCGGGTCTGAGCAGCTTCACCGACTCGCGCAACCTCGCGACATCCTCCTCGTCCGAGAAGAACGCGCCATGCGAGCAGCAACCGTCGTCGGGTCGACCCGCGATGATGCCCTGGCAGGCCGGGGTGCCGAACACGCAGGTCCAGTGCGAGAGCAGCCACGTCATGTCCGCGGCGATGAGATGCTCGGCGTCGTCGGGATCGAGGAACTCCACCCACTCCCGAGCGAAGTCGAGCCCAACCTCGGGGCTCGGCGTCATCTTGTCCGACGGCCCCGGAATACCTGCTGCCACAAACCCCCACGGTAGCCGACCCACATAACAAACAAGGACTGATCCGATCCCCGTCCGAAAGCGAACGACGCCCGACCCGAATCTCGCCGACACCCCCATGAAGACCACCGCCGTGATTTCCGGTCGGTCACCCCCGGACCCGGTGCCGCGCAACGGAAGCAACGCTCATCGGCACGGACCAAGACGTCCGGCACCCGGTCAGCCCGCGAGGACCGTTTCAAGAGCCCGGCGGGGCGCGGCTACCCCATGTGGAAGCGCAGCTCCCGGTGTGGCCCGGTGCGAAATTCGCCGGACCTGTGGACGCAGGTCCGGGCTGTTCCACGTAGCCCGCGCTGCGCGGCCCACGCCTGCATGCGCTCCGAGATCACCCGGGGCCGCAACCGAGCGACGACCCATCCTCACCGAGGCGACTCATCGTTGCAGGCTCAGCGCCCCCACACGGAGACTGGAAGGGCGCCAGCTCTCCACCCCCGCGCAGGGCACTCGCCGAGGGAGTGATCAAACGGTGTTCGACAAATTCAGCGACCAAGCACGCCACGTCGTCGTGCTCGCCTCCGACGCGGCCCGCACCCACCACCACAACCACCTCGGCGAACACCTCCTCACCGGCATCCACGCCGCCGGCGGCCCCACCGGTGCCACCCTGGGGAATCACCGGCCCCCACCTCGACACCGCTCTCGACGAGATCCCCGCCTACCCGAACACCGACCCCGGATGTGCCGGTCCCCCCTTCACCCCGACCCTGAAAAAGACCCTCGCCCAAAGCCTGCGGGAAGCCTCCCTACTCGGACACGACACCATCGGCACCGAACACCTCCTCCTCGCCCTCCTCGCCGACACCACCTGCACCGGCACCCGAATCCTCACCCACCTCACCACCATCAGCCCACACGAGATGCGCGACCGCCTCCAAGAACTCGCCCAACACCCCCAACCCCACGAGTAGACCCGCAGACCCCAGCGACATTCTTGTGGTCGGCCGCAGTCCCGGATCGGGGGGCTGCGCCTGCAGGAGGTCGGCGAACGGAACCTGCCGGCGGCGGTCACGCAGACGTGCGGGTGGCCTGCGCACCGCCCCATTCCACTCGGTGATGATCTCGCTGGTCGGGGAGTACGGGTCTCTGCTGCGCGTCCGCTCGGAGCCGACAACAACGAAGTGTCGTGCGGGTTCGAGTTGCTCACCGGCGCCGATCTCGGGTCCGAGCCCGTCTCACTGTCTGACGAGGCCCGCGGTTTCCGGATCCTGGTGCTCGCCGCAGTCGCCCAGGACCACCCCCGCCGCCGTGGGCGCCGGGGACCGATGTCCACGGGTACGGACTGCACCCACGGTCGGATCGCGGCCTCGTCGTCATGCCCCCGGCGTCCTCTCCTGTCCGGGCCCTGCCACCGACAAATCGCCAGCGCCCGACTTCCGTGCGCAGCCGGCGCATCCCGACCTCGCCGAGGCACCGCTCCCCCAACCGGGAACCGGCGGTCCGTCACCGCCGGAACGGCCCGTGCGCGGCGGGGCCGGTACCGAGCCGGTAGACGACAGTGGGAACCGGAAAACTGTCCGGGCTCGATATTCGCGGTGCAGCAGGTCGGCGACGAGCTCGTCAGTTCGGTCGGCGATGTTCTCGGGTTGCGGGCGACGGCCGATCCCGAGCCCGGAAATGATCAGGACACGATCGCAGCGCGACCCTCGATTCCCAACGACCACCCGAAATAGTGGTTCCACGCGATCAGGATGTCGCGTCCGCTGTAGTGCCGGAACTGCCTCGACACCACGACCACCGCATCGAAACTGACCTCGTCCCATCGGCGGATCGTGTCGGCGTTTTAGTGCCCGCGCGACCGCGAACACGTATGCATTAACGTCGGGGCTTCGCCGACGCCGGCGCCGTGCTTCCTCGTGAGCGCTTTTCTCCGTCGCGGATCATCTACCTGTCCGCGGTGACGTCGAAACTACTCCGTCAGCGCTGGTCAGGATAGAGATCTTAAGCGATTCCGTCGCCGGGTCCAGCAGCTGGTGGAGGCGTAAAAGTGTGAGTTCGGACCCGACCGGGCACGACCGAGAGGAACCCATTCCCAAGATTTCGGCGGAGGTGTCGTCGATGGCAGCATTGCACAGTCAGACCACAACCAATCCCCGCGGTCCGGGAGCTCGTACCCGCGCCCTCGACACCGCCGAGGGGGTGCTCATCGGGATCCGCCGGATCGGGACCGCAGACGCTTTCGACGAACTGGTGAATGCGGCCCGCCGTCACGGCTGTCCGTCTTCACCCTCGCCGAGGCCCTGGTCGCCCTCGCCAGCGGCAACGAGTTGCCCGAGCCCACCGCCGCCCGCGCGGCCCGCACCGAATGGGGCGCACTGTTCTGGCTGAACACCCGAACAGCACCGTTTCCGAGACATAAGCCCTCTGGGTTTCGATGGCCACGTCGGCGGATACTCTACTGACGCTACCTCCCGAGTTCGTTCGGACACATAGCGATTCGGGTGGTAGGGCCCACCAGCTGCGGTGACCGTTGGGCGCTCACTCCGGTTGGTGGGCCACCTCGCCCGCCGCAACCATCGCACACGCAAGAGACACAGCGTGGGGGTCGCAGGGAAGCAACGACCACCGTGCGTGGAACTCGAGCTGCACCAGCAGACCCGGCACCGTGACCGGTCAACGGAAGATCGTCCACACCGCGGCAGCGGCGAGCGCTACGACAACCATGACCATCACAACGTTGACAATATCTTCGTGGTCGGCGAGAAGTTGTTGCATGGCACGAGGTCTCCAGTTCCGGCGGCGATCAGAGCGAGTGAGGGCGAGCGCGAGCGCCGCACGGATCGCTGACCGTATGGACACATCGGCACCGACCATGGCGCACCAGGTTGGCCACGCGGCCGGGATCATGGACCCTGCGTTGGCCCCGAGCGCACCGGCCAGCATGGCGGCGCCGAGAGGAAACCGGCGGCGGTGAGGTCAATGCCACCCTCCCCACCGCCGGGGCGCCGCCGCGAGCACCCACAACGGCCACCGAGCGGAACGGTTGTCCACCGGGACACCTCCGTGGCACTCAGTGTAGAACCACCGAACCGACTTCGCCCCGTTGCCGGACCGCTGGGTGGCGGTGCCGAGTCAGCATTTCCGCGGACGCCGGAGCCGGGCGTCGTCGACCGCACTCCCCGTGTCGAGGGACTGAATCAAGCCAGATCGGTTGGCCCTGAACGGTTTCCGGAAGGGGTGTCGATCGCATCCTTTGATTCCGCTGAGGTGTGTTCCCGCTTTGCTTCAGCTGGCGTGGGCGTGCCGCTGTGGGAGTTGGGTGAGTAGTTGCTCCCATTCGTCGAACCGGACGGCGTCCGGTGTCCGCCGACGGGTCGGGGATCCGGCGGCGAGGTCGACCAAATTCCGGGCGGCACCGAGGACGGTCAGGTGATGACGGCGGGAGACGTCGAGGAGTTCGTCGAATGCCTGGGCGTCGCTGCAGCCGCGGGCGGCCATCAGGATGCCCTTCGCGCTGGCGAGTAGTTCGCGACCGTCGGGGCGCCGGCGGGAAAGAAGGCGCGTCGGGCTCGGAACCGGGGTGGGGGGTGATTCTGCGGTGTCCTCGATCATGTGATGTGTCCTTTGCTCTCGTGCATCGACCGGAACGTGCCGGTGTGCCGACAACCATCCCGACCGTGACGTGAATGTGAGCCACGTCACTGACGATGCGTGATCAGTTCTAGCACACCGGCAGCAACCAGCGATCTGCACAAACGTCCAGATACCGGTCGACGCCCCGCACAAACCTTCGTGGTGGTCATGCGCGACGTGACGGCGTGCAGGTGGCGGGGCGTGGCGTCACCACTGGTCAGGTGGGTAGGGACGAGAGGAGAGTCAGCGCACCGAGGGCCAGTGTGACGATCAATCCCCCGGCGATGGCTCCGCCACTGCCGGCGCGGAGCACGAGGACCTCGCGGTCGCGGGGAACGGGGCGCGGAGGGTGTGCGGTCATCGGTTCTCCTTGACGGTCTGGCTCGTCGCAACGAATTTATCTATGTCGGCGCATATAGATTTTGTTGTACATGTCGGCAGTGAAAAACTCAAGCCGACATTGGTAACCGTGCGGCTCGATCCTCAGCTCTGGCTGGAGACGTGCAGTGCCCATTCAGTCCAGTGCCGCGCTGTCGACACGCGCATCCCCACGCCCCGATGCTCCGGTGTCATTCGTTCGAATGACATGGGCGACCACGGGTCGCGAGTAGCACGCCCGGTAGGACTGGACACCCGGCTGCGGACCCAATCCCACCTGCTGCCGCAGAACGGGTCCCGGCCACCCACTGGGCTCGACCCCGGAAGGTCATATCACCTACCAGAGAACGACAATGGGAGACACGCACCACGCAACCGGACCGCGCTCACGACCACCCACCGACCGAAGCGGTTGAGTCCACAGCACATTCTGCCCCCGAGCGCATGTCGCGGCACCGGACCCTCTAATCTGACGGGTCCGAAGACCCAGAACTCACCGTCCGCGTCATCCCCAAGCAGCCGGACGAATTCACCTGCACCAGTTGCTTCCTCGTCCACCACCGCAGCCGCCTCGCCGACGCCGCGCAACAACTCTGCCGCGACTGCGCCTGAACACGGTCGGACCAACCGAGAAGCGCGGCCGCCCTCAGATTGGTCCGCATCGCACACCCTCGATCGCCGCCGCCACGGCCTGATTCGCCCTCCACGGACCTCCCTGCGGCCTCGCAGGCGACACGAGGTGGGGCGGGCGGGGCTCGAACCCGCGACCAACCGATTACGAGTCCACGGCTCTAACCGACCGAGCTACCGCCCCATCACTGCACTACCCCACTCTCGCGGGACCTGGCGACGGTATCTCCACACCGCCGACCGTCCCCGCTCACGCTCCGGGGGAAGGTCTTCACACGCGGCCAAAGAGCTGCCGCACCCCACCGTTGTCATCAACGGCATACAGCGCCATCCCCAACAGATCGAGAATCCGTTGTGGTGCCCGCACCGCCGCTTCCACCGATCGCGGCTCATCACGCACGACCAGAGCAAACGACACCGACTGATCCGGTTCGCTCGGCATCCGCCGCACGAGCTGCCCGATGGCGGTATCGACATCCAACCCCGGCGCGGAGCTCGCACCCTTGACCTCGACATAGAGCCGGCGTCCGTCCTTGTCGGCAACGATGTCGACGACATCCGTATCGGTGCGGACCGTCCACCCCTGAGACGATAACCACCCCGCGAAGTCCCGAGCCACGCGAGCCTCATCAGGTCTCATACCCGACACGGTAAACCGGAAGCCTCAGTTCCGAACAACACCACAGCGCAAAACACATCCGGTGCGGCTATGCCACGACTGAGGCATACCCCGACCGATCATGCGGTGAGATCGACGTACCCCTTCAGGACCTCATCCACGTGATTCATGTAATCGACTGACTGCTAGCGCAATTCTGTGCACGATGTTTGACGCCGACCAGAACTGGCCACGAAGCGGCTGCCGCCGATCATTCTCCCCGGTGACGGCCGGGTGTCCGCGCAGCCGAATCCGGGTTCGGGTTCGGGGCGGAACGGTAGGAGCCCGGATCGATGGTCAGGTCCTCGGTGTCGGCGAAGACCAGCCGCCCGTCGTCGAGCGCGACCGCCCACCGATGCACCGGCGCCCACTCATGCCCACCACCGCCCGGATCAGTCACCGCCGCGTAATCCTCGACAACCTCACCGGTGAGATCGGCCCCGGAACTCCGGCGGACCAGCACCCGGACACCAACCGTCAACTCCGGGCCACCTACCGGCCGGTTGCCACTGTCTCGGGCCATGCTGACACACCTCTTCGCTCGGCGAAACTCCCGAAATCGAGCATAAGCATCACTCGACCCGGTACGCGACCCGACCACCATCCAAGATCGAGAACACCGCCGGAGCAGTCGGCTGTCATGGACTGCCGCCGCCCGACGGCAGCTCCGGGTCACCGAACTGTGGCGGATTCCCCCTTTTCGTCTGACCCTCGCTCGCCGCCACCCTCTTCGCCGGAGCCGCCGCAGCGGCTGCAGCGGTCGCCGCACATGCTTATCTGACTCTGCGGCTCATGGTGGCCGAGGCCAACCGGTGTGGTTGACCGCGTTCACGCCGGTAAAGCGGGCAATGCCATTTCCCGAGGTCACTTGCAGCGTGGGCGGTGCGGGAAGCCGCGCCTGCGCTATCGGGTGTGCACAGTGCCGCCGAGTCCAACGTGAAGCGGCGGGCACAGCGCGATCGACGGCAGGGAGGTGGGCACCGCCGGCCCCCACACGGAAAAGTCCATATAGGGGAATCCTCCGAGCAGATGGCACAACACCTCCACCTGATGGGATTTCACCGAACTCGGTGCACACGTCGACAGCCCGCCAATGACGAAACTCTGCCATGCGCATCCACTCGGGACGGGCGGTGCTGCGTGTGCGGGTGCTGCGGTTAGGGACATCGCTGCAGCCGCTGTTGCCGCCGCGGCGAGGGTGAGGCGCAGAAACCGAGACATGGGTCCTCCGGTGGTGCGGGCCCGACCCACCGTCCATTCTCGCAGGTCAGGTGTCGCTGCCGCGGTCCATCCGACGGATCTTCTCGCGGCGGGCAGGTTTGGCCAGCATGTGCTTACGGTTTTTCGGGCCGCGGAACATTTCGTCGAGCCTCCAGTTCTCGATGTTGCCGCGGAACCGGGGGATGCGTTTGGCCGCCAGATACACCAGCTCCTGGCGGTCCGAGCCGAGCCGGTCGGCGAGGGCGTCGACGTGCATGAGGAGTTCGTCGTCGAGGCGACATCGACCCGGACGGTGGGCGGTGGCGGTCACAGGTCGTGCACCGGCGCAACGATCTTTAGATCGCCCGCGAGGTCGCCAGGGTTGTCCAGGAGCCGGCGCACCGCGACGCGCATTAACGCTGAACTCAACCGTGCGCCTTGCCGGTACGGCATCCATAGCAGGTCGGCGGGTCCGATGGGACTTGGTGCCGCGGCTCTCAGGTGCACTACGAGTGTGATCGAGCCGGCGAGGGTCGCTGTCCAGCCAGGGTCTCGTAGACCTGCTGTAGCCCGTCCCGGAAAGCGACGAATTCGCTCAGGATCAGTTCCGCGGTCAGATCACCGGTGAACCCCCACCCGGATCGCGATCGGCACCCTGGCGAACGCCGGAACAGCTCGTCAGGGCCGGGCATTTGCCCCGAGCGACAACGCGATGTGCTCGTTGGCCTCGCTCCCGATCACAATCACGTGTTCAACCCCTATTCAGTGGAAACCCGCACGCGGACATTCACGCAGGATGTCAAAGAGTTAACCAACGCTGGGGCGCTGTCGCCCATCCCGATGGGGTATCGGGGCGCCCCATCGGGGTGGGCGACAGTGACCCTCGGGTGCCTGTCCCGTCGTCCGTCGGGGCCGCAGGATAAGGCCTGTCATCCCATCCCGTACCCCCTGTTGGAGGCACTTCATGGCTCGAAACACCGGCGCCCGCATCGCGATCGGCGCCCTCGCGGCGCTGTCAATCTCCCTGGCCGCGACGACTGCCATCGTCCTCGCGGACGACGATCTGCGCGGCATTCCGCTTCCCGGCCGGGAACAGGGCACCACAGTGCAGGTCGTCCCTGGAAGCGCACCACAGACCGGCAGAGACATCGCGGACGCGCGGACGCAATTCCCCGGCAACTTTCCCGCTACCGTCGGGCCCGACGGTAGCGCGACTGCGGGAGGAGCCGTCGGGGCTGACCCGTCCGGTGACGGCGCCGCGAACCCCGGCCCAGCCCCTGTGAACCCGGGCACGATCGTCGGCCCGGCCCCCGCGGATCCCGGTTCGCCCCCATCCCCGCCGGTCGCCGATCCGCCGGTAGCGGAGCCACCCGTTGTCGATTCGCCGGTCGAAGAACCCCCCGTTGTCGATTCGCCGGTCGAAGAACCACCCGTTGCCGACCCGCCGGTCGAAGAACCACCCGTTGCCGACCCGCCGGTCGCAGAGCCGCCGGTGATCCGCGACCACCGCGACGAACCCGTCATCCGCGACCACCGCGACGAACCCGTCATCCGCGACCACCGCGACGAGCCCACGGGTCCGGTCGTCCGCGACCACCGCGACGAACCCGTCATCCGCGACCACCGCAATTAGTCCGAGGTGTTCCCCGAACTTGTGGGAACTTTCGCGTCTTCGAACGCATCTCACTGATAACAGCACGAATTCGACAGCCCGTTGAAGGAGCTCCCAACTATGTACCCGACATCGTCGCCCATGTCCGGCCAGTCGTTCCCCGCCCAGTCCATGCCGACCTATGGGGCGCCCCAGCCCGCGCCGCCAAAATCGAACGCCGGCTGGGCCGCCGCAGCCATCATCTTCTTCTGGCCGCTCGCGTTCGCCGCGTTCAACCACTCCTCCCGGGTGTATCCGCTGTGGGCGACCGGCGACTACCTGGGCGCGGCGCATGCCTCCCACCGGACGAAGTGCCTCGGCAAGACGGCCCTGTGGATCTTCATCATCCTCAACACGACGTTGATCGCGTTCTACGTCCTGACGATCGCGATGGTCGCGGGAGCCAACGACTACTCCAGCTACTAAGGAGCATTTGCGCTTTGTCCATGCAAGGAACGTTCACTACGCAGCGCGTGAGCCCGCCCATGCCGGTAGCACGGTGTGGGGGCGGTTGGCGGTGCCCGCTAAGGTCTACGCCGCGGTGATCGGTCGTCGGCGCACCGCTGTCCCAATAGGACTTGCCGTCCCAGTAGGACCTGCCGTCCCAGTAGGACCTGCCGTTTCCCGAAGAGTGTTGGAATGGACAATGTCGGAAGACACCGAACACCTGCGTCGCCGGCTGTTCGATTGCGGCGATCCTGAGCTGGGAGCCGCCCGCGCCCGTGAGCACATCCCGTCGGTCGAGGTCGAGATCTATCCGGGCATCGGGCACGACCTGTTGTGGGCGAATCCCGAGCAGGTGATTCCCCGCTTCCTCGACTTCACCGACCGCCACGATCCGGTCCGATCGTGAATCACGTGTCATAGGCCGATCGGTGTGCGATTCGGCTCTGCCGACTTCGCGCACCGGCGATGGTCCAGGCGTGCGCACGCTCGTGCCGGGTAATGAGCCAACGAGCGAGCGCGGACCTCGACCAGATCATCGCCGGTTGTTCACAACGGGTACCGGGCATTCCCCTCGCGATGACCGCGAACGCCGTCGGCCTCGAACATCGCGCACACCGGCTCGCCGATGCGGGACTGACCCGAGTCAACGTCTCACTCGATACCATTGTCAGCGGTCATGTAATTCCCCAGGTTGAGGGGTTTGTCCGTCACGTAATTCCCCACCCCGCCGTCACGTAATTCCCCACCCCTGGGGCGTGTCGGCCGGGGGTTCGGGTGCTGCTGCAGGTTCGCTCCTGACTGGGTCACCGACAACGGGGCCCGGGAAGGGGCCTGACGGTGGCGAGGAGAACGTGGACGATGATCGATCTGATGGAGTTGTTCCGGCATTGGCATGCCGGCCGGTCCCAGGTGCAGATCGCGGAGGCCCTGGATATCGACCGAAAAACCATCCGGAAATACCTGGCTCCCGCCGTGGCGGCCGGGTTGACACCGGGCGAGGGAGGGAAGTTCGACGAGCCGCTCTGGTGGGAGCTGATCACCGGATGGTTCCCGGAGGTCGGCGACCCGGCGGCGCGGGCGGTGACATGGCCGGCGATCGCCGCGCACCACGACTGGATCGACGGGCAGCTGACGGCGTCGGTGACGGTAGCGACGATTGCGCAACGCCTGCGCGACGACCTCGGCGTCGCGGTGTCGG
Source organism: Rhodococcus sp. IEGM 1307 (assembly GCF_030056915.1). Taxonomy (NCBI): domain Bacteria; kingdom Bacillati; phylum Actinomycetota; class Actinomycetes; order Mycobacteriales; family Nocardiaceae; genus Rhodococcus; species Rhodococcus sp. IEGM 1307. Next base: position 246,702 of record NZ_JASHKW010000004.1, read on the forward strand.
AATCGACCGTACGACGGTATGTGGCAGCACAATTCGCTGAGAAGGTGGCGGAGTCGAAGGTGACTGTGGCCCGTGGCGCGGTCCCGCCTGGCGACGAGGCCCAGGTCGACTACGGCAAGCTCGGCATGTGGCGCAACCCGGCCACCGACCGGCGGGTGGCGGTGTGGGCGTTCGCGATTATCCTGTCCTGCTCACGGATGCTGTTCGTGCAGCCGGTGCTGCGGATGGACCAGTCCTCATGGTGCGCCTCGCACGTGGCGGCGTTCGAGTTCTTCGGCGGCACGCCGGCCCGGATCGTGTGCGACAACCTCAAAACCGGGGTCGACCGGCCTGACCTGTACGACCCGAAGATCAACCGCGCCTACGCCGAACTCGCCGCCTACTACCGGGTGTTGATCGACCCCGCCCGCGCCGGAAAACCAAAGGATAAACCCAGGATCGAGCGCCCGATGCCCTATATCCGCGACTCGTACTTCAAGGGCCGCGAGTTCACCTCACTGGCGCAGATGCAGGACGCTGCCCTGGCCTGGTGCACCGACGTCTACGGGCTCCACAATCACCGTGGTCTCGACGGTGCGCAACCCGTAGCGGTGTTCGACGCCATCGAAAAGCGCACTCTCACAGCACTTCCTCCGAAACCGTTCGAGCTGGTCCTCTATCAGGTCGGGAAGGTCGCCCCGGACTGTCACGTCAAGGCCGGCAAGGCCCTGTATTCGGTGCCCTGGCGGCTGATCGGCCAGCAGGTGCTGGTCCGCACCTGCGGCGACGTGGTGCAGATCTTCCACACCGAGCAGGTGGCCGCCACGCATGTGCTGCACCTGTCGGGGCGGTCGACGAACCCCGAGCACTACCCGCCGCACAAGATCGCCTACACGCTGCAGACCGTGGTCTGGTGTCGGGCGCGGCCGAGCAGATCGGTCCCGGCGCCGTCGCGGTCGTCGCCGAGTTGTCGCAGGTCAACGCGCTGCACCGGCTGCGGGCGATCCAGGGCATCGTCCGACTGCGGGACCGCTACGACGACGCCCGCCTGGACGCGGCCTGCGCCCGCGCCCTCGAGGTCGGTGACCCCAGCTACCGCACCGTCAAGGGCATCCTCGCCGCCGGCACCGAACACGACGGAGAGCCCACACCGGCCCCCACGCCGGCGCCGGCGTTCCTGCGCGGACCCGACGCCTTCGACACCGAACGCACCGCCTGAATTGTTGAACGCTGCACCGACGCATGCTGCACACCAATTACTTTCATCAGACCACTAGGAATCGTCATGACCATTCACGACCCCAGCCTGCGGGCTGCGCTGAAGACGTTGAAGTTGACCGGGATGCTCGACACGCTCGACGCCCGGCTCGTTCAGACCCGGGACGGGCAGCTCGGACACCTCGAGTTCCTGCAAGTGCTGTGTGAGGATGAGATCGCCCGCCGGGAAACCGCGGCGCTGGCCCGTCGGCTGCGACGAGCGCGGTTCGAGCAACCGGCCACGTTCGAGGACTTCGATTTCACCGCGAATCCGAAACTCCCCGCGGCGATGCTGCGGGACCTGGCCGCCCTGCGCTGGCTCGATGCCGGCGAGTCGGTGATCCTCTACGGTCCCGTTGGAGTAGGCAAAACCCATGTGGCACAAGCGCTTGGGCATCACGTCGCCCGCCGCGGCGGGGACGTGCGGTTCGTCAAGTGCTCCCGCATGCTCGCCGATCTCGCCGGCGGCCATGCCGACCGCACCATCGGTCAGCGGATGCGCGAATACACCCGGCCGCTGGTGTTGATTATCGATGATTTTGCGATGCGTGAGCACACCACCACCCAGTCCGACGACCTCTACGATCTGGTTTCCGATCGCGCCATCGCCGGCAAACCCCTGATTCTGACGAGCAACCGCGCCCCGAAGGACTGGTACCCGCTGTTCCCGAACCCGGTCGTCGCCGAGTCGCTCCTCGACCGGCTCATCAACACCAGCCATCAAACCCTGATGGACGGACCGTCCTACCGACCCCGCAAACGACCCGGACACCGCCCCACCGCCGCAACCTGACCCGCACCCCGCCCGCTCGGGTTACCCTCGACTCAGCACGCCCGAGCATGGGGAATTACGTGACGGACACCCCTGGGGAATTACGTGACGGTCGACAATACCATCGACCGCGCGCACTTCGCGTCCTTCCCGCCGGGACCGACTGCCGTCGGTACTCACCGGAATCCGCGCCGCCGTCGCCGCCGGACTGGAACCGGTGAAGATCAACGTTGTACTCATGCCCGAAACCCTGAGCGGCGCCGGAGATCTGCTGCAGTGGCGCCTACATGAGGTTGTCGCCCTGCGATTCATCGAGAAAATGCCACGTCCCCACCGCCGCCCACAACCAGGACACCTGGTCATGACGCGGCACCTCCTATCATCTGATCTCTACGACGGAGGCGCCGGCCAGGGATGATCGGGGCTGATGATCTTCACGATCTCGGCGAAGAAGTTCCACACGCCCAGCGGGTCGACGTTCGTGTTGACCAGCATTACCACCGTCTTACCCTCAGGCGGAAGGTAATACGCGTAGGTCTGGTAGCCCGCGATATTTCCGTTGTGGCCGATCCAGCCGTTCTGGTACTCGACACCAAGTCCATACAGCGAACCCGCACCTTCCGACGGCGCCGGCTGAAACTGCTCCCGCTCGCGCTGAGTCGCCGGCGAGAGCAACGCACCGGTCGCCAAGTCGCGCACCCACACACGCAGGTCGTCGAGCGTGGAAATCATGTTTCCCGCACCGAATCCCCACGACGGATTCCAGTCGGTCGCGTCCACCGATTCGCCGTCGGTTGTTTTCGTGTATCCGTGAGCGTGCGGTGACGGGAGGGCCGCATCGGTCGGGACCGAGGTGTGGCCGAGATTCTCGGGTCGCGTGATGTACTCGTCGATGTAAGCGTTCAGCGGCTCGCCGGAGACCTTCTCGACCACGAGGCCCAGGAGCGCGGTATTGGTGTTGGAGTAGTCGAACTCGGTGCCCGGTGCGAACAGCGGTGGACGGCTGAAGCTGATCTCGAGCAGTTCCTGGGGCGTCCATTGGCGCTGCGGCTGACTCGGGAGCGCCGGGATCACCACCTCCGAGTAGTCGGGAAGTCCACTGCGCATGGCCGCCAACTGGCGGATGGTGATCGTGTCCCCGTTGGGGACGTCGGGCACATACCTGTCGATCCGATCGTCGAGGCCGACCTTTCCCTGATCGACCAGTTGCAGCACTGCGGTGGTGGTGAAGGTCTTGGTTACGCTGCCGATGCGCATGAACAGGTCGGGCGCCATGGGGTCGCCGGTGGCCGTGTCGCCCACCCCGAACGCCTGGACGTAGGGTGCGGCGCCGTCCTGCCAGACACCGACGATGGCCCCGGGAATCGCGGCGTGCTCCATCGCCCCCGGAATCGTGGCGTCGAGCTGTGCGTCGGGCACGGCCGGTTGCACTGCCGACTCACCGCACCCCACGAGTCCGGTCATCGAGATCGCCAACACCGCGACGATTCGGCGTCCCGCGAATGTCTGTGACACCCCGCTCCCCAATCCAAGCCTCCACTGTCGTCTGATGGAAGCTTGCCTCATCTGCTTCGACTTGGATCGGTTTCCGGCGCCCGATTTGAGGCAAACGCCCCATGCGACGACATAAGCGGTCGACCGATGATCGGGGCATGACAAAGCGAGTTCAGGAATCACCGGTCATGACCGGATCGACCGTCGAATCACCGACCGTCGGGCGCGTCGACGCGGTCGACGTGAGCCGGCATGTCGGGGCACGGCAGATCCTTCAGGAGCTGTCGATGTCGGTCGAGCCGGGCGAGTTGGTCGCCATCGCCGGCGGCAGTGGAGCAGGAAAGAGCACATTGCTGGAGATCCTCGCGGGACTGCAACCACCGTCCGCCGGGGAGGTCCGGCACGACGGCGTCGTTCGCGGTGCCCGGGTCAGCGCCGATTCGCGCATCGGCTACGTCCCCCAGGACGACATCATCCACCTCGAGATGCCCCTGCGCCGCACGCTGCGCTACGCCGCGCGGCTCCGTTTGCCCGCGGGCACATCGGCGGTCGAAGCGGACCGGATAGTCGAGGAGACCATGCAGGACCTCGACCTGGCCGATCGAGCCGAGGTACCGGTCCGTGCGCTGTCGGGCGGCCAGCGCAAGCGGGCCAGTATCGCCGTGGAGCTACTGACCCGGCCACACCTCTTCTTCCTCGACGAACCCACCTCCGGGCTCGACCCGTCGACCGCAGCCGACGTGATGCGCCTACTGCGCCGACTCAGCCGGCGCGGGGTCACAGTCGTCCTCACGACGCATGAGCCGGCCGGCATCGATCGGTGCGACCGGGTGGTGTTCCTGGCTCGCGACGGCCACCTGGCCTTCACCGGCAGCCCGACCGAGGTTCGGCGCTACTTCGGTGTGGAGGACCTCGCCGACGTGTACGACCGGCTGGCTCGTGAGCACACCCCCCAGGTCTGGGCGGAGCGATTCGCGGACAGCGGTGGGACGTCGGAATCCCTGCCCGGCTCGGCGCTACCGCCCATCCCGCCCGTCCCCTCCACCCGGTCCGACGTGGGACGCACCGGCATGGTGCGGCAATGGTGGCTACTCACACAACGCAATGTCGATGTCCTCCTTCGCAACCGGCTGACCCTGGCGGTGCTGCTCGGCTCACCGGTGCTGGTCACGGCGATGATGGCGACGCTGTTCCAGCGCGGCGCGTTCGATCCGCATGGCGCGGCCGACCTCGGCCCCGCCCAGATCGTCTTCTGGATCGCATTCGCAGGCTTCTTCTTCGGCCTCACGTACGGCCTGCTCCAGATCGTCGGGGAGATGGCCGTCTTCCGGCAGGAGCGCCTGGCCGGGCTCCGTGTCGGCGCCTACGTGGCCTCCAAGATGACAGCGCTGCTTCCGGTGCTGGCTGGAGTGAGCGCGCTGCTGCTCGGTGTGTTGCGGGCGCTCGGTCGGCTCCCCGCCGTCGGATGGGACGTGTCAGCCGTCCTGTTCGTGACGATCGTGATCGAGGCGACCTCGGCGCTGGCCCTCGGCTTGCTCGCCTCGGCCGCGGTCTCCAACGCCGCGCAGGCCGCCCTCGCCCTGCCGATGCTCTGCTTCCCTCAGGTTCTGTTCGGCGGAGCCATCGTCCCGGTTGACGAGATGGCCCTCCCGGGACGCCTGATGAGCCTCGGCCTGTCCAACCGCCACGCATTCGAAGCCTTGGGTCGCGACCTGGATCTCGACCGGTACAGCGCCACTCTGCCGGCCATGTCCGCCTACGGCGACACCTTCCGCGGAGGCACCGGTGCCAGTCTCATCGCGCTGGCCTCATTTGCCGTCGCTCTCATGCTGGCCACCGTGTGGGTACTGGACCGGCGGTCCCGGCCCGGCGCATCCCGTCGATGACCGCCCGCACGGCCGGTCCCGCCAGAAGGCGGATGCTTCACTTCCCCACGACCGCATTGACCGGGAAGCCCACCAGACCCCGGTCGATCGCGGCGAGACTGGCCTGCGTGCGGTTGTTCACCCCGAGCTTGGCGTAGACACGCTCGACGTGGTTGCGTGCCGTTTTCTCGGCGATGAACAGGTCGGCGGCGATTTCTCGGTTCGACCAGCCCTGCGCGACGAGACGCAGGATCTCCACCTCGCGGTCGGTCAGCCCGGCGGGCCAGGGCGTCCGCCGCGACACCCGTTGCCCCGCCGCCGCCAGCACGGCCGCCACCGACTCGGCGTCGAGGCGTCCGGTGCGCGCCTCCTCTTTCAACCGATCGGCAGCGCCGCGAGGATCGAGCGCCGGCCGGTGCGGACGCGGCTCGAGCAGTCGCTGATAGGCATCCGCCGCGGCAAGCAGCCGATCCTGCGCGGTCAACTCCGCGCCGGCGATCCCCCGGGGAAAGCCGGACCCGTCGATCCGTTCCCGGTGCTTCATTGCGACGGACACCACCGACTCCAAGCCGTTGACTCGGCTCAGTATCCGGCCGGTCAGATCCGGATACATTCGCACCCGTTCCCATTCAGCCGTGGTGAGCGGACCCTTCTTCTCCCAGATCTGGTTGGACACCCCCATTTTGCCGAGGCTGTGCACGAGGCCTGCGCGGTAGAGATGAGTGATGTCCGACGGCGACATGCCCAGGCGCCGGGCCGCCCCGGCCGCCAGATTCGCGACGCCCCGCGAATGCCCCAGGGTGAACGGAGACTTGAGATCGACGAAATCAGCCATGGCCCCGAGTAACTCGTCGCTCTCCTCGGCCCTCAGGGTTCGGTCGCGATCCGGAGCCCGAGCCAACGCTGCGACCCAGACGTCCGTTTCGAACAAACCGTCCACGATCGACGCCGCGTCACGTTCGAACACCTCCACCACTGCCGGGCTGAACTGACTGCCACGCCGGGAACGGAGAACGTCCTTCGCGTGCCCCAGCCCACCCGTCCGCAGGTGCACCTCGGCGACGTCCGCCACGTGGGAGATGTGGATCTCGACCGGGATACCCTCTCCGCGACAACCGTTGGGCAACCCCCGGCCGTCCCAACGCTCGAAGACGTAGGCGAGCGCCTTTCCGACCTGCCCGTCCAAGCCCATCCGATCGGACAGAACCCCGGCGGAACTGCAATGCGAATGGATCAGCGTGGCGACCTGGCTACGCGCTGCGACCAGAAAAACAGCGGCCCGGATGCCGCGCTCCCAGCCCGGCAGGCCGCGTCCCACGTGACTCGTCATCAGCCGCAGAAACGGCAGACCGGTCATGTCCACCGCGTAGGTGTCGGCCCGGAAGGCGATGTCGTCGCCGAAGAGCGCCGAGAGTTCGTGGGAGTCCGCGTGACAGCCGATCCACCCGACCAGATTGGCGTAGTACACGGTCGCTCGCTGCTGGGGGTCGAGTCCCATCCGCTCCGCTATCCGTGTCGCGATCAAGGACGACCGAAGCATGTGTTCCATCGGTTGACCCAGACCGAGATCGATCGCCAGCGATACCGCGGCCAGCAGTTCGGCTCTGCTCAGACCTTTTCCCGAGCCGGGCAGCGTCCCGTGCGGGTGCATGTTCCCATTGTCCACCTCAACGTGACCGCACCTGGAGGCAACCCGAGAAGACAGGTACCCACATACGCCGAACGACCCATGCGCAAGCTCGCAGGTCAACCCACAATTGTGACCAACCCGATACGCCGACCCACAGCAAGGAGGCCGCCGGACAAAGCTTCCGACCCACAACTTCACTCGCAATCACGCAGGCAGCACACCCCGCGCAGACAGGCAACTTGCGCCCCCTTATGAGGGACCAGTGCTGCACCCCAAGGACGCACCGTCGACCGGTGCGTGTCGGGGGATGGCCCGCCCGTGCGAAGCACCCTCGCCCGGGCGGGCCGACTCCTGTCGGCCGATAGGAGCAACATTGTTGCCGAACGATGGCCCGACGACGCGGCCGCCTTCAGCCGTGGAACGAGCACAGCGGATCGCCCGACGCCCGGTCGTTCGTCGCCGAAACTTTGTTCTCCCACGAGTCGATCAGCAGACAGCCCCACCACTTCAGACGCCGGTGGGGAGCCAGCTCCATCCCGGCTTTCTCACTTGCCCGCGGACGAGCTCGTAGGACGCGCCTACCTGAAGCAGTGTTGCCTCGGACAGTGGCCGTCCGATGAGTTGCATTCCGATCGGCAGCCCATCGGACGACACGCGGACCGGCACGGACAACGCCGGCAGACCGGTGAGGTTCGCCGGAGCCGAGAGACGGACGTAGGTGTCACTGATACCTTCACTGCTCCCGTCGGGCCAGTCGATGGTCTCCTGACCCGCCCGTGCGGCTACCGATGTCACAGTCGGTGCGGCGAGCACGTCGATGTCGTCGAACAAGTTCGCCCAGGCCTGGCGGATCAGCGCGCGGGACCGTTGCGCCCGGAGATAGTCGGTAGCAAGCAGGTGCTGCCCGGCTTCGAGGAGGAGACGGACGTCGTCCGAATACAGCTCGGGGTGGCTGTTCAGGGAATCCTGATGGTAGGTCGTGGCTTCCGGAACCATCAGACCCCATTGCGTGGCGTGCACGAGGTGGGTGAGCGGGACTTCCACCTCGACGAGCGTGGCACCGAGCCCGGCGAGTACGTCGATCGCCTCCAGAACGCGCGCTTGCACCTCGGGTTCGACGTTGGCGAAGTAGTAGTTCGTCGGAACGCCTACTCGGACGTTCGTCAAGTCCCTCCCGGAATCGGGAACGTAGCTCCCCTCGTTGTGCCGCAAGCTGGCGGGGTCTTTGTCGTCGTATCCGACGAGTGCATCGAGTGCGACCGCCGCGTCACGCACGGTGCCGGCGATCGGGCCGACATGATCCAACGACCACGACAGTGGGGTGACGCCTGCGCGGGAGACCAAGCCGAATGTGGGCTTGAGCCCGACAACCCCGCAGAGCGCGGACGGAATCCGGATCGAACCTCCGGTGTCACTGCCGAGCGCGATACCCACGATCCCCGCGCTGACCGCAATCGCAGATCCGCCGCTCGAGCCACCGGGCACGCGGTCGACAGCCCACGGATTCCTGCTCTGCGGTGTGATCGTTCCGAAGGCGAACTCGTGCGTGTGGGTTTTGCCCAGCGAGATCGCGCCTGCCGACTGCAACTTCCGCACTGCGGTCGCGTCGCGGTCGGGAACGTGAGTTGCCCGCACCGCAGAACTGGACGTGGTGAGAACACCGGCAGTATCGAAGAGATCTTTGATCGCGATCGGAATGCCGTGCAGCGGACCGCGATATCGGCCTGCGGCGATGTCCGATTCGGCGATCGCCGCCTCCTCCCGCGCCGCGCCGGCCGTCACAGTCACGAAGGCAGACAGGTGCGGATCGACGCGGTCGAGGTGATCGAGCGCGGAGTCGATCAGTTCGACCGGTGACAACTCTCGGCGGAAGATGGCGTCGGCAGCGGCGGTGAGGTCCAATTCATGCGGTTGCATCGGGTGTTCCGTTCTGCGGGTGGGTAAGCGCGACGAAGGAAAACGCCGGCGGAGTCTCCGCGTATTCGACGCCGTCGAGAGCGCTCAGGACACCGCGGATGCCCATGACGGTGGCCGCCACGGCTGCGGCGTGCTCGCGATTTCGGTGTCCGGAATGTGTGGTCACGGCGAAGTCCTTGGTTGTGGGTGAAATGCCTACGGGATCGCGGCGGCCGAAACGAGCACGAAACCTGTTGCGGTGCTGCGCACGCGTCCGGCGGTGGGGTGGGTGAAATGGCTACCGAGCAAGAGTGTTTCGGTGTCGGCGATAGTCGACAGGATCGTCTCTCGTGTGCGTTCCGACACAGCCGGGTCGATGTCCACTCCGCAGCACAGGCGCGGGTGGGCGAGCTGGATGGGGTGGTGGAGGAAGTCCCCGGTCACCAGTGCGGTCTCGCCCGCGGAGCTGATCCGGACCGATACGTGCCCCGGGGTGTGCCCGGGAGTGGGGAGCAGTTCGACTCCGTCGGCGACCTCGACGGGTGTCTCGGCGTCGACGAGTTCGTATTGACCGGCCTGGCGGATCGGGGTGATCGAATCGGCGAACATTCGCTGCTGGTCTTCGCTCAACGCTGCCGCCGACCATAAGTCCCATTCGGTGCGGGCGACGAGGTAGCGGGCATTCGGGAAGGTCGGCTCCCACACCCCCTCTCGCAAGGTGGTGTTCCACCCGACGTGATCGCGGTGGATGTGCGTGTTGATCACGAGGTCGACCGAATCCGGGTCGAACCCGGCGTCGCCCAGTCGCGGCAGGTAGTCGCCGTCGAGGTTGTTCCACGCCGGGTTGTCCCGGACCTTGCCGTTACCGACACCGGTGTCGATGACGATGCGGGTTCCGGCGATGTCCACGACGAAACTGTGCACCGACAGGCGGATGTCACCGCCGTCGTCGGTGGCCGACGGGTCCAGCCACGGTTGGCCGGCAACGAGTTCGGCTGTCGCGTCGGGCAGGAGCCAACGGCCCTGCCCTTCGAGTACGACTTCGTCGACGCGACCGATGGTCGCGTCCCCTACCGTCCAGTGCGCTGATGTTCCGGACACGATCAGCTCCCTACGCTCGTTGCGGCAGCCTGGCGGTCGATGGTGGCGTTCCGGTGCCAGGTTTCCGGCGCCGCGAGCAGATCAGCGAGTCGCTGTGCGCACACCGCCAACAGTTTCTCGCCCTTGTCGGCCGTGGCGAGTCGTGCGTCGCCGGCCACACCGGATTCGGTGATCTCCTCGAACGAGCGCCAGAGGTACACGGGGACGTTGTCGGATTGCAGTCCGCATTCGGGGCCGTGTGCGTCGGAGAGGCGGCCCAGGACCACGAGCTCGGGGTGCGCGGCGAGCATCATCGACGTCTCCCCCTCACACGCGTGCATCACGCCGCTCTGCCCCTCCAGGATGTCCGCGACGTCGTCCGCCGCCGCGGTCAGGTACGTCGTCACGGCGATGGTGACGGGCAGTTCCGCGGTCAGTTCGTTGACGATGGCATTGAGCGCCGAGATGTTCCCGCCGTGCCCGTTCACTATCGCGATCCGGGTGAACCCGGCGCGCATGATCGACCGGCAGACGTCCCGGAGCACGGCGTGGTAGGTGGGCAGGCTCAGGGTCAGCGTGCCGCCGAAACGCATGTGGTGTTCCGCCAGACCCCACCACAGTGTCGGTGCGACGACGACGGAAAGGCTCTCCGCCAGTTGGGCTGCGACTCTGTTCGCCGCCTCGGTGGCGAGCAGCGCGTCCACCCCGGTGGGCAGGTGCGGGCCGTGCTGCTCGATCGATCCGACCGGGAGCAGCACCAGACCGTCCAGTCCCGCCCGCTCTCGCAATTGCTCCGCGGTCATCTTCTCCCAGGAGTACTCCATGTCGCCCTCGTCCTCCATAACGCTGTCAAGCCTCGACCAAAGTTAGATTGGACTGTACAGTACACCCCTATCGGTAGCGGTCGCCAGAGCCCAGGCCGGCAATGGCCAATCGCTGACGTTTCCGCACGAACCCCATCGAGGAGCCATGGATACACATACCCCCAGCCCCGGCGTTCCCTTGACCATCGCCGCCCGGCTGAATCGCCTCCCGGTCACCCGGCGGCACAAGAAGATCATCGCCATCATTGCGTTGGGCAACTTCTTCGAGATCTACGAACTGTTCCTCGCCGGTGTACTGGCGGCCACCTTGAAGACCAAGTTCGCGCTCACCGGCTTCGACCTGTCGCTGGTGCTGGCCTCGGCGTTCGTCGGCGCCTTCGTCGGCGCCGTCCTGATCGGCCGGATCGCTGATCGTCTCGGCCGCCGGCGCGCGTACATGATCACCCTTGGCTTGTACTCGGTGTTCACGCTGTTAGCCGCCTTCTCCACCGATCTGTGGATGCTGGTGCTGTGTCGCTTCATCGCGGGCGTCGGACTCGGCGGCGAACTGCCCGTCACCGACTCCTTCCTCGGCGACATCCTGCCGTCGAAACGACGCGGCTACTTCGTGGCGTGGGCCTTCACGCTTTCGTACACTGCGGTCCCCGTCGTCGGGTTCGTCGGCATGATCGTTGTCGATGCCAGCCCGCTCGGGATCGACGGCTGGCGATGGATGTTCGCCCTGGGTGCGCTCGGCGCCCTGATCACCTTCGTCCTGCGGCGGCACCTACCCGAGTCGCCGCGCTGGCTCGAATCCGTCGGCCGGACAGACGAAGCCGAAGCCGTCACCCGCGAACTCGAGGATGCCGCACGTACGGAGGGCTGGGCCGCCCCGGCCGAGGACGAGGCAATCTCTCCCGTGAGCACCGGACCGGTGAGCGCGTCCGCGATGCTGCGGAAGCCGCTGTTGCGCCGCACCATCACGATGGCGATCGTCTGGATTCTGGCCGTCGTCGGGTACCACGGATTCAGTAGCGTTGCGACGCTCGTATTGACGGGGAAGGGAATCAGTGTCACCAATTCCCTGCTGTATGTCTCGCTCGCCTTCGTCGGATACCCGGTCGGCTCACTGCTCTCGATGCTCGTCATGGACAGGTTCGAGCGCAAATGGCTTCTCGGTGGCTCGCTGATCGTGATGGCCGCGCTCGGCCTGGCCTACGGAAATGCCGTCACACCGGTGTGGATCGTGCTGTGGGGTTTCACGTTCACGGTGATCGCGAACCTGATGTCGAATGTCACCCACGTGTATCAGCTCGAGCAATACCCGACCGCCATCCGGACCACCGCCACGGGCCGGCTCTATTCACTGGGACGCCTGTCGACCGCCGCCGCGCCGCTCTATCTGATCCCCATGCTCGAACACAGCGGTGCCGGAGCGGTATTCACCCTCGTCGCCGCAGCCCTGGCGGTTGCTGCGGTCGTCACCGTGGGGTTCGGTGTTGCCACCACCGGGCGGACCCTCGAGGAGATCTCGCCCGGTGACGCGTCGGCGGCAGTTATCCCGCAGCGGGCGCGTACCGCGCCATGAAGGTGGCGACCGACTCCTCGACAATCTCGTCGGCGGGCGGGAGATCCGTGACGAACTCGACGATGCCCATGACCTGAGGCCACAACGTCACTTCCTGGAGTAGCCCGAAGAACTGGTGGGCGGCCAACTCGGTCGAGCGGCATTCGATGTGTCCGTCGGTGACCAATCGGTCGAGTTGGCCGACCAGCGCCTTCAGCAGAGGCTCCTTGCCGGCCCGGTAGAACTCCTCGGCTATCCACGGCAGCCGCCGAGATTCGGCCACCACCAGGCGGATGAAGCTCACTTGGTCGGTCTCGGCCACGAACGCGAGGATCGCCTGAGCGAAGCGCCTCAGTACTGCTTCCGCCGACTGCGGCGCACCGTCCACCAGATCGTCGATGCGCCCGGTCTGCAACAACTTCGACCAGTGCCGATCCAGCATCGAGCGGAAGACGGATTCCTTGCTGCCGAAGCGGTTGTACAACGTCTGCCGCGCCACTCCCGCCGACTTCGCGATCCGATCGAGGTTGACCCCCGCGTATCCGTCCCGCAAGAAAAGCGCCTGCGCGGCGTCGAGGATCTTGCCGGTCGTCTCGGGCTCGGCCGCCGCTGAACCCTCCACCGTATTTGCCACACTGCCCTCCGAACGTTCTGCTGCACAGCAACCTGCTGCGAAGTCAACCCCTCAGTGGTATGGACTGTACTGTACAAGCCACAGGAGGTTCGTTCCGCCGCGCAGGAACGGCGAGGCATCACCCGAACACCGCCACTGCATTCAGCCCCGGCAACCCCGACGATTGAGTGATCACGCATGACTGAGCACCCCGCGCACCAGTTCCCTCCACTGCACGGCCGCACACCCACGCCAGGGGCAACCCAACCACCGCGCGCACCAGACGAAGACGTATCCCGATACCGGCAACTGCGACAACGCAGCCAACGCCTTCGCCGACGAACCCACGACTGGCATTCCGGGCACAGTGACACCGACGCGGTCATCGAGTTCGCACATGTCTGGGCACCCTACGGCGGAGCACCCGACGAAGAGGTCTTCGTCAGATTCGGAATGTCCACGGACCGCTTCGTCGAGGCACTCTGGCGAATACTCGAGAATTGCCTTTTCGCACCCCTGTTCATCGACGAACTCGCAGAGGTCTACCGACTCCCGCACAGCTGACGACCCACCAGTTCGTCGAGAAATCGTGCCCGCCCACGATCGCCGCCCCTCGCGTGGAGGTTCCACGGCCCGATGTTGCCCCATTCGGGCACTACCCACCTCGCGCACTGGGTAGGGTCCGATTCCATGGCTGACCAGGGGAAGATCCGGACCGTGGTGTGGGGCACCGGGAATGTGGGGCGGGCCGCGATCCGCGCGATCGATGCACACCCCGGACTCGAGCTGACGGCGGTGATCGTGGCCAACCCGGAGAAGGTGGGACGCGATGCCGGCGACCTGGCCCGCCTGGGCCGCTCGCTGGGGGTGGCCGCAACGGACGACGCCGATGCCGTGCTCGCGACCTCCCCCGGCGCTGTCGTCTACGCCGCGTCGGGCGAAATTCGCCCGGACGATGCGGCGGCGGACATCATCCGCGCACTCTCCGCCGGGGCCGTCGTCGTGACCCCGTCGATCTATGCGCTCTACGACCAGCGCAACGCGCCGGCCGAGTTGCGCGACCCGATCGAGGCGGCCGCGAAGTCCGGCGGCGGCGCCCTGTTCGTGTCGGGCGTGGATCCGGGATGGGGCAACGACGTCCTGCCGATCCTGATGACGGGCCTGGCCGGCACGATCGATCAGATCCGTTGCCAGGAGATCTTCGACTACACCACCTACGACCAGCACGATTCCGTGCGATACCTCGTCGGCATGGGCCAGCCGATGGACTACGAACCGCCGATGGTCGCGGCGACCGTGCCGACGATGGTGTGGGGCGGCCAAATTCGGCTCGTCGCCCGGGCCCTCGGTGTGGAGCTCGACGAGATCCGGGAGACGCTGCTGCGCCGGCCGCTGGACGAGACGATCACCACCGATCTCATGGGCGAGTTCGAGGCCGGCACCCAGGGGGCGCTGCGTTTCGAGGTGCAGGGCATCGTGGGCGGCGAGCCTCTGATCGTCATCGAGCACGTCACGCGGATCCACCCGTCGTGCGCCCCGGACTGGCCCGTGCCGCCGGACGGCGGGGACGGCGCGCACAAGGTGATCATCGAGGGCCGGCCGCGCATCGAGGTGAACGTGGAGGCTACCGACGAGGGCGGCAATCGAGCGGCCGGCGGCAACGCCACCGCGGTGGGGCGCCTGGTCAACGCGATCCCGTGGCTGCGGACGGCCGCGCCGGGGCTCTACGACGCCCTGGACGTCCCGCTCACCCCCGGTCACGGCAAGCTCGGCTGACACCCCCCACATCAGTTAGCTCTTGCGCTAACCATTGTTACTGTGAATACTTTGCCTTATGGCTCAGTATCCGGAGCAGCTGAACGGCATCTTCCAAGCGCTCGCCGACCCCACGCGGCGGGCCGTGCTGGGCCGCCTGAGCCGGGGCCCGGCGACGGTCAGCGAACTGGCGAAACCGTTCGACATGGCCCTGCCCTCCTTCATGAAGCACATCCACTTCCTCGAGGACAGCGGATGGATCCGGACGCACAAGGAGGGCCGCGTACGGACGTGCGCGATCGAGAAGGAACCGTTCACGGCCGTCGAGGCGT
Source organism: Rhodococcus sp. IEGM 1307 (assembly GCF_030056915.1). Classification (NCBI taxonomy): domain Bacteria; kingdom Bacillati; phylum Actinomycetota; class Actinomycetes; order Mycobacteriales; family Nocardiaceae; genus Rhodococcus; species Rhodococcus sp. IEGM 1307. Next base: position 261,745 of record NZ_JASHKW010000004.1, read on the forward strand.
GGCTCGCGGAGCAACAGGAACTGTGGGAGAGCCGCACCGACCGACTCGAACAATTCGCCACCGAACACACCGTCACGACACCCGCAAAGGACACACCGCAATGACCGACACTGCGAGACCCGATCTCGACCTCACGATTTCGCGCATCATCCGGGCACCCCGTCCGGTCGTGTGGCGCGCCTGGACCGACCCCGCCAGCTTCGAGCAATGGTGGGTCCCCGCGCCGTCTCGGTGCCGGGTCGTCGACATGGAACTACGCCCGGGCGGGGCGTTCACGACCCAGATCAGTGAGGACGGGGGTGAATTCGCACCACACATCAGTGGCTGCTTCCTCGCCGTCGACGAACTCGAACGCATCGTGTTCACCAACTCGCTGGTCGGCGGCTGGCGACCCGCCGAACAGCCGTTCATGACCGCGATCATCACGTTGAACGACCATCCGACGGGCACGGAGTACGTCGCCCACGTGATGCACAAGGACAACGCCGACCGCAACACGCACGAGGAAATGGGCTTCTACGACGGCTGGGGCACCGTCACGGAGCAGCTCGCCAAGATGGCCGAGCGACAGGCGTAACGGAGGAGGCCGACAACGAACAGGTCATCGTGGCCACCGACAATGAGCTCGCAACCCACCTCGAGGAGCTGAAGAGACAGCCGGACACGGACATTCACCTGTCCGGCGGATCGTCCTTTGCGCGATCGGTCCTCGCGCTGGGTCTGGTGGACGAGTTCTATCTCTTCGTCTCTCCGGTCGTGTCACCGGGCGCCTCCTGGTTCTCGGAGATCTCCGACCAGCGTGACCTCGAACTGGTGGGCACCGAGTCGTACGGCAACGGGGTCGTCGAAGTGCGTTAGGTGCCCCGGGAACGAGCGGCCGCACTCAGGCCGGACAGCTTCACCGACATGCTCGCGTAAACACGGTCAGCCCACCGTCGCGAACTCCCCTGCCGCGGACCATCGTTGCCGCTCGGCGGCGAACGCGACGGCCTGCTCGGCTCGGAAGTCGCCGATCGAATCGGCATTTGCCGTGAGGAACTGCTGGTGCTCGGCGAGCGAGAACGTGCCCTCGGTGATGTCGATACCGCCGCCGCGGCCGGCTGCGACCTCGGATCGCACGTCCATCAGCTCGTCCGGTTCGACGGGGTACCAGGAGATCCGGTCGAAGAAGCGCAGCAGCCAGGGGGTGCCGTCCTCGAACGGTCCCGACTTCTCGGGATGCCGATGGTTCCACACCTGGGTGGTTCGGCCGACGAACTGGTAGCCGCCCGGGCCCTCCATTCCGTAGATGCACAGGTACGCGCCACCGATACCGACCGCGTTCTCCGGCGTCCACGTTCGGGCCGGGTTGTACTTCGTGGTGACCAGCCGATGCCGCGGGTCGAGCGGTGTCGCGACGGGTGCGCCGAGGTAGACGTCACCGAGCCCGAGCACCATGTACTCCGCTCCGAAGACCGTGTCGAAGACGTCGTCGACGCTGCCGAGCCCGTTCATGCGGCGGATGAACTCGATGTTCCAGGGGCACCACGGTGCGTCGGAACGGACACCGTGCATGTAGCGCTGGATCGCCTCACGAGTCGAGGGGTCGTCCCACGACAGCGGCATCCGCACGGACCGGCTCGGCACCACGAGTTCGTTCGCCGCGGGCAGTGCGTCCTCCGCCTCGCCGAGCAGCCCCATGAGCTTCGGGATCGGCAGCACGTCGGGGTCGACCCGGACCTGCAACGAGCGGATGCCCGGTGTCAGGTCGAGGAGCCCGGCCGGCTTCTCGACCTCGAGTCGCTGGTGCAACGCGTGGGCGCGGGCCCGCAGTGCGAGATCGAGGGTCATGTCGCCGTATTCGACCAGGACGTTGTCGTCGCCGGACCGCCGGTACGTCACGGCGGTCTCGCCGTCGCGCCGGGCGATCACGCCGTCGTCGCGGTCACCGGTGGTGGAGAAGACCGTCGAGTGCGCCGCCCGCCGCGCGGGCCCCAGTGCCCGCGTGGATGCGGCCCGGTCGGCCCTGATCGGCACGAAGCGCACCGCATCGCCGGGCGCCAGTTGTCCGAGCTTCCAGCGTTCCGCCGCGACGACGGTGACGGGGCACACGAACCCACCGAGGCTCGGTCCATCCGGGCCCAGCAGAATCGGGGTGTCCCCTGTGAAGTCCAGGGCGCCGACCGAATACGCGTTGTCGTGAATGTTGGACGGATGCAGTCCCGCCTCGCCGCCGTCCGTGCGGGCCCAGTCGGGCTTGGGTCCGATCAACCGCACCCCGGTGCGGTCCGAGTTGAAGTGCACCTCGTAGTCGGTCCGGTACAGCGTGTCGATGTCGGCGCGGGTGAAGAATTCGGGTGCGCCGTGCGGGCCCTCGGTGACCGCGATCTCCCAGCGACGGCACAGGGCCGGAACGTATTCGGCGGGGACGGCGGCCGTGCGGGCGCCGGTGTGCTCGCCGACCGCGAGAACATCGCCCTGCCGCAGCGTGCGGCCCTGATGCCCGCCGAACTTGCCGAGCGTGAACGTCGAGGCGCTGCCGAGGAAGTCGTCGACGTCGAGCCCGCCCTGGACGAGTACGTAGATGCGGAGGCCGGGTCCTGCCACCGCGCCGACGTCCAGGACTGCGCCTGCCGGCACCCGGACCGGACGCCACTGCGCCTGCAGCACTCCGTCGACCGTGACCGGTGCGGGCGCGCCCGTCACACACACCACCGTGTCCTCGTCGAACTGCAGTGCGGGACCGGACATGGCGCATTCGATTCCGGCGGCGCCCTCGTCGTTGCCGAGCGCGATGTTGCCGAGCCGGAACGACAGGTCGTCCATCGGCCCCGACGGCGGCACACCGACGTGCCAGTACCCGGTCCGTCCGGGGAAGTCCTGCACCGTGGTGAGCATGCCGGGCCGGTGCACGGTGATCTTGGCGCTCATGCCTGCGCTCCCGTCGGCCGGGTCACGATCATCCGCACCGCGGTCGGGTCGAAACCGTTGCAGGGGTTGTTGATCTGCGGGCAATTGGACACCAGTACCAGAACGTCGCGCTCCGCGCGGAGCGCCAGGCGGCGGCCCGGCGCGGACAGGCCGTCGACGATGCCGAGCGTGCCGTCGGCGTCGACGGGAACGTTCATGAAGAAGTTGATGTTCGACACCAGGTCGCGCTTGCCGATCCCCCACCGGGATCCTTCGGCGAGGAAGTTCTCGACGCAGGCGTGCTGGTGCTTGGTGTGGTGGCCGTACCGCAGGGTGTTCGACTCCTGCGAGCAGGCGCCGCCCACCGTGTCGTGCGAGCCGACCTCGTCGGCGACGAGCGTCATCAGGGCGTCGTGATCGTCGGTGCGGAGGACACTTCCCGTGGTCAGGAACAGGTTTCGCTGCGCCGACACCGTGGCGGCGGCCGAGTAGCGCTGCCGGTGGTCGTCGGCCGCGTAGATCAGGGTGTCCACGGCCTGGTTGCCGCACAGGTCGACGATGGTCAGGACGTCACCGGCCAGGACGACGGCAGACCAGGGGCCGCGGGCGCCGACTTCCTCGTCCAGGATCACCGTTCCCGGTACCAGCGGTGCGGTCTCGATGGTGGTGGTCATGCCTGCTCCCGTCCCTGGCGCTGCGCTGCAGCCCAGACGTCTTCGGTGTTGAGAAAGGCTCGGTGGTACTCCGGGTCGGCGTCGACAGGCTCGGCCACGTCGACGCCGGTCCAGGCGAGCACTTCGAGCGAGGTCGTGCCGTACGTCGGCGACGGATCGAGCGGGTGCGCCGTGTTGGCGATCAGGACGATCACCGGGAGGTGGATCACGAGGTCGACCGCGGTGTCCGCGCCGGCGGACCCGATGCTGCTCAGCGACCCGTCCTCCCCCACCCGCACCCCGTGGAAGAACGACAGTGACGGCGGCAGGTCGCGCCGCTCGAGTCCTTGCTTCGCCGCCGCCACCGTGAAGAGTTCACGGCCGGCGGGGGATGCCGAATGCAGGCTGCCGTCACCGTATTTCGCGGTGTTCGAGGCGAGCGACGTGGTGCCGCAGAGGGCGTCGTGCCGCCCGGACCCGTCCGACACGAGCGTCGCGAGCACCCGCCCCTGATCGGAGAGCAGCGGATGTCCCGCCCCCAGGTACGCCTGCCACGGCACCTTGACGGTGTCGGCGACGTTGAGCCGCTCCCACGGCGCGTCCGCCCGGTACAGCAGCAGGTGGGCGCAGGCCCGGCCGTCGACGTCACGCAGTCGCAGTCGCGTGCCGCGGCCCAGCACCTTCGTGGTGTACCGGCCACCGGGAACCGTCTCCGCCCACGTGAGCAGTGCCGGATCGATGTCGGACGGTGGGGTGGGCCAGGACGACGCCGGGACCACCGGCATCGAGTCGGTGACCACTCCCGACTGGGCACGCGCGTGTTCCTTCGCGGCACTGGTGGTCGAGGTGTCCACTGAGGTCATGTCAGGCTCCGATCGTGACGGGGTTGGGGGTCGTGCGGCCGCGCGGGAAGCACGCGACCCCGAGCGCGACCACGGCGGCGACGGTGACGGGGGCGGCCCACCGCAGGAGGGGGTAGTCGCCGCTGGGGTCGAAGATCTCCGCGCGCGGCCAGGACAGGTTGACGACCATCAGCGCGCCGTAGCCGACGGCCAGGATGTTGACGGGAAGGCCGAACCGTCCGAGCGAGTACAGCTTCCGTCCGTCCGCGTCGACCTGCGGTCCTCCGCGCGGCCAGCCTTTCAGCCTGCGCAGCAGGAGCGGCACCGTGACCATCAGGTAGGCGAGGTAGATCAGGATGATGCAGACACTCGAGAGGGTCGCGAAGATGGCGGAGTTCCCGACGTTGACAGCGAGGATGCCGATGCAGACCAGGCCGATCAGGACGGAGGGCGCGATGGGCGTTCCGGTGCGGGTGTTCACCGTCGACAGGATCTGCGAGGCGGGCAGCCGTCCGTCGCGGGCCATCGAGAACACCAGCCTCGACGCCGCCGTCTGGATGGCCAGCGTGCAGACGAACACGGCGATCGCGACGTCGACGAGCAGGAGTGTGCCCCAGGGTGAGCTGAGGATCGACGAGAGCACGTACGGCAGGCCCTCGGCGGCGAGCCGGCCGTCGGTCAGGCTCGGTGCAGCCATCAGCGCGCCGATGATCATCAGCCCACCGCCGAGCGCCGACACGGACAGCGCGAGGCGGATCGTGCGCGGCGCGACCCGGCGCGGGTTGCGTGTCTCCTCGGCGAGTTCGCCCGCGGAGCCGAATCCGACCATGACGTAGGCCGCCATCAGACCCGACACGATCCACGCCCATCCGTACCCGGGTGACGCCCCGGCGGTGCCGGTGTCGAACACGACCTCCGGTCCGCGCTGGGCGTGGGTGAGGAACATGCCGATCACCGCGATGACACCGACGATCTCGCAGGTCACGCCGATGTTGTTGATCCTGGACATCCAGTTGACGCCGATGCAGTTGATGAACGTGGTCACCACGAGGAGGACGGAACCCAGCAGCACCGCGTTGGCGGCGCCACTCGCGGACGTCAGCGTGCTGTCCTCACCGATGATCTGAAATCCGCTCCACACATTCGGGAGCACGACCTGCAGCGCGATGGCCGCGGCGGATGCCGTCACCATCTGCGCGAGGATCATGAACCATCCGGCGAACCAGCCGACCACCTCACCGCCCATCCGGCGTGACCACTGGTAGATCGCCCCCGAGATGGGGTACCTGGCGGCCAGTTCGGCGAAGTTCAGCGCCACCATGAACTGGCCGACGAACACCACCGGCCACGTCCAGAAGAAGGCGGGTCCGGCGAATCCGAATCCGAGCCCGAAGAGCTGGAAGATGGTGGTGAGGATGGAGACGAACGAGAAGCCGGCGGCGAACGACGCGAACTTACCCAGGGAACGGTGAAGTTGCTGCTCGTAGCCGAATTCGCCGAGGTCGCCCGTGTCGTCGACGCCGGTTCCGCCGGACGGGCGGGGAGGTGCGGCCGGCGCGGTCAGCACTTGCGCAATCCTTGTGGGTGTACTCAAGGGCTTACTCCTTCGGCGAGAGCAATATCTGTCGCTCGATAGTTTTCTCGCGGAAGGGCCTCGATGGGTGACGCCCGCGTATCCAGATCGCCGCCGGCCGTAACAGCATCGTTGCCTACGTTTCGGGAGCATGACGAAACCCTCACTGCGGGTGGAGACCGTCGATCCCGAGAGCGACCTGACATCATGGAGCGGTGACCACAGGGCCGGGACGACCCCGACTGACCAGTCAGCGCAGACCAGGGCAGACCACTCCCGAGGAGATACTCGACGCCGCCGGAGAGTTGTTCACCACCAAGGGTTTCGCGGCCACCTCGACCCGGCAGATCGCCGAGATGGTCGGTATCCGGCAGGCATCGCTCTACCACCACTTCCCCAACAAGGAGGAGATCCTGGTGGCGCTCCTCGAGGAGACGGTGTCCCCCGCGCTCGCCGCGGCGGGGCGGCTCGCCGACGCCGCCGCGCCCGCCACGGTGCGCCTGCACGCGCTGGCCACCTACGACGTCACGCAACTCACCACCACCACATGGAACCTCGGTGCGCTGTATCTTCTTCCGGAACTGCTGACCGATCGATTCGAGCCGTTCCGCGCCCAGCGAACCCTGCTGCGCCGGCACTACCGGCAGCTGGCGGACCAGGCCCTCACGGAAATCACCGACGATTCAGGTGACACCTCCCCCGCCCTGACCGACCTGCCGTTCCGAATAGTCGAGAGCGCCATCGCAACCCGCGCCGACATCGAACGCGGACTGCTTCCCGGGCCCGAGAACGAGGGTGCCGCCGGACTCCTCGCCGACGCCTGCCTCCGCGCCCTCGGATGGACGAAGCCGATGGACGAAATCCGGGCGAAGTCGCGGGCACTGCTCGCCGAGACGGCGGGCGGAACACCCCTTCGCCTCTAGCCGTGCACGTCGGGCCCGTGAGATAAAGTCTGGCGAACGCTTATCACTGGGGGGTTATCTTGAGCGATGTCTTTGTCGTCACGGACGGCATCAGGAATTACGGCGCCACCGCTGCGCAGGCCGCCGAACAGATCAGCAGCGCCGCCGCACTCGATCTCGGCGCGAATCTCGCGGCACTCGCGCCCGTGTTCGGCCCGATCGGCGCCGACTTCCTCGCGTCGTTCGCCGCCGCACAGGCAAATCACGCCAGGTCGGTCGCCGAACTCGCGTCTCACTACGCGCAGACCGCGATCGCGGCGCATGCCACCGCCGATTCCTACGACTCCGTCGACGGCGCCAACGGCGCTGCGCTCGGCGGCGTCGGCGACGGAATCGGGGGCCTCGCATGACGTCCCCCGAACCCGCCGGGCACCCTGTGGAGCACGGATCGATCCTCGACCTGATCCAGGGAACGCCCGTCGGCGACGCCCTCGCGACGCCACTGCCGAGCACTCCGCTCGAGGCCCTGCAGAACTCTCCGCTCGGCCCGTTCCTCGAAGCGCCGCTCGGTGACCTGCCGCCGCTACCGGCCCTTCCGCCGCTGCCTCCACTGCAGCCGAACCCGGTGGAGGCGCTGCTGCAGGGGCACGGGCTGCCCGGACTGCCGGGTGTGGACGAATTGTTCAAGCCGCTCACCGATCTCGCCGGGAGTTTCGGCACCGGCACGTTCGGCTCGTTCGATCCGACATCGCTGCTCGACATGTCCTCGGGCATGATCGACCAGGCGATGTCGATGAGCCTGTCGGGGCTGAAGGTGCTCGACCAGATCTGGCAGAGCCAGGCAGCGCAGGCAGCGCAGTCGCAGGGCCTGCAGGCTCAGACGAGCGGCACGGAACTGAGCGAACGCGGCACGGAGATCTCGGCGACCACGCAGACCGCCGCGGCGTCCGTGGCGCGGGGCAACGCGAACCTCATGACGATTTCGGAGTCGTTCGCGGCGACCGCGGTCGCTGCCGCGCCGATGGTGATGACGCCGCCCGGGCAGGCGATGCTGCTCGCGTCCGCCGCCGAGCACCTGAAGGCGGCCATCGGGGTCGTGACGCAGACGCGCACCGAACTCAACGAACAGACCCTCACGATGAACGGTCTGGCCGCCCCGGTTCCGGTGCCGCCGCCCCCGGCGCCCGGGGCCGTGGCGGGAGCCGCACCGGCGTCACCGTTCGCCATCGCGTCCACCGTGATCGAGGGTGTGGGCAAACCAATGATCTCCACCGTCACCGACAGTGTCGGCGACCTGGTGTCGGCGAGCACCCAGGCGGCGAGCGTCTCCTCGTCCGATCTGCCTGCCGACGCCCTGTCGGCGAAATCCCCCGTCACCCCCGCACACGGGGCATCGGGCGGAGTTCCGGGTGCGGTGGGCATCGCCGGCGGCGCGGGCATCGGCATGTACGGCGGCGGCGCGGGCGGAAGCGTCTCCGCGGGTAGCGGTTCCGTACCCCGCGGAACGGTCACCGGGCCGGTGGTTCCCCCGGCGACACCGGGGACCACTCCCACACCCGGCGCCGCTCCGGCCGCTGCCTCGTCCCCTCTCGCACCCGGCGGAGCCATGGGCGGGATGGGCGGGATGGGCGGCGCCGGGATGGCGGGTGCCGGGATGGCGGGTGCCGGGATGGCGGGTGCCGGGCGCGGGGGCGACGACCAGCTGAGCGGCCGGTCCACACCCAGCTACCTCGTCAACGCCGGCGAGAACAACGCGTTCGCCGGCGACCTCCCGATGGTCGCGCCCGCCGTGATCGGCGGCGAGGATCTCGACGACACTCCGTTCGGCGACCAGAGCTGATCGCTCAGTCGAGGAGCGCTGCCACCTCGTGATCGGTGAGCGTGGTGGTGGGCACGCGGCCTTCCGAACGCACCAGTTCCACGGCCCGGAACAGGGGGCGTTCGGGAAGGGCCGCGCCGCGGGCCTCCGCACGTAGCTGCTCGATGAGCACCGACGCGATCGCGGCGGCCGGCACCAGTTCGCTCGTCGTCAGGGCGTCGGCCAGCCTCCGGAGCCCGAGGATCTCGAGTTCACGGCCGCCGTCGGTCGTGTAGAGGGCGAGCGGTATCGCGAGGCTCCCGTCGGGGTCCGTGATCCGGACGCTCACCTCGCTGACGCGAGCCGAACGGACCACCAATTCCGCCGCGACCGCCCTCGTGACGTCGACGTGCCTGCTGCGCAGTCCCCCCGTCGACCGGATTCGCCCGGTCTGCAGTGCGATTCGTCGCCGCAACGTGAGGAGCGCCGAGGCGGCGGTCGGGACCGCGATCACGGCCCCGACCGTCGCACCGACCCACACGGGACCGAAGAACCCGACGATGACGCCGACCACCACACCGATCAGCACGGCGATCGCCGCGACCCGCTTGAGCCGCGGTGCGATCAACTCGATCGGAACGAGGTCGAGTGACACCGGCGCGGTGTCGTCACGCGCCAAGGATGGCTCCGACGCGTGCGACGACATCCGCCGAGGAGACCGATTCCTGGTCTCCGGTGGCGAGATTCTTGATTCCCACCGTCCCGTCGGCGATGTCGCGGTCGCCGAGCACGAGTGCCAGCGCGGCGCCGGATCGGTCCGCGGCCTTCATCGCGCCCTTCACCCCGCGGTTGCCGTACGCGAGGTCGACTCGAATCCCCTGGGCGCGCAACTGCTGAGCGATCACCACCAGCTTCGCCTTCGCCTCGTCGCCCAGCGGAACGCCGAAGACCTCACAGCGGGCGGTCGAGCCTGCAGTCTTGCCCTCGGCAGCGAGCGCCAGGACGGTCCGGTCGACACCGAGCCCGAAACCGATGCCGGACAACGGCTGACCGCCGAGCTGCGCCATCAGACCGTCGTACCGTCCGCCGCCGCCGATACCCGACTGCGCGCCGAGACCGTCGTGGACGAATTCGAACGTCGTCTTCGTGTAGTAGTCGAGGCCGCGGACCATTCGCGGGTTCACCACGTACGGCACACCCAGTGCGTCGAGGTGTGCGAGGACCTCGTCGAAGTGCGCCTTCGCCGTGTCCGAGAGGTGGTCGAGCATGAGCGGTGCGTCCGCCGTCATCTCGCGCACCTCCTTGCGCTTGTCGTCGAGAACCCGCAGCGGGTTGATCTCCGCCCGCCGGCGCGTCTCTTCGTCGAGGGGAAGGGCGAACAGGAACTCCTGCAACCGTTCCCGGTACTGCGGCCGGCACGTGTCGTCACCGAGGGAGGTGATCTCCAACCGGAACCCGTCGAGGCCGAGGCCGCGGAAACCGGCGTCGGCGACAGCGATGACCTCGGCGTCGAGGGCGGGGTCGTCGACGCCGATGGCCTCCACCCCGACTTGCTGCAGCTGGCGGTAACGACCGGCCTGCGGTCGCTCGTAGCGGAAGAACGGTCCGGCGTAGCTCAGTTTCACCGGCAACTGGCCGCGGTCCAGTCCGTGTTCGATCACGGCCCGCATGACGCCCGCCGTGCCCTCGGGCCGCAGGGTCACCGAACGATCACCGCGGTCGGCGAACGTGTACATCTCCTTGCTGACGACGTCGGTGGACTCGCCGACACCGCGGGCGAACAGCCCGGTGTCCTCGAAGATGGGAAGTTCGATGTGGCCGTATCCGGCCAGTCGCGCAGCGCGCGTGAGTCCGTCACGGACCGCGACGAACTCGGACGACTGCGGCGGGACGTAATCGGGGACGCCCTTGGGGGCGGAGAAGGTGCTGGCTTTGCTCACTGTCGTTACTTTTCCTTATTTCGATCCCGAGAGTCCAACGAGGAACGGGTTCGACCCACGTTCGGCGCCGACGGTGCTCGACCCGCCGTGCCCGGGGAGGACCGCCGTGTCGTCGGCGAGGATCAGAAGCTTGTCGGCGATGGACTGCAACAGCTGTTCGTGGTTGCCGCCGGGCAGGTCGCTGCGGCCGATCGACCCCTGGAACAGGGTGTCACCGGTGAGGGCGATCTCGACGGGACCGTTCTCGGTGGCGACCCGGGTCCGGAAGACCACGGACCCCTGTGTGTGGCCCGGGGTGTGGTCGACGGCGAACGACATCCCGGCCTGCTCGATCACGTCGCCGTCGGCCAGCGCGATCACCTCGCCGGGCTCGACGAACGTCATGCCCTCGATGAACGGCTTCATCGTCGGGCCGATGCCGCGGCCGGGATCCGACAGCATGTACCGGTCCTCGGGATGGATGTACGCGGGGATCCCGAACTTCTCGCAGACGTCGTAGGCGTTCCAGACGTGGTCGAGGTGACCGTGGGTCAGGAGCACCGCGGTCGGCGTGAGATTCGACTGGTCCAGGAACTCGAACAGCGGTTCGGCGGCGTCCTGTCCTGGGTCGACGACGACGCATTCCTGGGCATCATCCTGCGCGAGGATGTAGCAGTTGGTCTGAAACATCCCGGCCGGGAATCCTGTGACGAGCACCTGTGAGGCTCCTGTTCGAGTGGACATTGCAGTCGCTACAGCCTAAGCCGCCGCCCCGCCAGGATGTTCTCAGGTTCGGATGGCAGACTCTGGAGGTCGTGTGCCGGGGGTAGTTCGCACCGACCAACTGCTATATCGACCGACTGCCAGACAGACCGATACGGGAGGACCACCGCAGTGCCGAGCAACGAGCAGCGCCGGGAAGCAGCCAAACGAAAGCTCGAGCGTCAGCTCGAACGCCGCGCCGACAGAGCACGCAAGCGTAAGCAGCTGACGATCGCCGGTTCGGTGCTCGGTGTCGTGCTCGTGGTGGCGGCGGGCGCCGTCGTCTTCGCCCTCACCAGCGGCGACGACGACGCGACGGAAGCGTCGGCGGCCGAGTCGGTGTCGGCGTCGCCGCAGTCGCCCGGTGTGATGCCGGCGGGCCGGTCCGAACCGCTGCCCGAGAAGGTGTCCTGCACGTACACCCCCAGCACTCAGCCGCCGGCGAAGCAGGTGAACCCGCCGCGCACCGACGACATCGACACCACGCTCCAGGAAGTCAGCGTCAGCATGCAGACGACGCAGGGCAACATCGGCCTGATCCTGGACAACGCCGACTCCCCGTGCACCGTCAACAACTTCCTGAGCCTGGCGAGCCAGAACTACTTCGACAACACCCCATGCCACCGGCTGGTCACGTCCGAGGGGTTGAAGGTCCTGCAGTGCGGTGATCCCACGGGCGCTGGCACCGGCGGCCCCGGTTACGGATTCGCGAACGAATTCCCCACCGACCAGTACGAGGCGTCGGATCCGTCGCTGCAGGTGCCGGTGACATACCCGCGCGGCACCATCGCGATGGCCAACAGCGGCCAGCCCGACAGCAACGGCAGCCAGTTCTTCCTCGTCTACGCCGATTCGCAGCTGCCCCCGCAGTACACCGCGTTCGGGAAGGTCGACGAGACGGGCCTGGCGACCATCGAGAAGGTGGCGGCGGCCGGCGACGACGGATCGATGCAGGCGGGCGGCGGCAAGCCCAACCTGCCCATCGACATCACATCCGTCCGGATGGACTGAGGTCTCGTGTGAGGATGGACCGATGAAACGCACCTCGATCCTCGTCGCAGGCGTGAGCCTCGCGGTCCTCCTCGCCGGCTGTTCGGATTCGTCCGACTCCGGCGGCTCGTCGACCGGCACCTCGTCGAAGGCGGCCCCCACGAGCGCGGCGGAACAGTCGCTCGATCTGTCCAAATTCGGCACGCTGCCGCCGGTCCCCGCACCGGCCGCGGCGACCGTGGACTGCACCTATCCGGCAGGGCAGCCCGCTGCCAAGGACGTCACCCCACCGCCCACGTCCGGGGTCTCCACCGAGGGCACCGTCCCGGTCGACCTCCAGACGAGCGCCGGACCGATCGGCCTGGTCCTCGACCGCGCCGAGGCCCCGTGCACGGTCAACAGCTTCACGAGCCTGGCCCAGCAGGGCTACTTCGACGACACACCCTGCCACCGGCTGACGACGGAGCTGGGTCTGCAGGTCCTGCAGTGCGGCGATCCCAGCGGGAAGGGCACCGGCGGACCGGGCTACGGCTTCACCACCGAGTACCCGGAGACCGCGTTCGCGCCGAACGATCCGGCACTCGCGAATCCGGTGGTCTACCCCCGCGGCACGGTCGCGATGGCGAACAGCGGGACACCCGGCAGTAACGGCAGCCAGTTCTTCCTCGTGTACGCCGACTCGGTGCTCCCGCCCAACTACACCGTGTTCGGGACGATCTCCGAGGAAGGCCTCGCGACCGTCGAGAAGATCGCGGCGGACGGCGACGACGGATCCATGTCCGCGGGCGGCGGCAAGCCCAACACCCCGGTGCAGATCGAGACCGCGAAGGTCGGCTGACCTCACTCACCCGGCTATACGAACGGGACGGTCGTTCGAACAGATCGAACGACCGTCCCGTTCGTCGGTGCTACGCGGCGGACGTCACCCGGTACACGTCGTACACACCCTCGACGTTGCGGACCACGTTCAGCACGTGCCCGAGGTGCTTCGGGTCGCCCATCTCGAACGTGAACTTGCTGATCGCCACCCGGTCACCGGACGTCGTCACGGACGCCGACAGGATGTTGACCTTCTCGTCCGCGAGCGCCTTCGTCACGTCCGACAGCAGCCGGTGCCGATCGAGCGCCTCGATCTGGATGGCCACCAGGAACACCGACGACGGCGACGGCGCCCACTTGACCTCGATGATGCGCTCGGACTGCTCCTGCAGGGAGCCCGCGTTGGTGCAGTCGGTGCGGTGCACGCTGACCGCGCCGCCCCGGGTCACGAAGCCCATGATCTCGTCGCCGGGAACGGGTGTGCAGCATTTGGCCAGCTTGGCGACCGTGCCCTCCGCGCCGGGAACGAGCACACCTGCGTCGCCGGTGCTCCTCGGCCGCATCGGCATCGTGGACGGAGTCGACCGCTCGGCCAGCTCCTCCTCGACGTCGCCGACGCCGCCCAGATGTGCCACCAGACGCTGGACGACGTGCTGCGCCGACACGTGGCTCTCGCCGACGGCCGTGTACAGCATCGACACGTCGGTGTAGTGCAGTTCGTGCGCGATGGACGCCATCGATTCGGCGTTCATCAGGCGCTGCAGCGGCAGGCCGACCCGGCGCACCTCCTTCGCGATGGCGTCCTTGCCCGTCTCGAGCGCCTCTTCACGGCGTTCCTTGGCGAACCATTGCCGGATCTTCGTCTTGGCGCGCGGGGAGACGACGAACGTCTGCCAGTCGCGGCTCGGGCCGGCGTTGACGGCCTTGGAGGTGAAGACCTCCACCACCTCGCCGTTCTCGAGCTTGCGTTCGAGCGCCACCAGCCTGCCGTTGACCCGGGCGCCGATACATCGGTGCCCGACCTCCGTGTGCACGGCGTACGCGAAGTCGACGGGTGTCGACCCGGCGGGCAGCGTCACCACGTCGCCCTTGGGGGTGAAGACGAAGATCTCCTTGACCGCGAGGTCGTAGCGGAGCGACTCGAGGAACTCCCCCGGGTCGGCGGCCTCACGCTGCCAGTCGAGGAGCTGACGCATCCACGCCATGTCGTCGACCTCGGCGACGTCACCGGAGTGCCTGCCCTTGGTCTCCTTGTACCGCCAGTGCGCGGCGATACCGAACTCGGCGGTCCGGTGCATGTCGTGGGTGCGGATCTGCACCTCGAGGGGTTTGCCCTCCGGTCCGACCACGGTGGTGTGCAGCGACTGGTACACGCCGTAACGCGGCTGCGCGATGTAGTCCTTGAACCGGCCCGCCATCGGCTGCCACAGCGAGTGGACGACGCCGACGGCCGCGTAACAGTCCCGGACCTCGTCGCACAAAATCCGCACGCCGACCAGGTCGTGGATGTCGTCGAAGTCGCGGCCCTTGACGATCATCTTCTGGTAGATCGACCAGTAGTGCTTGGGTCTGCCCTCGACGACGGCGTTGATGCGGGACGCCGTCAGGGTCGCGTTGATCTCGGCACGCACCTTCGCGAGGTAGGTGTCGCGGGACGGCGCCCGGTCGGCAACGAGCCGCACGATCTCGTCGTACTTCTTGGGATGCAGGATCGCGAAGGACAGGTCCTCGAGTTCCCACTTCACGGTCGCCATGCCCAGCCGGTGGGCCAGGGGCGCGATCACCTCGAGGGTTTCGCGGGCCTTGCGGGCCTGCTTCTCGGGCGGCAGGAACCGCATGGTCCGCATGTTGTGGAGCCGGTCGGCCACCTTGATCACCAGTACGCGGGGGTCGCGGGCCATCGCGATGATCATCTTGCGGATGGTCTCGCCCTCGGCGGCGTTGCCGAGGACCACCTTGTCGAGTTTGGTGACGCCGTCGACGAGGTGGGCTACCTCTTCGCCGAACTCGTCGGTCAACTGCTCGAGGGAGTACCCGGTGTCTTCGACGGTGTCGTGGAGCAGGGCCGCCACGAGCGTGGTCGTGTCCATTCCCAGTTCCGCGAGGATGCTGGCGACGGCGAGCGGATGCGTGATGTACGGGTCGCCCGACTTGCGGCGCTGGCTGGCGTGCCGCTCCTCCGCGACGTCGTAGGCGCGCTGCAGAAGCGCCAGGTCCGCCTTGGGATACAGCTCGCGATGCAGGCTGACGAGGGGTTCGAGAACCGGCCGGATGGTCGTGTTCCGCTGACCCGTGATGCGCCGGGCGAGTCGCGCTCGTACCCGGCGCGATGCGGACGCCGGAACGGCGAATCCCTGTGCTCCACGGTTGTTACCGGAAGCCGGGTTCGCTGCAGGTGACTCGGCATCGGATTGCGCAGACGAGGTTGATCCCGTGTTCTGCGACCGATCAAGATTCGAAGTCATGCCGTCACCTCCTACCACTGAAATGGCTCGGGCCGTGCGGCCCTGGTTGGTCTCGGGCATGCGCCCCGGTGGCCGTGACGACCACCAGGCACAACTTTAGTACTCAGACCGTGACGAGGGACGTGAGCGGGTACTTTCCGAGCCGCTCTCGGCCGCCCAGCGCGGCGATCTCCAGGACCACGGCGACACCGATCACCCGGGCACCTGCGGATTCCACCAGTCGCGCCGTGGCGTCGAGGGTTCCACCGGTGGCCAGGACGTCGTCGACGACGAGCACGGAGCGCCCGTCCAGACCGATCGAGCCGGCCGGAATCTCCAGCGTGGCCGTTCCGTACTCGAGGGTGTACGACTGCGACAGCACCGGCGGCGGCAATTTGCCCGACTTCCGCACGGCCACCACACCGGAGCCCAGTTCCCGGGCGACGCCGCCACCGAGGAGGAACCCTCGTGCGTCGACGGCGGCAATCACATCCGCCTCCGGGGCGCAGGCGGCGAGCGCGTCGACGACGACACGGAAACCGTCCGCGTCGGAGAAGACCGGCGTCAGGTCGGCGAACCGCACCCCGGGTTGCGGAAAGTCGTCGGCCCATCGGGTGAGCCGGGTGACGGCGTCACGGGCCGGAGAATGGTCGATCACCTGCGCAGAACCCACCTGTCCATGTTCCAGCCGGCGCCCGATCGCGTCGGATTGACTGCTCCCGCCTGCAAACCTGTTGCGAACGCGACGGTCCGCGGCTGATCGAACAGCGGCACCGTGGGCACGTCCGACCACAGGATGTTCTCGGCCTCGGTCGACAGCGACAGCTGGGTGGCGGTGGAGCTGTCGACCGCGAGTTGGTCGACGATCTGGTCGACGCGGCCGTTGCTGTAGTCCCCGAAGTTCGATCGGATTCCGCTGCGGAGGGCGTACATCGCGGTCGTGGCCGCCGCGGTGCCCGCGGCGCCGGGAGCGGAGGCCGTGCCCGCGAGGACCACGTCCACCTGCCCGTCGCGCAGCATGGTCGGGGTGAACTCGGGCGACGCGACGTCCTGCACGGTGATACCGGCCGGGGCACACGCCGCCGCCACGGCCGCCACGATCTCGGCGCGGCGCGGGTTCGGTCCCAGATATCCGACGCGAACCGTCGCGGACGTGTTGCCGGTGTCGGCCAGTGCGTCCGCCGCCGCTGCGGTGTCCGCCGTCTCGTACCGGCCGCCGACGGCACCGGCCACCGACTGGTGAACGAGGCTGTCAGGGGCGGTGACCCGGGTGTCGACCGGACCACCGGACGCCGCACCTGCCTCGTCCGACTCCGCGGCGATCCCGAACTTCGACGCCAGCTCCTCCCGGGGCAGGCACGCTGCGAACGCCCGCCGTCCGGCTGCGTTCTCGAACAGGCCCGAGGTGGACAGGACGAACTGCTCGACGCTGCGCGACGGCACCTCCGTCACGTCGAACCCGCCGAGGTCCAGATCGGGCGCCGATCCCGCGGCGACGTCGACCACCTCGACCGAACCGTCACCGATCCGCGCGCTCACGTCGGAAGACTTGGGCCACACCACGATCCGCGAGGTGGCGGGACGATTCCCCCACCACCGGTCGTTGGCCACCAGCACGAGGCCCTCGTCCTCGGAGAACGATTCGACCTTGTAGGGGCCGGACGCGGGGAACTTGGCGAGGTCGAGGTCGCCGGGTGCCATCGTCCATCCGTTGTTCCAGAAGTCCGCGACGCGCGTCAATGCATCCGCGTCCGAATTCTGCACGGCGGCCACGACGTCGGGCACGCCGGCAGCGCCGGCGACCACGTGTGCCGGCATCATCGACGTCGCGCCGAACAGCGACTTCCAGTCGGTGACATTGCGTCCCGCCTTGAACGTGACGACGGCATCCTTCGCGCCGATCTGGCAGTCGATCCGGTCGATGTCCGAGTAGCCGGCCGTACTCGCCGCATCGAACATCGGGAAACGGCCACTGTTCGCCGCCCACGTCAGCACCAGATCGTCGCAGGACATCGGCACACCGTCGGAGTAGACGGAGTTGGGATTGAGCTTGTACTGGATCGTCAGGGCGTCCCCGGGCATCGCGTTGGCGGTGCCGATGTCCGTGTCGGCCACCGGTCCGCCTTCCGGTCCGGTGTAGTTGAACCCGGGCAGCACCCGGGCGAACGCCTGACGCGCCCCCGACACCGCACCCGCGACGCTGTTGGCGTTGTAGGTGGTGACGGTGTTGTCGATGGCGTACCCGATCGACGGGATCTGCTCACCTTCCTCGGAACATCCGGCGAGCGAGCCGGCGAGGAGCACGGTCGCGAGGAGGCCGGCACCCGACACGGCCGCCGTACGGCCGTGTCGGGTCTGCGCACCGCGCCGGGTGCTGTGCGATGCGGGCATGTCAGTGCCTCTTCTTGTTGCGCTTCCCGGTGGGACGTGAGCCCGGTGTGGGTGCGGTCGCCGCCGACCGGCGGCGCGGGACGGCGGTGTCCGCCGTGGACGCGGCGACCTCGGCGGCCGGGGTACCGGCCTTCTGCGCACTGCCCTGTGCCAGGGTCGCGCGGCGAGCGAGGACCTTGCGCGTGTGCGCGGCGACCGGACCCCACCGCTCCTTCAGCGTGACCAGCAGGGGCGTCGCGAAGAAGATCGACGAGTAGGCGCCGACGATGATGCCCACGAGCTGCACCAGCGCCAGGTCCTTCAGCGTTCCGACACCGAGCATCCAGACCGCGACCACCATCAGCGCGAGCACCGGCAACACGCTGATCAGGGTGGTGTTGATGGACCGCATCAGCGTCTGGTTGATCGCCAGGTTCGCCTGCTCGGCGTAGGTGCGACGGGTCAGGTGCAGAATCCCGCGCGTGTTCTCCTCGACCTTGTCGAACACCACCACCGAGTCGTAGAGCGAGAAACCGAGAATCGTCAGCAGGCCGATGACGGTCGCCGGGGTCACCTCGAAGCCGACCAGCGAATACACGCCGGCGGTGACCGCGATGTCGAAGAACAGCGCGACGATCGCGGCGATGGCCATGTCCCGCTCGAACCGGACGGCGATGTACACGCTCACGATCACCAGGAACACAAGTAGCGCGATCAGCGCCTTCTGGGTGATCTGCCCGCCCCACGTCTCGCTGACGTCGGCGACGCTGATCACGTTCTTGCTGACGTTGCCGTCACTGTCCTTCGGCTGGAACTCGTCGTACAACGCGTCCTGAAGCGTCACCACCTGCGCCGCGTCGAGTGCCTCGGAGCGGATCTGCACGGTCTCGCTCGACCCCGAGCCCACCGTCTGCACCGAGACGGGGTCCATGCCGAGCGCCTCGGAGTAGACCTCCTCCACCTGTGCGGTCTCCACCCCGTCGCCGGCGGGGAACTGGATCCGCGAGCCACCCTCGAAGTCGATACCGAGCGTGAACCCGCGGACGAGGATGCTCAGCAACGAGATCAGCACGATCGTGCCGGTCAGGATGTAGTAGAAGCGGCGACGCCCGACGACCTCGAAGGCGCCGGTTCCGGTGTACAGCCGCGACAGCAGGCTGTGCTGGGGCATCGACGACTGGTTGACGCCCGAATCGGACAGCGAAGACTCGGGGTCCGTCTGCGACGCAGACTGGGACGTGGTCGATTCGCTCATACTCGTGACTCCTTCGCCGACGCTGCGGCAGCCTTGCGTTCCTTGGCGATCTGCTGCACGGCACCCAGCCCGTTGACGCCGGGCTTCGACCAGAACGGCGACTTCGAGGCCAGGTGGACCAGCGGCCACGTCACCAGGAACACCACGACGACATCGAGGATGGTGGTCAGGCCGAGGGTGAACGCGAAGCCGCGCACCTGCCCGACCGCGAGGATGTACAGCACCGCGGCGGCGATGAAGCTGACCGCGTTACCGGACAGGATGGTCCGGCGCGCACGGGCCCAGCCGCGCGGAACCGCGGACCGGAAACTGCGTCCCTCCCGCATCTCGTCCTTGATTCTCTCGAAGAACACCACGAACGAGTCGGCGGTCATACCGATACCGATGATCAGACCGGCGATGCCCGCGAGGTCGAGGGTGAAATTGATGTACCGGCCGAGCAGCACCATGATCGCGTAGACCATCACACCGGACAGCACCAGCGACAGCGCCGTCAGCACGCCGAGCATGCGGTAGTAGAGCAGGCAGTAGAGCAGCACCAGGACCAGACCCACCAGTCCGGCGATGAGACCGGCCTCCAGCGAGGCGAGACCCAGCGTCGCCGACACGGTCTCCGCCTCCGACGCCGCGAACGACAGCGGCAGCGAGCCGTACTTCAGGGTGTTCGCGAGTTCCTTCGCGCTTTCCGCGGTGAACGAGCCGGTGATCGACGTCGAACTGCCTGCGGGTGTCGCGCCCTGGACGACCGGTGCGCTCACCACCTTGGAGTCGAGCGTGAACGCGGCCTGCTTGCCGATGTTCTGCGACGTGAACGTGGCCCAGGTGTTGCTGCCCTCGGACTTGAACGTCAGGCTCACCTCGTGCCGCGACTGCTGGGAGTTGTAGCCGGACGTCGCGTCGGCGATCTCCTGTCCGTCGATGATCGCCGGTTCGAGCAGGTACACGGCCTGACCGTCGGTGGAGCACGCGACGAGAGGCAGGGCCGGGTCGTCGTTGCCGCGCAGCGGGTCGGGCACGCTGCAGTCGAGTGTCGCCATGGCCTGCTGCTGCACGGCCGGGTCGGTGCTCTGACGGGTGGCTCGCGCTGCTGCGATCTCGTCGGCCGCCTCGGCGGTCTCGGTGCCGGACCCGTCGGCCGGCGCCGGAGTCGGCTCGGGAGAGGTGGACGGATCCTGAGCCGGGAACGGCCGGTTCTGGGGTGCGGGAGTCTCGGTTCCGGCGGGAGTCTGGGACGGCGTCTCACCGGCGGCAGGTGCCTGCGTGCCGGCAGGGGCCGCGGCCTGGGACGTCTGGACGGGACGAACGTACAAGCGCGCCGTCTGGCCGAGCGAACGCGCCTGTGCGCTGTCGTCGCCGGGGACGGTGATGACGAGGTTGTCGCCGTCGATGACCACCTCGGAGCCGGACACGCCGAGTCCGTTCACACGGGTCTCGATGATCTCCTGGGCCTGCCGCAGGCTGTCCGGCGTCGGCTTGCTGCCGTCCGGGGTGCGTGCGGTGAGGGTGACTCGGGTCCCACCTTGCAGGTCGATGCCCAGCTTGGGTGTCGCGGACTTGTCGCCGGTGAAGAACACCAGGGCATACAGAACCGCCACGAGCACCGCGAAAACGGTGAGGTAGCGGACGGGATGCACCGATCCTGTGGAAGGTGCCACGATCTCTATGTCTCCTCAGTACGTGCAGTTCGGGTGGGAACGTTCACAGCGCACCGGGCCGGCAGACGCAGGGCTGTGCCCCGGTTGCCGCGCCCGGGGCGCCTGCGACGCGACGGCTGCGGAAATACGCCGCGGAAGCGTCGATCAATCCTTGTTCAGCCGCGGCGTGCTGTCGCCGCCGTTCTCACGATCCTCGCGCACGATGTCGGTGGCGGGGGCCTCGGCGTCGATCGACTCGTGGTCGAGGGAACCGTCACCCTGCAGCGGGGCGTCGACGATCTGCTCGCGGACGACGAGACGCGACCACGTGGTGACCACGCCGGGAGCGATCTCGAGGTCGATCGTCTCGTCGCCGAGTGCGACGACGGTGCCGTGCAGACCGGCAGTCGTGAGGACGCGGTCGCCGACCGAGATCGAGTCCTGCAGAGCGGTCACCTTGGCCGCCTCCTTCTTCTGTCGGCGGATCCCCAGGAACATGGGGACGAGCAGCGCCAGAATCAGGAGCGGGAAGAGAAAATCCATCTGAAAGTCAACCTCGAGGTATGTCGCACGGTCCGAAGCACTGGTCCCGGTTGGACCGATGCAATACACCAGTGTGCCATCACCGGCCCGGACACCGGTTCGCTCGGCACGAGGCGGGCGTTTCGCCGGGGGTCGATCAGGGGTCTTGCGGATCGAACAGGGAGGCCTGCGGTTCGTTGACACGGACCTCGATTCCGCCGGTCACAGCGTCCGGCGGCGGGGTCAGGCCCAGTTGCGTCCACGCGGCGGCCGTGGCGACACGGCCGCGGGGTGTCCGGGCGATCATTCCGGCACGGACGAGGAAGGGCTCACACACCTCCTCGACGGTGGCGGGTTCCTCACCCACCGCGACGGCCAGGGTGGACACTCCGACCGGGCCGCCGCCGAAGCTGCGCACGAGGGCGCTGAGGACGGACCGGTCGAGGCGGTCAAGTCCCAGCTGGTCGACGTCGTAGACGGCGAGAGCGGCGTGGGCGATGTCGCGGGTGACGACGCCGTCAGCCCGGACCTCGGCGTAATCGCGGACACGGCGCAGGAGGCGGTTCGCGATGCGGGGCGTGCCCCGGGACCTGCTCGCGATCTCGGCGCCGGCCTCCTCGCCGAGTTGCACGCCGAGAATGCCCGCCGACCGCATGAGGATCTGCTGCAGTTCCGCGGGTTCGTAGAAGTCCATGTGGGCGGTGAACCCGAACCGGTCGCGCAGCGGCCCGGTGAGCGCCCCCGAGCGAGTGGTGGCCCCTACCAGGGTGAACGGTGCGACCTCCAGGGGAATGGACGTGGCGCCGGGACCCTTGCCGACCACGACGTCGACCCGGAAGTCCTCCATCGCGAGATAGAGCATCTCTTCGGCCGGCCGGGCGATGCGGTGGATCTCGTCGATGAACAGCACGTCGCCCTCGACGAGGTTGCTCAGCATGGCGGCCAGGTCGCCGGCCCGTTCCAGCGCCGGACCCGACGTCAGCCTCAGCGAGGAGCCCAGTTCGCCGGCGATGATCATCGCCATGCTGGTCTTCCCCAGCCCGGGCGGGCCCGAGAGGAGGATGTGGTCGGGGGTGCCGCCGCGCATCTTCGCGCCGGTCAGGACGAGCTGCAACTGCTCCCGGACCCGCGGTTGCCCGATGAAGTCGTGAAGGTTCTTCGGGCGCAGGCTGGCCTCGATGTCGCCGTCGCCGGCGACGAGATCGGCCGAGACCGGGGACTCCTCGTCGTAGTCGCCCCCGAGTTCGGGATTCATCTGGTCTTCCCGAGCAGGGAGAGGGCGGAGCGCAGCGCCGTCGAGGTGGTCGACTCGGGTGCCTCGGCGAGGACGGAGTCGGTGGCCTGCTCGGCCTGCTTGGCCGGGAATCCGAGGCCGACGAGGGCTTCGACGATCTGGTCGCGGACCGATCCGCCGCCGCCCGCACCGATCGGCACCGCCCCGGACGTGGACGCGACGGCGTCGACCTTGTCGCGCAGTTCGACGACCATCCGCTCCGCCCCGCGTTTGCCGATGCCCGGCACCCGCGTGAGTGCCGTGACGTTGCCCTCGGCCAGGGCCGCCCGCAGCGCGTCGGGTTCGAGGACGGCGAGGGTGGCCATCGCCAGCCGGGGACCGACTCCCGACACCGTCTGGAGCAGCCCGAACAACTCCTTGGACTCCGAGTCGGGGAACCCGTACAGCGTCATCGAGTCCTCGCGGACGATCATCGCCGTGACCAGCCGGGCCTCGGATCCCCGTTGCAGTCCGCCGAGGGTGGCCGGCGTCGCGTTCACGCGGTAGCCCACTCCGGCGGATTCGATCACCGCATGGTCGAGGGCGATCTCGAGCACCTCGCCGCGGACGGACGCGATCATCGTGTACCTGCCTTCTTCACTTCGGCCAGTCGGGCCTGGTAGCGACGTTTCTGTTCGGCGGCCGCGGCTTCGGCGCGGGCCATGCGTTCGATCATCGGCGCCCGCCAGCAATGGCAGATCGCCAGTGCCAGCGCGTCCGCCGCGTCGGCCGGTTTGGGTGCGGCCGCAAGTTTGAGGATGCGCGTCACCATTGCCGTCACCTGAGCTTTGTCTGCCGAGCCACTCCCGGTGACGGCGGCCTTGACCTCACTGGGGGTATGGAAACACACGGGGATGCCGCGGCGCGCGGCGGCGAGGGCGACGACGCCACCCGCCTGCGCGGTGCCCATCGCGGTGCGCACGTTGTGCTGGGAGAATACCCGCTCGATCGCCACGACCTCGGGCCTGTGCAGATCGATCCACGATTCGGCCGCTTCGGAGATCCGCAGCAGCCTGGACGACAACTCGAGGTCTGCCGGGGTCCGGACCACGTCGACGGCGATCGGGGTGACGGTGCGGCCGCTACCGCCGTCCACCACGCCGAATCCGCACCGGGTCAGACCGGGATCCACACCCAGCACACGCACGCAAAGCCACCTCTCCCACGCCGAACAGCTGTTCGATAGCTTAGCCGTGGGGTCGGACGAGTCGGCGCATCAACACGCAGGACGAGCCGGGGCGGGCGAGCACCGCTCCCCCGCCCCGTGCCGTGCGTCGTGCGATCAGTCGTCGAGCTCCGCCAGTACCTCGTCGGACAGGTCGACGTTGGTGTAGACGTTCTGCACGTCGTCGGACTCCTCGAGCGCGTCGACGAGCTTGAACACCTTGCGGGCTCCGTCGGCGTCGACCGGAACCTCGACGGACGCACGGAAGTCGGCCTCGGCGGAGTCGTAGTCGATTCCCGCCTCCTGCAGTGCGCTGCGGACGGCGACGAGGTCGGTGGGCTCGCTCACGATCTCGAAGGTGTCGCCGAGGTCGGTGACCTCTTCGGCACCCGCATCGAGGACCGCCATCAGCACGTCGTCCTCGCTCTGGTCACCCTTCTCGAGGGTGACGACACCCTTGCGCGTGAACAGGTAGGACACGGAACCCGGGTCGGCCATGTTGCCGCCGTTGCGGGTCATCGCGGTGCGCACCTCGCCGGCCGCACGGTTGCGGTTGTCGGTTAGGCACTCGATGAGGACGGCGACACCGTTGGGTCCGTAACCCTCGTACATGATGGTCTGCCAGTCGGCGCCACCCGCTTCTTCACCGGCGCCGCGCTTGCGGGCGCGCTCGATGTTGTCGTTGGGGACCGACGTCTTCTTGGCCTTCTGGATGGCGTCGTACAGGGTGGGGTTTCCCGCAGGATCGCCACCGCCGGTACGGGCCGCCACCTCGATGTTCTTGATCAGCTTCGCGAAGGCTTTGCCACGCTTGGCATCGATCACAGCCTTCTTGTGCTTGGTGGTGGCCCATTTGGAGTGGCCGCTCATGCGATTCAAGCCCCTTTCCTGCTGCCTTTGGCACGCCGAATGCGCGGTTTCAGCTTTGACGATGTTACCCGCAGCCCGGCCGCCCCTGCGCGTTCCCGGGGTAACAACTCGCATAAGTCGCCATTGTTTGCATAGAATGCAAACATGTTGATGCGGGTCGACCACAGCTCCACCACCCCACTGGGGGAACAGATCGCGGCCAACGTGCGCGGCGCGTTCCTGCGCGGCGAGATCGGCGCGGGCGATCGGCTCCCCTCCGCCCGGGCGCTGGCCGAATCCATCGACGTCAACCTCCACACCGTGCTGCGCGCGTACGCCGCGCTGCGCGACGAGGGCCTGATCGACCTCCGCCGGGGCCGGGGCGCGGTCGTCCGCGCCGACACGGACCCGGTACACACCGGATTGACCGAAGCCGCAAAGGCTTTCGTGTCCGAGGCACGACGCCTCGGACTCGACACCGAACAGATGCTCGACGTGATCAAGGAGACCACCAGACAATGACGACCTCCCGAACGCGCCTCCTCGCCGCGACCTCCGCTGTGCCCCTCCTCGCCGTCGTGATCGCGAGACTCGCCTGGAGCGGGCAACTGCCGCCGGTGGTGGCCAGCCACTGGTCCGGCACCGAACCCGACCGATTCAGCGACACGACCACCTACTTCTGGATCGCTCTGGCCGTCTGCGCGGCCGCCGCCGTGATCGCGGGCGTCGTGGCGGCGCGGGTCCGCACCGACGCCGCGCTCTGGCTTCCCGCCACCGTTCTCGTCGGGTGGACGGTGGCCACGGCCTGGATCGTCAGCGTCGCCGCCACGATCGAGGCGGGCTCGCCCGAAGCGGCGACGCTGGGCTGGTGGATCGTCGTTCCCCTCTTGGGAATCGTGTGGGCGATCGCCACGTTCGCCCTGCTCCCCCGGACGTCGCACTCCGCAGAGAACGGTGCAGCGCCGACGCTGCCCGTCCCCCTGACGCCCGGCGAGCGGGCAGCCTGGACCGGATATGCCCGCGGACGGTGGGCGGGCGTGCTCGCTCTCGCCATGGCCGTGGCCGCCGTCGTCTCCGCGCTGGTGGGAGCGCTCTGGCTCGCCGTCCTGTTCCTCGGCCTGACGATCGCCGGCGGCGGCTTCGCCTCGGTGACCGTGCAGATCGACCGCACGGGACTGACCCTCTCGTCGTGGAACGTGCGCTGGCGGAAGATCCCGCTCGACTCGATCGACGAGGCCCGGGTCACCGAGATCCGCCCCGCGGAATGGGGCGGCTGGGGCTACCGCTTCACGCCGCGCGGGACCGCGGTCGTGATCCGCGCCGGCGAGGGCATCGTGGTGACCCGCACCGGCGGCCGCCCGTTCGCGGTAACCGTGGACGGCGCCGCGCAGGGTGCGGCGCTCCTCAACACACTCGTCGCGCCCCGCCCGGCGAGTTAGACCCCGCGGACGATGTCGACGAACAACTCGTGCACCCGCCGGTCGCCCGTCACTTCCGGGTGGAACGACGTGGCCACCACGGAACCCTGCCGGACGGCCACGATCCGTCCGGCGGCCGCGCCACCCGACTCGGGCACGCGGGCAAGGACCTGGACGTCGTCGCCGACGCGCTCCACCCACGGAGCCCGGATGAACACGGCCCGCATCGGGTCGCCGACGATGCCCTCGAATTCGAGGTCGGACTCGAAGGAGTCGACCTGACGACCGAAGGCGTTGCGGCGCACCGTCATGTCGATCGCACCGAGGTGCTGCGCGTCAGGTCTCGTGTCGAGGATCTCGCTCGCGAGGAGGATCATCCCGGCGCAGGACCCGTAGGCGGGCAACCCGTCGCGCAGGCGCGCCTTCAGGGGTTCGAGCAGTTCGAAGATCTGCAGCAGCTTGCTCATCGTCGTCGACTCGCCGCCCGGGATGACGAGGCCGTCGATCTTCTCGAGCTCCTCCGGGCGGCGGATGCCGACGGCGTCCGCACCCGAATCGTTCAGTGCGGCGAGGTGTTCACGGACGTCGCCCTGCAGGGCGAGTACTCCGACGAGGGGACGGGTCATGCCATGTTTCCTGTCTCGATGTCGCGCTTGTCCTGATCGCGCTGGATACGGGTCAACCCCTCCTGGACGACGGCGGCGACCATGGTGCCGTTCCGGTCGAACATGCGGCCCTGGGTGAGGGCGCGGCCGAAGCCGGCGGAGGGTGAGGTCTGGTCGTAGAGCAGCCACTCGTCGGCGCGGAACGGGCGCATGAACCACATGGCGTGATCGAGCGACGCCGTCTGCGTGACCACTCCGGGGTGCGGGACCTTCGACGCACCGAGGAGCGTCATGTCACTGAGGTAGGCGAGGGTGCAGATGTGGAAGACCTGATCGTCCGGCAGCTTGCTGCGGTACCGCATCCACACCCGTTGCTGCGCGGCGATTCCGGGAGTCTTCCCGGTGGAGCCGGCCGGAACGATACGGACGTCCCATTCCTTCCACTCCCGGTAGAGATCGGTGGCGGCGAACTCCTCGAGGGTCTGTGCGTCGACCAGTTCCTCGGGCGCGGGGACGGACGGCATCGTGTCCTGATGCTCGATGCCCTCGTCCTCGGTGTGGAACGACGCCGACATGGTGAAGATCGCCTTGCCGTCCTGGATTCCGGTGACGCGCCTCGTGCAGAAGGATCTGCCGTCCCGGATCCGGTCGACCAGGTAGACGGTGGGTTTCGCCGGATTTCCGGGGCGCAGGAAGTACCCGTGCAGGGAGTGGACCTTGAACGCCTCGTCGACGGTACGGACCGCGGACACCAGTGACTGACCCGCGACCTGCCCGCCGAACGTCCTCTTCAGAACAGACGGATGAACCGCGCCGCGGAAGATGTCCTTCTCCAGCGCTTCGAGTTCGAGAACGTCCTCGATGCTCGCCATGAGCCCTCCTTCTGTGCCTGGTCAAGGTTATCCGCCCGGTTCGGGCTCGAGGCACCATGGGTGCCATGACGATGTTCACACCGACGAGCCCTGACGGTCTCGTCGCCCTCGTCTCCGAACGCTGCCTCGCCGTTCACGGCACCGCCGTCGTCGCGATCGACGCTCCCGACGGCGCGCACCCCCTGCCCCTCGCGGACGCGGTGTGCGCGTCGCTGCGGGAGCGGGGCCGCCCGTGTGACGTCGTGTCGCTCCACGACTACGTCCGGCCCGCCTCCCTGCGGTTCGAGCACGGGCGCGACGACGAACTCAGCTACCGCACCCTCTGGTTCGACTACGACGCCCTGAACCGGGAGGTGGTGCGGTCGGTCCGCACCGACCGCCGGTGGTTGCCGCGCCTGTGGGACGAGGCCGAGGATCGCTCCGCCCGCTGCGCCCGCGTTCCCGCGGCCGACGGTCAGGTGCTTCTCGTCGCGGGCCCGATGCTGCTGGGCCGGGATCTCGACTTCGACGTCACCGTGCAACTCCATCTGGGCGAAGGCGCCCTGATGCGCCGAACCCCGGCCGATCAACAATGGACCGTCCCCGCACTGCTGCGCCGTGCTGCCGACGTCACGGAGGAACCCGACCTGATGGTGCGGTACGACCATCCGCCGAGGCCCGCAGTCCGGGCGGGCCGCTGAGGCCGCTCACGTCGTGCGCAGGAACCGGGTCAGCCCTTCCTGCACGACGGCCGCGACCAGGTTGCCCTTCCGGTCGAAGATCCGGCCCTGCGCGAGCGCCCGGCCGAATCCGGCGGACGGTGACGTCTGGTCGTACAGCAGCCACTCGTCGGCCCGGAACGGGCGCAGGAACCACAGCGCGTGATCGAGTGAGGCACCGTTGATCTCGACACCGGGGTGTGAGGTCATGGCGGAACCGATCAGCGTCATGTCGCTCATGTAGGCCAGTGCGCAGACGTGGAAGACTGGGTCGTCGGGCAGCGTCTTGCGGGACCGGAACCACGCCTGCTGCTGAGCGGCCGCACCGCGCCGACGGTCGACCTCGCCGTGGCCGACCATCCGGATGTCCCAGTCGGACCACTCCTGGGCGAGCCAGGCGATCTCCGGGTCGTCGGAGTCACTGGCGAACGGCAGCATATCGGGCGGCGGGACCACGGGCATCTCGTCCTGGTGCTCGATGCCCTCGTCCTCGACCTGGAACGACGCCGACATCGTGAAGATCGCCTGACCGTCCTGGACGGCACTGACCCGCCGGGTGACGAACGACCGACCGTCCCGGATGCGGTCCACCAGGTACACGATCGGCATCGTGGGGTTTCCGGGACGCAGGAAGTAGCCGTGCAGCGAATGCACCATGAAACGGGGGTCGACGGTGCGGACCGCCGCCACCAGCGCCTGACCGGCCACCTGCCCACCGAACGTGCGGGGAAGCATGGTCTCGGTCGCTATGCCTCGGAAGATGTTCTCCTCGAGGCGTTCCACTTCCAGGATCTCTTCGATCGTCGCCATCCAACGCCCCTTCCGATGCTCGTCCGCTGACACTCTCACACGGGTCCCGGGCACCGGCGCACCGCACCGCACGAGGCCCGGGTCGGGGCCTCGTGCGGTGCGAACGATAACAGCGCGGCGCCGGGAGCGCCGCGATCGATCACCGATCGATCGCGGAGATCACCAGCCGCGTTCGGCGAGCCGGTGCGGGACGGGGATGTCGTCGACGTTGATCCCGACCATCGCCTCACCCAGCCCACGGGAGACCTTCGCCAGCACGTCCGGATCGTCGAAGAACGTGGTCGCCTTCACGATCGCCGCGGCCCGCTCCGCCGGGTTACCCGACTTGAAGATCCCCGACCCGACGAACACACCCTCCGCACCGAGCTGCATCATCATCGCCGCATCCGCCGGGGTGGCGATGCCACCGGCGGTGAACATCGTGACCGGCAACTTCCCGGCCTTGGCGACCTCGACGACCAGATCGTACGGGGCCTGCAACTCCTTCGCCGCCACATACAGCTCGTCCTCACTCAGCGAGGTCAACCGGCGGATCTCCCCACCGATCGTCCGCATGTGCGTGGTCGCGTTCGACACGTCACCGGTACCGGCCTCACCCTTGGACCGGATCATCGCCGCACCCTCGGTGATCCGCCGCAGCGCCTCACCCAGATTGGTGGCACCACACACGAACGGGACGGTGAACTGCCACTTGTCGATGTGATTGGCGTAGTCGGCCGGGGTCAGCACCTCCGACTCGTCGACGTAGTCGACCCCCAGGGACTGCAGGATCTGCGCCTCCACGAAGTGCCCGATCCGGGCCTTGGCCATCACCGGGATCGACACCGCGGAGATGATGCCGTCGATCATGTCCGGATCACTCATCCGGGACACCCCACCCTGCGCCCGGATGTCCGCGGGCACCCGCTCGAGCGCCATCACCGCGACCGCCCCGGCATCCTCGGCGATCTTCGCCTGATCGGGGGTGACGACGTCCATGATGACCCCGCCCTTCAACATCTCGGCCATGCCACGCTTGACGCGTGCCGTACCGGTGGTGGGGGTGGTGTCGGGGGTGCTCACAGCGAACTCCTGGGTTGTGGCGTGGATTGACTTCGATAGCGGCATGCGTGAGCGACGACGTTCACGCTGCAGTACCCGATTCTAGGACGAGGGGCGGTCCACTTCCGTAGCCAGTCCGCGATTGCTGGCTTTCTCCGGACGCCCGGGGCGGCTCAGGTGATCGCGCGCACCTCGGGTTCGTCCGGGGCCGAGGCCACCGCGCCTGCCTCGTCGAGGAGATCCGCGAGGTCGTGCGGGTACACGGCTTCGCCTGCTGCCGCCAGTTCACGAACCGTGTCCGCGGTGCACCACCGGTGACCGGTGATGGTGCGGTTCTCGAGTTCGGTGAAGCCCCCGTGGTGCGGCTCGAATCCGTCGGTGCGCAGCGCGAAGAACAGTTCCTCGGAGCGGATCAGCTGCCCGTTCCAGGAGAAGATGGCAACCCGCCGCCACATGGGTCCGCGCAGCGATTCGGGCGACGCGGTGTGCCCCGTCTCCTCGGCGATCTCCCGGACCGCGGCGGCCCGCAGGTTCTCCCCCTTCTCGACGGCGCCGCCGATCGTGAACCAGTAGTAGATGTCGGGGACGGTGGGGTCGTGACCCCGGAGCAGCAGGACCCGGCCCTCACCGTCGAGCAGCACCACCCGGGCGGATGTCCGGACGGAGTCGAGGGACAGACCCTCGGTGAACGCAGCGGCGGACGAGCGTTCGGTGATCTCGAAGTACGTCGGCAGCGGGGCCGTGCCCCCGAGGTGCAGCCATCGGACCGGACGCCGGGTGCGGAGTGCGAGGGTGTCGCGGACGGCGTCGTTGTGGAATCGGCGGGCGATCAGCACCCGCGCCTCGGCATCGGCGAGTTCCGCCACCAACTGGGGGCGCAGGGTCTCCGGGTCGAGGGCCGAGAGCGCACTGGACAGCGCGTTCTCGGCGATCTCCCGGTCGGCCCGGTCCGACCGTTCGGCCCGGGCCGCCAGCGCGGCCAGCGACCTGCCTTCGGGTGGGTCCATCGCCGCGGCCGCCGCCCGCACGACCACCGCCCGGCGGGCGAGGGCCGCGTCGAGGGCCTGCCAGGACAGGTCGGAGCGGACGTGCAGGCGGTCGAGGCGGTTGGCCGTTCCGTACGCCCACAAGCCGATCGCCAGGACAACGGCTGCGACCAGGGCGAGGACCAGGATCGTGAGGGCGGAGAACGTCATGATCCGACCTCCCGGACGCCGTCGCGGCCGACGGTGACCGTCTCGTAGACCCGCAGGATCTGTTCGGCCACCACCGGCCAGTCGTATTCGGTGACCACCGTTCGGCCGACATCGGTGAGTGCGGCGCTGCGCTCGGGGTCGCCGAGCACCGAGTCGATCCCGGCAGCGAGCGCCGCCGCATCCCCGACCGGCACCAGCACGCCGGCTTGCCCGTCCCGCAGGACCCGGCGGAACGCGTCCAGTTCGCTCGCCACGACGGCGGCTCCCGCGGCCATCGCCTCCACCAGCACGATGCCGAAGCTCTCACCACCGAGGTTGGGTGCGCAGTACACGTCGGCGCTCCGCAGTGCCGATGCCTTGTCGGCATCGTCGACCTGGCCGAGCAGACGCAGGTGCCCGAAGACCGGGCCGGCCTCGCGGCGCAGTTTGTCCTCGTCGCCGCGGCCGACCACCAGCACCTCGAGGTCGGGATACTTCTCCACCAGGGCGGGTAGCGCCTTGAGAAGCACCGCCATGCCCTTGCGGGGCTCGTCGTAGCGGCCGAGGAAGAGGATGGTCCTTCCGGGACGCGGGTAGCCGGGCAGCGGCTCGGCGTTCGCGAACGCCTGGACGTCGACCCCGTTGGGGATCTCGACCGCATCGGAGCCCAGTGATTCCACCTGCCAGCGTCGCGCGAGTTCCGACACCGCGATGCGGCCGCTGATCTTCTCCAGGTAGGGCTGGAGTACACCCTGAAATGTGCTCAGCACCAACGACTTCGTGGTCGACGTGTGGAAGGTGGCCACGATGGGCCCCTCGGCCACGCGCATGGCGAGCATCGACAAGCTCGGCGCGTTCGGCTCGTGGATGTGCAGGACGTCGAAGTTGTTGTCCGAGATCCACCGCCGCACGCGGGCGCTCGCGGCGGGGCCGAAACTCAGCCGGGCCACCGAGCCGTTGTAGGGAATGGCGAGGGCGCGTCCCGCGGAGACGACGAAGTCGGGCAGGTCGACGTCGTCGGACGCCGGCGCGAGGACGCTCACCTTGTGCCCGCGCTCGATCAGAACCTCCGCGAGGTCGACGACGTGAGCCTGCACTCCGCCCGGGACGTCGAACGAGTACGGGCAGACCATTCCGATCTTCACGAGTTCTCCATGCGGGAGAGCCTCGACTGGGACAGGTCGGAGAGCCACAGCGGCTGAAGCATGTGCCAGTCCTCGGGATGTGCCGCGATGTTGGCTTCGAACCGGTCCGCCAGGGCCTGAGTCGCCGCGGCAACCCCCGCGGTGGTGTCGATCGGCGGGTCGATGCGGAAACCCCACCCGCCGTCTGTGAACCAGCAGTGCACCGGTAGGAGCGGCGCGCCGGTGTCGATCGCCAGCTTCGCGGGGCCGGCGGGCATGCGCGTCGGTTCCCCGAAGAACGTCACCGGGACGCCCTTCTTCGCCAGGTCGCGTTCACCGAGGAGGCACACGATCCCGTTGCCGCGCAGTCGCGCCGACAGTTCCACGAACGGGGGGTTCTCTCCTCCGCTGAGCGGGAAGATCTCGAAGCCGAGCCCTTCGCGGTAGTCGACGAACCGCCGGTACAGCGACTCCGGCTTCAATCGCTCGGCGACCGTGGACAGCCCGCCCCAGTGCTGGGCGCACCACACACCCGCCATGTCCCAGTTGCCGCTGTGCGGCAGTGCCATGACCGCGCCCCGGCCGGCTTCTTTCGCGGCGTCGAGGTGCTTCTGGCCTTCGATCAGCTCGTCGAGGGCGGCGCCCGTCTTCACGAGGTCCATCGACGGCAGCCGGAAAGCCTCCCGCCAGTAGCGCGCGTAGGACCGCATCGACGCCTGCATCAGGGTGTCCGGCACCTCGGCCGCGGGTACACCGAGCACACGGGCGAGATTGCGGCGCAACTGTTCCGGGCCGCCGTTCCGGACGGCGAAATCGGCTCCCCTGTCGAACAGGGCGACCGCGGCCTTCTCCGGCAGCGCACGGACCAGCCGCCAGCCGGTCGCGTACCCCAGGTCGCTGATGCGTTCCGACAGGCCGCTCACTGCGCGCTCGCCTGTCCGTCTTCCGGCGTCGTGTCCGCAGGCGGGAGGGGCAGCACGTCCCGGGCGCCCGGCGACCGGCGAACGGCCAGTACCCGCTGGAACACGGTGATGACGCTGCCCGCCGACAGCAACCACATCGCGACGTGAATGGCCCATGGAACTCCGAGCCCGGTCACGCCGGCACCGACCAGCACGATGACCAGCCGATCGGGTCGTTCGATGAGTCCACCGTCGGCGGACAGTCCACTGGCCTCGGCGCGCGCCTTGGCGTACGAGATCACCTGCGAGGTGACGAGGCACAGCAGAGTCGCGATCAGCAGCGGCTTGCTGTTCTCGTGATAGACCGCCCACCAGGCGAGACCGGCGAAGATCGCACCGTCGGCCACCCGGTCGCAGGTGGCGTCGAGAACGGCACCGTACCGGGTTCCGCCGCCGCGGGCGCGGGCCATGGCACCGTCGAGCATGTCGAACATGACGAACAGCCAGATGAACATCGCTCCCCAGAACAGATGTCCGCTGGGAAACAGTGTGACCGCGCCGGCCACGGTCGCCACGGTGCCGATGACGGTGACGGAATCGGGGGTGAGCCCGGTCTTGACCAGAGCCTTCCCCAATGGTGCCGTCACCTTGGACACGGATGCCCGTCCGAAGAAGCTCAGCACCTCTCCACCCCGTTCTTCACTTCCTGCCAGGAACCCCGCACGCGTGAGCCAGCGACTCCCGCGTCATTCATCTATCGCGTCATTCATTCCAGGCCTTCGCCAGCAGCCCCCGGGTCTCGCGCAGCAACTGCGGCATGACCTTGACCCCGGCGAGGACCGTGATGAAGTTCGCGTCCCCGCCCCAGCGCGGAACGATGTGCTGATGCAGGTGCTCGGCGAGCGAACCGCCTGCCGCCGCACCGAGATTGAGACCGACGTTGAAACCGTCCGGCCGCGACACCCGCTTGATCACGCGCAGAGCCTGCTGCGTGAACGACATCAACTCGGCGCTTTCCTCCTCCGTCAGGTCTTCGAGCGCCGCGACCTTGCGGTAGGGAACGACCATCAGGTGCCCCGGGTTGTACGGGTACAGGTTGAGCACCGCGTAGACGTGCTCACCCCGGGCGACGATCAACCCGTCCTCGTCGTCCATCTTCGGGATGTCGATGAACGGCTCGTTCGGGGTGTCCCGCGACTTCGGCGCCTCGGCGATGTACGACATGCGGTGCGGCGACCAGATCCGCTGGAGGTGATCGGGTTCGCCGGGGCCGCGGTCCACGAGGCGGCCGGGGCCGCCGAGCATCTCGTCGGCCGTCACGTCGTCACCTCCGGTCATGTGCGTCACCCTTCCTTACCGGGTTGCAGCAGTTCCGCCGTCGGCGAGGCATTCTCGCGGCGGCCGATCCACTCGGTGACGATGCGCACGGCGTCGTCCACGGGCACCCCGTTGACCTGGGTGCCGTCCCGGAATCGGAAGCTGACGGCGCCCGCCTCGACGTCGCGCGCACCCGCCAGCAACATGAACGGCACCTTCTGCGCCGTGTTGTTGAAGATCTTCTTTTGCATGCGGTCGTCGCTCGCGTCGACCTCGGCGCGGATACCGGCCGCCTTCAGCCGCTTCACCACGTCGAAGAGGTGGTCGGCGAACGTCTCGGCGACCGGGATGCCGACCACCTGGACGGGCGCCAGCCACGCCGGGAACGCACCCGCGTAGTGCTCGGTGAGCACACCGAAGAACCGTTCGATGGAACCGAACAGGGCCCGGTGGATCATGACCGGACGCTGCTTGGTGCCGTCGTTGGCCGTGTACTCGAGGTCGAAACGCTCCGGCAGGTTGAAGTCGAGCTGAATGGTCGACATCTGCCAGGTGCGGCCCAGGGCGTCCTGCACCTGCACCGAGATCTTCGGTCCGTAGAACGCGGCGCCGCCCGGATCGGGAACGAGGTTCAGCCCCGACGACTCCGCGACCTCGGCGAGCGTCGCCGTCGCTTCGTCCCACACGGCGTCGTCGCCGACGAACTTGTCCGGGTTCTTGGTGGACAGCTCGAGGTAGAAGTCGTCGAGTCCGTAGTCCTTCAGCAGGCCGAGCACGAACTGCAGGGTGGTCGCCAGTTCGTCACGCATCTGCTCTCGGGTGCAGTAGATGTGCGCGTCGTCCTGGGTCATGCCGCGCACGCGGGTGAGTCCGTGGACGACACCCGACTTCTCGTACCGGTACACGGAACCGAACTCGAAGAGCCGCAACGGCAGCTCGCGGTACGACCGGCCGCGGGAGCGGAAGATCAGGTTGTGCATCGGGCAGTTCATCGGCTTGAGGTAGTAGTCCTGGCCCGGCTTGCGCACGGTGCCGTCCTCGTTCAGCTCCTCGTCGATGTGCATCGCCGGGAACATGCCGTCGCGGTACCAGTCCAGGTGACCTGACACCTCGTAGAGGTGCCCCTTGGTGATGTGGGGGGTGTTGACGAACTCGTACCCCTCCTCGACGTGCCGCTTGCGGGAGTAGTCCTCCATCTCGGTGCGGATGATTCCGCCCCGCGGATGGAACACGGGCAGTCCGGAGCCGAGTTCGTCGGGGAAGCTGAACAGGTCGAGTTCGGACCCCAGCTTGCGGTGGTCGCGACGTTCCGCCTCGGCGAGCAGTTCCAGGTGGTGGTCCTGCGCCTCCGCCGACTCCCACGCGGTGCCGTAGATGCGCTGGAGATCGGCGTTGTCCTGATTACCGCGCCAGTACGCCGCCGAGCTGCGGGTGAGCTTGAACGCCGGGATGTGCTTGGTGGTGGGGATGTGCGGGCCGCGGCACAGGTCTCCCCATACCTTCTCGCCGGTCCGCGGGTCCAGGTTGTCGTAGATGGTCAGCTCGTTGCCGCCCACCTCCATGATCTCCGGATCGTCGATTCCCGACTTGTCGTCGATGAGTTCGAGCTTGAAGGGCTCCTTCGCCAGCTCGGCGCGCGCGTCCTCGAGCGACTCGACGACGCGGCGGGAGAACCGCTGCGACCCCTTGATGATCTTCTTCATCCGCTTCTCGAGGCTCGCGAGGTCCTCGGGGGTGAACGGGCGATCGACGGCGAAGTCGTAGTAGAAGCCGTCCTTGATCGGCGGGCCGATGCCCAGCTTCGCCTCGGGGAATTCCTGCTGGACGGCCTGCGCAAGCACGTGGGCGGCGGAGTGACGGATGACGCTGCGGCCGTCGTCGGTGTTCGACGCGACCGGCTCGACCTCGACGTCGGTGTCGGGCACCCAGGACAGGTCCTTGAGCTGGCCCTCGGCGTCACGGACCACGACGACGACGTCCGGACCCCTGCTCGGGTAGCCGGCCTCCCGAACCGCTGTACCGGCCGTAGTCCCCGCGGGCACCCGGACGAGGGCGGCTGGGGCGGCGGATGCGGGGGTGCTCACGGCGATGTTCTCCTAGGTGAGGTGTGCGGTGCAGACATGGTGAATGTGCCAGCCCATGTTATCGGCCCAGCAGTCACACCCAACCATGCGTCCGGCTAGAGCGGGCTCTCCAGCCACGGGTAGTCGAGGCCGATCCACGTTCCGACGAGACCGAACGTCCCGAGCAACCACAGCGTGGCGAGGACGACGACACATGTCAGCAGCGCGCCCGCCCCCTTGACCACCAGCGACTGCCGCGAGAACCAGTGCATGAACTTGTCGTAGCGCTGCCGCGCGTAGTGCAGCAGCCGGTGGGCCCACGCGAACTCGGATGCGAGGATCCCGAGTCCCGCGAACACGATCAGCCAGCCGGGGCCCGGATAGGGAATCGCGAGGATGCCGGCGGCCAGCACCAGAGCGCCGATCACCCCCACCGCGATGCGGTACGCCAGGTTGAGGCTCGGCCGCGCGGCGATGTGCGCGCGCCACCGATGCCACCGGCTCTCCGCTTCCTGGAACGGGGACAGATCCGAGTCGTCCACGTCCACGCTCTCGGGCGCGGGTCCCGGCCGAGCTTCTCCGCTAGTCACCGCTCCAGCCTACCGACCGCGACCTGCGGCGGCGCGTCGTCGCACCGCCGCACCGCCCGCGGGTCATCCCTTCACACAGACGACCTGCCGCAGGTGGGCAACGACCTCGACGAGGTCGGCCTGCGCTTCGATCACCTGCTCGATGTCCTTGTAGGCGCCGGGGATCTCGTCGATCACGCCCACGTCCTTACGCGATTCGACTCCGGACGTCTGCCGCACGAGGTCGTCGACGGTGAAGCGCTTCTTCGCCTTCGTACGGCTCATCGTCCGTCCCGCCCCGTGCGATGCCGAATTGAAGGACAACTCGGAGCCCAGGCCACGCACCACGTAGGAACCGGTGCCCATGGATCCGGGGATGAGTCCGAGATCACCCCGGCCGGCCCGGATCGCGCCCTTGCGGGTGACGAGCATCGGCTCGCCGTCGATGATCTCCTCCGACACATAGTTGTGGTGGCAGGAGATCGGCTCGTCGAATCGGACCGGCCTGCCGGGCAGGGCCTGCCGGAATGCCTGCATCACCAACGTGAGCATGACGGCACGGTTACGGGCCGCGTACTCCTGCGCCCACGTCAGGTCGTGGCGGTACGCGTCCATCTCCTCGCTGCCTGCGAGGAACACCGCGAGATCGCGATCGACCAGCCGCTGGTTGTGCGGCAACGCCCGCGCCACCGCGATGTGCCGCTCCGCCAGCTCCTTGCCGATGTTGCGCGACCCGGAGTGGAGCATCAGCCAGACCTCGTCGGCGTCCGACAGGCACACCTCGATGAAGTGGTTGCCGCCGCCGAGCGTCCCGATCTGCTTCATCGCCTTGGATTCGCGGGACTGGACACCCGAATGCAGGTCACCGAATTCCTGCCAGAAGCGGTGCCAACCCTCCTTCACTCCCCCGGCGTCCGTGACGTCCAGTGCGCCGACGTTCACCGAACGCTCGTGCATGGCGAACCCGACCGGCACCGCACGCTCGATGCGCGAGCGCATCGAGCGCAGGCTGTCGGGCAGATCGCTCGCGGTCACATCCGTCCGGACCGCCGTCATCCCGCACCCGATGTCGACGCCGACCGCCGCCGGGGCGACCGCCGCCCGCATCGCGATGACGGAACCGACCGTCGCCCCCTTGCCGACATGGACGTCGGGCATGACCCGCACACCGTGCACCCACGGCAGGTCGGCCATGTTCCGCAGCTGCTGCAACGCTGCCTGCTCGATGGTCCACTCTTCCGCCCACATCAAGGTGGGCGCGGTGGTGCCTTCCAGCCTCACGGGGAACATGGGACTCAGTCCTTCGATCGCGGATCACCCGGGGAATTTCGGCCGCCTGAGTTCATTGTCCGCCGCGCCGCAGAGCCGGAACAAACGTTATTCGGGTGCGCACACGAAAAAGAAGAGGGCGTTTCCGATTTCGGAAACGCCCTCTTCTTCTCTGTGGTCCCGGCTGGGATCGAACCAGCGACCTCCCCGGTGTGAACGGGACGCTCTTCCACTGAGCCACGGGACCGAAGCGCGCCAAACACTCGCGCTCGAACGAGTTGGAACATTAACACGACCGAGCGGCCGAACGAAAATCACGTCGTTGGGATTCGTGTCGACCCCTGCCCGCGGCACGTCCGCGACCCGGCGTCGTTCATGCGTAGTTCGCCGTCTGACGCCTTGACCTGCAGATTTGTAACTATCGCGGATGGTCGGCTAATGTTCTCAACCGCACCACGGAGAACATTCTCCGCGAGTTACACGGTGCATGCGGACGTGGCGCAGCTGGTAGCGCACAACCTTGCCAAGGTTGGGGTCGCGGGTTCGAATCCCGTCGTCCGCTCGAGAGGTTGGACTCAACCTTCACGGTGGAGTGGCCGAGTGGTGAGGCAACGGCCTGCAAAGCCGTGCACACGGGTTCGATTCCCGTCTCCACCTCGCGCGATTAGCTCAGCGGGAGAGCGCTTCCCTGACACGGAAGAGGTCACTGGTTCAATCCCAGTATCGCGCACCGAGATAGATGATAGATGCACGACTGTTTTACTTGCTCGACCAGTGACGGCCCCCAGCCCGGGGGCTTTCACGAATGCGGACGTGGCGCAGCTGGTAGCGCACAACCTTGCCAAGGTTGGGGTCGCGGGTTCGAATCCCGTCGTCCGCTCTCTTTTCTCCATCCCGCGCGATTAGCTCAGCGGGAGAGCGCTTCCCTGACACGGAAGAGGTCACTGGTTCAATCCCAGTATCGCGCACCAGTTCACTTTCAACCGAACAGTTCACGACACTTCAGCCCCGGTCCCTCGACCGGGGCTGAACTGTTGTCCGGGTGTCAGGCGGGCTGGAGCCGGTTGGCGCCGGAGATCATCGCGCGCAGAGTCGATTCCGTGTGGGATTCACCGATTCCCATCGCCCAGCGCCGGATGCCGTCGCGCTCGCAGAGCAGAAATGTCGCGGTGCGGTGCCCGATCTCGTGCTGATGAAAAGACAGGATCTCCATCGCACACCCCGCGTCGTACAGCATCGAGGTCATGGCGGCCACCGGGCCGGGCGCGCTCGCAGCGGTCTTGCAGATCGATTCGCCGATACCGAGTGTCGCTTCGAAATCCCACATCCCGGGGCCGGTCTTCGTTTCCGACCAACTGCCCAGACGGAACGGTCCGGTGGACGGCGCGTAGACGGCCTCGAACGCGGACCACGCCATTCCGGCGGATTCGGTGCGGAGTTCCCGTGGCAGCGACTTTCCGTGGCGCGCGGCGAACGGATCGGCGGCCGGTGTCGACGAGGGGAAGGATGAAGCGAAAGAAGTGTTGGTACTCATTCTCGTGGTCTTCCTGAAAGAAGGGAGGACCAACGCGTAGCTCAACGACCCGCAGCGAGGGGTCGGTCCGTATCAGACCCCGCTACGGCGGAGAACTACGAGAATGCGCTGCATGGATGACACTGTAAGCGACAACCGTCCGCAGAGACAACCCCGGTTCACGGTGTCGCGCCGACCACCGGTGACGGGCGGGTGACGAAATCGTTACCACTGCATCTGGAACGTGAGGAATTCCTCATGTATCGTCGAACTTGCCATCCACCCCCCCGATGGCAATGAGCCCCAGCCATGACCCCCCATCCAAGGCTGGGGCTCAGTCTTGTTCCGGGCCCCTCACGCACCCCCACTTTCGGACATTTCGCCCGCCGCCTCGGAGAACGCTGCACATCCCCGCAAAGTATTGGACACTCGCCCAATCGATCGGATGTCCTCTACCGAAGGCCGACTCCCATGACGGATTCACCACGCGCAGACGTGCCCGCGGACCACCGCCCGGCACGGATCGCCGCGGCGGGCGCATTCGGCCTGCAGGGTTTTCTCCTCGCGGCCGTCCTCACACAACTGCCGCAGTACCAGGACCGATTCGGGTTCGACGACACGGTCATCGTGGTCGCGGTCGTGACGGTGTCCCTCATCGCCGGGGCGGGAAGCGTCCTCGCCGAGCACCTGGCCCGCCGATTCTCCAGCAGATCGGCGCTGCAGCTCGGGCTCGCGACCATCGCGGTCGCCGGTGGCGCCCTCGGTTTCAGCCCGAACACCGCGGCGTTCTTCGTCTGCCTGTCCGTGTACGGCGCCGGGCTGGGCATCGTCGACGCCGCCGCCAACATGCAGGCGGTGTCGATCCAGCACGCGTACGGCCGTTTCATCCTGTCGTCGTTCCATGCGGTGTGGAGCGTCGGCGCGATTGCGGGTGCACTCTTCGTCGCCGCCACCTCCGCCCTCGACGTCAGCGTGGCCGGCGCGCAACTGGTGGCGGCGCTCGTCGTGGCCGTCGGTCTCGCCGTCTGCGGCCCCCGGCTCCTCGCCCGTCAGGAGCCGGTGAGCAGCGCCCCGCCTGCGACCGGCCCTGTGTCCGTGCCGGTTCCGATTCGGCCGCTGCTCGCGCTCGGCACCGCGATGGCGTTGTTCTACGCCATCGATTTCGGTGTCGGCAACTGGTCCGCCCTGTACGTCCGGAACGTTCTGCTCGCGGACGCCGGCACGGCCGCCCTGGCGCTGGCCGCATACCAGTGCGCGGCTCTGGTGTCGCGTCTGACCGGCGACTTCTGGGTGGCGAAGTACGGCGAGATCGCCGTCGTCCGTGCGGGTTCGGCGGTCGGTGTCGCCGGATTGACGGTCGTCGTGCTGGCCCCGTCCCCGGCCGTCGCGATCGCCGGATTCCTCGTCGTTGGCCTCGGCGTGCCGGTCGTCGCTCCCCTGTGTTTCAGCGCCGCCGGCCGGCTGGCACCCACCGGCCAGGTGGACGACGTCGTGGCGCGGATCAACCTGTTCAATTACGTGGGCACGCTCGTGGGCGGGGCGATCGTCGGCGGCGTCGCCGCCGCGACCAGCCTGCGGATCGGGTTCGTGGTCCCGCTCCTGTTCGCGGTGGGGCTCGTCCTGCTCGCCCCCGCATTCGCCCCGGACCGGGACCGCGACAGGCAATCCGCGTGGACCCCGGATCGCGACTGACGGCAGATGTTCTACTTAGGACATGCCGACTCGGGGATGGTTCGTGATCACCGCGGCGATCGTCTACGTCGCGGTTCCGGTCTCGGCACGGTCCGCTCGTGGCGGCTCGCACACCCCAGGACGAACGAGTCGATCAAGACCGTTGCGGCAATCACCCTGCTGCGGGACAGTACGGGAATGACACTTCGGGAAGCGAAGGACGCGGTGGATCAGCTGTGACTGTCGAGATAGACCCGGCGGGGATCTGGGATTCCGAGGCGATCGCCGACGTCGCCGCGGCAACGTTCCCTCTTGCGTGCCCGCCCGGCGCGACGCAGGACGACATCGCCGCCTTCATCGACGACGTGCTGTCGGCCGAACGGTTCTCGGAGTACCTCACCGACCCGAACCGCACCGTCCTGAAGGTCACCCACGGCGGGGCGATCGTCGGCTACGCGATGCTGATCGACGGTGAACCCGCAGACCCGGATGTCGGCAGGGCCGTGACGCTTCGGCCGACCACCGAGATCAGC
Organism: Rhodococcus sp. IEGM 1307; assembly: GCF_030056915.1. Lineage (NCBI taxonomy): Bacteria > Bacillati > Actinomycetota > Actinomycetes > Mycobacteriales > Nocardiaceae > Rhodococcus > Rhodococcus sp. IEGM 1307. Next base: position 303,984 of record NZ_JASHKW010000004.1, read on the forward strand.
AAGCTGTACGTGCTACCCGGTAATCACGGGACCGGGGTCGCGTCCGCGCTGATGGACGCCATCGTCGAACGCGCCGTCGCCGCCGGGTGCGCCGGGCTGTGGCTCGGCGTCAACCAGGAGAATGTGCGCGCCCAGCGCTTCTACGCGAAGCACGGATTCACGCAGGTCGGAACGAAAACCTTTCTCGTCGGCACCCAACTGCACCACGATTTCGTGATGCAGCGGGCGCTGTGACGAGCTGGGTCAGCTCGCGGCGACCTCGAAGCGCGACAGCGCGAGCAGGCGCGACGTGGCACGCAGGTACTTCTTCCGGTACCCACCGGCCAGCATCTCCGGAGTGAAGATCGCGTCGAGCTTGGCCCCGGCCACGGTGACCGGGATGCTCGCGTCGTACAGGCGGTCGGCGAGGACCACCAGGCGCAGCGCGACCGACTGGTCCTCGGCAGGGTGCACGCCGTCCAGGAAGACGGCCGGGATGCCCTCGACCAGCTTGTTGTAGCGGGACGGGTGCAGCGTGCTGAGGTGCTTGCACAGCGCGTCGAAGTCGTCGAGCGTGGCGCCGGGGATGCTGTCGGCGCGCTCGGCGAGCTCCGCCGAGGAGATCGGGTCCGGGGCCGGCGGCAGGTCGCGGTGCCGGTAGTCGGGGCCGTCGACGCGGATCGTCTCGAAGATCGAGCCGAGCTTCTTGATCTCGCGCAGGAAGTCCTGTGCAGCGAATCGTCCTTCACCGAGCTGGCCGGGCAGGGTGTTCGACGTCGCCACGATGGACACGCCGCGCGCCGACAGTTCCGACAGCAGGCGGGACACCAGCATGGTGTCGCCCGGGTCGTCGAGTTCGAATTCGTCGATGCAGAGAACGCTGTGGTCGGACAGCTGCTCGACGGCCTTGTTGAAACCGAGGGCACCGACGACGTGCGTCAGCTCCACGAACGTGCCGAACGCCTTGGGCGACGGGACGCTGTGGAAGATCGAGGCCAGAAGGTGGGTCTTGCCGACGCCGAAGCCGCCGTCGAGGTAGAGACCGGCGCCGGTGGCCTGCGTCTTCTTCCCGAACAGGCCGCGTCGTCCGCCGCTGCGGATCTTTACGACCTTCTTCGCGAACTCCTCGGCCGTCCGGACCGCGGCGGCCTGGCTGGGTTCTGCGGGATCGGGGATGTACGACGCGAAGCTCACCTCGTCGAACATGGCCGGGGGCACCATCTGAGCTACCAACTGATCAGCCGGTACCACGGGGCTGCGATCGACAAGACGTGCATGCATACAAGCAGGGTATCCACGTGTTGTGATCACCAACATGCACCGTGTACATATTGCGACATTTTTCACACCGGACAGCCCGCCTGCCCGCGAGGAGTCCAGTGAATCGACCGCGAACGCGCTGCGCGACCTGTACGCGTACCCGGCGGAGACCCCGCGGCCGTGGGTCCGGGTCAACTTCGTGAGCAGCATCGACGGCGCCGTCTCCGTCGACGGGGTCAGCGGGGCGCTCGGCACACCTGCGGACAGGCTGGTCTTCGAGACCCTGCGGGAGTTGGCCGACGTCGTGCTGGTCGGGGCCGGAACCGTCCGGGCGGAGAACTACGGCGGGGCGCGCATCGACACCGAGGGCAGGCGACGCCGGGTGGCGTCGGGGATGCCGGAGGTCCCGCCGATCGCCGTCGTGTCGGCGCGCGCCCACCTCGACCCGCATTCACGCCTGTTCACCGACACCGAGGTGGCCCCGATCGTCGTCACGTGCACAGACGCCGACCCGGCGCGGGTCCGTGCTCTCGCCGACGCGGGTGCGCGGATCGTGACGGCCGGCGACGGGCAGGTCACCGGCGACGGGCTGATCGCCGCCCTCGAGCATCTCGGACTGCGCCGTGTGCTCTGCGAGGGTGGCCCGAGCCTGTTCGGGCAGCTGACCGCGGACGACGCCGTCGACGAGGTCTGCCTGACCACGGCACCCGTCCTCGTCGGCGGAACCGCGGGTCGCGTCGCCACCGCGCCGGGGGCCCGGATCACCGCGATGACTCCCGCGCACATCCTCACCGACACCGACGGCACCGTCCTCACCAGATGGGTGCGGCTGCCCCGGCCGTAGGGGAACCTGGCAGGGTGGTCGCCATGCGCAGATCGGTGTTGCTCGCAATGGTTCTCGTGGTGTGCAGCGCGTGCGGAGCCGGACCGTCCAACCGGCCGCACGTGGCGGTCGAACGCGAGGGCGGCGGCAGCGAACCCACCGCGACCGAGACCGAGAACGCCGACGCTCCCCCACCCGTGTTGCAGACCCCGAAGAACGATCTGGCGTGGACCGACTGCACGCAGAGCACCCTCGGCGCCCTGGGCCCGGGAACGACGCCGCCCGCCGGGTTGATCTTCGAATGCGGCTCGTACGAGTCAGCCGTCGACGAGAGCGGCACCCTGCCCGGCTCCTTCACGATGGGTGCGATGCGGGCACGCCTCGCCGACACCCCCGAGAACGCGGCCCCGCTGGTGCTCACGTCGGGATCGGACCGGTCGTCGACCGCAACGCTCGCCGCGCTGAGCACCGGCGGTCTCACGTCCCTGCTGTCGACGCGACCGGTGGTCGCGGTGGACCGCCGCGGCATCGCCTCCTCGCAGGAGATCGAATGCCTCACCCCGGAGCTCCGCAGCAGCCTCGCGAATCTCGGGCAGTTCGATCCGGGGACGGGCGACCAGGTCGACAAGGTCACCGCGCTGGGCCGCGACGCCACCATCGCGTGCACCGACTACCTGCAACCGCAAGAACTCGCGTTCGACAGCACCCACGCCGCCGACGACATCGAAGAACTGCGCCGCACCTGGGACGTCGATGCGCTCGGGATCCTCGCCACCGGCAACGGCAGTGCCGTCGCGCTCAGCTACGCCGCCAAGTACCCCGATCGAGTCGGCCGACTCGTCCTCGACTCCCCCGCCGTCACCACGGTGGATGCCGCAACCGCCACCGAACAGCAGGTCGCGGGTCAGGAGGCGGCGTTCGACTCGTTCGCCCGCCAGTGCACCGCCCTGAACTGCTCCCTGGGCGCCGATCCCCGCGCCGCGATGACCGACGCCGTCACCCGCGCCGCGAACGGCCAGATCCCGCGGGTCTCCGCGAACGCCCTCCTCACCGCGGTGTCCGGGTCGCTCGCCGCAGCGGGCGGCGACCAGCAGGGCCGCGTCCGCGCCCTGTCCGATGCGGTGTCCGCCGCCCTCGCCGGAAACACGGCGCCGATCCTGGCGGCGATCGCGCAGGCCGAGGCGGCCTACGAGGGCGACGGCCAGTTCATCACCCGCTGCACCGACGGCCAGCAGTGGCCCGCACCCGACCGCGTTCGCGAACTGCAGAAGCTGTGGGGCGAGCGGTTCCCGCTGTTCGGACCGAACGCCGCCGTCGGACTGCTGGCGTGCACCTCCTGGCCCGCGACCGCGCCGCCCGCCCTGCCCGGCGAGCTGACACTCCCGGTCCTGGTGCTGAGCGGCACCGCCGACCCGGTCGTCGGGAACGCCGGGGTGGGGACGGTGACGGGTGCCGTGTCGAGCGCAGGCGCCGCGACGGCGACCCTGACGTGGCACGGCAGCGGCCACCCCGCCACCCATTCGGACTGCGCGCAGAAGTCGATCGCCACCTACGTCGCGGACGGCGCGCTGCCCCCGGACGGCAGCGCCTGCCCCGCCTAGCCGACGTGTTCCGCCCGACACCCACAGGGGGTGCGTGACCGCACGTCAGAGCTTCTCGGTGTACCGTGCCGTGGTGTTCCTTCGACAACTCGAACCGCGCACCGGGCGGACTGCCAACGAGGTAATCAACTTCGCGCTGTGGCCGATCGCCGTCATGACAGTGCTGCATCGAGTGGTCGTCAAGGCGGTCAACGGGTACATCACCGACGACTTCCGGCCGGTCTACAACGCTGCGCTGGCCTTCCTCAACGGGCGGCCCGTCTACACCGCCAACTTCAACTGGGTCGATCCGCATTACCTGTATCCGCCGTCCGGCACGCTGCTGATGGCGCCGATCGCGGTGATCGACCCCGAGAAGTCCCGGTGGTTGTTCATCATCGCCAACGCGATCGCCATCGTGATCGCGTTGTACCTGCTCCTGCGGCTGTTCGGCCTGGGATTGAACTCCATCGCGGCCCCGATCCTGCTGCTCGCCACGTTCTCCTCCGAGACCGTCACCAACACCCTCGTCTTCACCAACATCAACGGTCTGGTCCTGCTCGGCGAGATCGCGTTCCTCGTGTTGCTGATGAAGCGCAAGGACATGTGGTCCGGTGTCGCCATCGGGCTGACGTTCGCGGTGAAACCGATCCTCGCCCCACTCCTGCTGCTGCCTCTGGCGCGCGGCCAGTGGAAGGTGTTCGTCACCGCGATCGGCATTCCCCTGATCCTCACCGCCGTGGCGTGGCCGCTGTCCGCGGACCCGATGGACTTCGTGCGCCACACGGTGCCGTATCTGATGGAGTCGCGCGACTACTTCAACAGCGCGATCGTCGGCAACGGCAAGTACTACGGCCTCCCCACCGCCCTGATCTGGGCCCTGCGCGGTGTCTTCACCGCCATCGTGCTCAGCTCCCTGTGGCTGCTCTACCGCTACTACCGCCACGACGAGCTGTTCTTCGTCGTCACCACGTCGGGGGTTCTGCTGACGGCGTCGTGGCTCCTCGGCTCGCTGGGCCAGATGTACTACTCGATGATGCTGTTCCCGCTCCTGATGTCGGTGGTGCTGAAGAATTCGGTGATGCGGAACTGGCCGGCGTGGCTGGCCGTGTACGGGTTCATGAGTTACGACAGCTGGCTGTCGAGCCGGTTCATCGAGGCCGGCCGGACAGCCGAGTACATGAAGACCACGCTGGGGTGGAGCCTGATGCTCCTCGTCGTCTTCGGTGTGCTGACCGTCCGCTACGTCTCGGCGCGGCGCGAGGGGCGACTCGACCGCGGCATCGACCCGGCGTTCCTCCTCGAACCGCACGAGAAGGCTTCCGGCACCCCGCCGCGGGAACCGGAACCGGACGAGCAGCCGCAGGTCGAGTCGGCCACCGCCAAGACGTAGGCCCCCGTCCCGCGCGGGCGTCGCGGCCGGAATCGGCGAAACGTATTAGCGTGGAGCCATGAGTTCGCAGCAGCAGGATCCCACGCAATCCGCCCCGAAGGTTGCTCTCTCCGACAGCGAGTGGCGCGAGAAACTGACTCCCGAGGAGTACGCCGTGCTGCGCCAGGCCGGTACCGAACGCCCCTTCGTCGGCGAGTACACCGACACGAAGACCGAAGGCGTCTACCACTGCCGGGCCTGTGGCGCCGAGCTGTTCCGCAGCACGGAGAAGTTCGAATCGCACTGCGGGTGGCCGTCGTTCTTCGATCCGGCCGACTCGGACGCCGTCATCCTCCGCGAGGACACGTCGCTGGGGATGCGCCGCGTCGAGGTGGTGTGCGGGACGTGCCACAGCCACCTGGGCCACGTCTTCGAGGGCGAGGGCTACCCCACCCCCACCGATCAGCGGTACTGCATCAATTCGATCTCGCTGACCCTGGAACCGACCGGCGAATGATCGTCGGTGGATCGAACGCCCGGATAGGCGGAAGCGCACCCTCGTAGCGTTCGATCTCGACGAGCACGTGCTGGCCGGTGCAGCCGTGGGCCAGTGACGACGTGCCCACGTCCGGGGTCAGCACGTTGGGGTTCCCGTGCACGCAGAGGGAATCCGGGTCGGTCGCGTCGAGCGGGTCGTACCAGGCTCCCGTCGACAGCTGGACCACACCGCGCCGGACGCCCTCGTCCACCACCACACCGGCGAGGCAGGCGCCGCGGTCGTTGAACACGCGGACGACGTCGCCGGCGGTGAGTCCGCGGTCGGCGGCGTCGTCCGGATGGATTCGGAGCGGTTCGCGGCCCCGGATCTTCGATTTCTGGCTGGTGCCGCCGTGGTCGAGTTGGCTGTGCAGGCGGGTGCGCGGCTGGTTGGCGATCAGGTGCAGCGGGAACTGCCGTGCCCGCCGGCCGCCCAGCCATTCCTCGGGCTCGTACCAGCGGGGGTGTCCGGCACAGTCGTCGTAGCCGAATCCGTCGATGTCGGCGGAGAAGATCTCGATCCGCCCGCTCGGGGTGGCGAGGGGGAATTTCACCGGATCGGTCCGGAAGTCGCCGAACAGGATCAGGTCGTCCTCGGTCCGCATCCGCACGTGGCCCTGCGTCCAGAAGTCGTCGAAACTCGGGGCGGGACCGCCGTCCGCGCGGACGAAGTCTCGCCACTGCCCGTACAGGTGCTCGAGCCACTGCTCGGACGAGCGGCCCTCGGTGAACTTCTCCCCGACACCCAGTTTCCGGGCGACGGCGGCGAACGTGTCGTAGTCGTCCCGCGCGTCGGCGTAGGGCCCGACGGCGGCGTGCATGGCGACGAGCAGCGGGTCGTTGCGGGTGCAGCTGAGGTCGGCCCGCTCGAGCGACGTGGTGGATGGGACGACGATGTCCGCGTGCCGGGCCATCGGCGTCCAGTAGGGGTCGTGGACGACGATCGTGTCGGGCCGGGCCAGCGCCCGGCGCAGACGGGGAATGTCCTGATGGTGGTGGAACGGGTTGCCGCCCGCCCAGTACAGCATCTTGATGTCCGGGTACGTCAGCCGCTGACCGTCGTAGTCGAACGGTGCGCCCGGGTTCAGGAGCATGTCCGAGATCGCGGCCACGGGGATGAAGTCGCGGACGGGGTTCAGCCCCTGGGGAAGCGTGGGCAGCGGGTACGGGACGGGGGCCAGCCCGGGTTCGTTCATGGAACCGTAGCCGTGGCCGAAACCGCCACCGGGTAGGCCGATCTGGCCCAGCATCGCGGCGAGAGTGACCCCCATCCACGGGGCCTGCTCACCGTGCCGCACCCTCTGCAGCGACCAGGTGACGGTCACCATCGTCCTGCCCGCCGCCATCCGCCGGGCGAGGGCGACGAGGTCCGCTGCGGCGATACCCGAGATCTGCTCGGCCCACGCGGGCGACTTCGGGACGCCGTCGGAGCGGCCGAGGAGGTAGTCCTCGAAGCGGTCGTAGCCGACGCAGTGGCTGCCCAGGAATGCCGTGTCGTGCAGGTCTTCCGTCGCGAGGACGTATGCCAGGGCGAGCATGATCGCGACATCGGTGCCGGGCACCGGGGCGTGTCGTTCGGCGGCGCCGTGCACGTCGTCGTGCAGCGGACTGAACGACACGATGGATCCGCCGCGGCGCCGGAGGGCGTCGAGTGCGTCGCGGGTGGGGTGGTCGCTGGTCCCGCCGTGATTGACGCCGGTGTTCTTGAGGGGGACGCCGCCGAAGCACACCATGAGATCGGTGTGCTCGGCGATGATCTTCCAGGACGTGGAGCGGGCGAACATCTTCCAGTGTGTGCCCACCACCCGGGGCATGATGACGCCCGTCGCGCCGAGCGAGTAGCTGTGCACCGATCGGGTGTAGCCACCGAGCGTGTTCAGGAACCGGTGGACCTGGCTCTGGGCGTGATGGAACCGTCCGGCGCTGGCCCAGCCGTACGAACCGCCGTAGATCGCGCTGTTGCCGTGCGTGTCGACGACCCTGCGCAGTTCGTTCGCCAGCCGCTGGGTCAGCTCCTCCCAGTCGACCGACACGAACTCGTCGGACCCTCGGGAACTGCTGGGTCCCGGGCCGTTCTCGAGCCACCCGCGGCGCACCACCGGGCCGGTGATCCGCGCCTTGCTGCGGACCGACCCGGCGATGTTGCCCAGCACCGGTGACGGATTCGCGTCACCGGTGTACGGGTGGGCGGCGACGACGTCGCCGTCGGCGACCTCGGCCTCGAACATGCCCCAGTGCGACATGTGCTGGTAGCGGGGCGCGGTGCGCGCTCCGTCGGCGTCATTCATCTGTGCTGTGTCAGATCACGGCAGAGCGGTGATGAGCTTCTCCACATCCACCCGCGGGCCGGTGAAGAAGGGCACCTCCTCGCGGACGTGCAGACGGGCCTCGGTGGCGCGCAGATCGCGCATCAGGTCGACGATGCGGTACAGCTCGGGCGCCTCGAACGCGAGAATCCACTCGTAGTCGCCGAGCGCGAACGAGGGCACGGTGTTGGCGCGGACGTCCTTGTACGTGCGGGCCGCCATACCGTGGTCGGCGAGCATCTTGCGCCGCTCCTCGTCGGGCAGCAGGTACCACTCGTAGGAGCGGACGAACGGGTACACGCAGATGTAGTTGCCCGGGTCCTCACCGGCCAGGAACGCCGGAATGTGGCTCTTGTTGAATTCGGCGGGACGGTGGCACGCGACGTTGCTCCACACAGGCTTGCTCGCGCGGCCCAGTGCGGTGGTGCGGCGGAAGTCGGCGTAGGTGGCCTGGAGGGCTTCGATGCTCGCCGAGTGCGTCCAGATCATGAAGTCGGCGTCGGCTCGCAGACCGGCCACGTCGTAGAGCCCGCGCACCACGACACCCTTGTCGGCCTGACCTTCGAAGAAGATCCGCGCCTCCTTGATCACAGCTTCCCGGTCGTCCCCGAGTACACCGGGTTCCACCTGGAACACCGAGAACATGAGGTAGCGGATTTCAGAGTTCAATGCGTCGAAGTCGAGGCGTGCCATGGGTCTATCGTGCCACTCGCCCGGCGAGCCGTGCAGCCGCCGTCGTCGCAGCGGCCACACACGCGGGAACACCGACCCCGTGGAGGAGTGCCCCGGACACCTCGAGACCGTCCAGACCTGCGACTTCCTGCTCGATCACCGCCACCCGGTCGAGATGGCCGGGACCGTACTGCGGCAGGCCGCCGTGCCAGCGCTGGACGTGTACCGCGACGGGCTCCGCGGTCACCGCCGTGACGGTCGCGAGATCCTGCCGGGCGGCGGCGATCAACTCGTCGTCGGGTGCGTCGACGACGGCGGCGTCGCCGAACCGTCCGAACGAGGCCCGGACGAGAGTCACCTCCCGCTCGGCGAGGTGCGGCCACTTGCGGCTCGACAGGGTGAACGCTTTCGCGCCGAGCGCGGCGTCGGTGGCGACGAGGATCCCGGAGTTCTGCGGGAGGTCGACCCGGATCGGCAGCGCCAGCGCGACGACCGCCGAGGAGGCCAGTGGAATGTCCGCGGCGGCCGCCGACGCGCGGGGGGCGATGCCGGCGAGCAGGTCGGCGAGTTGCGGGGCGGGCACGGCGAGGACGACCCCGTCGACGCGGCCCACAGGTTCTGCCGACCAGCCGTCGCCGTCCCGGCCGAGTGTCCGGATCCGCTCGTGCACGATCTCCGCCGACGCGGCCTCCGTCAGGGCGCGCAGCAGGACGCCGTAGCCGTCGCGCAGCGCCCCGAACACGGGCCCGGGGCTCGGGGCAGGGAGGGCGTCCGCCACGGCCGCGGACAGGCTCGTGGCGCCGCGGTCGAGCGCCGCCGCGAGAGTGGGCAGGGCGGCGCGCACGCCGATGGTGTCCGCGAGACCCGAATAGACCCCTCCGAGAAGCGGATCCACCGACCGCTGGACCACCTGCGCGCCGAACCGGTCGCCGACCAGTGCACCGACGGCGATGTCCGCGCCCGGTGTCCAGTCGAAGGGCACCGTCCGCTCCCCCGCCATGCGCGCGAGCGTCCGGTCGTCGACAAGACCGCGCAGGCTGTTTCCGTCCGCCGGGATCCCCATGAGGGTGTCGGTCGGCAGCGGGTGCAGCGCGTCCTCGGACCAGATGAGCGGCCGCAGTCCCGCCGGATACACCAGCTGGTCGGAGAGGCCGAGTTCGCCGAGCAGGGCCGGGAGTTCCGGTCGCCGCGCGATGAAGGCTTCCGCCCCGACGTCGACGGGTTCCCCCGCCAGGTCCACCGTGCGCAGCTTGCCGCCGAGCCGCTCCGCGCCGTCGGCGAGGACGATCCGGGCATCGGCGCCGAGCCGTTGCCGCAGCCGGTACGCGGCGACGAGCCCGGAGATGCCGCCGCCGACGACGAGAACGTTCGGCGACGACCCGGTCACAGGGAGTGCACCAGCTCGACCAGCGCGGTCAGCGCGCCCGGGTCGGTGTCGGGCAGCACGCCGTGCCCGAGGTTGAAGATGTGTCCCGTGGCGCCGGCGGCGAGGGCGGCGTCCGCTTCCGCGGTGATGCGGCGGACCTGCTTCTCGACGGCCGCCGGTCCCGCGAACAGCACCGCGGGGTCGAGGTTGCCCTGGAGCGCCTTGCCCGGGCCGACCCGGCGCGCCGCCACGTCCAGGGGGATGCGCCAGTCGACACCCACCACGTCGGCGCCCGCTTCGCCCATCGCGCCGAGCAGTTCACCGGTTCCGACACCGAAATGGATGCGCGGCACCTTCGCGCTCTCCACCTCCGCGAACACCCGCTCGGAGTGGGGCAGCACGAATTCCCGGTACTCGGCGAGGGACAGCGCGCCGGCCCACGAGTCGAACAGCTGGATCGCGTCGACGCCGGCGCGCAGCTGGGTCTGCAGGAAGGTGATGGTGGTGTCGGCGAGGGTGCCGAGCAGCGCGTGCCACGTCCGGGGGTCGGAGTGCATCAGCGCCTTCGTGCGCTCGTGATTGCGGCTCGGACCGCCCTCGACCAGGTACGAGGCGAGGGTGAACGGGGCTCCGGCGAAGCCGATCAGCGGCGTCGAGCCGAGTTCCGCGGTGAGCAGCTGCACGGCCTGCGCGACGGCGCCGACCTCTTCCGGCACGAGGCGCGGCAGGGCGGCGACGTCGGCGATCGACCGGACCGGGTTCGCGACGACGGGACCGGTGCCGGCGACGATGTCGAGATCGATCCCGGCGGCCTTGAGCGGCACCACGATGTCGGAGAACAGGATCGCGGCGTCGACGCCGTGCCTGCGCACCGGCTGCATGGTGATCTCGCAGACGAGTGCCGGATCGAAGCACGACTCGAGCATCCCGATCCCCGATCGGATCTCGCGGTACTCGGGAAGCGAGCGGCCCGCCTGCCGCATGAACCACACCGGGCGACGACCGGGGGTACGGCCTTCCGCGGCCGCCAGGAGGGGCGCGTCGGGGAGCACCCGCCTCGCGGCGTACGTCGCCCGTTCGCTCATGCCTGCATTGGTGCTTTCCAACCCGCTCATCGGTCCTCGCGCTCTCTGCCTGCTCGAATTTCGGCAGCTCTCATGCTGCCATGCCGGGACTCCGCCGCCGATCGGCCCTGCTCGGCGCGCCTCCGACGAGATGTGTGGGTCCGGGTCTAACGTCCCGAGCTGTGACGACTTCGGGATCGCCCGCCGAACCGGCCGAGTTCCGCGCCGCGGTCGAAGCGATGAATTCCGCGCAGGTTCGCGCGGACATCGAGCTGGGCCCCATCCGGCCCCCGCAACGGCTCGCGCCGTACAGCTACGCCGTCGGCGCAGAGGTCGTGCACGAGGACACCGGGGTCGTCGCCGAACAGAGCGAGGGTGACGCGTTCGGCAGGCTGATCCTCCTGTTCGACCCCGAGGGTGACGAGGCCTGGAACGGCACGATGCGGCTGGTCGCCTACATTCAGGCCGATCTCGACGCCGCCGTGGCGTCCGACCCGCTGCTTCCCGAAGTGGCGTGGAGTTGGCTCGTCGACGCACTCGAGTCGCGCCACGAACCTCTCAACGCGCTCGGCGGGACGGTGACGGCGACGACGTCGGTGCGCTACGGCGACATCGCCGGTCCCCCGCATGCGCATCAGCTGGAACTGCGCGCGTCGTGGACGGCGACATCGGTCGAACTGGCGACGCACGTCGAGGCGTTCTGCGAGGTTCTGGCGTATGCGGCCGGTCTGCCGCCCGCCGGGGTGTCGCAGCTGCGGACGCTGGGCGGCAAATAGTCAGGCCGATTCCGTGCCCGCCGCGGGCACGTCGGTGGTGGCGCTGCGCGACCATTCCAGGAATCGCCCGACCGCCTGCGTGACGGAGATGCTGCGGATCGAGGGGAACACGTCGAACGCGTGCTGCGCGCCCTTCAGTTCGGCGTAGACGACGGGGTTGTCGGACACCTGCCGGAGTTCGTCGACGAAGATCCGCGCCTCGGCGACGGGGATCAGCGAATCGCTCGTGCCGTGGATCACGAAGAACGGCGGTGCGTCCGCCCGGAGGTGCGCGAGCGGGGACGCGGCCCGGTAGTCGTCGGGGAACGTGGCGTGCTTGCCGAGCACCATCGGCATCAGTCCGGAGTGCACGCGCTGGAGGACGGCCTTGATTCCGGTATCGCCGGCGATGTCGTAGACCCCGTAGTACGGCACACACGCCTGAACCGATGTGTCGACGTCCTCGAAGCCCGGCTGCAGGTGACTGTCGTTCGCGGTGAGTGCCACCATGGCGGCGAGGTGGCCACCCGCGGAACCACCTGTGACGGCGATGAAGTCGGGGTTGCCGCCGTATTCCTCGACGTGCTCCCGGAGCCAGGCCAGCGCCTGCTTGATCGCGATCAGGTGTTCGGGCCATTTCGCCTTCGGCGACAGCGGGTAGTTGACGGCCGCGCACACCCACCCCCGCGAGGCCATCTCGAGCATGAGCGGCAGACCCTGTTGATCCTTGTTCCCGATCACCCATCCCCCGCCGTGGATCTGCAGGAGGACCGGGCTCTTCGACGGCAGATCCTGCCGGTGATAGATGTCGAGGCGGGCCCGCCGCCCGCCCGGCCCGTACGCGAGGTTGCGGACCCGGGTGACCGCCTTGTTGCGCATCCAGAACGGGTTGAGGAGTTGGCGCCACACCGGTCGCCCGGGGTGTTCGATGGCTGCGTCGCGGTCGGTGTAGTTCTCGCCGAGCGTGTCGACGAGAGCGGATTCGGCTTCCGCTCCGGCGCCCCGGCCGGTGGCGATCACGGCGGCGAGCCCGGCGGCGGATGCGGCGGCCAGCGCGAGGCCGACACGGTCGCTTCGGGTTCGTGTTCCGTGACGCGCGGCGTGCTGGGCGGCGTCGGCCGCGGTCACGGCGAGCAGGTGCGGCGCGAGTTCGGTGGTGAGCCACCCCGAGAAGAACGCGACCACCGACGTGGGCGCACCGGGCAGGGGACGCAGGGCGTTGGCGGCGAGTGCGGCGCCGACGGCCTGCCGGAGAACGAAGCCTCGGGTCATACCCCCAACCGTAGAACATGTTCTAATCGATCGGTCGCCCACCCCAGCCGGCGGACGCCGGATCGAGAACGAGACGGAGCCGCCAATCGTAGGTCAGGCCACGGCGTCGACCTCGCACTTTCACGATTCAATGGACCACAATCTAGAACGTGTTCTAGTATCGGGTGCATGCAGCGACTCAGCGGTCTCGACGCGTCCTTCCTCTACCTCGAAACGTCGACGCAACTCCTCCACGTCTGCGGAGTCATCATCCTCGACGCGTCGACGGTTCCGGGCGGCTACACGTTCGCCCAGCTCAAGGCGGAACTCGGCGCGCGCACCGAGGCGATTCCCTCGTTCCGGCGCAAGCTGCAGGACTCGAAGTTCAACCTCGACCACCCCGTGTGGGTCGAGGACACCGACTTCGACATCGACCGGCACTGCCATCGCGTCGCGCTCCCCGCGCCCGGCGGCCGCGACGAGCTGGCCGAGCTGTGCGGTGACATCGCAGGCATTCCCCTCGACCGCGCCCGGCCGCTGTGGGAGATGTGGGTGATCGAGGGTCTCGAGGACGGCTCCGTCGCCGTCATGTCGAAGATGCACCACGCCGGGGTTGATGGCATCACCGGCGCCAACATGATGGCCCAGCTGTGCGGCCTCGAACCGGACGCACCACGCCCCGGCCCCGACGACTCCGCCGAGAGCGCGGGGCAGGCCAGCACACTCGACATCGCCGTCGGCGGGCTGCTCGCCGTCGCGTCCCGGCCCGCGAAACTGCTGAGGATCGTCCCGCAGAGCCTGACACTGCTGCCCCGCTGGATCGGCCGGGCCCGCCGCGGCGCCGCCATGCCCGCGCCGTTCACCGCGCCGCGCACGTCCCTGAACGGCACGTTGACCAGTCACCGCAATCTCGCGTTCACCCAGCTCGACCTCGAGAAGGTCAAGACGGTCAAGGACGCGTTCGACGTCAAGGTCAACGACGTGGTGCTCGCACTGTGCTCGGGCGCACTGCGCAAGTACCTGCAGAACCGCCGGGAGCTGCCCGACAAGTCGCTGGTCGCCATCGTCCCGGTCTCGGTCCACGGAAAGTCGGACCGGCCGGGCACCAACCAGGTGTCCGGCATGTTCACTCAACTCGGCACCCAGATCGAGGATCCGGCCGAACGCCTGCTCGCGATCGGCGAGCACAACTCGACATCGAAGGAACACAACGAGACCCTCGGCGCGAGCCTGCTGCAGGACTGGTCCCAGTTCGCCGGGCAGGCCGTGTTCGGCACCGCCATGCGCCTCTACTCGACCCTCGGCCTGGCGGAACGGCATCCGGTGGTCCACAACCTGGTGATCTCCAACGTGCCCGGGCCGTCGGTCCCGCTGTATTTTCTGGGTGCGCTGATCAAGGCGATGTATCCGCTGGGCCCGATCTTCCACGGCGCCGGGCTCAACGTCACGGTGATGTCGCTGAACGGTCAGCTCGACGTCGGCCTGATGAGCTGCCCGGAACTCGCACCCCACCTCTGGGACCTCGTCGACGCGTTTCCCGCGGCGTTGGACGAGCTCGTCGAGGCAGCGGGGAACCGGTCGTGAACCCGCCGGTGCGCTGCGGGAATCCCGAAGCGACGTAGAGTCAGCTGTCATGTCCGAAGTCACCGACGACGCCTCGTCACCCGGCCCCGCCGAAGAGCCCGGCCGGCAGATCGTTCCCCTGCTCGCACCCCGGGACGGCGTGCCCGACGTCGTGACCACGGCGGAGGGTGTCGCGAAGGCCGCGGCCGCGCTGAGCGAGGGCACCGGGCCGCTGGCCGTCGACGCCGAGCGGGCGTCCGGCTTCCGCTATTCGGCGCGGGCGTATCTCGTGCAGTTGCGCCGGGAGGGTGCGGGGACGGTGCTCCTCGACCCGATCCCCACCGCCGCCGATCTCGCCCCGCTGGCGGAGGTGATCAACCCGCTGGAGTGGATCCTGCACTCCGCGGACCAGGATCTGCCGGGGCTCGCGGAGATCGGTCTGGCTCCGGCGACACTGTTCGACACCGAACTTGCGGGGCGCCTCGCCGGGTTCGAACGGGTCGGTCTCGCCGCGATCGTCGAGCGGACGCTGGGCCTCGAACTGCGGAAGGGTCACGGCGCCGCCGACTGGTCGAAGCGGCCGCTGCCCGATTCCTGGTTGAACTATGCGGCCCTCGACGTCGAGGTTCTCGTCGAGTTGCGGAACGTGATGGCCGCGGAACTCGACGGGCAGGGCAAGAGCGAGTGGGCTGCACAGGAATTCGAGCACATCCGGCTCGCGGGGCCCCCGAAGCCCAAGGCCGACCGCTGGCGGCGGACGTCGCACATCACGTCGCTGAAGACGCAGCGGCAACTCGCCGCCGCCCGCTCGCTGTGGCAGGCCCGCGAGGACCTCGCCCGCAAACGCGACGTCTCCCCCAGCCGGGTCCTGCCGGATGCGGCGATCATCGACGCTGCGACGAAGGACCCGCGGAGCATCGAGGCACTCCGGGCGCTGCCCGTCTTCGGCGGTCCCCGTCAGCGGCGGCACTCCCGGATCTGGCTGCAGGCGCTCGAGGATGCCCGGGCGCTGCCGGACACCGAACTGCCACCGAAGACCCCGCCGTTCACGGGACCGCCGCCGGCGAGCCGGTGGGCGCGGCACGACCCCGACGCCGCCGAGCGGCTGACGGCGGCCCGCGCCGCGCTGGCCGCTCTCGGCGAGGAGGTGTCGGTGCCGGTGGAGAACCTGGTGACCCCGGAACTCGTCCGCAGGTTGTGCTGGGACTGGTCGGCCCCCGAGGGCGGCGACGTCGAGTCGGCGATCGACCGGGTGCTCGCCGCGGGCGGTGCCCGCCCCTGGCAGCGGATGCTGACGGTGCCCGTGCTGGCGAGCGCGCTGCTCTCCGCCGCCGAGCAGAAGGGTTCCGGCGACTGATCGACTGCACCGACGCGCGCGGTGAGCGCGTGAATTCCCGATGAGGTACCCATTAAGTTACCCGCGAGTAACGGTAGGGGTACGCTGGTCTGGAGGCCGGACGCCTGGCCGTGATCCGGAACCAAACTGCTCCATCAGGAGGAATTCGCGTGGCTCCATCCACCACAACCCAACGCAACGTCGTGTTCGTCGACGGCATCCGCACTCCGTTCGGCAAGGCCGGCCCCAAGGGCATCTACGCGGAGACCCGCGCGGACGACCTCGTCGTCAAGACCATCCGCGAGCTGCTTCGCCGTAATCCGCAGCTCGACCCCGCGCGTATCGACGAGGTCGCCATCGCCGCGACCACGCAGACGGGCGATCAGGGTCTCACCATCGGCCGCACCTCCGCGATCCTGGCCGGGCTCCCCGAGACCGTCCCCGGTTTCGCGATCGACCGCATGTGCGCCGGCGCCATGACGTCCGTCACCACCACCGCGTCGGGCATCGGCTTCGGCCAGTACGACGTGGTGATCGCGGGCGGCGTCGAGCACATGGGCCGCCACCCGATGGGCGAGGGCGCAGACCCGAACCCCCGGTTCCTCGCCGACCGCCTCGTCGACCCCAGCGCGCTCGTCATGGGCAACACGGCCGAGAACCTGCACGACCGGTTCCCGACCATCACCAAGGACCGCACCGACGCGTACGCCGTCGCGAGCCAGAACAAGTACGAGGCCGCCCGCAAGGCCGGCTTCATCGCCGACACCCTCGTGCCCGTCGCCACCCGCTCCGCCGCGGGCTGGGGCCTGGCCACCGAGGACGAGCCGCCGCGTCCGGGCACCACGCTCGAGGACCTCGCCAAGCTGAAGACGCCGTTCCGTCCCGCGGGCCGCATCACCGCGGGCAACGCGGCCGGTCTGAACGACGGCGCGACCGCCGCCCTCCTCGCCGGTGAGGACACCGCGCTCGAACTCGGACTGCCGATCGGCATGCGCATGGTCGGATTCGCGTTCCAGGGCGTCGACCCCGCCGTCATGGGCATCGGCCCGGTGCCGGCCACCGAGAAGCTGCTGGCCCGTACCGGCCTGAAGATCGAGGACATCGGCCTGTTCGAGATCAACGAGGCCTTCGCCGTTCAGGTCCTCGCGTTCCTCGAGCACTACGGCATCGCCGACGACGATCCGCGAGTCAACCAGTGGGGCGGCGCCATCGCGTGCGGCCACCCCCTCGCGTCCTCCGGTGTCCGCCTGATGACCCAGCTGTCCCGCCAATTCGCCCAGCGCCCCGACGTCCGCTACGGCCTGACCACGATGTGCATCGGTCTGGGCATGGGCGGAACCGTGATCTGGGAGAACCCGAACTTCGATGGAGTCAAGTAGATGACCGACATTGCAACGGCATTCGCCGACGAGGTCGTGACCAACGCGTACACCAAGATCGTCGCCGTACCCGGCATCGAGGGCCCGGTCGCGCTGATCACCCTCGACAACGGTTTCGACCACACCAAGCCGTCGTCGTTCGGCCCGGGCGGCCTGAAGGCCCTCGACGCCGCACTGGACGAGGCGTTCGCCGCCCACCCCGTCGCGATCGCGATCACCGGTAAGCCCTTCATCTTCGCCGCAGGCGCGGACCTCAAGGGTGTTCCGAGCATCACGAACCGTGACCAGGCGCTCGAACTCGGCCGGCTCGGGCACAAGGTGTTCCGCCGGCTGCGCGAATCGTCGGTGCCGACGTTCGCGTTCGTCAACGGCGTCGCACTCGGCGGCGGGCTCGAGGTCGCGCTGCACAGCCACTACCGCACCGCATCCGAGAGCGCGGGCGCACTGGGTCTGCCCGAGACGTTCCTCGGACTGGTTCCGGGCTGGGGCGGAACGCAGTTGCTGCCCAACCTCATCGGCCCCTCGAACGCCGTCACCGTCGTGCTCGAGAACGCGCTGAACCAGAACAAGACGCTCAACCCGAAGAAGGCCCTCGAACTCGGCGTGGTCGACGCGGTGTTCGGTTCGGCCGACTTCCTCGAGCAGTCGTTCGCCTGGGCCGCGCAGGTCCTGGCCGGCGAGATCACCCCGGCGCGTCCCGAGATCGACCGGGGCAAGGGCTGGGACGACGCGATCGCCCGCGCGAAGGCGATCGTCGAGGGCAAGACCAAGAACAACGCCCCCGGACCGGTCAAGGCCGTCGAGCTCCTCGAGCTGGCCCGGACCACCGATCTCACCGATCCCGCGTCGCTCGACAAGGGCTTCGCCGCCGAGGACGAGGCGCTCGCCGACCTGCTGCTCGCCGACGAGCTCCGCGCGGGCCTGTACGCGTTCGACCTGGTCAACAAGCGTGCCAAGCGTCCCGCAGGCGCACCGGACAAGTCCCTCGCCCGCAAGGTCACCGGCGTCGGCATCGTCGGTGCCGGTCTGATGGCCAGCCAGCTCGCGATGCTGTTCGTCCGCCAGCTCAAGGTGCCGGTCATCCTCACCGACATCGACCAGGAACGCATTGACAAGGGTGTGGGCTACGTCCACGGCGAGATCGACAAGCTGCAGGGCAAGGGCCGGTTGTCCCCGGACGCGGCGAACCGTCTCAAGGGTCTCGTGTCCGGCTCGCTGGACAAGGCCGCGTTCGCGAAGACCGACTTCGTGATCGAGGCCGTGTTCGAGAACCTCGATTTGAAGAAGAAGATCTTCGCGGAACTCGAGGAGCACATCGCCCCGGAGACGATCCTGGCGACCAACACGTCCTCGCTGTCGATCACCAAGATGGCCGCGGACCTGAAGCACCCAGAGCGGGTGGTCGGCTTCCACTTCTTCAACCCGGTCGCCGTGCTGCCGCTGCTCGAGGTCATCAAGGGCGAGAAGACCGACGACGCCACCCTGGCAACGGCATTCGCCACCGCCAAGGCGCTCAAGAAGTCGGCCGTCGGCTCCGCCGACCTGCCCGGGTTCGTCTTCAACCGGCTCCTGATCCGCACCCTCGGTGAGGTCATGAACGCGGTTGACGAGGGCACCCCGTTCGAGGTGGCCGACAACGCCATCGCCGAACTCGGCATGCCGATGACCCCCTTCACCCTGCTGGCCCTCGTCGGGCCTGCGGTCGCGCTGCACACCGGCGAGACCCTCGCCGAGGCGTACCCCGAGCGCTTCCACAACTCCCCCGGACTCGAGGCGCTGGTCGAGGCCAAGAAGTCGGCGGTGTGGAGTTACGGTGCCGACGGCAAGCAGGTCGTCGACCCCGAGGTCGCCGAACTGTGGAAGCAGGGCGACAAAGCGTCCACGTCCGAAGAGGTTCTGGAGCGCACGCGTCGCGCGTTCGCCGAAGAGATCCAGATCATGCTCGACGAGGGTGTCGTCGCCGCGGCCGAGGACATCGACCTCTGCCTGATCCTGGGCGGCGGATTCGGCTTCTGGAACGGTGGCATCACGCCGTACCTGGACCGCACCGGCACGTCCGAGGCCGTCAACGGCAAGCGGTTCCTGGCGCCGGGCGTCGCGAGCGTCTGACCCGGAGGTGAGTGGCAATGTGTGCCCCGGCACACATTGCCACTCACCTGTTCAGGGGGCGGCGACGAGCGCCTGGCGGGCGTACGCCCGCACGTCGGCGTCCGTGTCCTCGAGGGCCGTGGTCAGCGCGCCGACGGCGGCGCGGTCGCCGGACCACCGGCCGAGCGCGAGGACGGCGGCTTTGCGCACGTCGAGGTGCGCATCCGTCAGGGCGTCCGCCAGCGCGGGCACCGCGAGTTCGGGGTCCGCTCCGGCGAGTGCCCGTGCGGCTCCCTGCCGGATCTGCCAGGCCGACTCCCGTAGCGCCGCCGTCGCAACGGTCACGTCGTCACCGTCGCAGCCCAGACTCGCGAACGCCGTGAGCGCGGCAGCGCGCACCAGCGGGTCGCGGTCGCCGGCCAGTGCGCGCACGGTGTCGACACCACCGATCCCGATGGTGGCCAGGCCGTGCGCGACGGTGATCCGCACTTCGCGGTTCTCGTCGTGTGCCCCCGCTGCCACCGATTCCCACCGGTCCAGCGAGACCAGCGCCCGCACCGCTTCGATCCGGACGTGGTGATCGCCGTCGGACAGCGCCGTCAGGAACTGCTCCGCCGAACCGGCGTGCAGCGCGCGTAATACGTCGACCACGGCGGCCCGGACCACGGCGTCACCCGACCCCAGGTGGTCGGCCAGTCCGTCCGCGGACGGCAGCACCTCGACGAGTTCGCGCAGGCCGTCGGCGGCAGCGCGGCGCACCGTCACCGCACCGTCACCGAGGGCGTCGACGAGTGCCGCCCCGAATCCGTCGGGGGTTCCTTCCGTCAGCACCGAGAGGGCCGTGACGCGGACCTGCGGGTCGGCGTCGGCCAGATACGGTGCGAGTTCGGCGACACTCGGCGCGTCGAGTCCGAGGACCGCGACGATGGCCGGTGACGACGGCTCCTGCCGGACCGGCGACGCGATGCGCGAGCGCTCCTCCACCGGGGCACGCCCCCCGACCAGCGGCGGCTGCGCGACGGGTACGACCGTCCGGTCCACCGGCGGAAGGGAATCGAGTCCGGGCACCGGCACGAAGTACGGCTCCACGGGGCGCTTGAGGAATTCCATGTCGCCGTTCTCGCCGCGCCGCAGATTCAGGTGGTATCCCCATTCGTCGTCCCGCTGCTCCGGGAGATCCGCCCGTTCGTGGTAGAGCCCCCATCGACTTTCGGTCCTGGTGAGGGAGCTGCGGGACGCCATTTCCGCGCAGTCCCGGATGAACGTGACCTCCGCGCAGCGCATCAGCTCGTGCGGGGTGGTCGCGCCCATCCCGGCGATCTCCCCCGCCATCCGGTCGAACGTCTCGACGGCGATCGACAGCTTCGTCGCCGTCTTCGGCGGCGCGACATAGTCGTTGACGAAGCGGCGCAGCTTGTACTCGACCTGCGGCTGCGGCGGCCCGTCCGGGTTGCGCAGCGGCCGGTAGATCAGCTCGTGCGCGGCGGCCAGTTGCTCCGCGGGCAGCGCGGTCGGCGCCTCGACGCCGGGCAGGGTGCCGGTTGCGTGCGCTCCGGCGAGGTCGCCGTAGACGAAGGCGCCGATCATGTAGTTGTGGGGGACGCACGCGAGGTCGCCTGCCGCGTACAGGCCGGGGACGGTGGTCGCGCCGTGCTCGTCCACCCACACCCCGGACGCGGAATGTCCGCTGCACAAGCCGATCTCGGAGATGTGCATCTCGATGTCGTGGCTGCGGTAGTCGTGGCCGCGGTTCGCGTGGAACGTGCCGCGGGTGGGGCGTTCGGTGGTGTGCAGGATCGATTCGAGCGTGTCGAGGGTTTCCTCCGGGAGGTGGCTGACCTTCAGATAGATGGGACCGCGGGCGGATTCGATCTCGCTCTTGACCTCGCTCATCATCTGCCCCGACCAGTAGTCGGAGTCGACGAACCGCTCCCCCTCGGCGTTCACCTGGTAGCCGCCGAACGGGTTCGCGACGTACGCGCACGCCGGACCGTTGTAGTCCTTGATCAGCGGGTTGATCTGGAAGCATTCGATGCCGCTCAGTTCGGCTCCCGCGTGATAGGCCATCGAGTAACCGTCACCGGCGTTGGTCGGGTTCTCGTACGTGCCGTAGAGGTACCCCGACGCAGGGAGCCCGAGCCGGCCACACGGACCGGTCGCGAGGATCACCGCCTTCGCCCCGACCGCGACGAACTCGCCGGTGCGGGTGTTCAGTGCCGCGGCCCCGACGGCACGGCCGTTCTCCGTCAGCACCCGGACGGGCATCAGGCGGTTCTCGATGCGGATCTTCTCCCGCATCTTCCGCTGCCGCAGCACCCGGTAGAGGGCCTTCTTCACGTCCTTGCCCTCGGGCATCGGCAGCACGTACGAGCCGGAGCGGTGCACCCGGCGTACCGCGTACTCGCCGTACTCGTCCTTCTCGAACTTCACGCCGTACTTCTCGAGGCGCTGCACCATCGCGAATCCGCGGGTCGCCGTCTGGTACACGGTCCGCTGGTTGACGATTCCGTCGTTGGCTCTGGTGATCTCGGCGACGTAGTCCTCGGGTTCGGCCTTGCCGGGGATGACGGCGTTGTTGACGCCGTCCATTCCCATTGCGAGCGCGCCGGAATGGCGCACGTGTGCCTTCTCGAGCAGGAGCACGTTCGCGCCGTTCTCGGCGGCGGTCAGCGCCGCCATCGTGCCGGCGGTGCCGCCACCGATCACGAGCACGTCGCAATCGAGACGGACGGTGTCGGCGAGGTCGGGGATGTCCATCAGGTCTCCGAAGTGTGGTTCAGTGCGGCGAGCACGTCGGCGCGCGCGGCACGGGTGTCGGGGTGGTCGAGGTGGTCGCGGTCCCGGGGGTGCGGGATGTCGACGAGCGCCCGCAGCGGCTCACCGGCCCGGCCGAGCACCGCGACGCGGTCGCCGAGCAGCACCGCCTCATCCACGTCGTGGGTCACGAACACCACGGTCGTCGGGTGGGTGCTCCACGTGTCGACGAGCAGTCGCTGCATGACGCCGCGGGTCTGGGTGTCGAGGGCGCCGAACGGCTCGTCCATCATCACGGCCCGCGGCGCCCCGGCGAGGCCGCGCGCCAACTGCACTCGCTGGCGCATGCCGCCGGACAGGTTCTTGGGCAGGAAGTCGCCGAACCCGGTCAGACCCACCTCCGCGATCCAGCGATCGGCGGTCTCACGGCGTCCCTTGCGGGGTTCGCCGCGGAGTGCGAGGGCCAACTCGATGTTCGAGCGCACCGTGCGCCACGGGAGTAGCGCGTTGTCCTGGAAGACGACGGCCCGGTCCCGGGACGTCGACTCCACCGCCGCGCCGTCGGCGACGACGCGGCCCGAATCGGGCGGCAGCAGACCGGCCAGTGCGCGCAGCACGGTGGACTTGCCGCACCCCGAAGGTCCGGTGAGCACGAGGATCTCGCCGGGAACCACGGTCAGCGACAGCGAACGGATGACGGGGTTCCCCGTGTAGGACAGGGTGACGTCGTCGAGGACCAGCGCCATGCCGGCGGCCACGGACGCTGCTGCGGTGGCGGTCATGCGCGCTCCCCTCGTGGCAGCCAGCGGGTGACGCGCCTGCCGAGCAGTTCGACTGCGCCGGAGGTCGCGAATCCGAGGATGCCGATGGTGATCATGCCGACGAAGACGCCGGGATAGTCGACGATCGTGTACGCCTGCCAGGTGCGGTACCCGACTCCGAGCCTGCCGGAGATCATCTCGGCGGAGATCACACAGATCCACGCCACCCCGATCCCGACGGACAGTCCACCGAAGACGCCCGGCAGGATTCCGGGCAGCACGACTCGGGACAGCACGTCCCAGCGTCCGCCCCCGAGCGTGCGCACGGAGTCCTCCCACAATGTCGGGAGGGCCCGGACGGCGTGCCGGGTGCTCACCATGATCGGGAAGAACGCGGCGACGAACGTGATGAACACGATGCCGGCCTCGTCGCTGGGGAACAGCAAGATCGCGACGGGCACCACCGCGATGGCAGGGATCGGACGTGCGAGCTCCGTCAGCGGACCGAGGACGTCGGCGAACAGTTCCGATCTGCCGAGGGCGATTCCGGTGGCCACACCGACCACCGTCGCGAGTCCGAATCCGCTGAGGATGCGAATCAGCGACTGCCCGAGGTCGAGGTAGAACAGGTCGCTCTGCAGCTGGGTACCGAACGCGGACACGACGTCGGTGACGGTGGGGAGCGTGTCGAACCGCAACCACACCCGCACGTCGTTGGCGGTCAGCACCTGCCATGCGACGATCGCCACGATCACGGACGTGATCCGCACGAGGCGTGACCGCCACGGCGAGGTTCGTCGGCGCGTCGATGCCGGATCGTGTTCTTCGGCAGCGACTTCGGTGTCGACCAGGACCGTCGGCTGGTGCAGTGTGGTCACTGCCGCACCTCCTCGACCGCGCGGTCGTACGTGATCACGGCGCCCGTGGGGTGTGCGCGCAGGTACCGGTCTGCCGCGGCACCGGTGGTGAAGGGCAGGAAGTTGTCGCCGTCGCGCACCCACACCGATTTGTCGGCGAACCACCGGGTGCCCAGTTCGGCGTCGGGGACGTACGCGGCGCGGACGGTGCGGCCCTCGGCCCGGGCCTGTTTCACCGCCCGGAGCAGGCACGTCGGGTTCGCGGCCGGTTGCGTCTCGGTGGCGCCGTCGAACCAGACCTCCCCGGCCAGCGCCGGATCGCCCGGGGCGGTGGCGCACACGGGATCGGTGCCGGTGACCGACGTCGGGTTGGCCGTGGACGCAAGCGCGGCGTCGTAGTCCTGCCCGTCGGCCTCGAACGCGGACCGGAGCGGAGCGTCGTTCACGAAGCCGTCGACGTCGAGGTCGGCGAAGTCGCCGATCGACTTCAGGTACGGCACATCGTTCTTCAGCGCACCGATCAGGCCCGGCTTGAGCGTGGTGTCGAACGAGGTGCCGCCCGGACCGTTGTACAGGTACACGACCTCCTGGGGCAGGCCGCTCGCGTCGGCCACGATCCGCGACGCCTCGAGCGGTTGCGTCTGGACGAACCGCGTGGCGTCGAGCTGTGCCCGGAGGAACGCGTCGAGAACCTCGGGGTGTTCGTCCGCGTACGCCTCACGGGCCACCACACCGTGCAGGGTCGGGGTTCGGAGTTCGGCGCCGTCGTACAGCAGCTTGGCCTTGTCCTGGAAAACGAGAAGCCCTGGCCAGGCGACGAACTGCGACAGCGCCGCCACCTGACCGGATTCCAGGGCCGAGGATCCGACCTGCGGCTGCTGATTGAGCACCTCGACGCCGGTGCCCGGGTCGATTCCGGCGCGGTCGAGGGCCTGGACGAGGGTGCCGTGGCCTGCGGAGCCGACGCTCGCGGACACCTTCGTGCCGGCCAGGTCGCCGAGTGTGGTGGCCGGTGAATTCGGCGGCACCACCACCATGTTCAGTGCGCCGTTCGGGTTGTAGCCGGTGACCGAGACGATCTCCGTCTTCGAGCGCGGGTTCGCCTGGGTGCGGGAGCCGTTGATCAGCATCGGGTAGTCGCCCATCGATCCGATGTCGATCTTCTCGGCCACCATCTGGGCGGTGATCGGCGCACCGGTGTCGTAGTCCTGCCACTCGACGGCGTACTTCGTCCCGGTCTGCTCCGTCACGTCCTGCAGGCGTTGTTCGAGGTATCCCTGTGCGCGCAGCAGCGTTCCGGCGGTGACGGTGTTGATCGTCTTGGACTGGTACCCGATCACGAGCGTGACCGCGTCACCGTTGTCGGCCGACGGTTCGAGGGAGCAACTCGTGGCCACGAGGGTCAGTGCCGCGGCGGCGATCGCGAGCGTGGAAGAGCGTCGCTTCATCTGGGTGGTCTTTCGCTCAGCGGAGGAGGTACGGCATGTTCACGGTGACCGCGCCGGTCGGGCAGCGGGCCGCGCAGGGACCGCAGTACCAGCATTCGTCGACGTGCATGAAGGCCTTGCCGTTCTCCGGGTTGATGGCCAGCGAATCAAGCGGGCAGATCTCGACGCACAGGGTGCAGCCCTCGATGCACAGCGACTCGTCGATGGTGACGGGTACGTCTGCTCGTTGATTGACCAAGGTCATGAGGTGAGCTCCCAGTTCGTGATGTCGGGTCGGCGGACGAGGCTGCTGCGCATGGTGATTCGGTCACCGCGCATGCGGATGTATTCGAGGTCGACGGGACGTCCGTCGACGAGCCGGGTGAGGCGTTCGAGCAACAGGAGCGCCGCACCCTCGGGCGTCTGGAGGTTCGCGGCGGAATGGGCGTCGGCGTTCACGGATTCGATCGCCAGATCGGCGGAGCCGAGGGGCTGACCGCAGACTTCCTCGATCAGCGCGAACACGTCGTTGGTTTCGAGGTCGTGACCGAGGATTTCGGCTCCGATGTCGGGGACGAGGTAGGTGAGGTCCAGGCTGAGCGGCAGGTCGCCGAGGTACCGCACCCGTTCGATGTAGACGGCGGGTTCGCCCGGCTCCAGCTGCAGGCGGCGGGCGACGGCAGGTGGCGGGCTGATCTCCAGGGCGGCGCGGACGTCGTTGCGGACGTCGCCGTGCCCCTTCAGAGTCTCCTTCAGCCCGAGGAGGGCGTCGAGACCGTGGTCGTACTTGCGCTGCGCCACGTGGGTTCCCACCCGCGGGGCCCGGTCGATGAGCCCCTCCTGCTTGAGCAGTGCCAGTCCGTCGCGTACCGCATTGCGCGACACACCGAACTCGGCGGCCAGCTCCGATTCCGACGGCAATCCGCGCTCGGCGAAGGAGTCCGCATGGATCTGCTGCCGGAGCAGGTCGGCGAATCTGCGCGCATGGTCCGCGCGGGAACTGCGCGACGCCGTCGGGAGGGGAGTCGGATTCACCACCATGGTTTCCTTCGTCGATAGTGCGTGTGAGCTGGACGAAGACAAACGCTAACGGCAGTCGGCGGGGCCCGGAGTCGCCGCGAACCGCCGCTCGGGGCGCCCCCGCGAATCGGCCGGGCCCGCGCCGGGCCCGAGCCGCCTCACCAGCCAAAACCCGGCAACGACCCGGAAATGCGCCAGGCCGGGCCGGGCCGGGAAGTTTCAATCAGGGTGATTCGAAGTCGCGACGTCCGCCCGGGGAGCACTCCAGTCTAGGTTAGGCTTACCTTCTGTTTTCGTCCCGAAGGAGTCGTTGCCGTGTTCGCACCCACCGCCAGACGTCAGATCGCAGTCGCACTCGCCGTGGCAAGTTCGTCCCTCTTCCTCGCCGCGTGCTCGTCCGGCGACAACGGAGGAACCACGGAAGCGTCCGGTGAAGGGTTTCCGGTCACCATCGAGAACACGTTCGGATCGACCACCCTCGACGCGGCACCCGAACGTATCGTCACGCTCGGATGGAACGCCCAGGACGTCGTCTACGCGCTCGGCGAGACACCGGTCGGCATGCCGAAGTACACGTACGGCGCCGAGGCGAACGGTGTGATGCCCTGGCTGCAGGACCGATTCGATCCGTCCCGGACCACGTTGCTCGACACGGCCACGTCCACCCCCATCGAGGGCGTCGCCTCGCTGGCCCCCGATGTCGTGCTCGCCCCGTACGAAGGTTTCGACCAGGCGACGTACGAGAAGCTGTCGGGAATCGCCCCCACGGTGGCGTACCCGGACAAGGCGTGGCAGACCACGTGGCAGGACCAGACCACGCTGGTCGGACAGGCACTCGGCAAGAGCGCCGAGGCGGAGCAGCTGGTGGCCGGGCTCGACGACACCCTCGCTCAGACCGCCGCCGCGCACCCCGAGTTCGCCGGCAAGACGATCTCGGTGATCAACTTCGACACCGACGCCGCAACGGTCAACGTCTACATGCCCTCCGATCCCCGCGTCCAGGTGCTGACCCAGCTCGGGTTCACCGTGTCTCCCGGTGTGCAGAAGCTGGCCGCTGCCAATGATCCGGACAAGTTCTTCGCCGACATCTCCGTGGAGAACATCTCCGATGTCGACGCCGACGTCGTGGTCGCGTTCGTCCCGGAGAACACGACCGTGGCCGCGAACCCGGCCTACGCGAATCTCGGTGCCATCGGGCGTGGAACCGCGGTCGCGCTGTCGGACACGAAGATCATCTCGGGGCTCAGCCAGACCAGCGTTCTCGCGACCCCGTGGGTTCTGGACAAGCTGACACCTCAGCTGAGCGAGGCCGCCACGAAAGCGGGTGCCTGAACTCCCGCCTGACAGGCGGTGTCGGGCGTAGCGTGATTCGAGACACAAATTTCCGCTGTGCCCGCATCAGGAACGCTCGCCGAAAGCAGGTATGCGATGACGCAGATGTCCGAAAGACACACCGCGAAGGTCATCGGCGTCACCGTCGCCGCCGCGGTCGGTGGATTTCTCTTCGGTTTCGACAGCTCGGTCATCAACGGTGCCGTCGACTCCATCCAGGGCCACTTCGAACTCGGATCGTTCTTCACGGGCTTCGCCGTGGCGATCGCACTGCTCGGATGTGCTGTGGGCGCATGGTTTGCGGGTCGCCTCGCGGACCGCTGGGGCCGCAAGAAAGTGATGCTGCTCGGTTCGGTGCTGTTCGTCGTGTCCTCGCTCGGAGCGGGTCTCGCGTTCAGCGTCCCCGACCTGATGCTGTGGCGCGTCCTCGGCGGTCTCGGCATCGGTATCGCGTCGGTCATTGCGCCCACGTACATCTCGGAGATCGCGCCGGCCCGCTACCGCGGCGCGTTGGCGTCGCTGCAGCAGTTGGCCATTACTCTCGGCATCTTCGCCGCGCTGCTGT
Source organism: Rhodococcus sp. IEGM 1307 (assembly GCF_030056915.1). Taxonomy (NCBI): domain Bacteria; kingdom Bacillati; phylum Actinomycetota; class Actinomycetes; order Mycobacteriales; family Nocardiaceae; genus Rhodococcus; species Rhodococcus sp. IEGM 1307. The sequence continues at coordinate 332,031 of NZ_JASHKW010000004.1, forward strand.
CGGACGCGGTGCTGCAGAACGCCGCGGGCGGCGCCTCCAACGAGTTGTGGCTGAACCTCGAGGCCTGGCGCTGGATGTTCATCGTCGGTGTGGTCCCCGCGGTCGTGTACGGCATTCTCGCCCTGCTCATTCCCGAGTCACCCCGCTACCTGGTCGGCAAGCACCTCGATCAGGAAGCGGCCGACATCCTCGCGAACATCACCGGCGAAGTCGACCCGCACGAGCGTGTCTCCGAGATCCGGCTGACCCTCCGCCACGAATCGACGGCGTCGTTCGACGACATTCGCGGCCCGAAGTTCGGGCTGCAGCCCATCGTCTGGGTCGGCATCTTCATGGCCATCTTCCAGCAGTTCGTGGGTATCAACGCGATCTTCTACTACTCCACCACGCTCTGGAAGTCGGTGGGCTTCACCGAGAACGAGTCGTTCACCACGTCGGTGATCACGTCGATCATCAACGTGGGCATGACGTTCGTCGCCATCCTGTTCGTCGACCGGATCGGCAGGCGCATCCTGCTCATGGTCGGCTCGCTCGGCATGTTCGTGAGCCTGCTCATGGCCGCAATCGCCTTCTCCCAGGCGACGGGCAGCGGCGACGACGTCGTGCTCCCCAGCCCGTGGGGGGCGGTCGCCCTGATCGGCGCCAACCTGTTCGTGATCTTCTTCGCCTCCACCTGGGGCCCGGTCATGTGGGTGATGCTGGGCGAGATGTTCCCCAACAACATGCGCGCCTACGCACTCGGCATCAGCACGGCGGCGAACTGGATCGCGAACTTCACGGTCACGCTGGCATTCCCGCCGCTCACCCGCTCGGTGGGGCTGTGGTTCCTGTACGGGCTGTTCGCGTTCTTCGCGTTGCTGTCGTTCTTCTTCGTCCGGTCGAAGGTCCGGGAGACGAAGGGGATGGAGCTCGAGGAGATGCACACCTGACCCAGGCACATACGGATCCGGCCGAATCACACTGTGATTCGGCCGGATTTCTGTGCAACGGCTCAGCCCTGCTGCTTCTCCGCGCGCTGCGCATCGAGGTCGGCGACGACGCCGTTCTGCTGCTCGGGGCGCAGGTTCCCGAGGCCGGCGAACCATCCGGTGATCTGCCGGGCGACGTCCTGCGCGGTGAGGCCCAGCTCGGCGTGGATCTGCGCGCGCGACGCGTGGTCGAGGAACTGTTGCGGAACACCGAGATCACGACAGGGGACGTCGACCCCCGCCGCCCGCAGCGCGGCGGACACGGTGGAACCGACACCGCCGTGCAGTCCGCTGTCCTCGACGGTGACGACCATCGTGTAGTCCTCGGCGAGCTTCACCAGCGACTCCGGGACCGGCAGGACCCACCGCGGGTCGACGACAGTCGCCGAGATGCCCTGCTGTTCCAGGCGTTCCGCCGCGGCGAGCGCGAGACCGGCGAACGCGCCGACCGACACGACGAGCACGTCGTTCCGCCCGGAGGGGGCACGAAGGATGTCGACGACGCCGTCGAGGCGGCTCACCGCGGGTACGTCGTCGCCGACGGTGCCCTTCGGGAACCGGAGCGCGGTCGGACCGTCGTCGACGGCCAGCGCCTCGTCCAGTTCCTCCCGCAGGGTGGCGGTGTCGCGGGGAGCCGCGACCTTCATTCCGGGGACGATGCCGAGCAGCGACATGTCCCACATGCCGTTGTGGCTGGCGCCGTCGTTGCCGGTGATACCCGCGCGGTCGAGAACGAGGGTGACGGGAAGCTTCAGCAACGCCACGTCCATCAGCAGCTGATCGAACGCGCGGTTGAGGAACGTCGAGTAGACCGCGACCACCGGGTGCAGGCCGCCCAGGGCGAGGCCGGCCGCCGACGTGACGGCGTGCTGCTCGGCGATCCCGACGTCGAACATCCGGTCGGGGTATTTCTCGCCGAACGCGGCGAGACCGGTGGGGCCCGCCATCGCCGCGGTGATCGCCACGATGTCCTGCCGGTGACTCGCCTGATCGATCAGCTCGGCCGAGAACACCGACGTCCAGTCGGCGGACGCCGACCCGGTCGCCTTACCGGTGAGCGGGTCGATCACGCCGGTCGAGTGCATCTGATCGGCGACGTGGTTCTCGGCGGGCGCGTAACCCATGCCCTTGCGGGTGACGGCGTGGACGATGACCGGGCCACCGAACGCCTTCGCGCGGCGCAGCGCGGATTCGAGCGCGGCCTCGTCGTGTCCGTCGACCGGTCCGAGGTACTTGATGCCCAGGTCCGTGAACATCACCTGCGGGGCGACGGCGTCCTTGAGGCCCGCTTTCATGCCGTGGAGGACCGAGTAGGCGGTGCGACCCACCCAGGGAAGTTTCTTCACCATCCGGCGGCCGCTGTCGAGGATGCGTTCGTATCCCGGCTGGAGGCGGAGGGCGGCGAGGTGGTCGGCGAGACCACCGATGGTCGGTGCGTAGGAACGGCCGTTGTCGTTGACGACGATGACCACCGAGCGGTCCTTGCCTGCCGCGATGTTGTTCAGGGCCTCCCAGCACATGCCGCCGGTCAGCGCACCGTCACCCACGACGGCGACGACGTGGCGGTCCTGACCGGTCAGTTCGAAGGCCTTCGCGAGGCCGTCCGCGTACGACAGCGACGCCGATGCGTGCGAGGACTCGACCCAGTCGTGATCGCTCTCCGCCCGGCACGGGTACCCGGACAGGCCACCCTGCTTGCGGAGCGAGTCGAAATCGTCCTTGCGACCGGTGAGGATCTTGTGGACGTACGCCTGGTGGCCCGTGTCGAAGATGATCGGGTCGGCGGGCGACTCGAAGATGCGGTGCAACGCGAGGGTCAGTTCGACGACGCCCAGGTTGGGGCCGAGATGACCACCGGTCGCCGCGACCTTCTGCACGAGGAACTCACGAATCTCCGCGCCGAGCTGCTTCATCTCCGCCGAATTCAGCTGACGAAGATCGTCAGGCGTCTGGATACGGGCAAGAACACCCAACGAGATCGCTCCCTCCGTGATGCACGCGGCCTTGCGTGCCTCTGCCGTGGCTTCGTGTCACGTCACAGTGGAACCAGTCTACGGAGCCGCCGGAGTGCGGGACACACGGTAGGGGCCGGTGCGGCCCGGTATCGCGGGCTCGTCCTCGGGCATCCCGGCCACGACCGTGACCGGCTTCACACAATTGTGCCGCCGGACGGGCCCCGCGGAACACCCGACAGCGTCGTGAACAGCCTCTAGGGTCGACTCATGAGCACCGTCGTGGACGCGCTGATCGGGAAAGTCTTCGCCGCGACCCGGGGGAACCGCAGCGGCGAGCTCGCCGACTACATTCCCGAACTCGCCGCCGTCGCCCCCGACTCGTTCGGAATCTGCATCGCCACCGTGGACGGCTACGTGTACGAGGTCGGCGACACCCGCCTGCCCTTCACCATCCAGTCCATCTCGAAACCGTTCACGTACGCCCTGGCGCTGGCCGACCGCGGGTCCGACGCGGTCGCCGAGAAGATCGACGTCGAACCGTCCGGGGAACCGTTCAACGAGATCAGCCTCGACCCGCGGACGGAGCGACCACGCAATCCGATGATCAACGCCGGGGCGATCACCGCCGCGTCGCTGGTGGCCGGCCCGGACCTGGACTCGAGGTTCGAACGGATCCGGGCCGCGTACTCCCGGTACGCCGGACGGGACCTGACGTTCAACCGGTCGGTGTACGAGTCCGAGTCACGGACCGGGCACCGCAACCGGGCGATCGGCCACATGCTGCGCTCGTTCGACATCATCACCGGCGACCCCGACGAGGCGGTCGATCTCTACTTCCGCCAGTGCTCCATCGACGTGACGTGCCGGGACCTGAGCCTGATGGCCGCGACGATGGCGAACAACGGCGTCAACCCCGTCACCCGGGACACCGTTCTCGAACCGGCCCTCGTCGAGCGCGTCCTGAGCGTGATGTCGACGTGCGGCATGTACGACGCCGCAGGCAAGTGGGTGTACGAGGTGGGGTTGCCGGCCAAGAGCGGCGTCGGCGGCGGCATCGTCGCGGTCCTGCCGGGCCAGATCGGCATCGCCGTCTACTCGCCGCGCCTCGACGCGCACGGGAACAGCGTGCGCGGGGTGGAGGCGTGCCGGGCCCTGTCGAACGACCTGGAGCTGCACTTCCTGCACGTCACCCGCGCCGCCCGGTCGGCGATCCGTGCCACGTACTCCGTCGTCGACAGTCCGTCGCGGATGCGGCGCACTCCCGCCGAGCGGGCCGCCCTCGACGACGTCGGCAAGCGCAGCCGGATCTACGAGTTGCACGGGGACCTGCTCTTCGCCGGCGCGGAGTCCGCGGTGCGCGAGATCGGCGGGGTCGAGAACGAGCTCGAGGTCGTGGTGGTCGACGTGCGGCGGGTGGACGACGTCGGCAGCATCGCGCGCCGCATGCTCGAGAGTCTGCGCGACGAACTCACCCGTCGCGGCTGCGCGGTCGCCCTCGTCGATCCCGCGGCCCTGCTCGGCTACACGCATTCGGATCTCACCGGTGCGGGCGGCCGGGTGTTCGCCGACCTCGAAGCCGCATTGCAGTGGTCCGAGGACACCCTCCTCGATCGGCACTGCGCCGCCCTTCGCCAGCCGGCGACCATCGACGTCGCGCACCATCCGGTGCTGGCCGGGCTGCGACCGGAACAGTTGCGGCGACTCACCCGCGACCTCGACATCCGCACGTTCGCTCGCGACGAGCAGATCATCCAGCGAGGCGACCGGGCGTGCGGGCTGTTCCTGATCCTCTCGGGCCGGGTCAGCATGAGGGTCACCGATTCCGGGGGCGCCGTGTACCGGATCATGACCCTGTCGACGGGCATGACCTTCGGCGAGATGACTATGCTGCTGGACCTACGCTTTCTCAATGACGTGTGCGCCGACTCCGAGGTCACCGTCGCCGTTCTCCCCGCGGATCGGTATGCCGACATGGCCGCGACGGAGCCCGGACTCAAACTCGCCCTTCTCGAACGACTGGCTGCCGGCGCCTATGAGCAACTCGACGTGATTCTGCGGTCGCTGCTTCGGCCCTGATCGAGGATCGCCCACGGGAAAATCCGATTGCCCGAACCGGAAAAATCGGACAGGCTGGGGCTCGGAATCGACGACGCTCGAATCGAAAGCAGGGTGCAATGCTCACAGCGACAAAGCTGGCCATCGAGACGACGGGACTCGTCAAGACGTTCGGATCCACCCACGCTGTCGACGGCCTGGATCTGGCCGTCCCCCTCGGCGGCGTGTACGGCGTCCTCGGACCGAACGGCGCGGGCAAGACCACCGCGATCCGGATGCTGGCCACGCTCCTGCCCCTCGACGGTGGAACGGCCACCGTGCTGGGCCACGACGTCGCGAGCGAGCCGGACGCCGTGCGCAGCAAGGTCTCCCTCACCGGACAGTTCGCCTCGCTCGACGAGGATCTGACGGGCAGCGAGAACCTGCTGCTGCTCGGCCGGTTGTACGGGTACTCCCGCGCGGCGGCCCGCACCCGGTCCGAACAGTTGCTGACCGCGTTCGGGCTCGACGAGGCGGGCAACCGGCAGGTGAAGAACTACTCCGGTGGTATGCGCCGCAGGCTCGACATCGCGGCCAGCATCATCGTCACTCCCGAGATGATCTTTCTCGACGAGCCCACCACCGGTCTCGACCCGCGCAGCCGCAATCAGGTGTGGGAGATCGTCCGCGCGCTGGTGGCCGGCGGAACGACGGTGCTGCTGACCACGCAGTACCTCGACGAGGCCGATCAACTCGCCGACCGGGTGGCCGTCATCGACCACGGCAAGGTCATCGCGGAGGGCACCACCGGCGAACTGAAGGCCTCCGTCGGATCCGGGGCCCTGCACGTGCGGGTCACCGACATCGCCACCCGTCCCGCCGCGGCGGCGCTGCTGCGGGACGTGCTCGAGGTGCCGATCGTCGAAGAAGCCGACCCGGCCGCCCTGACCGCCCGTATCGACGACCCGGCCCGGGTCGCGCGGGCGCTGCCCGCACTCGACGACGCCGGAATCGCCGTCAGCACATTCGCGTTGGGGCAACCGAGCCTCGACGAAGTCTTCCTCTCCCTCACCGGCCGACCCACCGAGGAGCATGCGTCATGACCTCCACCACCGACCGGACCACCGACACCGCCACCGCGGTCGCCGACGTCCTGAAGATGCCCGGCCCGAGGCCCGCGAGACCCACCGCGTGGTCCACCTCGCTCTCGTTCGGCTGGCGAGCTCTGCTCAAGATCAAGCACGTCCCCGAGCAACTGTTCGACGTGACGATGTTCCCGATCATGTTCACGTTGATGTTCACGTACCTCTTCGGGGGTGCGCTGGCCGGTTCGACCAGCGCCTACGTCCAGTTCCTGCTGCCGGGCATCCTGGTGCAGACGGTCGTCATGATCACCATGTACACCGGCCTGACGCTCAACAAGGACATCGAGAAGGGGGTGTTCGACCGGTTTCGGTCGCTCCCGATCTGGCGTCCGTCTCCACTCGTGGGCGCGTTGCTCGGTGACGTCGTCCGCTACACGATAGCCTCGATCATCGTCCTGCTCCTGGGGCTCGTCCTGGGGTTCCGCCCGGACGGCGGGCTCGTCGGTGTGGTGGCGTCGATCGGCCTGCTGCTGCTGTTCTCGTTCAGCCTGTCCTGGATCTGGACGATGTTCGCGATGCTCATGCGTACCGAGCAGGCGGTCATGGGGGTGTCGATGTTCATCCTGTTCCCGCTGACATTTGCCAGCAACATCTTCGTCGACCCCGCAACGATGCCGGGCTGGCTGCAGGCCTTCGTCGGCGTCAACCCGATCAGCAAGCTGGTGACGTCCATTCGCGGGCTGATGGCCGGGACGGTGGAGATGGCGGATCTCGCCATCGTGTTCGGGTGGTGCGCCGGGTTCGTGGTGATCTTCGGACCCCTGACGATGCGCCTGTACAACCGTAAGTCCTGACGGTGGCGACGGATCACGCCGAGAGATCGGTGACGGTACGCGGATCCGGAATCGTGTCGGCGATTCCGGATCTCGTGCGCGCCACCGTCACCGTGACCGCGACACGTCCCGCGGTGGCCGATGCGTTCGAGGCCGTCGCCCGGTCCACCACGGCGGTCACGGACACCCTGCGCGGGTACGGCGTCTCGGGGCCCGACCTCGCGACCACCGGCCTTTCCGTGCACTCCGAGACCACGTGGACCGAGGGCCGGGGCAGCGAGGTGACCGGCTACACCGCCGCGACGACGCTGCAGATCACCGTCCGCGAGGCCGGGGCGTCCGCGTCGTCGTCGGCGCAGGTGGTGGCCGCCTGCGTCGGCGCGGGTGGCGACGACATCCGGCTCGGCGGACTCGAATTCGACTTCTCCGACCCTGCCGCGCTGACGGCGTCCGCTCGGGACCGGGCCTGGGCCGATGCCCTCGCCAAGGCGGAGCAGTATGCCTCGCTGTCACGTCGTGCACTGGGCGAGGTGCTCGACATCTCGGAAGTCGACACCGGGGACGTGCCGCCGCGGCCGGTCGCGAAGGCGTTCGCGGCGGCCGACTCCCCGATCGCCGTCGAACGCGGCGAGAAGCCGACGCGCGTCGACGTCCGGGTGCGGTGGCGTCTGGTCTAGACCCGCGGGCCCCGCTGCTGGACCGACGCGGCGAACGTGTCGTTGAGCTGAGTCAGCGACGTCACCGCCGCGAGTGCTTGTTCCTGGGACCAGCCTTCGAGCATGCCGCGCAGCCGTTCGGCCCGGCGCTCGGTGGTCTCGCGCAGAATGTCCATCCCGTTCGGCGACACCCGAATGCGGGAGGCACGCTTGTCGTGGGGGTCGGCGGCGCGCGACACGTATCCCGCGTCGACCAGTTCGGAAATCTGCCTGCTCAGCGAGGACTGACTGACGCACAGGTCGGCGGCCAGTTCGTTCTGGCGGCACTCCCCCCGGGCGGCGAGCACGAAGAGCACGCTCGTCAACGCGGGCGGGATCGGGGTCTCGCCGCTCGCGGAGACGACCGCCCGCAACGACCGCCCGAGTGCGAACACCGCATCGACGAGCGCTTGCGCAGTATCTGCCTGTACCGACATCCAGTCCCCGTCCCACACACCCACTACCTGCGGGCCGACTATAACGTTTTGTTGCGTTCGGTAACGATGCGCCGCTGTCAGCGCGTCAGCAACGCGATGCACTCCACGTGATGGGTGAGAGGGAACGCATCGAACGCGCGCAGCTCGTCGACATGATATCCCTGCGCGAGGTACAGACCGATGTCGCGGGCGAACGACGCCGGGTCGCATCCCACGTGCACGACCCGCTCGGCGCCCGCGGCGGCGACCGCGTCGATCACGTCACGCCCGGCACCCGCACGCGGCGGATCGAGCACCACGACCTGCGGCGGGGAGGCGAGCCCGGAGACGGCGCGCTCTACCCGGTCGGAGTGGAACCGCACCTGCGGGAGGTCGGAGAGCGCGGCCTTCCCGTCCGACACGGCCTGGCGTGAGGACTCGACGGAATCCACGTGTCCGGACGGCCCGGCATCGCCGGCGAGGGCGGCGGCGAACACACCCACTCCCCCGTACAGGTCCCATGCGGTCTCGCCCGCGGACATCCCGGCCCATTCGGCGACCACTGCCGAATACGTTTCCGCGGCCCCGCGATGCGCCTGCCAGAACCCGGTGGCGGCCAGCGCCCATTCCCGGTCGCGCACCCGCTCCACCGGGCGACCCGATCCGACGACCACCCGCTCGGAGCGTGGCGCACCGCTGGCGGCGCGGCGAGCCATGGCACCGCGGCGCCCGGGACTCGTGCGGCCGGTCCGCGACACCTTCGGCGGAGCGATCTCGACCACGTGCCGCTCCCCCGCGCCGTCGAGGACGATCTGCACCTCGCTGCCGGGCTTCCAATCGTGCTCGCTCACACCGTCGTAGGCGGCCGACTCGATCTGCGGGCACGCCAGGTCCGTGACGATCCCGGAACTGCGGTGCCGGTGATAGCCGGGGCGGCCGTCCGGGTCGACGGCGAGCCGTACCCGCGTGCGCCAGCCGGTGCCGTCTCCGGTGCCGGGCAGTTCCTCGACGTCCACGTCCCGCTGCACACGTGCGAGCCGCGCCAACTGCTCGGCCACGACCTGCGCCTTCATGTCCCGCTGCACGTGCAGGCTCGCGTGCGAGAAGTCGCAACACCCCGCGCCGCCCGGACCCGACACCGGGCACACCGGGGTGACCCGCTCCGGGGACGCGTCGAGGATCTCGATCGCGTCGGCCCGGCAGTAGGACCCGCCGCGATCCTCGGTGACGAGGGCGATCACCCGCTCGCCGGGCAGTCCGTGCCGCACGAAGACCACGCGGCCCTCATGGCGGGCGACGACGAAACCGCCGTGCCCGGGATTTCCCAGCCGCAGTTCGAAGCGGCGGTCCGACCAGTTCTCACTCAACGCTTCTCGCCCGTCACTTGTCGTCGGGTTCGTAGCCGCGGCGTGACGCCCCGGCCGTGTATTCGATGTTCAGTGTCTTCGCCTTCTCGGACGAGTTCAGTTGCCACGGAACGCTGGTGACCATCACACCTGGCTGGAACAGCAGGCGGCTCTTGAGCCGCAGCGCACTCTGGTTGTGCAGGATCTGCTCCCACCAGTGCCCCACCACGTACTCGGGGATGAACACGGTGACGACGTCCCGCGGCGAATCCTTCCGGACGCGCCGCACGTAGTCGAGCACGGGTTTGGTGATTTCGCGGTACGGCGACTCGATCACCTTGAGCGGCACCGCGATGTCGGTCTTCTCCCACTGGCGCACGAGCGCCCGGGTGTCGGGTTCGTCGACGTTCACCGTGATCGCCTCGAGTGTGTCCGGCCGTGTGGCCCGGGCATAGGCGAGCGCCCGCATCGTCGGCATGTGCAGCTTGGAGACGAGGACGATGGAGTGAGTCCGGCTGGGCAGCACCCCGTCCCATTCCTGTTCCTCGAGCTCCCGCGCGACGCTGTCGTAGTGCTTCCGGATCATCTTCATCACGACGAAGATGGCGACCATGGCCACGATCGCGATCCAGGCGCCTGCCGCGAACTTCGTGATGAGCACGATGATCAGGACGGCGCCGGTCATGGCGAGGCCGATGGAGTTGATCACCCGGGAGCGGTGCATCCGCCGGCGCTGAGCCGGGTCGTTCTCGGTCTTCAGGTGCCGGGTCCAGTGCCGGATCATGCCCGTCTGGCTCAGCACGAACGAGACGAACACGCCGACGATGTACAGCTGGATCAGCTTGGTCACCTCGGCGCCGAACAGGACGACGAACGCGATCGCCGCCCCGGACAGGAACAGGATGCCGTTGCTGAACGCCAGGCGGTCGCCGCGGGTGTGCAGCTGACGGGGCAGGTAGCGATCCTGCGCGAGGATCGAGCCGAGCACGGGGAACCCGTTGAAGGCCGTGTTGGCGGCCAGCACGAGGATCAGAGCCGTCACGATCGCGATGAAATAGAAGCCGATGGGGAAACCGCCGAACACCGTCTCCGCGATCTGCGCGATCAGAGTCTTCTGGTGATACCCGGCGGGGGCGCCGATCAGCTGTTCGGCCGGGCTGTGCGCGTACACGATCCCGATCTTCTGGGCCAGGATGATGATGCCCATCAGCAGCACGATGGCAATCGATCCCAGCAGCAGCAGCGTGGTGGCCGCGTTGCGGGACTTGGGCTTCTGGAAGGCGGGAACACCGTTGCTGATCGCCTCGACACCGGTCAGTGCCGCACAGCCGGAGGAGAAGGCCCGAGCGATCAGGAACGCGAACGCGATCCCGTACAGGTGGGAGTCCTCGGCTTCGAGTTCGAATCCGGACGATTCGGCGCGCAGGTCGTCGCCGAGGACGAAGATCTGGAAGAACCCCCACAGCAGCATCAGGGCCATGCCGGCGATGAACGCGTATGTCGGGATCGCGAAGGCTGCACCGGATTCACGGATGCCACGCAAGTTGATGGCAGTCAGCAGCACGATGGCCGCGACCGCGAACAGCACCTTGTGCTGGGCCACGAACGGCACCGCCGAACCGATGTTGGACGCGGCCGACGAGATGGAGACCGCGACCGTGAGGACGTAGTCCACCAGCAGGGCGCTGCCCACGGTCAGACCCGCGTTGGGACCGAGATTGACGGTCGCGACCTCGTAGTCGCCGCCGCCCGACGGGTAGGCGTGCACGTTCTGCCGGTAACTGGCGACCACCACCGCCATCACGGCGGCGACGGCAAGTCCGATCCAGGGGGTGTACGCGTAGGCGGAGATGCCCGCCACCGATAGTACGAGGAAGATTTCCTCGGGGGCGTAGGCCACCGACGACATCGCATCGGAGGCGAAGACCGGGAGGGCGATCCTCTTGGGAAGCAGCGTGTGCCCGAGCTTGTCGCTCCGGAAGGGTCTGCCTAGCAGTAGCCGCTTTGTGGCGGTCGAGAGCTTTGACACTGCCAAAGCGTAAGCCGTCCGCAGAAAACCTGGACCCTCACCCACCAATGTGTCCGGATTGCGATCTCTGTCTCGGTTGCTCTTCCGCCTGGGCACTGTACGGTTCGATTCGGTACGCACGTACTCGAGACGTGACGTAAGAGCCCATGAACGGAGTACAAGGTGTATGTGGTCATCATGGGATGCGGCCGGGTCGGCTCATCCCTCGCTGGCTCGCTGACCCGGATCGGCCATGAGGTCGCGGTCATCGATCGCGACCCTGCCGCATTCCTACGTCTCGAACCCGACTTCCCCGGACGCACCGTCGTCGGCATGGGATTCGACCGTGACGTGCTGGTCAAGTCCGGTATCGAGCGCGCAGAGGCATTCGCCGCAGTGTCGTCCGGAGACAACTCCAACATCATTTCCGCACGCGTGGCCCGGGAGACGTTCGGCGTGGAGCGCGTCGTCGCCCGGATCTACGACGCCAAGCGTGCCGCCGTGTACGAGCGGCTCGGGATCCCCACTGTCGCCACCGTCCCGTGGTCCACGGACCGCTTCCTGCACACCCTCACCCGCGACAGCCAGACCGCCAAGTGGCGCGATCCGTCCGGAACCGTCGCGGTCACCGAGTTGTCCCTGCACGAGGATTGGATCGGCAGGCCGGTCGCCGAACTCGAGGCGGCGACGAATTCGCGTGTCGCGTTCATCATCCGCTTCGGCACCGGCGTCCTTCCCGACCGCAAGACGGTCTTCCAGGCCGACGACCAGGTGTACATCGCGGCCGTGTCGGGAACGGTGGCCGAGGCCGTCGCGCTCGCGGGCAATCCCCCGCCTTCGGACAACTGAGACGGCAGTGAGAATGTTCACGATCGACCACCCGAACGGAAGCAATCGATGAGAGTCGCAATCGCAGGAGCCGGCGCAGTCGGACGCTCGATCGCGCGCGAACTGGTCCGCAGCGAACACGCCGTCATGCTGATCGAACGCAAGCTCGAGCACGTCGAACAGGAGTCGGTGCCCGAGGCGACCTGGGTCCACGCCGACGCGTGCGAGCTGAGCAGCCTCGAGGCCGCATCCCTCGAAACCTACGAGGTGGTGATCGCGGCCACCGGTGACGACAAGGCCAACCTGGTCCTCAGCCTCCTCGCGAAGACCGAGTTCGGGGTCAGTCGTGTGGTCGCCCGCGTCAACGATCCCCGCAACGAGTGGTTGTTCGACGAGTCCTGGGGAGTCGACGTCGCCGTCTCCACCCCCCGGATGCTCGCCTCGCTGGTGGAGGAGGCGGTGTCGGTCGGCGATCTCGTGCGGCTGATGACATTTCGCCAGGGGCAGGCCAACCTCGTCGAGGTCACGCTGCCCGACAACACCCCGCTCGCCGGGAAGCCCGTCCGCAAGCTGCAATTGCCCCGCGATGCCGCGCTGGTCACCATTCTCCGCGGCGGACGGGTCATCGTGCCGCAGCAGGACGATCCGCTCGAGGGCGGTGACGAACTGCTGTTCGTCGCGTCCGTGGACGTCGAGGACGACCTGCGAGCGGCCGTCGGGCTCTCCTGACCCGGCGGGGACCGATCGACACCCGGGAGGATCCGATGGGTACCACCGCAACACCCGAGAGCATCGTCGTCACCGACAGCCCGCAGCAGAGCCGGTACGAGATCCACGCCGACGATGAACTCGCGGGAATCGAGCAGTACGAAGTCGACGGGGACGTACACGTTTTCGTTCACACCGAGATCTATCCGCAGTACGAGGGACTCGGACTCGCCCGGACGCTCGTGGGTGCGGCCCTGGACGATCTCCGCCGCCGTGGGCTGCGGGTGCGCCCGGTGTGCCCGTATGTCGTGAGGTTCGTGTCGAAGCATCCCGAGTACCAGGACCTCGTGGCCTGATCGGGTCGGCGACTTCGTCTCCGGCACAACCGGTCAGGGCCGACACGGTCCTCGGCGTGGGGCTGCACTCAGGTGCGGCCGGGCTCGTCGCGGGGGCCGCCCGCTTCCGTGTCGTCCGTCGGTTCGCCGGCGTCGTCCGACGGTGCCGGTTCGACGATCCGGTCTGCCCGGCGCACAGCCCAGATCGTCACCAGGAGAGCCAATCCCGCCAACGGCCAGCCCATCGCGATGCGCGCGAACGCGAGCCAGCCCGTCTGGTCCGAATCGTAGAGTTGCGACTGCACGAGGTACCGGGCCGCGAACACCAGCGCCCAGGCTGCGGTGGCCACGTCATAGGCACGTACCGCACCGCGATGGCGCCGCCAGAGGTTGCCGTGGCCGTTGAGGAAACCCCAGATCAGGCCGACGATCGGCCAGCGCACCAGAATCGAGATCAGGAACACCGCCCCGTAGGCGAGGCTCGTGTAGATCCCGAAGAGAAAGTATCCCTTGGCATCGCCCGTGCGGTACGCGATGAACGCGGAGATGCCGACGCCGACGAACCCGGACACCGCGGGCTGGATGGGGCTGCGGCGGACGAGGCGCCAGAGGAGAATCGCGACGGCGACGCCGAGGGCCGCCCAGATAGCCGGACCCAGGCCCCACACACCGTTGACCGGAACGAAAACCAGGATGGGCAGGGTCGAATAGACCAGCCCGCTGAGCCCACCGAGCTGTTCGAGTATGGATTGTTGCTTCGTTTCGGTCACTCAACGAGAGTGCCACACGAGAGGGCCGCTACGATTCGCCGCGCAACTCGTAATACGGGTTGAAGATCACCTTCTGGCCGTCGCGTTCGCCGACACGTCCGCGAACCAGCAGGGTCTTGCCCGGCTCGATGCCCGGAATCCTCCGCCGGCCGATCCACACCAGCTTGATCTGTTCCGTGCCGTCGAAGAACTCGGCTTCGATGCTGGCGTTCCCGGACTTCGGACAGGCTTCGACACTACGGAGCCGCCCCAGCATGGTGACCTCTTCGCCGCGGCTGCAGTCGCAGGCACGTTGTGCGCCGGACGCCTGAGACGTCTCGGCCATTTCCTCGGCGTCCAGCTGCTCGAGGTCCTCGGTGAGCCTGCGAGTCAGCCGACGAAAATATCCTGCCGTGGCGGGTGCCATTGCGCGCTCCTGGAGCATGTGCGACGCGAGATCTTCGCGCCGCTCGTAGGGCTGTGTATTCGCCACTGTAGACCCATTGGTTCCCGGCAACCACACCACCGGAAGAGCGCTGCGACAGACGAGGCAGGATCATCACATGCCCTCTGATAGTCGGCCTTGCGTGGCCGTTGTGCTCCCGGGTACGGGATCCGACGCGGACTTCGTGGCCCGCGCCTTCACCGAGCCTCTGACCTGCCGTGGAGTGCGCACGGCCGCAGTCGAACCCGATCCCCGGCGAGTCGTCGGAAGCTACGTCGACGCGCTCGACGCCGCGGCCGCGCAGCACGGACGCATCCTCGTCGGAGGGGTGTCCATCGGGGCCGCCGTGGCGCTGCAGTGGGCAGGATCACACCCGGATCGCGTCGCCGGCGTCCTCGCGGCGCTGCCCGCGTGGACCGGGACCGCCGCGGACGCTCCCGCCGCCGCCAGCGCCCGGTACACCGCGGCCCGGCTGCGGGCCGACGGCCTCGAACAGGTCACCGCCGAGATGATCGCGTCCAGCCCGCCGTGGCTGGGCCGGGAACTGGCGAAATCGTGGCGATCGCAGTGGCCGCACCTTCCCGCCGCACTGGACGAGGCGTCCGAGTACCACGCCCCCGGCGCGGGCGACCTCGAGCGCATCACGGTGCCGGTGGGGATCGCCGCCGCCACCGACGACGCCGTGCATCCCCTCGAGGTCGCCCGGGAGTGGTCCGAACGACTACCGCACGCGGGCCTCGTCACGGTGACGCTGGACGAGATCGGCGCCGACCCGGCGATTCTCGGCTACGCCAGCCTCGATGCGCTCGATTCGGTCCTGCACACGATCTGAGCGCCACATCTCCGGGACCGGGATTCAGCGACCGAGTTGCTGCATCGCCGAACCCGATTCGCCGCGACGCTGCTGCGGCTGCGCCGGGGCCTCCGCGGGGGGCGCCTGCGGCTCGCCCTGCGGACCCGCCGGAGCCGGCTGCTGCGGCGCGGGCTGCTGCGGAGCAGCACCCTGCTGCTGCGCCAGCTGCTGCTGGTGAGCGGCAGCCAGCTGCTGCGCGAGGGCCTCGGGCAGGACCACCGGCAGCGGTGTCCGCACCGGGTTCGGTTCGTTGCCCCGCTTCACGACCGTGTCGCGCAGGATCGCCCTGGCGGTCGCGACGAGCTCCGAGTCGGCCGTGTTGCCACCGCTCGGTCCCGCGACCACGCAGCGCACCATCCACCGGTAGCCGTCGACGCCGATGAAGCGCAGGTCGGCGTTCGGGGTGACGGCGAAGACCTCGCGTCCCCACGGTCCGCTCTCGACGCTCACCGTCGCGTTGTCGTTGCGCAGCGATTCGGCGAGGTCGCCCGCGACTTCCCGCCACTGGCCCAGCGACTTCGGGGCGGCATACGCCGCCACGGTGATGCGCCCCTGCTGGGTGACGAGATGCACTGCCTGCGGCGAACCGTCGGGCGCCATCTCGACCTGCAACTGGGCGCCCTGCGGCATCGGGACGAGGACCGAACCGAGGTCGAGGCGGGTTCCCACCTCACCGACGGTGAGGTCGGCGCCCGACTCGAGGTCGTCGGCGTCGTACGGACCGCCGTCCACCTCGGTCACGGCGTCGTAGTCGTCCTCGTAGTCCGCCTCCTCGTAATCCGCGTCGGCGTCGCCGGCCTCGGCGTCCTCGAAGAAACCGGGCCGGTCGTCCTCGGCTTCCTTCTTCTTACGACGTCCGAACATGATCAGGCTCCTTCACTGGCATTGCCGACGAGGCTCGCGTGGCCTCCGCTCGACCCATGTCCGTCACTGCCGCGGGTGGTGCCGTCGAGCGACGGGACCTCGACGAACGACACCAGTTCGACCCGCTGGACGAGCAGTTGGGCGATCCGGTCGCCCCGGCGGATCTCGATCGGGGTCTCGAGGTCGTGATTGATCAGGCACACCTTGATCTCGCCGCGGTACCCGGCATCGATGGTGCCGGGGGTGTTGACCACCGACAGACCCGACTTCGCGGCCAGCCCGGATCGGGGGTGGATCAGCCCGACCGTGCCCAGGGGCAGCGCGATCGCGATGCCGGTTCCGACGAGGACACGGCGCCCCGGCTCGATGGTCACGTCGACGGTGCTGCACAGGTCGACACCGGCGTCGCCGTCGTGCGCACGCTGCGGTACCTGAATGTCGGGGTCCAGCCGCTGAAGGGCGACGGGCGGAAGGGCGGGGGTCGCGGCGGGAGAAAGGCCGGGAGATAGGTCGCTCACGTGCACCGAGCCTACTCTCAGACACCGACTATCCTGGTCGGGTGTCACAAACGTCCCGGCCCGAAGTCGCGCCCACCGATAACACCTCGCCCGTGCTGTACTCCGAGCGCCTGTGGGTGCCCGTCTGGTGGTGGGCAGTGGGCTTGTTCGTCGCCGGTCTGCTCGCCGCGGAGGTGCACATGGGTGCGCCGGGCCTGCGCGCGTGGCTGCCGTACGTCCTTCTACTGCCCCTGCCCGTGTGGGGACTCGTCTGGCTCAGCCGTCTCCGCGTCGAGGTCGTCGAGGAACCGGACGGTGTCCACCTGCGGGTCGGACAGGCGCACCTGCCGCTCGATGTCATCTCGCGGGTCGCCGAGGTACCCGGTTCGGCGAAGAGTGCGGCGCTCGGTCGTCAGCTCGACCCCGCCGCCTTCGTGCAACACCGGGTGTGGGTCAAGCCGATGGCACTGATCGTGCTCGACGACCCCGAGGACCCGACCCCCTACTGGTTGATCAGCACACGACGGCCGGCCGAATTGCTGTCCGCCGTCAACCGTGCCCGCCCGCATACGGACGGAGACTGATCGGACGGTGGGCCTCCCACCGTCCGCCTCTCGTACTCGCCGCCGCTCAGGCTGCGCAGTCCCTGCACACCAGTACTCCGCCCGCGTCGCTGGCGAGTCGGCTGCGGTGGTGCACCAGGAAACAGCTCGAACACGTGAACTCGTCGGCCTGCTTCGGCACGACCCGCACCGAGAGCTCTTCACCGGACAGATCCGCGCCGGGCAGTTCGAACGATTCCGCGGTGTCGGACTCGTCCACGTCGACAACAGCCGACTGAGCCTCGTTGCGTCGCGCCTTCAGTTCCTCCAGCGAATCCTCCGAAACCTCGTCGGACTCTGTTCGCCGCGGTGCGTCGTAGTCAGTTGCCATGTCGCCTTCCCCTCATCCTCTTCGGTGTATCCCGGCCCGTGCGGTACGTCGAACCGATTGCTGGTCGACCGTCCACACGAAAACCGCCTCGGCGCAGATCACACCCTGCGGCTGCACAACGCTGCAGCGGATGGGTTCGTGCCCGGAACCAGGCTCCGGAAACATGATCTACGCCTCATTTGTCATCTTCTGCCGACCCTCGTCCTGCACGCTTTGAACGACTGGGGCCGCCAGACAGTAGCCGAAGGAAGTACAAAAGTCGTAACCGAATCGACCGTTCGCGCAAATTGTCTGCTAATCGTCACCAACACCACAGCAAGCTGTGACATTCCACAACGGGGACGGGTTCGGGGTTATGACGTGCCCGGGATCTAAGGTAGGTGCCGAACCTGCGCCACGACGTGTGGCCGGGCCCTGTATCGGTGCGCTGTACGGGTGCAACGTACGAAGCGCAGTTCGTAGGAGAGGTCGAGGCACACTGTGGTTTCACTGATCACCGAAGGCAGCCCGCTCGACGACAAGGGTCGTCCGTTCCGGCGGCGGCGGGCGCTGCCGATCCTCGTGGTGTTCGCGGTCCTCGCCCTGCTCGGGGCCGTCGTGTGGGCCGGCGTCCTCGGCGACGACGAGGATCTGGCCACCACGGTCGACTGCAACCCTCCGCAGCCGGCCGCGCAACCCGTCGACCCCGCCGCCCCGCCGCAGCAGGCGCTGGGCGAAAAGGTCGACGGTTCGACCCTGCGGGACGTGGAGCCTGCCGCGCTGTCCGCCACGAAGGTGCGTGTGTTCAACGCCAACGGCGAGCACGGCCAGGCGGCGCAGGTGGCCGCACAGCTCAGTGACTACGGGTTCGCGAGCGCACCCGACGTCCAGGCGGGCAACGACCCGGTCTACGTCGACCAGAACATGCAGTGCCAGGGTCAGCTGCGGTTCGGTCCCAACGGTGCCGCGGCCGCCAGCGCGCTCTGGCTGGTGGCCCCGTGCGCCGAACTCATCCAGGACACCCGCACCGACGACACGGTCGACCTCGCGCTCGGCACCTACTTCCGCAAGATCTCGCCGAACACGGACGCCGAAGAGGTCCTGCGGTCCCTGAAGGATCCGCCGCCCGGCAGCCAGCCCGCCCCCCTCGACATCGACCTGCTGAAGGCGGCGCGCACCGCCCGCTGCTGACCGGCGGTCACCGTTCCGGGATCGGGGCGTCCACCCCGATCTCGGCGAACAGCGCGTCCAGCGCGTCGGCGATGCCGGGGGCCGCGGCCACCACCACGTCGCCGTCCGCACTCGACGTCTGCGGGGAAGGGATTCGCACGCGGGCCCCCGCCTCGGTCGCGATCAGCGACCCCGCGGCCCAGTCCCACGGGCTCAGCCCGTGTTCGAAATGCGCGTCGACACGGCCGGCCGCGACCATGCACAGATCGAGGGCCGCCGAGCCGATCCGGCGGATGTCCCGCACCCTCGGCAGGATGTCCGCGATGAGGGCGCCCTGCGCCTTGCGCCGCGCTGCGCCGTACCCGAATCCGGTGGCGAGCAACGCCATCGACACGTCGGTGACCGGGTTGCACCGGAGGTCGCTCACCCGCCCGTCCGCGTCGGTGAGGGTGGCCCCGCCGCCGCGTGCCGCCGCGTAGGTCGATCGGGCCGCCACGTCGACCACGGCCCCGGCGACGGACACCCCGTCGATCTGGGCCGCCACGGAGACCGCGTACGCGGGGACGCCGTACAGAAAGTTCACGGTGCCGTCGATCGGATCCACGATCCACCGCACCTCGGCGACGGAATCCTCCTCTCCCCCACCTTCTTCGCCGAGGATCGCGTCGTCGGGGCGAAGCTCCGCGAGCCGGTCGCGGATGACCTGCTCGCTCTCGGTGTCGACCACCGTGACCGGGTCGGTCGGGGTGCTCTTCGAGGCGACGGAATCTCCGGATCCCGCTCGCTTCCCGACGATTCCGAAGACCTCGGGCCGTCGCGCCCGGACGTGGGCGGCGGCTTCCTCGGCCACCGCCACGGCGACCTCGAGCAGTCGCCTGGGGTCGGTGCCGACATGGCCTGGCGCGGACTCTGAACTCTGGGGTGCATGCACCCACCCATCGGAACACACTTTCGCTGCCTCACACCACCGCTGACGGTTCGCGCGGCTGGTGTCATCGCCCACCGAACACGCGTCGACACACTAGTGTGACGAGCAGCAGAAGAGCGCCGGAGAACACGTCGTCGTCGACACGAAGGAGCACACGCCATGACCAAAACGGGGTTCGGTGTCGACGTCGGAGGCAGTGGCGTCAAGGGTGGCGTCGTGGATCTCGAGACGGGCCAGCTGGTCGGGGACCGCATCAAACTCCTCACTCCCCAGCCGTCCACGCCGGAGGCGGTCGCGGAGACCGTCGCCGAGATCATCCGCCAGGCAGAATGGGACGGACCGGTCGGTATCACCCTGCCGAGCGTCGTCACCGGCGGTGTGGCGCGATCCGCCGCCAACATCGACAAGAAGTGGATCGGGACGGACGCCCGCGCGCTGTTCTCCGAGGCACTCGGCGGCCGGCTCGTTACCGTCCTCAACGACGCGGATGCGGCGGGGATAGGGGAGGACGCGCTCGGCGCAGGCAAGGACGCGAAGGGGGTCGTCATCCTCCTCACGTTCGGCACCGGCATCGGCTCGGCGATCCTCCACGACGGCGTCCTGCTTCCCAACACCGAGTTCGGGCACATGGAGGTGGACGGCAAGGAAGCCGAGCACCGGGCGGCGTCCTCGGTCAAGGAGAAGAAGGACCTGTCGTACAAGGAATGGGCCGGCGAAGTGAGCCGCGTCCTCACCCGGTTCGAGAACCTCCTGTGGCCGGATCTGTTCATCGCCGGCGGCGGAATCAGCCGGAAGAACGAGAAGTGGATCCCGCATCTGACCAACAGGACACCCGTCGTACCTGCTGCGCTGCTGAATACGGCGGGCATCGTCGGTGCTGCGCTCGCAGTGGAAACGGGCATCGCTCCGTAACTAATTCGGATGGGTCGTTACAATGGAAGAGCCCGGCTGCGCGCCGGCGAAACCAGTAGACCTCTCCGCCGGATGACCACTCTGGCGTGACGCCGCACGACACCGTCACGAAAGGGCGTACGTGGCAGCCACCGATACACGTCAGACTGCTGATTCGACTTCGGAGTCAGGACCGGAAGCACCAGTCGGAGCGGCAGCCACCGGCACCGCTCCGGCAGCCGAGGAAGCTCCCGCGAAGAAGCCGGCGGCCAAGAAGGCTCCCGCCAAGAAGGCAGCAGCGAAGAAGGCCCCCGCCAAGAAGGCGGCGGCCAAGAAGGCGGGCGGCAAGAAGGCCACGGCCGGTAAGGGTGCGGACGGCGAAGACCTCGACGAAGACTCCGCCGACATGGAGGACATCGACATCACCGAGGGCGATCTCGCCGAGGTCGAGTCCGATGTCGTCGAGGTCGTCGCAGTCGGCGAGGACGAGGAGACCGAGGAGCCGTCCGAGAAGGACAAGGCCTCCGGCGACTTCGTGTGGGACGAGGAGGAGTCCGAAGCGCTCCGCCAGGCCCGCAAGGACGCCGAACTGACCGCGTCCGCCGACTCGGTCCGTGCCTACCTCAAGCAGATCGGCAAGGTCGCCCTCCTCAACGCCGAAGAGGAGGTCGAGCTCGCCAAGCGGATCGAGGCCGGGCTCTACGCGACCCAGATCATGCAGGAACTGTCCGATTCCGGCGAGAAGCTCCCCGCCGCCCAGCGCCGGGACATGAGCTGGATCTGCCGCGACGGAAACCGCGCCAAGAACCACCTCCTCGAGGCGAACCTCCGCCTCGTCGTGTCGCTCGCCAAGCGCTACACCGGCCGCGGCATGGCCTTCCTCGACCTGATCCAGGAAGGCAACCTGGGCCTCATCCGTGCCGTCGAGAAGTTCGACTACACCAAGGGCTACAAGTTCTCGACCTACGCCACGTGGTGGATCCGTCAGGCCATCACCCGCGCGATGGCCGACCAGGCCCGCACCATCCGCATCCCGGTGCACATGGTCGAGGTCATCAACAAGCTCGGCCGCATCCAGCGTGAACTCCTGCAGGACCTGGGCCGTGAGCCCACTCCCGAAGAGCTCGCCAAGGAAATGGACATCACGCCCGAGAAGGTGCTGGAGATCCAGCAGTACGCTCGTGAGCCCATCTCCCTCGACCAGACGATCGGCGACGAGGGCGACAGCCAGCTCGGCGACTTCATCGAGGACTCCGAGGCCGTCGTCGCCGTCGACGCCGTGTCGTTCACCCTTCTGCAGGATCAGCTGCAGTCGGTGCTCGAGACGCTCTCCGAGCGTGAAGCGGGCGTCGTGCGCCTGCGCTTCGGCCTGACCGACGGTCAGCCCCGCACCCTCGACGAGATCGGGCAGGTCTACGGGGTGACGCGTGAGCGCATCCGTCAGATCGAGTCCAAGACCATGTCGAAGCTGCGCCACCCGTCCCGGTCGCAGGTGCTGCGCGACTACCTGGACTGACGAACACACCTCGATGCCCCCGGACTCCGAGCGAGTCCGGGGGCATCGTCGTCTGTGTCTCGCTACGCGCTGGTGCGGACCCGGATCCAGGCCCCTGCCACCGGTTCGACCACCCGTGCCGCCACCGGGCCGATGACGGCCATCAGGAGCACGTACGCGGTGGCGAGTGCCACGAGTTCGCTCTCCACCGCTCCGGCCGACAATGCCAGGCCTGCGATGACGATGGAGAACTCGCCGCGCGCGATCAGCGCGACCCCCGCCCGGGCCCGGCCCAGCCGCCCGACGCCCTGCTGTTTCGCCGCCCAGGCGCCGGTGACCATCTTCGTCAGCGCGGTGACCACGGCGAGCAGGACGGCCCAGCCGAGAACCGGTGGAATCGCCCGGGGGTCGGTGTTGAGTCCGAACACCACGAAGAACATCGCGGCGAACAGATCGCGGAGCGGTTCGAGGACGCGGCTCGCGTTGTGGGCGGTCGTACCGGAGATCGCGATCCCCAGCAGGAACGCCCCCACGGCGGCCGACACCTGCATCGCCGAACTGATCCCCGCGACGAGGAGCGCGGCGCCGAGCAGTTTCAGGAGCAGCGTCTCGCTGTCCGGGCTGTCCAGCAGGGCGGACACGTAGCGGCCGTACCGCAGTGCGATCACGAGGACGACCGAGATAACGACGAGGGAGATGCCCACCGCCTCGAGTCCACCGGCGAAACTGACGCCGGCGAGCAGCGCCGTCAGAATGGGCAGATACACGGCCATCGCGAGGTCCTCGAACACGAGAATCGAGAGCACGACCGGCGTTTCACGGTTACCGAGCCGACCCAGGTCGCTCAGCACCTTCGCGATGATGCCCGACGACGAGATGTAGGTGACGCCGGCCATCACAACCGCGCCGGTGGGTCCCCACCCCAGCATCAGTGCGACGACCGCTCCGGGCGCGGCATTGAGAACGGCGTCCACGACCCCGGCCATCCACGACCGTCGCAGCCCGGTGACGAGTTCCGACGCGGTGTATTCCAGCCCCAGCAGCAGCAGGAGGAGGACCACCCCGATCTCGGCCGCCAAGTGACTGAACTCGCTGATGTCGCCGAGGTTGACGAATCCGCCGCTGCCGAAGCAGAGTCCGCCGAGGAGATAGAACGGGATCGGCGACATGCCGAACTGAGCTGCCAGGCGGCCCAGCAATCCGAGCGCGAAGAACACCGCGCCCAGTTCGATGAGCGCGAGCGTGGTGGTGTTCACGGGAATGTCAGCCGTTGGCCAGGAGCTTGGCCGACGCGTCCAGTCCGTCTGTGGTTCCGACAGCGACCAGGAGGTCGCCCGAGGTGAGCAGGAAGTCGGGCTTCGGTGACGGGTACACCTGACCGGCCCGCATGACCGCGACGATCGAGACCCCGGTGCGGGTGCGCATCGCCGTGTCGCCGAGCGGACGGCCGTCGAACCGGGAGTCCTCCTTGATGTACAGCTGCTTGGTGCGGATTCCGGGCAGGTCCCGGTGCTCCTCCTCCAGCTGCGCCACCAGTTGCGGCGCCCCCAGCAGGTTGCTGAGGACTGCCGCCTCCTCGGTGGTGAGCGGCACCGACGCAGCGCACGCATCGGGATCGTCGGCCTTCGAGACGATCAGATCGGTGCGACCGTCGCGATGGGTGATGACACCGATGCGGCGACCGGCGGCGAGTTCGAAGTCCTTACGCACCCCGATACCCGGTAGTGGCGTCACTTCAACGTTCATGCCTCCACGGTAGACCGATCGGTGTGACCAACCGCGCAAGGCTCGCGTCAGTGCCGGGCCGGGAACGTTCCGTCGGCGTCGGGGCGGTAATCCTCGACCGCGGTGACCGCCGTGACGGGCAGCGTCCCGTACAGGTGTGGGAACAGCATCGACGCCGGATCGGCCGGCACGCCCGGCTCCCACTTCACCGGCGCACCGAGCGCGGCGGGGTCGAGCCTCAGCAGGACGAGGTCCGTACGCCCGGCGAACAACCTGTTGGCGGGCAGATGCACCTGGGCCGGCGTCGAGAGGTGCACGAAACCGTCCGCGGCGAACGTCGCGGGCACTCGACTGCCTTCGCGTTCCGCGGTGCGCCATTCCCCGCGGCTGCAGATGTGGACCAGCTGGTCTTCGGATTTCACACGGTGAGACTAGCGTCACGCCCGAAAACGAATCAGCTGTCAGCGAACTCGGACCGCGCGGTCTGTTCACATCTGCGCTCGTCACGTCCCTGACTGGGCGTTTCCGGGGGGTTTCGTGTGTGATGCAACACTGAGAAACGCCGACGGGAACAACGCGTAAACCCCAAACGTCTGACAGAGTAGATCCACCGCGCCACCCCCGACGCGGCGGACCAAGGCCCCAGGCACTCGGCATCAGTCGAAGCCAGTACGGAGGAGTCATGCCCGGAACACTGACCAGCCCCCCGTTGACCGCAGCCGACCGGTGCGACCGGTGCGGTGCGGGAGCCCGCGTTCGCGCGGTTCTTCCGACCGGAGGAGAGTTGCTCTTCTGCGGTCACCACGCCAACGAGCACGCAGACCGCCTTCGCGAGATGAACGCCACGATCGTGTCCGAAGCCGAAGCTGCAATCTGATACGTCAGCCCGGGTGACCCGTCCCAGGCTCACCTCTTCAGCACAGAGACCGGCGAGTGCGATGCACTCGCCGGTCTCTTCACGTTCGCGTCACCGGGTGACGGCGGTCACCACTGTCGCAGGGTCGAGATCCGCTCGGTGAGCTGCTCGACGGTGGCGATCGCCGTGGGCGGTCCCCCGCAGACGCGGCGCAGTTCGCCGTGGATGGTGCCGTGCGGCTTGCCCGTCCTGTGGTGGTGCATCGCGACGAGACTGTTCAGTTCCCGGCGCAGCTGCGCGAGCTGTCCGGCGGCAGCCACCCGGTCCGCGACCTGGGGCACGGGCGTGTGCACGGGCGCGGGTGCCGGCTCCGCCTTGTCCAGCTGCTCCGACTGACGCTGACGCAGCAGCGCGCGCATCTGATCGGCGTCAAGCAGCCCGGGCAGACCCAGGTAGTCGGCCTCCTCGTCCGAACCCGAGAACGTGGCCGTCCCGAAGGACGAACCGTCGTAGATCACCTGATCGAGCTCAGCGTCCGCGCCGAGCGAGGTGAACGCCTTCTCCTCCTCGCCGAGCTCGTCCTTCTGCTTGTTCGCGTCGGCGAGAAGATCGTCATCGAAGCCGTCCTTCTCCCGGTGCGGCTTGCCGAGCACGTGGTCGCGCTGCGCCTCGAGCTGGCTGGCCAGATCGAGCAGCACCGGAACCGACGGGAGGAACACGCTCGCGGTCTCGCCCTTGCGGCGGGACCGCACGAAACGCCCGATCGCCTGCGCGAAATAGAGCGGGGTGGACGCACTGGTGGCGTACACACCGACGGCCAGGCGGGGAACGTCGACGCCTTCCGACACCATGCGGACGGCGACCATCCACTTCTGGGTGCTCGCCCCGAACTCGGCGATCCGCTTGGACGCCGTCGGGTCGTCGGAGAGCACCACGACCGGGTCTTCCCCGGTGACCGCCTTCAGGGTCTGCGCGTACGCGCGGGCCACGGTCTGGTCGGTGGCGATGACCAGACCTCCGGCGTCGGGCATGCCGCCCGTGCGCAGCTGGCCGAGCCGGGTGTCTGCGGCGTGCAGGACCGCGGGAATCCAGTCGCCCGACGGATCCAGGGCCGTTCGCCACGCCCGGGCCGTCTGTTCCGCGCTGAGCGGCTCACCGAGTCGCGCGGAGAACTCCTCGCCCGCGTTGTTCCTCCAGCGTGCCTCGCCGGAGTACGCGAGAAACACGACGGGCCGGACGACGCCGTCGGCGAGGGCGTCCGAGTACCCGTAGGAGTGATCCGCCTTCGAGCGCATCAGACCCTCGCGATCGGGCTCGTACGTCACGAACGGGATCGCACTGTCGTCGCTGCGGAACGGCGTACCGGTCAGGGCGAGGCGGCGGGTGGCGTCACCGAACGCCTCCCGGATGGCGTCACCCCAGCTCTTCGCGTCACCACCGTGGTGGATCTCGTCGAGGATGACCAGCGTGCGGCGGCTCTCGGTACGGACCCGGTGTTTGAACGGGTGCGAGGCGACCTGCGCGTACGTCACCACGACACCCTGGTAGTCGCTGGACGTCTGCCCGGTCGAGTTCGAGAAGTACGAGTCCAGCGCGATGCCGTTGCGCGCGGCGGACTCGGCCCACTGGTGCTTGAGGTGCTCGGTCGGCGCGACCACGGTCACCTGATCGACGGTGCGATCGCGCAGCAACTCCGACGCGACCCGCAGCGCGAACGTGGTCTTACCGGCGCCCGGCGTCGCGACCGCTAGGAAGTCCTGCGGTCCGGTGGACAGATACTTCGTCAGCGCACGACGCTGCCAGGCACGCAGGGATCCTGCGGGTCTGGCCGGTTCCGTCTGTGCGAGGTAGGCCTCGGTGCCCACGATCTGCGCGGCCTCGGTTTCCACTCTCGGCGCCGACTGGGAGCCCACTGTCTCAGCACTCACGGGCTGCCCTCCGCTGGCATGGCACTGTTTGCTCGCACTCCTCGGTATTCGATCGACATGTCCGGGTCCACACCCGAAGGCGCTGTCCGTCAAGGAGCCTAGCGTCCGGATCCGACGCGAACCGCATTCGCGACATCCGATAGTGACAGATTTGTCGCGACACGAGGACAGCAGCGGTGGGCAACCGGGCGTGTCGTCAGGGATGCTGGAAACATCATGACCGAAACACCCTCGACAACGCCGCAGAGTGGCGGTGACCCACCCCGGTCCGGGTGGCATCCGCTACGTCGCACACTGAGCGTGATCGGTCGCACAGCGAGCAAGGCCTGGGACGATTCCATCTTCGGAAAGGCGGCCACGGCGGCGTTCTGGCAGACGCTGTCGCTGCCCCCGCTCCTGCTGGGGCTCCTCGGAATGCTCGGCTACGTCGGCGGCTGGTTCGGGCCCGACACCGTCGACATCATCCAGTCGAAGATCATCAACTTCAGCGGGACGGTGTTCAGCGACAGCGTCGTCGAACAGATCATCCGCCCGACGGTCGGCGACGTACTCGAACGCGGACGTCCCGAGATCGTGTCACTGAGCTTCCTGCTGTCCCTGTGGGCCGGCTCGTCCGCCATTTCCACGTTCGTGGACTCGATCGTCGAGGCCCACGGCCAGCAGGAGGCGCGGCACCCGGTGTGGCAGCGCGTGTTCGCGTTGCTGCTCTACGTGATGTTCCTGATCCTCGCCGTCTTCACCCTGCCGCTGGTCGCGCTGGGTCCGACGCTCGTCGGCAGGGTGCTCCCGGAGGCGTGGCGCACGATCGGGACGGAGATCGTCGACACGTTCTACTACCCCGGCGTGGGTCTGTTGCTCATCGTCGGCCTGACGACGCTGTACAAGGTGGCGCTCCCCCGGTCGCTGCCCTGGCACCGGCTGCTCGGCGGCGCGCTCGTCGCGGGGGTGTTCTTCCTCGGAGCGAGCACCTGCCTGCGCCGCTACCTCTCCTGGGTGGCCGGAACCGGGTACACATACGGGGCGCTGGCCACGCCGATCGCGTTCCTGCTGTTCACGTTCTTCCTGGGGTTCGCGGTGGTGCTCGGTGCCGAGTTCAACGCCACCGTCCAGGAGTTCTGGCCCGCCCGCGCGACGCGCATCGACCAGATGCGGGATTGGATCGCCGCACAGGCCGAGAGTTCGCCGTCGACGGGTCCGGTGACCAGCCTCACACGTCGCATCGCCACCGGTCCGATCAAGGTCGTCGGCGACCGGGCCCGTCCGGATGAGGCCGAGCCGGAGCCCGGGAACGACGACGAGCCCGACGGCCCGGTACGAGAATCCCCCGAGCCACCGGGTGTGCGACGAGCGCCGGTGAAGCCTCAGTCGCCCTTGCGTAATCCTTCGTAGATCTTCTTGCAGTCGGGGCAGACCGGCGATCCCGGTTTCGCGGACTTCGTCACCGGAAACACTTCGCCGCACAACGCGACGACGTGAGTGCCCATGACGGCGCTCTCCGCGATCTTGTTCTTCTTGACGTAGTGGAAGAATTTGGGAGTGTCGTCATCGGTCGACTCGTCGGTGGTGACGTCGGGCCGTTCCTTGGTTTGAGTGCTCACCCCTCAATAATGCCGCAACCGGCCGACGAACCCACCCCCTGTGTGCATTTGCCGCCCGACAGTGGAACAGTGGAGTCATGGCACGAAGTGCAGGGTTCGGTGGGTCCCACGACGCCGGCTCCCCGAGCAATCCGGTTCTCATCACCGAGGCGGCGCGATCCATCGAGGATCAACATCGCGCCCGTGTCCGCAAGTACCTGCTCATCATGTCCTTCCGGTTCCCCGCGCTGATCTTCGCGGCGGTGGCGTACGGCATCTGGGAGAACCCGTGGATCTCGATGGCGATCATCGGTGTGTCGATCCCGCTGCCGTGGATCGCGGTTCTCATCGCCAACGACCGCCCGCCGCGCAGCAAGGACGAGCCCAGCCGGTACGACCACCGCGAGTCGCCGTCCACCGCCCTGCCCGCGCCGCCGCACCACACGATCGAGGGCTGACGCAGTCGGGCGTGCTGCAACAATGCACGGGTGAACCGTGACGAGCTGCTGTCGATCTGCCCCTCTCTGCGTGAGGCCCTCCGCCGCAACCGGTACGACACGGACACCCTGCTCGATGCGCTGGGCCCCGAGGTCCATGCGGCGTTGAGCCGCAACGAGCCGGTCCCGGTGCGCCGCGCCAGCGCCGGCTGCGGCGAACTCGGCAGCCTGATCCGCCTGTTCCTGCTCACCGACGACTGTCCCGTCGGCGAGGTGGCCGCGGCGCTCTCCCCGCTCCCGGTCGAGGATGCTGTGGCAGCAGGCCTGCTCGAATCCGACGGCGACGTCGTCCGCGCGGCCCTCGACCTCCGTCCGATGGACATCGGCGGGGGCAACCGCTGGGTGCTCTCCGACCTCGACGGCTCCCTCCGCCCCCGCGAGACTCCCGTCGACCATGTCATCGGCGTCGGACACGCGTCGCTGTCGCTGCTGCAGGCCACCCCGACCGCGCCGGTCGGGACACTGCTCGACGTCGGGACCGGCTGCGGCATCCAGGCCCTGCACGGCACGTCCTACGCCGACTCGGTCACGGCCACGGACCTGAATGTCCGTGCCGTCGAACTGGCGGCAGTCACCGCGGCGCTCAACGAGGAGCAGGTGGAACTGCTCGCCGGCTCGTGGTTCGAGCCGGTCGAGGGCCGCACGTTCGATCAGGTGGTGGCAAATCCGCCGTTCGTCGTCAGCCGCGCCCGGGTGGGTCACACCTACCGCGACTCCGGACTCGACCTCGACGGCGCGAGTGAACTGATGATCTCCCGCGTGGCGGACTACCTCGCGCCCGGCGGCACGGCGGCGCTGCTGGCGTCGTGGATCCACGTCGAGGGCGAGGACTGGCGGGCCCGGGTGGCCTCCTGGCTTCCCGCCCACGGGATCGACGCGTGGGTGGTTCAGCGGGATGTCGCGGACCCGGCCCTGTACGTCGGCACCTGGATGCGGGACGGCGGCCTCGACACCCGGGACCCGGCCACCGCGACTATTGCCGAGGACTGGCTGGATCACCTCGCGAGCGCGAACGTCGAGGGGGTCGGCTTCGGGTTCGTCTACCTGCGCCGGACCGACGCACCCACCGATCTGATGGCGGAGGATCTCACCCACGGCTTCAGCGACCCCTTGGGCGCGGAGGCGCTCGCGTACTTCGAGCGGGTGGCGTGGCTGCGCGAGCACGACGTGCTCACCGCACGTTTCCGCGTGGAGGAGAGCACCGCCCTGGAGCGGGTGTTCCTGCCCGGCGACGAGGGATGGACCCAGGTGGTCGCCCGGTTGCACCGCGGGAACGGCCCGGCGTGGCAGCACGAGATCGACGATCTCGTCGCGTCGCTCGTCGCGGGCATGCGCGGTGACGGCCTCGTGCTGGGCGAACTGATCGAGCTTCTCGCCGCCGCCCACGGCGTCGACGCCGAGGACCTCGCGCAGTCGGCCGTGCCACTCGTGCACGCCCTCGTCCGGCACGGACTCGTGCTTCCCGCGTAGCCGTCGGGTTCCCGATCCGTCCCCCTTATACGTGTTCTCAGCAACTTCTCAGGACCGAATCGAGGAACCCGCAGGTCACAGCCTCTTCGCAAATTACCGGCCGGGAACTTTCCCAGGCCTTCGGTGCGTTGATCCATATGAGACACCACCGATGAGGAGGCAAGTCATGACAAGCCCCAGCACCACTACTCGCATTCGCCCCAGCGCTGCCGATCTGGACGCCCAGAGCCCCGCTGCCGACCTGGTCCGCGTCTACCTGAACGGAATCGGCCGCACGGCTCTGCTGACGGCCGCAGACGAGGTAGAACTGTCCAAGCGAATCGAGGCTGGGCTGTACGCCGCGCACATCCTGGAGACCGGGAAGCGACTCTCCCCCGCCAAGAAGCGCGACCTCGCGACGGTCGTCCGTGAAGGACAGTCCGCCCGAGCGCACCTCCTCGAGGCCAACCTGCGGCTCGTCGTCTCGCTCGCGAAGCGGTACACCGGACGCGGAATGCCGCTGCTGGACCTCATCCAGGAGGGCAACCTGGGTCTGATCCGCGCGATGGAGAAGTTCGACTACGCGAAGGGGTTCAAGTTCTCGACGTATGCCACCTGGTGGATTCGTCAGGCGATCACCCGCGGCATGGCCGACCAGAGCCGGACGATCCGGCTCCCAGTGCACCTCGTCGAGCAGGTCAACAAGCTGGCCCGTATCAAGCGTGAGCTGCATCAGCAGCTCGGGCGTGAGGCGACGGACGACGAGCTGGCCGAGGAGTCGGGCATCCCGGCGCACAAGATCGCGGATCTCCTCGACCACAGCCGCGACCCGGTGAGCCTCGACATGCCGGTCGGTAACGACGAGGAAGCTCCCCTGGGCGACTTCATCGAGGATTCCGAGGCCACGTCGGCGGAGAACGCCGTGATCGCGGGTCTCCTGCACAGCGACGTGCGCAGCGTGCTGGCCACCCTCGACGAGCGTGAGCAGCAGGTCATCCGCCTCCGTTACGGTCTGGACGACGGTCAGCCGCGCACTCTCGACCAGATCGGCAAGCTCTTCGGGCTCTCCCGTGAGCGTGTCCGTCAGATCGAGCGCGAAGTGATGGGCAAGCTGCGTCAGGGCGACCGCGCCGAGCGGTTGCGCTCCTACGCCAGCTGACGAGAGTCTCCCACCCGGTATCAGCGCCGGTGCCGGTCGTACGCGACCGGCACCGGCGTTGCGCTGTCTGCGGGACCGGGTGACCGGTCAGCGCAGGCGGCGGGGGCCGAGGTCGGCGACGCTGGGTTCCGGGCCGATCCGCACGCGCGAATCGGTGATCTGCGCGCCTTCGGCCGACGCGAGCACGGGTTCGCAGGCCAGTTCCCGTACCTCCGGGAGGTCGTCGGCGAGGGCGGAGATCCGCTGCACGAGGTCGACGAGAGCCGATTTGTTCACCGGTACCGCACTCCGGTAGCCGGACAGCAGCGGCGCCGCTTTCGGTGCGTCGATCAGTTCCGTTGCGGCGTCTTCGGTGAGGGGCAGCACCCGGTAGGCGCGGTCGCCGAGGAGGTCGGAGATCACGCCGGCAAGTCCGAACGAGATGAGCGAACCGAACGACGGGTCGTCCTGCACGCCCACCACACAGCCGATTCCCTTGGTGGCCATCCGCTGCACGTGGAGTAGCGGTTCACCGGACGCGGCGGCGAGGTCGCGGTAGGCCCAGCGCACCGAATCGGGTCCGACCAGATCGAGGCGGACGCCACCGAGGTCCGGCCGGTGCCGCCACTGCTCCCCCGTCGCCTTCACCGCGACCGGGTATCCCAACTCCTCGGCGGCCTGCACGGCCTCGTCTTCGGTGGTGGCGGAACGGAATTCCACGACGTTCACGCCGTAGCACGCGAGGAGTTGCGATGCCTCGAAGTCCGACAGCCAGCGTCCGGACGACGCCGCGAGCCAGCCGTCGATCATCGCTTTCGCCCGCTCCGGATCGATCCCGTTGGGGCGCACCACTTTCGAGGACGGTTTACTCTTCCACGCCGAGTACCGCCACGCGCGCGCCAGCGCCAGCGCCGCGCGCTCCGGACCGGGATAGGAGGGAACCGAACCGCGTGTCGGGTGCCCGTCCTCACCCCGGACCGCCAGGACGTCGGGCACACCCTCCGCCGCGAGGAACGTCGTGAGGACGGGCTTGTCGGCTTCCCGCACCGCCTCCCGCAGCGCCTGGGCATAGGGTTCGACCGGAACGGCGACCGGCGGGACGAACACGGCGATCACCGAATCGACGTCGAAGGACGTGAGCGCCGTCCGCACGGCCGCCGCGAACTCCTCGGGACCGGCCTGCGGACCGAGGTCGACGGGGTCGCCGACCTGCAGACCCTCACTGCGCGCCGCATCCGCGGCGAGCACACCGAGCGCGGTGGAGTTTCCGACCACGGCGAGCCGGGGGCCCGCGGGCAGCGGCTGATACCCGAACAGCAGCGCACAGTCGAACAGCTGGGAGATCGACCCGACCTGCACCACACCGGCCTGCTCGAAGAGGGCACGGACGATCGAATCGTCCATCTCGCCACCGCTGGCCGCCAATGCGGGCGGGACGGCGTGCCTGCCACTCTTGACCGCGACGATCGGCTTGTTCCGCGCCACCCGGCGCGCGATGCGCGAGAACTTGCGGGGATTGCCGAAGCTCTCCAGATACAGCAGCACCACCTCGGTGGCCGGATCCGAATCCCAGTACTGCAGGAGGTCGTTACCGGAGACGTCGGCGCGGTTGCCCGCGGAGACGAAGGCGGACAATCCGATGCGGCTCCGTGCGGCCTCGTCGAGGATGGCGATGCCGAGTGCGCCGGACTGGCAGAAGAATCCGACGTTACCGGGGCTCGGCAGCACCGGCGCGAGGGTGGCGTTCAACGAGACTTCGCTGTCGTTGTTGGCCACGCCGAGCGCGTTGGGCCCGATCAGCCGCATCCCGTGCGCGCGGGCGGCGTGGACGAGGCGACGTTCGGATTGCCGTCCGTCCATGCCGGTTTCACTGAATCCCGAAGACACGACGACGAGGGCCTTCACCCCCTTGACCAGGCAGTCGTCGAGGACGGCATTGATCGATTCAGCGGGTACCGCGACGACGGCGAGATCCACCTCGTCGGGGATGTCGCGGACCGACGGGTACGCGCGCACACCGTGGACCGAACGGTGCTCGGCGTTGACCGGATACACCGGGCCGGTGAATCCCGCCCGCAGCAGGTTGGTCAGCACGGCGTTGCCGACCTTCGCGCGGTCGGTGGACGCGCCGATCACCGCGACCGACCGTGGACTGAGCACGTTCCGCATGCTGCGCGCCTCGGCGGCCCGCTCGCGGGAATTGCGCACGGACACCATCGCTTCGGTGGGGTCGATCGCGAACTCGAGCTTGAGCACTCCGCCCTCGAAGCTGCGGCTCACCTGATAGCCCGCCTCACGGAAGACCGTCACCATGTTCCGGTTCTCCGCGAGGACCTCGGCGACGAACATGGTCAGGCCGTTCTCCGCGGCCGCCGCGGCGAGATGCTCGAGCAGAATGGGCCCGAGTCCGCGGCCCTGATGCGCGTCCGCGACGACGAACGCCACCTCGGCGGACTTGCCGTCCCCCTCACCGATGAGTCGCTCGTATCGGCCGACGGCGATGATCTCGTCCCCGAGCAGCACCACGAACGCCACCCGGTCGTGGTGATCGACCGTGGTGAAGTGAACGATGTCCCGTTGCGACATGGTCGGGTAGGGGCCGAAATACCGGAGATAGCGGGTGCGTTCGGAGAGCTTCGAGTGGAACGCGACGAGTTTGTCCGCGTCCTCGGGGACGATCGGCCGCAACGCCACTGCCCCGCCGTCCGCCGCGAGCACGTCGGCGACCCAGTGCCGCGGGTAGTTGTGCGCTGCGTCGGGGGTCCCCTTCGCCTCGGTCGTGACCGCCGCCCCGGCGCTACCCGACGTCTCGGCGCTGTTCGACGCCTCGGCGCCGCCGGTGGTCTCGCTGCCGTGCGTCGGCTCAGTCACGGGGATCCTCCGGGTCGAGTCCGAGTAGGGGGAAGCAGGCGCGGCGAGTGGCGATGACGGCCGAGTCGATCCGCGTCAGGGCGCGGTCGATCGACGGGACCCCGGTTTCCGGTGTGCCACCGGGACCGTCCCAGGGCAGGTAGTCGACCTCGCCGCCGTCGCCCATCGTGTCCGGCAGGTCCACGCTGGGCGCGAGCGCGTGCGCGCGTTCCTGCCAGGCCTCGGGTACGGCACGGCCCGTGTCGATCTCGCGGTCGAGCGCCGCGGCGATGAGGTGGGTCCACGCGCGCGGGACCACCCGGACGAGGCCGTAACCGCCGCCGCCGACGGCGAGCCAGCGTCCTTCGGCGTAGCGGTCGGCGAGATCGCGCATGGCGAGGAACGCGGCCCGCTGGCCGTCGACCGTCAGCGCCAGGTCGGCCAGCGGATCTTCGCGGTGGCTGTCGACACCGCACTGACTGATCACGATCTGTGGCCGGAACGACGCGAGGGCGCCCGGCACGACGGCGTGGAAACCGCGCAGCCACAACGCATCGACGGTCCCGGGGAGCACGGGGAGGTTGACGGCGGTGCCCTCCCCCGATCCCTCGCCGACCTCGCTCGACCATCCCGTGTTGGGCCAGAGCGTCGCCGGATGCTGGTGGAGCGAGATCGTGAGGACGCGTGGGTCGTGCGCGAACGCGTGCTGCACCCCGTCACCGTGGTGCGCGTCGACGTCGATGTAGGCGATCCGGTCGAACCCGTGGTCCAGCAGCCAGGAGATCGCAATGGCGACATCGTTGTACACACAGAAGCCGGAGGCCCAGTCGGGCATCGCGTGGTGCATGCCGCCGCCGATGCTCACGGCCCGGCGTGTGCGTCCCGCTGCGATCTCCTGCGCCGCGGCGAGGGAACCGCCCGCGAGGATCGCGCTCGCCTCGTGCATCTGGGGGAAGACCGGATTGTCCTCGGTGCCGAGCCCGTGCGGGGCGTCCGCACCGAGCACGCCCGACGTCGCCGAGTGCCCGGCCTGTTTGACTGCTTCGACGTACGCGGGAGTGTGGATCCGCAACAGATCCGCGTCCGAGGCGGCGGCGGGCCGCAACAGTTCGACGCCCTCCAGAATCCCGAGGCTGCGGGCGAGCGACATGGTCAGCTCGAGCCGGGTGGGATTCATCGGGTGGTCCGCACTCCACCGATAACTGAGATAGTCCGGACTCCACACGACTGCACGGTGCGATACCAGTGCAGCCGAATCCTCCCCGGAACTGAACGACGCGGTCATGAACTCACGCTACTGGTCCCCCGCGGAGGGTGCGAGCAGACCCCGGCACGACCGGCACCGACGCGCTGCGGGGACGGACGGCGCCGGTGGCGGGCAATCACCGGTAGAATCAACCGAGACGAAGGGGTGTGAGTGTGAAGGATCTGGTCGACACCACGGAGATGTACCTCCGGACGATCTATGACTTGGAAGAAGAGGGCGTCGTCCCACTTCGAGCACGTATTGCCGAACGACTCGAGCAGAGCGGTCCGACGGTCAGCCAGACCGTCGCCCGGATGGAGCGTGACGGTCTCCTCCTGGTCGCCGGTGACCGCCACCTGGAACTGACGGAGAAGGGCCGCGAACTCGCGGTGTCGGTGATGCGGAAGCACCGCCTCGCCGAACGACTGCTGGTCGATGTCATCGGCCTCAAATGGGAAGAGGTCCATGCGGAGGCGTGCCGGTGGGAGCACGTCATGAGCGAGGAAGTCGAGCGGCGCCTCGTAGAGGTGCTCAACAACCCCACTACCTCGCCGTACGGCAACCCGATTCCGGGGCTCGCGCTGCTCGGGCTGGACCGCCCGGTGGACGCCCCCGAGACGCTCATCCGGCTCACGGACGTGCCGCCCGGCAAGCCGACCGCTGTCGTCGTCCGGCGTCTCGCTGAGCACGTGCAGTCTGATCCGGACGTCATCGGACAGCTGCGCGAGGCGGGTGTCGTCCCGGACGCGCGCGTCACCGTCGAGACCAAGCCCGGTTCGGTCACCATCACGGTGCCCGGCCACAGCGGGTTCGATCTGTCCGAGGAGATGGCACACGCCGTCCAGGTGAAGCAGGTTCAGGGATAGTCGATGAAACTTCTGGTCACCGGCGGCGCCGGCTATGTCGGCAGCGTCTGCAGCACGGTCCTGCTCGAACGCGGGCACGAGGTCGTCATCATCGACGACCTGTCCACGGGTAACGCCGACGCGGTGCCGCTCGGTGCCGAGTTCGTCGAGGGCGACGTCGCGGAGGTGGTGTCGGACGTGCTCGGCACGAGCGGCACACCCCGCTTCGACGGCGTCCTGCACTTCGCGGCGCAGTCGCTCGTCGGCGAGTCCGTCCAGTACCCGGAGAAGTACTGGCGCGGCAACGTCGTCACCACGCTCGAACTTCTGGAGGCCATGCGGCATTCGGGGACGCGGAAACTCGTGTTCTCGTCGACCGCCGCGACCTACGGCGAGCCCGAGCACTCGCCGATCACGGAGGCCGATCCAACCCGTCCCACCAATCCGTACGGGGCGACGAAACTCGCGATCGACCATGCCATCACGTCGTATTCGGTGGCTCATTCGCTCGCGGCGACCAGCCTGCGGTACTTCAATGTCGCGGGAGCGTACAAGTCGGCCGGCGAGAACCGGGTCGTCGAAACGCATTTGATTCCTCTCGTGCTCCAGGTGGCGCTCGGTCAGCGGGAGAAGATCTCGATCTTCGGAACCGACTGGCCGACTCCGGACGGCACGGCGATCCGCGACTACATCCATGTGCTCGACCTCGCCGAGGCGCACGTGCTGGCACTGGAGTCGTCGATCGAGGGCAGGCACCGCATCTACAATCTCGGCAGCGGTGCGGGTTTCAGTGTGCGCGAAGTCATCTCGGCGTGCGCGCGGGTCACCGGGCTTCCCATCGCGGTCGAGGACGCACCGCGCCGGGCAGGCGATCCCGCCGTGCTGGTGGCGTCGAGTGATCGGGCGATCGCGGAACTCGGATGGCGGCCGGAGCACACCGACCTCGACGAGATCGTCGCCGACGCCTGGGCCTACCTGCAGGAGCTGGGCGACCGGTCGCACGCGGCACGTCGGTGACGCCGGCGCGGTCCG
The DNA here is from genome assembly GCF_030056915.1 of Rhodococcus sp. IEGM 1307. NCBI lineage: Bacteria > Bacillati > Actinomycetota > Actinomycetes > Mycobacteriales > Nocardiaceae > Rhodococcus > Rhodococcus sp. IEGM 1307. Next base: position 369,189 of record NZ_JASHKW010000004.1, read on the forward strand.
CGATTTAGCGGGGCAGCACGACACCGATCGCTTCGGCTCGCTCGTAACCGACGTCGGCCAGGCCCCGCACCTCGGTCGGCCGGAGTCCTGAGTGCAGTGCACCGTCGAGCAGGGTGGCCAGTACGTGCCCCGGCTCCGAGTCCAGTGCGGCGGCCAGCGCGATGCCGGCGAACGGCCCGTCGCCACGAAGATAAGCGCTGTATCCGAGCAGCGCCGCCGCGTTCGCGCGTTCCGGGTCCGGGAGGTTGCGGGCGAGGAGAATCCACAGTTGCTCCGCGTCGTCGGCGTACGGGCCGACGGCCAGAGCGAGCGCGCTGTCCCGGACGGTGACATTGTCCAGTGCGAGCGCGAGTTCCGCGTACTCCGGCGCGAGGAGCCGCTCCCCGGACGACACCCGCGCGACGTGCGTCAGCACCAGTTCGAGCTCGAGACGGTGACCACGCTCCGGCGTGGCCGACCGTCCAGCCAATTCCCTTCGCAGAAGCGATGATTGACGACCACGTTCGATGAGGGCGGCGATCTGCATCCGTTCGAGCACCGGGCCCACCTCGATCGTGGCTTCCAGTTCCTCGCGCGAAGAGCGGATGGCCCTGCCCTCGACGACCCGCGCGAGCGCGACCCGCGACGACGTCGGATCGGACTGGACTCCGCACCCACCGCCGCCGAGGAGGCTGAACCATTCGCGGCCGGCGGCGATCTCCGCCGTGACGAACACGTCGAGAAGTTCGGCCGACGTGAAGTCGAGGAGTTCCTCGAATTCCTCGACGATCGCGGACAGCTCGTCCAGGGAGATCGAGGCCGGGTCGGTGAAGCGGTCGTCGACGAGCACCAGGAGCACCCCGGTGGCCTGCTCCCTCTCGCAGACGGTGGCGAACTGACCCAATGCCGCGTACATCGGCGGGGTCGGCACGTCGCCGCCGCTGAGGACGAGGTCGTGTCTCATGACGGCTCCGACCGACGGGTTGCGCTCCCCGGACAGGCACACCGCCACGATCGACCGGGCAGGCCGGAATCCGAGCAGTGCGGGCACCGAGGCGAGAAGGTCGCCCGGGGCGGACAGCGTGACGGTGTGCTGGTGCGGGGGCGGTCCCCCGCCGGGATCGTCGGAGAATCCGGAACCGTGCGGGAATGCGGGTGTCGTCATGCACCAGACTCTGACGGGTCGACGCGACGGCGCGGGCGGGCGAACTGGGGAAACACAGAGGGCTGTGGATGGGCCGTCGGTTGTGGACAACCGGGTCGCCGCGCCGCACGGACGCGCCGAGCGACCGAGAAGTCGTCGGACCCCTGTGCTAGGGCGCGCTCAGCTGTTCTGCACCTTCTGCACCGCGGCGGTGAACAACTCGTCGAGCGCGACGGTATCGGCCTTCGCGTCGCCGAACGACATGAAGGTCGCAGACACCCGCACGTCGCCCACCTGCGCGATCAACGTGACCATCGACTGGGTGACCTTGTCGCTCCCGTTACCGGACTTGACAGTCCGCCGGAGCGCGAGGGTGTCGTCGGCCCGGACGGGAGGGGCAGGTGTGACCTCGGTGGTGACGGTGGACTCGGCCCCACTGTCCGTCACGGTGACCTCACCGCACTTCTTCGTCTGCGCCGCCAGTTCGTCGAGGAGCGTATCGGTTCTGGTGAGCTCGACCGAGATCGTCGAACGGCTCGCGTTGTCCGTGCCCACCGCCATGACGGTGCCGGTCGGTCCGTAGTCCTGCGCGGGCGGCGCGCAGTCCGCGGGGTCGACCACCGCGCCCTGCGGTACGCCCGTCAGGTCGGGTGCCGCCATCGACACGGCCTGGGCGGGCAGCACGATCGCCTCGTATCGGGCCGGGAAGTCGGCCGGATCCACCAGAAGCTTCGACAGTCCCTTGCCCGACGGCGACCCCGCCGCGATCGTCGTGCTCGGCTGCGCGTCACCGACGACCGTCGAGGAACATCCGGAGAGAATCGTCACCGCGGCCAGCGAGACCACCGGGACAACCATGGCCGTCCGTACCGCTGTGCGCCGAGACCTCACCGTCGACCTCCCGTGTCGGATGTGTGGTGCTCCCACCCCGGGGAGCCTTTTCCGCCACTCTGCCACGCCGGCGCGCCGACAGCGGGGAGGCTGCGGCTCAGCTGCCGCGGGCGATCCACTCCTCCAGGTGCGGGGATTCGGTCCCGATGGTGGTTCCGTCGCCGTGCCCGGTGCGGACCGTCGTCGACGGCGGCAACGCGAACAAACGGTCGCGGATGGACCCGATGATCGTCGGGAAGTCCGAGTAGGAGCGCCCGGTGGCTCCCGGACCGCCCGAGAACAGGGTGTCGCCACTGAACAACTCCCCCGCCTCCGGCAGAAACAGGCAGCAGGAGCCGGGCGAGTGGCCGGGCGTGTGGAGCACGCGGACGTCGGTCCCGGCCACGGCGATCTGCTGCCCGTCCTCGATCGGCGTGTAGGCGACGGCGGGGTGAGTCTGCCGCCACAACACGTCGTCGGCAGCATGGAGGTAGATCGGGGCGTCCAGCGCCGTGGACAGTTCGGGCGCCACGGTGACGTGGTCGTTGTGGCCGTGTGTGCAGACGATGGCCCTCACGTGCCTGCCGCCGACAGCCTCGACGATCGGGGCGGCGGTGTGGGCGGCGTCGATCACCACCACCTCGGTGTCGTCGCCGACGATCCACACATTGTTGTCGACGTCCCAGGTGCCCCCGTCGAGACTGAAGGTGCCGGAGGTGACCACCCGGTCGATGCGCACGCTCACGACGCGACCGCCGATCGTCGAACCCGGTCCGCACATCTTCGTACCCGTGCCGACATCGCGCACCTCCAGGATCTCGTCCGTCTGGGACCGTGCCGTTCCTCACATTGCCACAGACCGTGCGCGGGATCTCGCTGTGGGCGAACACCGGAACGCCGCAGGCGGGAATTATCGGTCGCCCACGCCGTGTTCCCCCAGAGCAGGACCTCCGAGAGCAAAGTCCGACGTATCGATGCCGGAGACGATAGGGGACACTGGAGGCCAGGCACGAAGGAGAAGAGGTCTGTAATGGACGAACAGTCGAAGATGTACGAGCTGGAGTTCCCGGCACCGCAGCTGTCCTCCGCGGACGGCCAGGGACCTGTACTGATCCACGGACTCGAGGGCTTCTCCGACGCAGGCCACGCCGTCAAACTCGCCACGACGCATCTCCGGGAGAGCCTGGAGAGCGAGCTGGTCGCCTCCTTCGCGGTCGACGAACTCGTCGATTACCGCTCACGGCGGCCCACCATGACGTTCAAGGCCGATCACTTCTCGGACTACGACCAGCCCGAGCTGAACCTGTATGCGCTGAAGGACACGGCGGGCACCCCGTTCCTGCTGCTGGCCGGCATGGAGCCCGACCTGCGCTGGGAGCGGTTCACCACGGCGGTCCGCCTGCTGGCCGAGCAGCTCGGTGTGCGCCGGACCGTGGGCATCAATGCCATTCCGATGGCCATCCCGCACACCCGCCCGCTCGGGGTGACCGCGCATTCCACCAACAAGGACCTGATCAAGGATCACCAGCGCTGGTCCGGCGAACTGCAGGTTCCCGGCAGCGCGTCCTCGCTGATCGAGTTGCGGATGGCGCAGCACGGGCACGAGTCGGTCGGGTTCTCGGTTCACGTCCCCCATTACCTGGCTCAGACGGACTATCCGGGCGCCGCCGAGACCCTCCTCGAGAATGTGAGTGACGTCACCGACCTGGACCTGCCGCTGGCCGCGCTCGGCGAGGCCGCCGCACGCGTCCGCGAACAGGTCGACGAGCACATCGCGGGTAACGAGGAGGTACAAACCGTCGTCCACGCCCTGGAACGCCAGTACGATGCGTACGTAACGGCTCAAGAACAGCAGTCCACGCTCCTGGCCAGCGAAGAAGACCTGCCGAGTGGTGACGAACTCGGTGCAGAATTCGAGCGTTTCCTCGCCGAACAGGCCCTGCAGGACGGCGAGGGCGGCGACTCCGACGAGGAGGGGGGATCACCGGGCGGGGCGTGACCGAGGAGCTGTTGTGCGGTCGCCACGCGGACACTGTGCGACCGCACGGTCCAGTTGTTCGGCCGAGAGCGGTGCAATAGCGTCGAGATGAAGCGGATGATTGAGCTGTCAACATTCGGGAGTGCACCTAGTTCAGGAGGCGACATGAGCGACACTCGCATTCGTAAGCTCAGGCCCGTTCCGAACGCCGAAACCCGCATGATGTTCCGCACGATCCACGGCTACCGCCGCGCGTTCCGCATGGCAGGCGAGGGTCCCGCACTTCTGCTGATCCACGGCATCGGCGACAACTCGTCCACCTGGACCGAAATTATCCCGCACCTCGCCAAAAACTACACCGTCATCGCCCCCGATCTGCTGGGCCACGGACGCTCCGACAAGCCGCGGGCCGATTACTCGGTCGCGGCGTACGCCAACGGCATGCGCGACCTGCTCTCCACCCTGGGCATCGACAAGGTCACCGTCGTCGGCCACTCCCTCGGCGGCGGTGTCGCGATGCAGTTCTCCTACCAGTTCCCGCAGATGGTCGACCGGCTCGTCCTGGTCTCGGCCGGCGGCGTCACCAAGGACGTTCACCCGCTGCTCCGGCTCGCGTCGGTTCCGGTGGTCAACGAGGCGCTGAAACTGCTGCGCATTCCCGGCGCCATGCCCACCGTGCGTCTGGTGGGCAACGTGTTGAGCCAGCTGAACGGAACGCGGTTGCGTCCCGGTGCGATGCTGCACGACACACCCGACCTGGTACGTGTGCTCGCGGAGCTGTACGACCCCACCGCCTACGAGGCGTATCTGCGCACCCTGCGCGCGGTCGTCGACTGGCGCGGCCAGGTCGTCACCATGCTCGACCGATGTTATCTGACCGAGAACCTCCCGGTGCAGCTCATCTGGGGCGATCAGGACGCCGTCATCCCGGTGAGCCACGCCCACCTCGCACACGCGGCGATGCCCGGATCACACCTCGAGATCTTCCGCGGCGCAGGCCATTTCCCGTTCCGCGACGACCCGATGCGGTTCCTGCGCACCATCGAGAAGTTCCTGTCCGTCACTCATCCCCTGCAGTTCGACGAAGCGAAGTGGCGGCAGATGCTCGTCACCGGCGTCGGTGAGAGCACCATCACCGGCAGCGCGTCCACCCGGATGGCGGTTCTGGACGCGATGGGATCGGACGAACGCAGCGCAACGTAGGCCCGGCAGCGGCGCACCGCGTTCCGGCTAGCCTGTAGCAGTGCTTCTCTCCGACCTGCTCCCCGAGAACGCGGATTCCGATTCCGTTTTCGACGCCTTCACCTCCTGGACCGAAGAACGGGGTCTGACGCTCTACCCCGCCCAGGAAGAATCCGTGATGGAGCTGGTGTCCGGGGCCAACGTGATCCTGGCGACGCCCACCGGATCCGGCAAGTCGATGGTGGCGGTCGGCGCCCACTTCTACGCCATGGCCACCGGCAAGCGCACCTTCTACACGGCCCCGATCAAAGCCCTTGTCAGCGAAAAGTTCTTCGCTCTGTGCGAGGTATTCGGCGCGGAGAACGTCGGCATGATGACCGGCGACGCCGCCGTCAACTCACGGGCGCCGATCATCTGCGCGACCGCCGAGATCGTCGCGAACCTCGCACTGCGCGAGGGCCCCGACTCCGACATCGGTCAGGTCGTGATGGACGAGTTCCACTTCTACTCCGAGCCCGACCGGGGCTGGGCGTGGCAGGTCCCCCTGGTCGAACTCCCCCACGCCCAGTTTCTGCTCATGTCGGCCACCCTCGGTGAGGTCGACTTCTTCTCGTCCGACCTCACCCGCCGGACCGGCCGGCCCACCACCGTGGTGGCGGGCACCGAGCGTCCCGTTCCCCTCATGTTCTCGTACGCCACGACACCCGTGAGCGAGACGATCGAGGAACTGGTGACCACCAATCAGGCCCCGGTCTACGTGGTCCACTTCACCCAGGCCGCCGCCCTGGAACGCGCGCAAGCCCTGACCAGCGTCAACTTTTGTTCGCGCGAGGAGAAGGACGCCATCGCCGAAGCGCTCGGCGGCTTCCGGTTCACCACCGGATTCGGCAAGACCCTCTCGCGCCTCGTCCGGCACGGTATCGGCGTCCACCACGCGGGCATGCTGCCGAAGTACCGCCGCCTCATCGAGAAGCTGGCACAGGACGGTCTGCTGAAGGTCATCTGCGGCACCGACACGCTCGGTGTAGGAATCAACGTGCCCATCCGCACCGTGCTCCTCACGGGGCTGACCAAGTTCGACGGCACCCGCACGCGGCACCTCCGTGCCCGCGAGTTCCACCAGATCGCGGGACGCGCGGGACGCGCCGGCTACGACACCCTGGGCACCGTGGTCGTGCAGGCCCCCGAACACGAGGTCGAGAATCTGCGTGCACTCGCCAAGGCGGGAGACGACCCGAAGAAGCGCCGGAAGGTGCAGCGCAAGAAGGCGCCGGACGGCTTCGTGTCGTGGAGCGAGGCCACGTTCGATCGCCTCGTCGCCGCGTCACCCGAACCGCTTGTCTCCCGGTTCTCCGTGTCGAACTCCATGCTGCTCAACGTGATCGCGCGACCGGGCAACTGCTTCGAATCCATGCGGCACCTCCTCGAGGACAACCACGAGTCGCGGCCCGCACAGCGCAAGCACATCCTCAAGGCGTTGTCGTTGTACCGCGGGCTGATCGACGCCGGGGTGGTGCAGAGACTCGACGAACCCGACGCCGACGGCCGCATGGCCCGGCTGACGATGGAACTCCAGCGGGACTTCGCGCTCAATCAGCCACTGTCCCCGTTCGCCCTGGCCGCCCTCGAACTCCTCGACGTCGAATCCGATTCCTATGCACTGGATGTGGTGTCGGTGATCGAGTCGACCCTCGACGACCCGCGGCAGGTCCTCATGGCGCAGCAGCACTTCGCCCGCGGTGAGGCGGTCGCGCAGATGAAGGCCGACGGGATCGAGTACGAGGAACGCATGGAACTGCTCGAGGAGGTCACCTGGCCCAAGCCTCTCGCAGACCTGCTGTTCCCAGCGTTCGAGATGTATCGCGGTGGGCACCCGTGGATCACGGAGTTCGCGCTGTCGCCCAAGTCGGTCGTGCGCGACATGGTCGAGCGGGCGATGACGTTCGCCGAAATGGTCAGCCACTACGGTCTGGCCCGTTCGGAGGGGCTCGTACTGCGGTATCTCGCGGACGCGTATCGAGCCCTGCGCCAGACCGTTCCGACCGAGGCCCGGACGGAGGAGCTGGACGACCTCATCGAGTGGCTGGGCGAGCTGATCCGCCAGGTCGATTCCAGCCTGCTCGACGAATGGGAATCCCTCACCGACCCCGGCGCCGAGGGAGACGACCAGCAGGTCGCGTTCGGCGCCGATGTGCCGCGCCCGATCTCGGCGAATACGCGAGCATTCCGGGTGATGGTGCGCAACGCCATGTTCCGGCGTATCGAACTCGCGTCGCGGCGGCGGTGGGCCGAACTGGAGGGACTCGACGACGGCATCGACGCCGACGAGTGGGAGGACCAGCTCCAGCCGTACTTCGACGAATACGACTCCCTCGGCACCGGCCCCTCGGCACGCGGCCCCCAGCTGTTCCAGGTGGAGACCGCGCCCGAGCTGTGGCGGGTGCGGCAGGTCCTCGAGGACCCGCAGGGCGATCACGGGTGGGCGTTGACGGCGGTCGTCGACCTTCCCGAGTCCGACGCGGCCGGCGAAGTGATCTTCGACGAGCTCAGCATCGTCGAGGGGTAGCGGTCAGGAACGCGGCCTGCGGGGCTGATCCCGCCGCGCCGCGTTCTTCTCCTTGATGCGGACGGTCTCCTTGCGGACCTCGGCCTGGGTGGCGCGTTCCTGCTGCAGCCATTCGGGACGATCCGCCATGAGCGCGTCGATCTGCTCGGTGGTGAGCGCCTCGGTGACGCCGCCCCGGGCGAGGCCCGCGATGGACACCCCCAGCTTCGCCGCGACCACCGGCCGCGGGTGCGGGCCGCTGCGGCGCAGCTCGAGCAGCCACTCCGGCGGGTCGCTCTGCAGTGCACTCAGCTCGTCGCGGGAGACGAGACCCTCCTGGAACTCCGCGGGGGTGGCCTCGAGGTACACACCCAGCTTCTTCGCCGCGGTGGCGGGCTTCATAGTCTGGGGGCTCTTGTGCGACGTCATGGTGTCAAGAGTAACGAGCGTGTGCGGTGCCGTTGACCAAGGCCGGTAGCCTGACGGGGTGACAGACGCGGATGCATCCCCTTCGTTCCGGCTCGCGTATGTCCCGGGCGTGACCCCCACCAAGTGGGTGCGGATCTGGAACGAACGGCTGCCCGACGTCCCGCTCACCCTCGTGCCGGTGGCGGCCGCGGACGCACCCGACCAGTTGCGCGGCGGCGGCGCGGACGTGGGCCTGGTGCGGCTGCCGATCGACCGGACCGGTCTCAGCGCCATCCCCCTGTATACCGAGATCCCCGTGGTCGTGGCACCGAAGGACCACGTGGTGGCGGCGGTGGACGAGGTGTCGATCGCGGATCTGGCCGACGAGATCGTGCTGCACCCGCTCGATGACATCCTCGTCTGGGACAGCGTGCCGGGACTGCCCGCCCAGGACCGCCCGGCCACGACGGCCGACGCGATCGAACTGGTCGCCGCCGGGATCGGGCTGCTCGTCGTCCCGCAGTCGCTCGCCCGGCTCCACCACCGCAAGGACCTCGTCTACCGGACGGTGTCGGACGGCCCGGAGTCACGGATCGCGCTGTCGTGGCCCGAGGACGAGACCACCGAACTGGTGGAGGAGTTCATCGGCATCGTCCGGGGCCGGACCGTCAACAGCTCCCGGGGCCGCACCCCGACGCCGGCTCAGCCGAAGAAGAAGCGTCCTGCCGCGGCGACGGCACGCCAGAAACCGGCCGCGGGTGCCAGGACGTCCCGGTCGGGCTCCGGAACGAAGGGCGGCAAGAAGGGCAAACCGCGACGGCGGTCGTAGCTCCGACCGTCAGGCGGGCGCGGCGACCGACGCCGTCTTCGTGAGCAGGGCGGCGAGTTGCCCGTAGCCGTCCGCACGGGCACTGGACGAGCGGAACACGAGGCCGATCGTGCGGCCGGGCGCCGGAGCCGCGAAGCGGGCGGTCGCGAGCGGTCCCCGTCCGGTCTCCACCTGAACGGCGGATTCCGGCACCAGGGTCACGCCGAGTCCGCCGGCGACGCACTGCACCACCGTCGACAGCGACGTGGCGCGGGTGTCGCCCGCCACCGGGTGCGCGTCGACCGAGCGGCACAGATCGAGGGTCTGATCGCGTAGGCAGTGCCCCTCGTCGAGCAGCAGGAGGGGAAGCGCGTCCAGCATCTGCGGCGAGACGTCGGTGCGCCCCGCCAGCGCGTGCCCCTCCGGGACGACCATCACGAAATCTTCTGTGTACAAAGGAATATCGACGAGACCGCTGACACCACTCGGCAACGCCAGCACCGCGACGTCGAGCGCACCCACACGCAACGCCTCCAGGAGTCGCGCCGTCTGGTCCTCGATGACCTGAGGCTCGAGGGCGGGCATCTCCTCGCGCAGCGCCGGCAACAGGGCAGGCAGCACGTAGGGGGCCACGGTGGGGATCAGCCCGATACGCAGCGGTCCGGCCAACCGGTCGCCGACACCCGCGGCCGTCGCGACGAAACCGTCCGCGGCCTCGAGGATGACCTTGGCCTGACCGAGGAGCCGCTCCCCCGCCATGGTGACGAGAACGCGTCGGGTGCTGCGCTCGATGAGCTGCACCCCGAGCCCGTTCTCCAGGGCGGCGAGCGACTGCGAAAGTGTGGGTTGACTCACACTCAAACGCGCTGCCGCCGTACCGAAATGGCGGTACTCCGCGACTGCCACGAACGCACGCAGCTGCGACAGCGTGGGTTGATAACTCTGATCAGCCATACCTATCAGTCTAGCGTCGTCCATCGCCCCTGCCTCTTGACCCGGGGCAGGTGGCGACCCCTCCCACCGTCGAGGCACTTCCTCGAGGTCGACGAGCGATAAGGTGCGTCAATGCCCATCCACGTAGACGTCGTCCGGGTGTTCACCGACGACAAAGGACGCCACGGCAATCCGCTCGGCATCGTCGACTCCTCGGCCGTCCCGCCCGAGGACCGGCAGTCGGTCGCCGCCGCACTCGGATACAGCGAGACGATCTTCGTCGACGTGCCCGGACCCGGCGACGAGCACGCGCGCGCCCAGATCTTCACCCCCACCAGCGAACTGCCCTTCGCCGGACACCCCACGGTCGGACTGTCCTGGTGGCTGCACGAGCGCGGCGCCGCGGTCACCACACTCGACGTGCCCGCGGGCCCGGTCGCCACCCGCCGTTCCGGCGCCTTCACCTGGGTGCGGGCCCGGCCGGAGTGGGCGCCCGAGTTCTCGCTGTACCCCATGAACAGCGTGCGCGAGGTTCAGTCTGCGGACCCGAAGAAGTTCGGTGCCGGACACCACTATCTGTGGGCCTGGACGGACAAGGTCGAGCACTCGATCCGGTCACGAATGTTCGCCCCGGACATGGGCATCACCGAGGACGAGGCCACCGGAGCCGCGGCCGTCCGGATCACAGCGCACCTCCGGCACGCCCTCCTGATCACCCAGGGCAAGGGATCCGAACTGCGCACCACCTACGATCCCGCGGGCTGGATCGAGGTCGGCGGACGAGTCCACCCCGAGAAGTCACGCACCCTCTGACGACGGCCGCCGACCTCGCCCCGCGGTGAGGTCGGCTTCGCTCAGAGTCACCTCGATCTCCCGGCCCAGCGTCACGCCGGGAGCGAGGGGAAGCCTGTCGCCGCTCCAGAACTTGCCGGGGTCGTACCAGTTGGTGCGCCTGCGCCCACTGATCAGTCCCATCTCCTCGTACGTCTGCGCAACCACCTCGGCGCAATAGGCACTTTCGAGGCCGCCCGACTTCTCCTGCCGGCGCCCCGTCCCGGGCAGGCGCCCGCCGAACCACCGTGACGCGAGTTTCGCGGTGGACGGGAACGGGGTTCCGTCGAGCCGTGCGATCGTCCGCAGCAACGCGTCCTCCTGCTGCGACGTCGCGGGCTCGGCGAGCTGACGCAGCCATCCCCGCTGCCCGTACCGCGCACCCCACACCTGGACCGCGGCGCGCAGGTCGTGGAGTTGCACACCGCGCTGAAAGCGTCCCGTCCACATGTCCTGCAGCGAATGTCCCAGCTCGGCGTGCCACATCAGCGGCGGCAGGTCCTCGAGGACCACCGACATCCCGACGTGGTTGACCGGACTGTTCGTCAGCGTCTGAATGGCCCGGTCGGCCGGAGACTCTCCGCGGAAGATCCAGATGTCGCCGGTGCGCGTGACCTCGACAGCGGTGTCGAGGTCGATGGTGGAGCCGTGTCGTCGTGCGTCCGTGTGCCGTGGCGCGTCCATGGACCCTAGCCTAGAAGGATGCGACCGCGCGGCAGGCAATGGTGGAAACTACTCGGACTCGCGGGTGCGGTGGGTGTCGCCGCGACCGGGGTCGTCGCTGTGCGCGCGGATCGGCACCGCAAGGCGTACACGCCCGACGAGGTCCGGGCGCGTCTCCACGAGCGCTACACCCGCGCGTACGCGGTGCACGACGGGCAGAAGGAGATCGACCTGACCCCGCCCACCTGGCGGGACCGGGTCACCGGTGCCCTGCGCCGCCTCCGCAGGCGGGGCACCGGGACCGATCAGCCCAGGGCCCGGCGGATTCCGTCCGCGAGCTGAGCGACCTGCCCGTCCGTCATCACGAACGCCGGCGAGATCTGCATGGCACCCTGACCGGCCGCGCGCCCCGAGATCCCGTGTTCGCGCAACGTGTTCACGAACGGGAGCGCTTCCGCCGGATCGGCCAGCTGCACCGCCGCGACCGCACCGAGACCGCTGCGTACTTCCTCGACGCGCGGATGATCGGCGAGAGGCGCGAGGTGCTCGTGCAGTGACGACTCGAGCCGCTTCGACTCCGCCAGCAGATTCTCGCGCTCGATGATGTCGAGGTTGGCGAGTGCCGCCGCGGCGGCACCCGCATGCCCACCGTAGGTGTAGCCGTGCCGCCACCAGACCCCGCCGGCGAAGAACGGCTCGGCCACGCGCGGGGCGATGAACACCGCACCCATCGGGACGTACCCGGAGGTGAGGCCCTTCGCCGTAGTCATCATGTCGGGCTGCAGGTCGAATCGCGTCGACGCGAACCACTCGCCGCCGATGCGGCCGAATCCCGTGACCACTTCGTCGACGACGAACAGGATGTCGTGCTCGCGGCAGATGTCGCGGACCTCCGCGAGATAGCCCTCCGGCGGCAGGTATACGCCGCCCGCGCCGATGACGGGCTCGCAGAAGAACGCGGCGATCGTGTCGGCGCCGATCTTCTCGATCAGTTCGAGCAGGCTCTTGGCGTCGTTCCAGGCGACCGTGGCGGCGTCGGCCATCAACTCGCCGTAGCCCTCGCGGTTGGCGGGGATTCCCGCCAGCGCGGTGCCCGCCACATGCATCCCGTGATAGGCCTTCTGGCGGCCGACCACGATCGTCTTGGACGGCTTGCCCATCTCGTGCCAGTAGCGGCGGGCGAGCTTGGCCGCCGTGTCCACGGAATCCGAACCACCGGACGTGAGGAAGATCTTGCTGCCGGGCACCGGCGCAATGGTCGCGAGACGATCGGCCAGGGCCGCGGTCGTCTCGGGGACGAAGTCACCGAAGTTCGAGAAATGGGCCACGGTCCGCAACTGCTGCGCGACGGCGTCCGCGATCTCCGCACGGCCGTGCCCCACGTTGGTGAACCACAGACCTGCTGTCGCATCCAGGTATCGGTTGCCGCGATCGTCCCAGATGTAGGCGCCCTCGCCGCGGGACACCACGAAGGCGCCCTTCTGTTCCACCGCGCCCATGTCCGCGAATCCGTGCCACAGTGCCGACGCCATGCTCATCCCTTCGTGAAACCCCGCCCGAAGGCGACTATGCCACGACGCCCCACAGAGGATCGTGCCGCGTCACTTCTCCGCCAGGGCGGTGGGGTGTGGCTCGGTGTCGACTCCCGGAATCCCGCGACCGCGGATGGACGCGCCCGCCGTCTCGGCCACGAAGTACAGCGCGACGAGGCCGATCGCGCACGCGGCCATCATGTAGAACGCCGGCATGAGTGTGTTGCCGGTCCATTCGATGAGCAGTTCGTTGACCGCGGGGGCGGTGCCGCCGAACAGAGACGTCGACACGTTGTAGGCGATGGCGAAACCCGCGAACCGCACATGGGTCGGAAACATCGCCGGGAACGTCGCCGAAATCGTGGACAGCTGCAGGACGTACAGCAACCCGAGTACCGCGAACGCGAGGATCGCCCATCCGAAACCCTGACGCATCAGCAGGTACATCGGGACGGCGAGCACGATCAATCCCACGAGCGAGCCGTACCACAACGGTTTGCGGCCGACCCGGTCCGACAACCCGCCGGCGAACGGAATGACTGCCATCATCACGAGCTGCCCGACGATGAACAGGGACAGCGACGCGGTGGACGTCAGACCGATCTGTGTCTCCAGATATGTCGGCATGTAACTGAGCAGGGTGTAATTGGTGACGTTCAACGCGATGACGAGGCCTCCGAGCAGCAGCAACGGCTTCCAGTACTCGGTCACCAGATCCTTGAACTCGTGGGTCGGCGTCGACTCCACCTCGCCCTCCGCGTCCAGTTCCCGGAACACGGGGGTCTCCTCGAGCTTGGTCCGCAGGTAGAGGCCGATCAGACCCATCGGTCCGGCGATCAGGAACGGGATACGCCAGCCCCAGGTGGACATGAACGGATCGCTGGAGAACAACTCCACCGCCAGGACCACGATCGCACCCAGCGCATACCCGCCGAGCGTGCCGAACTCGAGGAAACTTCCGCAGAAACCGCGCCTGCGGTCCGGCGAGTACTCGGCCATGAACGTTGCCGCGCCGCCGTATTCGCCGCCCGTCGAGAAGCCCTGGATCATGCGCAGCAGCACCAGCAGCAGGGGCGCCCAGAAACCGATGACGTCGTATCCCGGCACGAGGCCCACGCAGAACGTCGCACCCGCCATCAGGATGATCGTCAGTGCCAGAACCTGGCGGCGTCCGAGCCGGTCACCCAGCGGACCCCACACGAGGCCGCCGAGCGGTCGCACGACGAACGACACCGCGAACACGAGCAGGGCGTACAGGGTGGCCGAACCGGTGTCGCCTGGAAAGAACGCTGCCGAGATGTACGACACGGTGAACGCGTAGACACCGTAGTCGAACCATTCGGTGGCGTTACCCATCGCCGACGCCGCGATCGCGCGACGGAGAACACCTGGTGGGAGGGTTTCCTGCTCGGCTGACGAACTCGCAGATGCCATGTGATCCCGTCTCCTCGGGCCGGTTTCGCGTTCACCCATTGTGGCCCGAGTGGCACGTGTTGTCGCGCGTTTGCCGGTTACAGACACGCCACGGAGGCGCGCCCGAGCCGTTCCCGCGACAGTGTGCGACCAGCGTCGCGCGGGTATCCGCAGCCCATGACCAGCCGAATCATCGCCATCGCCGTCGACTGTCGTGACGCGGAAACACTGTCACGATTCTGGTGCGACGCCCTGGGCTATCCGTCGACCCGCCGATGGAAGGACTCGTACGGGCTCGAGTACGTCGAAGCGAACGCACCGGGGTCCCCGTCACTGGTGTTCCAGCCCGTCGACGACCCGAAGTCCGAGAAAAACCGCCTGCACCTCGACATCGCGCCGTCGTCCGGTACCCGCGACGAGGAGGTCCGGCGGCTCCTCTCGCTCGGCGCACGCCGGCTGAGCGACGACCCGAACGTTCCCTGGGTGGTCCTCGCAGACCCCGAGGGCAACGAATTCTGCGTGCTACCGGAACGTGGGGCCGACGACGGGACGACCACGTAGCCCTCGCCACCAGGCGGCGGGCCCGCCGTGGGCGACCCAGTGCCGTGCGTGGTCCACGTAATCCGTCGCCACCCGGACCCACTCACTCCAGGCACTCGGCGTGGGCAGGGTTTCGACCGAACGGGTCAGGAGACGATCGATCGCGTCCGAGACGAGTTCTGCGCGCTCCAACTGCACCATGTGCCCCGCACCGGGGACCTTCACCAGTTCCGCGTCGGGCAGATGCCCGGCGATCGCCTTCGAGTACCGGAAGGGGGTCAGGAGGTCGCGATCGCCGCACACCACCAGCGTCTCGATGGGTGCGAGCAACGGCACCGCCGCCGTCTCGTCGTGATTCTTGAACGACGGCAGGAAGTCGACGAGGGTCTTGAGGGACGTGTCGTTGATCATCTGCTCGGAGTGCCACATGATCGCCGGGCTGATGCTGCGGTCACCGAACGACGCCGACCTCAGGATCGGCGCCAGCACCCTCTTGCTCGCGCCGCGACCGCTCTGGACGACCCGGGGCAGGTGCCGGGCCGCGGTGCTGAATCCGGCAACCACCGGCGTGTTGAGGGTCCGCGCGAGCCCCACGTCACCCAGCTTCTCCGCCGCGGTGGCGATCAGGCCCACCCCGACGACGCGGGACCCGATCAGATCGGGATGCTGCCCGACGTACGACAGGACCGCCATACCGCCCATCGAATGGCCTACCAGCACGATCGGCCCCTCCGGCACGAGCGCACGGATCACGGCGTCGACGTCCTGTGCGAGATGCGGAATGGTGCAGGTGGCGCGCCGCGGCACCCCGGAGTCGCCGTGCCCCCGCAGGTCGAAGAACACCATGCGAATCGTCGAGCCCCACGCCTCCTCGAGCTGAACCCGCTGGAAGTGCCAGCCGGTCATCCGGTTGCAGAAGCCGTGGACGAACACCACCGTCAAGGGGGCGAACGCCGGACCCACCTCGCGCACCGCGAGGGGCACACCGTCGTCGGCGGCGACGACACTGCCGCGGTCGCGGCCGAGCAGGTCGAAGTTCTCGCCTGCGAACTCGTCGAACATAGTCTCCCAGCCGTTGCCGAAGTCACGGATGATCGCGCGGACGCCTGTCGTGTGGAGGATAGCGCGGTGCGCGAATCGTCTGCGCGCAGCTTCGCCGCTACCGGTCCTCGCCGTACCGCCGGCGCGCACCGAGACGTCCCACCGCGTTCACGGCGAGCGCCATCAACGCCATTGCCAGCAACAACACGACCGCCGTGACGGCGAGCTGGAGGTACCCCTGCTGTCGGGGGCCCAGGAACGGATACGGGTACCAGTCGACGATCGGACCCCGGATCAGGGAATAGGCGCCATACACGGCCGGAAAGACCAGCCAGCCGAGGCTCTGCGCCTCGGAGATCCGCACCCGGGACGGGGCCACCACCCAGTCGAGCAGCAGCACGAGCGGCAGCAGACGGTGCAGGGCCGTGTTGATCCAGGCGTCCTGCAGCATGACGTCGATGTTCGCCAGCAGCACCGCGTACACAATTCCGGTGATGACCATGTACAGCGTGGTCGCGCCGCGGAACAGCTGCCAGCCCCGCGACTGCGGATCCCGGATCGCGCCGACGAGCAGGACGACGGCGGCGAGGATGTTGCTCTCGATGGTGAAGTAGCTGAGGTAGTTGGCCAGGGAGAAGTCGTCGCTGCCGGCGCTGCGGAGGGGAATCCACAGCAACGCGATCAGACCGTAGACGGCGAAGACCGCCCGCAGAACCCGAACGATCCTCTGACCTCGCAGGTCCGTGACGACGGCAGCGCCCATCCGCCGATATTCGCACACGGGCGGGCGCGGCACAGGGTGATCAACCGGGTTGGCTAGGCTGGGGTCCAGCATGTCCACCACAGCACCCAGCCGGCGGGAACTGAAAAACAGCCTCGGCGAACTCACTCTGCGCGACGAACACCGGCTCCGCCGGCGACTCGACCGTGCGCGCACACCCGACGCACTCGCGTCCCTGTCCGACGAGATCGCCGCCGCGCGCGGACGCATCGCACGAAGACTCGACAGCGTCCCTGTCATCGACTACCCCGACGCGCTACCCGTCAGCCAGCGCCGCGACGACATCGCGAAGGCGATCGCCGAGAACCAGGTCGTCATCGTCGCCGGCGAGACGGGCTCGGGCAAGACGACGCAGATCCCGAAGATCTGCCTCGAACTCGGCCGCGGCGTCCGCGGCCTCATCGGACACACCCAGCCCCGCCGTCTCGCGGCGCGGACGGTTGCCGAACGCATCGCCGAGGAACTCCGCAGCGAACTCGGTGAGACCGTCGGCTACACCGTGCGATTCACCGACCAGGTGTCGGACGGCACGCTGGTGAAACTGATGACCGACGGAATCCTGCTCGCCGAGATCCAGCGCGACCGGATGCTGCGCCGGTACGACACGCTCATCATCGACGAGGCCCACGAACGCAGCCTCAACATCGACTTCATCCTCGGATACCTGCGACAGCTACTCCCCCGCCGGCCCGATCTGAAAGTGATCATCACCTCGGCCACCATCGATCCGGAACGCTTCGCGCAGCACTTCGCCACCGACGACGGGGTGCCCGCACCGATCGTCGAGGTGTCCGGACGCACCTTCCCCGTCGAGATGCGTTACCGCCCACTCACCGTGGAAGTGGGCGACCAGACCTTCGACCGCGACCCCGTCGACGCGGTGTGCGAGGCGGTCGAAGAATTGTCCGGCGAGGGCGACGGCGACATCCTGGTCTTCCTCTCCGGCGAACGGGAGATCCGCGACACCGCCGACGCGCTCCGCGACCGTAGACTGCGCGGCACCGAGATCGTGCCCCTGTACGCCCGGCTGTCGGCGGCGGAACAGCACAAGGTGTTCACCCCCCACACCGGGCGGAGGGTCGTGCTGTCGACGAACGTCGCGGAAACCTCCCTCACCGTGCCCGGCATCCGGTACGTCGTGGACCCGGGAACCGCCCGCATCTCCCGCTACTCGGTGCGCACCAAGGTGCAGCGCCTCCCCATCGAACCGATCTCGCAAGCGTCCGCCCGCCAGCGTTCCGGGCGTTGCGGCCGTGTGGCCGAGGGCATCTGCATCCGCCTCTACTCGGAAGAGGACTTCGAGGCGCGGCCCGCGTTCACCGAACCGGAGATCCTGCGCACCAA
Source organism: Rhodococcus sp. IEGM 1307 (assembly GCF_030056915.1). Taxonomy (NCBI): domain Bacteria; kingdom Bacillati; phylum Actinomycetota; class Actinomycetes; order Mycobacteriales; family Nocardiaceae; genus Rhodococcus; species Rhodococcus sp. IEGM 1307. The sequence continues at coordinate 387,181 of NZ_JASHKW010000004.1, forward strand.
CCTCGCGTCCGTCATCCTGCAGATGACGGCGCTCGGCCTCGGCGACATCGCCGCGTTCCCGTTCGTCCAGCCACCCGACCCGCGGGCCGTCCGCGACGGCATCGGCCTGCTCGAGGAACTCGGGGCGATCGAACGGAAAGCCCAGAACGAGCAACCCGTCCTCACCGCGGTCGGACGCGAACTCGCGCAGATCCCCGTCGATCCGCGCATGGCCCGGATGCTCGTCGAGGCACACCGGAACGGCTGCCTGTCCGAGGTGCTGGTCATCGTCTCGGCCCTCTCGATCCAGGACGTGCGGGAACGTCCCGCCGAATTCCAGCAGGCAGCGGACGAGAAGCACGCCCGGTTCACCGTGGAGAACTCCGACTTCCTCGCCTTCCTCGAACTGTGGAAATACCTGCGCGAGCAGCGGAACGAATTGTCGTCCAACCAGTTCCGCAAGATGTGCCGAAACGAGTTCCTGCACTGGCTGCGCATCCGCGAATGGCAGGACCTGCACGGCCAGCTCCGGCAGATCACCCGTGGGCTGGGCTGGGACACCACCGATACCCCGGCCGGCGAGGCGGCGATCCACCAGTCCCTCCTCGCGGGACTGCTGTCGCACATCGGACTCCGCGAGGGTGACAAGCGAGACTTCCTCGGGGCCCGCGGAAGCCGATTCGCGGTCTTCCCCGGCTCGAGCCTGTTCAAGAAGCCCCCGCGATGGGTCATGGCCGCCGAACTGGTCGAAACGTCCCGGCTGTGGGCACGCATGTCGGCCAGGATCGAACCCGAGTGGGCGGAGAAGCTGGCGCCGCACCTCGTGAAACGCACCTACTCCGAGCCGCACTGGTCGTCGAAGCGCGGCGCCGCCATGGCCTACGAACGCGTGACGCTGTACGGGATCCCGCTCGTCGCCCGGCGTGCGGTCACCTACAGCACCATCGACCCCGAGACGTCCCGGGACCTGTTCATCCGCCACGCTCTGGTGCAGGGCGAGTGGCAGACGCAGCACAAGTTCTTCCACGCCAACCGCGCACTCCTCGAAGACGTCGAGGAACTCGAGCACCGCGCCCGCAGGCGCGACATCCTCGTGGACGACGACACCCTCTACGACTTCTACGACCAGCGCGTCGGCCCGGAAGCGGTCTCCGCCCGGCATTTCGACTCCTGGTGGAAGGTCGCCCGCCGCAAGAACCCCGACCTGCTCACGTTCACCCAGGCGACGGTCGTCAACGCCGAGTCCGCAGCAGTACTCGGCGGCGAGTACCCCGACGCCTGGCGTCAGGGCGACATGCAGTTCCCCCTCACCTACCAGTTCGAGCCCGGCACCGAGGACGACGGCGTCACCGCCCGCATCCCGATTGCGCTGCTGGCGGGCCTGCGCCCGGTCGGCTTCGACTGGCTGGTCCCCGGCATGCGCGTCGAACTGGTCACCGCCCTGATCAAGACGCTCCCAAAGACCCTTCGCCGACAGGTGGTTCCGGCACCGGACTTCGCGGGCGCCGCGCTTTCCGCCGTGAAACCCCGCTCCGAACCGCTCACCACGGCGATGGCCCGCGAGTTGTCGCGGCTCGGCGCCTGTCGCATCGATCCCCAGGACTTCGACGTCACCGCGCTCCCCGACCATCTGCACATGACGTTCGCTGCCGTGGACGAGAAAGGTGCCGTCCTCGGCCGGGACAAGGATCTCGTGTCGCTGCGCAAGTCGCTCGCTCCCCGCGTCCAGGTGGAGGTGGCGAAGGCGGCGTCGAATTCGGAGCGGCCGCCCGCACTCACGTGGACCCCTGCCACCCTCGGTTCGCTCGAGGCCACCGTGACACGCGAACTCGGCGGCCAGAAGGTCACCGGCTACCCCGCCCTGGTCCCGGAGGGTGACGGTGTCGCCGTCCGCGTGCTCAGCACCGCGGCGGCGCAACGATCCGCAATGCGCGCCGGAACGCGCCGGCTGCTGCTCGCCGCCGTTCCCACCCAGGCGAAGACGGTCACATCGGGCCTGAGCAACGCACAGCGACTTGCGCTCGGGCAGAACCCCGACGGCAGCCTCGACGCCCTGATCGACGACTGCCGCAACGCCGCCGCGAACCAGTTGATCGCCGCACACGGCACGCCGGTGCGCACCCCTCAGGAGTTCGACGCCCTCGTGGCGACGGCGCGCGCCGAGATGGCCCGGAACGTGGCGGTGCTCCTACGACTGGTGTCGCCGGTACTCGAAGCCGACCATCGGCTCGCCGTCGTGCTGGAACGTGCGACCGGTGAGGCCGCCGACGACGTGCGCGAACAGCGGCAGTCGCTGCTGTTTCCCGGATTCGTCGCCGACATCGGTGCCACTCGCCTCCGTGAACTGCCCCGCTACCTCGCCGCCGCGGCGGCCCGTCTCGAAGCTCTTCCCGGGAGCGCACCGCGCGACCAGAAGGGGATGGACGTTCTCGACCGGGTGTACGCCGGATACGAACGCATGCTCGCCGGCCTGCCGGAAGAACGACAGCACACACCCGAAGTCGACGCCATTCACTGGATGATCGAGGAACTGCGCGTCAGCCTGTTCGCTCAAACACTCGGGACACCGATCCCCGTGTCCGAGAAGCGCGTGATCAGTGCAATGGAGAAGGTGCGCTGACGCGCAGGGCCATGGAGAAGGTGCGGTGACGCCTCGGCTCAGGCGTCGTCGCGGGATTCGCGGTGTTCGCGTAGCTCTTTGATCTCGCGGGCGAAGTCCTCGGCGGAGCTGAAAGACCGGTACACGGACGCGAAGCGCAGGTACGCCACCTCGTCGAGATCACGAAGCGGACCGAGAATGGCGAGGCCCACCTCGTTGCTCGGGATCTCCGCAGAACCCGACGCCCGGACCGCGTCCTCGACCTGCTGGGCAAGAAGATTCAGGGCGTCGTTGTCTACCTGCCGGCCCTGGCAGGCGCGGCGCACTCCCCGCACCACCTTCTCCCGGCTGAACGGTTCGGTGACACCACTGCGCTTGACCACCGACAGCACGGCCGTCTCGACGGTGGTGAATCGGCGACCACACTCGGGGCACGAGCGGCGGCGACGGATGGCCTGTCCTTCGTCGGCTTCTCGCGAATCGACCACACGTGAATCGGGGTGCCGGCAAAACGGGCAGTGCATGGCGATTCCTTCGTCGTAGCCGTCGTGGCCGCAACTGTTCGCCTCCCCCGATGGCGAACCGACGAAAACGGATTCACGCAGCGGATGCACGATCACGACGCGACCACACGAAGTGGTGGGACTGACAGCATCCGAGACTACTCGGCCGCCCTGGGGGACAGACATGCAGAGCCACCCCCGTCACCGGGTAGAGGACGACGGGACGATCAGACTCTGGCCCGGGTGGAGCGCCGAATTGGACATGGCGTTCAGCTCCATGATCCGCTCGACCACCTGTGCCACCGGCAATTCCGGGGAGATCCGCGCCGCGAGCGCTGCCAGGCTCTCCCCCTGCTGCACCTGCACGACCTCCGTGGCCGCCGAATTGCTCACACCGTCGGTCGTGGCCAGCTGAGCCACCCCGACGAGCCCGCACAACACACCCGCCGTGATCACGACACTCGCGAGCACCATCCGCCAGCCGACGTCGTTCGCCCCGCGCGCGTGATCGGCACGGGAGACACCGGTGTGGGTGGGCCGGTACGCGACGGCGCCGGACGACGGGCGCCGCAGCTCGCCGTCGGTGCGCCGGCGGCGCGGCTCGGTCCGGTACGACCGTGCGGCCCCGGACCGGACGACACCCCGTTCCAGGGCCTGCCGGTTCAGCACTGCCTGCCGATGGAGAACTGCGTTGCTCATCGGTACCTCCGCTGCTCGTATCCGTTGTCAGATCCGTTGTCGTCAGATCCGTTGTCGTATCCGCTACCGACCCGGTCGGTGTCTGATCGCTCCGGTCGTTCGATCACGCGTTCGAAAGAACACATGTTCGATTTCTACCACGGCACTCCGACAATGTCTCTACTTCTCGCGACACGTGTCGAACAGATGTTTGAAACTCCGAGGAAAGCGGGATAGATTCGTGTCACGCGGCACAGCAGTCACATGCGACCCATACCGAGAAGATCCACATACAGACGGAGGCACCTCGCCATGAAGGACGACAGCTCGACCGACGGTTCGACTCCACGTGTGAGCGGTGGCTCCGCCGCCGGGTTGACCGACCGGCAGCGCCGTGTCCTCGAGGTGATTCGCACGTCCGTCAACGAGCGCGGATATCCGCCGAGCATCCGCGAGATCGGCGACGCCGTGGGGCTCACCTCCACGTCGTCCGTCGCTCATCAACTGCGCACGCTGGAGCGGAAGGGCTTCCTCCGCCGGGATCCCAATCGTCCCCGCGCCGTGGACGTGCGCGGCCTCGACGAGGTGGCGGCGGGAGCCGCGGCGAACGCGAGCGCCGCAGTCGGGTTGGCCGCGGTCAAGTCCGGCGCCGACGGCGCACCCCTGCCGGAACCCACGTTCGTCCCGGTCCTCGGCCGGATCGCGGCCGGTGGCCCGATCCTCGCCGAGGAAGCAGTCGAGGACGTGTTCCCGCTCCCCCGCGAACTGGTGGGCCAGGGCTCACTGTTCCTGCTCAAGGTCGTCGGCGAATCGATGATCGATGCCGCGATCTGCGACGGCGACTGGGTAGTGGTCCGTCAGCAGAACGTGGCGGAGAACGGAGACATCGTGGCAGCGATGATCGACGGCGAAGCAACCGTCAAGACGTTCAAACGCACCGAGAACGAGGTGTGGCTGATGCCGCACAATCCGCTGTTCGATCCGATCCCCGGCAATGACGCGGTCATTCTGGGCAAGGTCGTCACGGTCATGCGCAAGATCTAGTCACCGCCGCGCGGAGACACGAGGAGGCCCCACGGCGATTGCCGTGGGGCCTTCTCGCATCCACCCCGGATACGCAGGTCGCGCCTCGTCAGAGATTGAGGCCGCGACCGATGATTTCCTTCATGATCTCGGTGGTACCGCCGTAGATGGTCTGGACACGAGAATCCATGTAGGCCTTGGCAATCGGGTACTCCTTCATGTATCCGTAGCCGCCGTGCAGCTGCAGGCACCGGTCGATCAGCCGGACCTGCGCCTCGGTGGTCCACCACTTGGCCATCGCCGCTTCCTGCACCGACAGCTTCTCGTCGTTGAGCAGTTCGATGAACTTGTCGACGAGCACTCGGACGGCCGTTGCCTCGGTGGCGAGTTCGGCGAGCACGAAGCGGGTGTTCTGGAAGCTGCCGATCGACTTGCCGAACGCCTTCCGGTCGCGGCAGTACTGGATCGTCATGTCGAGTGCCGATTCCATTGCGGCCGCGGCCACCACGGCGATCGACAGCCGCTCCTGGGGAAGGTTCTTCATCAGGTAGAGGAAGCCCATCCCCTCCTCACCGAGGAGGTTGGCGGCGGGAACGCGGACGTCGGTGAAGCTGAGCTCCGCGGTGTCCTGCGCCTTCATCCCGATCTTGTCGAGATTGCGGCCGCGTTCGAAGCCCGGCATTTCCCGTTCGACGACCAGGAGGCTGAATCCCTGCGCCCCCTTGTCGGGATCGGTACACGCGACGACGATCACGAGGTCGGCGTTGATGCCGTTGGTGATGAACGTCTTGGAACCGTTGAGGACCCAGTCGTCGCCGTCGCGCACGGCGCGCGTCTTGATGCCCTGCAGGTCGCTGCCGGTGCCCGGTTCGGTCATCGCGATGGCGGTGATCAGCTCGCCCGACGCGAAGCCGGGCAGCCAACGCTGCTTCTGCTCCGCGTTGCTCAGTTCGAGCAGGTACGGCGCGACGACGTCATTGTGCAAGGTGAAGCCGATGCCGCTGTACCCGCCGCGGGTGGTCTCCTCGGTGATTATCGCGTTGTACCGGAAGTCGCGCACGCCGCCGCCGCCGAATTCCTCCGGTACGGCCATGCCGAGGAAGCCCTGCTTGCCGGCCTCGACCCACAGGCTGCGGTCGACGATGTTCTGCTCTTCCCACTTGGCGTGGTTCGGCTCGGCGTGCTGTGCGAGAAACTTGCGGTACGACTCCCGGAACAGTTCGTGCTCCGGTTCGAACAGGGTGCGCTCCACGCCGACTCCTCGTATCAACTATCTGGGTACGTCTCGTTCGACGGTAGAGGCGAGGAACACCGTGGTGAATGACCCAGGTGATCGGGATTCGTGACCCATCCGGTCACCGTGTCAGGGCTTGCGGAACCGCGCGAGCGAGCGCATCACCGGGTAGGCGACGAGGATGCCGACCGAACCCCACGCGATGCCACCGAGTTCCACGGATCCGATCGTCAGCGTCAGGTCGCCGATGCCGGCGACGAGCGCCGCAGCGACCACGGTGAGGTTCACGGGGTCGGTGAAGTCCACCTCGGCGTCCATCCAGATGCGCACACCGAGGACGCCGATCAGTCCGTACAGCACGAGGGTGGCGCCGCCGATGACACCGTTCGGCACCGTGAACACGAGGGCACCGAACTTCGGTGAGAACGCGAGAACCACGGCGGTGGCGGCCGCGACCCAGTAGGCGGCGGTGGAGTACACCCGCGTCGCGGCCATGACTCCGATGTTCTCGGCGTACGTGGTGGTTCCGGAGCCGCCGCCGAATCCGGCGAGGGTGGTGGCCAATCCGTCCGCGACGAGGGCGTCGCCGGCGACGTCGTCGAGCGACCGACCCGTCATGGCCGACACCGCCTTGACGTGGCCGACGTTCTCGGCGATCAGGACGATGACCACCGGCAGGGTCAGCGCGATCACGGACCATTCGAACGTCGGTCCCCGCAGTTCGGGCACGCCGAACCAGGCCGCCTCCCGCAGCGCCGTCACCCGCTCCTCGGCGAGCCCGCCGATCACGGCGGCGAACACCCAGCCGACGACGACCCCGACGAGAATGCCGAGACGGCCCAGCAGTCCCGGACCGAGCACGGTCACGAGCAGGATCGCCAGCAGGGTCACCCCGGCGATCAGCGGTTGCGATTCGAACGAATCCACCGCAGTGGGTGCGAGATTGAGCCCGATCAACGCGACCACGGCGCCGGTGACGACCGGGGGCATGACGGCGTCGATGACTCGCGATCCGGCCAGCTTCACTGCGATGCCCACCACGAGCAGCAACAGACCCGCGGCGGCGACACCGCCGAGTTGCGCGGCGGGACCCGAACTCTGCGACGCCGTCAGCGGCGCGATGAACGCGAACGACGATCCGAGATAGCTGGGGATGCGGCCACGGGTGATGAGCAGGAACAGGGCCGTCCCGATACCCGAGAACAGCAGTGTCGTCGTGACCGGGAACCCGGTGATGGTCGGCACCAGGAGGGTGGCGCCGAACATCGCGATGACGTGCTGCATCCCGATTCCGACCGTGCGCGGCCAGGTGAGACGCTCGCCGGGAGCGACCACCTCGCCCTCACCGATCCGCCTGCCGTCACCGTGCAGCGTCCACCCGAACGCCCGTGTGGGGGTGGACGGGCCGGCTGAGCCGCCGGCCGGACCGTCGGGGGCGTCGGTTTCTCTTTTCGTCACAGTTCGCCAATAGTAGGCACGATCTGGGAGTTTCGCGCCTTCGGGACCGGATCCCGCAGCACACCGGGGCTACGCGCCCAGCACCCGGACCGCCGCGGCACGCGCCTCCGCAGGATCGCTCGTGGCGAGCACGTCCTCGGCGGCACGACGGCAGTCGTCCAGCGAGACCGATCCCACCTTCGCACCCACACCGGATACGGCGGCACCCGCGCAGGACAGCGACGTGACCCCGAGTCCGATCAGCACGCAGGCGAGCAGCGGGTCGGCGGCCGCCTCGCCGCAGACGCCGACCGGTTTGCCTGCCGCGATGCCCGCCGCGGCCGTGCGGGCGACGAGCGCGAGGACCGCCGGCTGCCAGGGATCGGTGAGCGATGCCAGGTCGGAGGACATCCGGTCGGCGGCCATCGTGTACTGCGCAAGGTCGTTCGTGCCGATGGACAGGAAGTCGACGTGGCGCAGAAGACGGTCGGCCAGGAGCGCGGCGGCCGGTACCTCGACCATTACGCCGGGCACGAGTCCGCGAGCCCGGACCTCCGCCGCGAAGGATTCGGCCTCGGCGGGAGTCGAGATCATCGGCGCCATCACCCACGGCTGCGACTGCGTCTGCTTCGCCGCGGCGGCGACGGCGTCGAGTTGCCTGCTGAGGATGCCCGGATTCTGTTCGGCGATCCGGATTCCGCGGACCCCGAGTGCCGGGTTCGCCTCTTCGGCGTGGTTGGCGAAGCGCAGCGGCTTGTCCGAACCCGCGTCGAGCGTCCGGATCACCACTTTCCGGCCGGCGAACGCGTCGAGCACCTCGCCGTAGATCTCGGCCTGCTCGTCGACGCCGGGCTCGGAATCGCGGTCCAGGAAGCACAACTCGGTGCGGAACAGTCCGACGCCCTCGGCGGCGGTCGTGGCGGCCGACCGCGCACCGGCCCCGTCCTGAACATTGGCCAGAATCGACACGGAATGTCCGTCGCTCGTGCGGCCGGGCCCCTCCCACGACTGGATGCGGATCCGTTCGGCGCGGCCGTGTTCCACGGCGGCGCGGGCCTCCACGGGGTCCGGTTCGACGACGAGTTCGCCGGCCGAGCCGTCGAGGAGGACGGGGGTGCCCGCGACGACGGATTCGAGGTCACGCACCGCGACCACACACGGAATGCCCAGCTGCCGCGAGATGATCGCGGTGTGGCTGGTGGGGCCGCCGAGGACGGTCACGAGTCCGACGATCAGCTCGGGATCGAGACCGGCGGTGTCGGCGGGCGCGAGGTCCTGGGCACACAGGATCGACGGTGTCGTGGGCACGGGGATGCCGGGTTCGGGCAGACCGAGGAGTTCGGACACCACGCGGTCCCGGATGTCGCGCAGGTCAGTCACCCGTTCGGCCATCAGCCCGCCCATCTTGGTGAACAGGGTGGCGAACTGCTCGGTGGCCTCGGCCGCCGCTTCCTCGGCCGGGGTTCCACCGGCGATCAGCTTCTGCGCTGCACCGAGCCAGCCGCGGTCGGCGGCCATCGCCGCGTTCGCCTGCAGCACCTCTGCCGCGGCGCCGGACACGCTCGCCGCGCGGTCGCGGAGTCGTTGCGACACCACGGCGGCCGCTTCCTCGAATCGGACCTTCTCCGCGTCGCGCGACACCTCGTCGATCCGGGCCGAACCGGGCGCGACCTCCGGCCGCGGAGCCGGCCAGATCACCGGCGCGTAGGCAATGCCCGGTACCACCGGTGTACCTCGCACGATTTCACGGTTTTCGGTCATCGGATCCTCCTGGCCGGTTCGTTCTGTCTTCGCACAGTCGGAAATGCGAATCGACTATGTGACGGAGATTACTCTCAACTCTTGACATGTCAACACACTCGGGCGTAAAACAACATGACACAACATTTCGTGTGATGCAGACCATAACGAATCGCGTCACCGAACACTTCATCGACGAGAACAGGAACGGGGTCACGGTGTATCCGGAAGAACGCCAGCAAGCGGTCACCACGCTGATCTCGCAGCGGGGACGCATGTCGGTCGCGGACCTCTCCGACACGTTCGGCGTCACCACCGAGACCGTGCGACGTGACCTCGCGCTACTCGAGCGTCTCGGCCACGTCCGCCGCGTGCACGGCGGCGCGGTGCCCGCGGGGTCCCTCACCGTCACCGAGCCCGGCATGACGGAGCGCGATCACACCCGCGCCGAGCAGAAGGACCGGATCGCCAAGCGCGCCGCCACCTACCTGCCGCCGTCCGGTGGCAGCGTGCTGTTCGACGCGGGAACCACGACGGGGCGCATCATCCCGGAACTCCCGTCCGATCTGGACCTCACCGTGATCACCAACTCGGTGCCGATCGCCGCCCGGCTCGCGGGACTCAATTCGGTGACGCTCCACATGCTGGGCGGCCGGGTGCGCGGCATCACGCAGGCCGCCGTCGGCGAGGAGGCGCTGCGCATCCTCGATGTCCTCCGCGTCGACGTCGCGTTCATCGGCACCAACGCGCTCAGCGTCGGCCACGGCCTGTCCACACCGGACACCGAGGAGGCCGCGGTCAAGCGCGCGATGGTCCGGTGCGCCAACCACGTCGTCGTGGTCGCCGACTCGTCGAAGGTCGGCCGCGAGCACCTCGTGAGCTTCGCCCCCATCCACAGCGTCGACATCCTCGTCACCGACGCCGACATCAGTTCCGCAGACCGAGCCCACTTCCACGACCAGGGAATCGAGGTGGTGATCGCATGATCGTCACGCTGACCGCCAATCCGAGCATCGACCGCACCGTCAACCTGGTGGGGCGCCTCGAACGAGGAACCGTCCTGCGCGCGGCCGCCACCCACAGCGACCCCGGCGGCAAAGGCGTCAACGTCGCCCGCGCACTCACCTCGGCCGGCGTCGCCGCTGTCGCCGTACTCCCCGGCAACGAGGGCGATCCCCTGCTCACCGCCCTGTCCGAGCACGGGATCGAGCACGTGACCGTGGCGACGTCCGGTCCGGCGCGCACCAACATCACCATCACCGAACCGGACGGCACCACCACCAAGGTCAACGAACCCGGCGTCGCGATGTCGGCCGAGTCCCTCGCCGATCTGCAGTCGGAGATCATCGAGCGCGGGTCCCGGGCCGAATGGGTGGTGCTGTCCGGGTCGCTTCCCCCGGGCATTCCCACCGACTGGTACGCCACGCTCGTCGAGGCTTTGCGCTCGGCGCCGTGCAGGGTCGCCGTCGACACGTCGGACGCCCCGCTGCTCGCGCTCGCGGACCGGTTCCCCGCGGCCGCTCCCGACCTCGTGAAACCGAACAGCGAGGAACTCGCGCAGCTCACGGGCGCCGACGGGCAGCTGCTCGAGGAGTCCGCGCTGCGCGGGGACCCGACGGCCACCGCCCATGCCGGCAGGCAACTCGTGGACCGCGGGGTCGAAGCCGTCCTCGCCACGCTCGGCGCCGCGGGTGCGGTTCTCGTGACCGAGGCCGGCGCCTGGTGGGCCACGCCACCACCGATCGTCGCCCGCAGCACCGTCGGCGCCGGCGACTCGTCGCTGGCGGGTTACCTGGCAGCGCACATGTCCGGTGCAACGCCCGCGGACTGCCTCCGATCCGCCGTTGCCTACGGCAGCGCAGCGGCAGCCCTCCCCGGCACCACCCTGCCGACCCCCGAACACGTCGACATCGACGCCGTCACCGTCACCGCCCTCAGCTCCCCCGCCCCCGATCCGGCCTGAACCAGAAGGAAACACCATGTCTCACTCGACACCCGACCGCGATTCGGGGCCGCAGATCATCAGCGAAGATCTGATCTCCCTGGACACCGACCTCGGAGCCTCCAAGGAGGACGTGATCTCCGCGCTCTCCCGGCGTCTGGCCGACGCCGGTCGCGCCACCGAAGCGGACGCTCTCCGCGACGCCGCACTGGCGCGTGAATCACAATCGGCGACAGGACTTCCCGGTGGGATCGCGATCCCCCACTGCCGTTCCGAAGCTGTTGTGGCGGCGTCCCTCGGATTCGCCCGGCTCGCCCCGAAGGTCGACTTCGGCGCCCCCGACGGACCCGCAGATCTGGTGTTCCTCATCGCCGCACCCGAAGGCGCGGGCGCGGAGCACATGAAGCTGCTCTCCTCGCTCGCGCGGGCACTGGTCCGCCCCGCCTTCGTCGGCGCCCTGCGTGATGCGAAGACCCCCGCCGAGATCGTCACCCTGGTGAACGACGTCCTGGCACCCGCACCCACCGCCACACCGACTGCCGCTGCGGCAGCCCCCGCGGCAGCCCCCGCGGCAGCCCCCGCGGCGGCTGCCGCGGCCCCGGCTCCGAAGCCCGAACCGGTCACCCCGGAGAAGGAACCCGAGCCCGAAGAGGGACCGAAGCACATCGTCGCGGTCACGGCCTGCCCCACCGGCATCGCCCACACGTACATGGCGGCCGACTCCCTCGTCGCCGCCGGCGAACGCGCGGGCGTCGTCGTCCACGTGGAGACGCAGGGTTCGAGTGGAAGCACACCGCTGGCACCGGGAGTGATCGCGGGCGCGTCCGCCGTCATCTTCGCCACCGATGTCGGGGTGAAGGGCAAGGAACGCTTCGCGGGCAAGCCGGTGGTGGCGTCGGGAGTCAAGCGCGCCATCAACGAGCCCGACACCATGATCACCGAGGCACTGCGCGCGGGCATGAACCCGTCCGCGGCCACCGTGGACGCGGGTAGTGCCGGCAGCGCGGCGGACGAGCCGGCCGGATCGATCGGCTGGGGCACCCACCTGCGTCAGGTGCTGCTCACCGGTGTCAGTTACATGATCCCCTTCGTCGCCGCCGGCGGTCTGCTGATCGCCCTCGGCTTCCTGCTCGGCGGGTACGAGATCTCCGGTCCCGCGGAGGACATCGTCCTCAGCAACTCCCTCGGCCAACTCCCCGACGGTGGCCTGGCGACGTACCTGGGCGCGGTGCTGTTCCAACTGGGTTCGCTGGCATTCAGCTTCCTCGTGCCCGCTCTGGCCGGTTACATCGCCTTCGCCATCGCCGACCGGCCCGGTCTGGCGCCGGGCTTCACCGCGGGTGCCGTCGCGGTCTTCGTCGGCGCCGGATTCATCGGTGGCCTCGTCGGTGGTCTGATCGCCGGTGTGGTCGCGCTGTGGATCAGCCGGATCCCGGTTCCCCAATGGTTGCGCGGCCTGATGCCGGTGGTGATCATTCCGCTGTTCGCGACTCTGATCGTCGGCGCCCTCATGTTCCTGGTCCTGGGCCGTCCGCTCGCCGCGATCACGTCGGGCCTGACGAACTGGCTCAACGGTCTGTCCGGCAGCTCCGTCATCTTCCTCGGCATCATCCTCGGCCTGATGATGTGCTTCGACCTCGGTGGCCCGGTGAACAAGGCGGCGTACGCGTTCGCGGTGGCCGGCCTCAACGTCAACGATCCCGCCTCGCTGCGGATCATGGCTGCCGTCATGGCTGCGGGCATGGTCCCGCCGCTGGCGATGGCTCTCGCGTCGACCGTCCTGCGTCCCAGCCTGTTCAGCGAGGCGGAACGCGAGAACGGCAAGGCGGCCTGGCTTCTCGGCTCGGCGTTCATCTCCGAAGGTGCCATTCCGTTCGCCGCCGCCGACCCGCTGCGCGTCATTCCCTCGATGATGGCCGGCGGCGCCGTCACCGGCGCCCTGATCATGGCGTTCGACGTCACCCTCAGCGCACCGCACGGCGGAATCTTCGTCTTCTTCGCCATCGGCAACCTGCTGTGGTTCCTGGTGGCGCTGGCCGCCGGTGTCGTCGTCGCCGCACTGTGCGTCGTCGGCGCCAAAGAATTCATCAAGCCCGGCGCGTCCGACGCCGAACTCGACCCCGACGTTGCGACCGTCGCAGCGTAAGAGAAACAGATCGCCCCGCATCAACCCCACCGACAGAGGAGAGAGTCCCATGCCCAGCACCACAGTCGCCGTCGGTTCGTCCATCGGCCTGCACGCCCGTCCCGCCGCCGTCATCGCCGAAGCGGTTGCCGCCGCCGGTGTGCCCGTCACGCTGGCCGTGGCGGACGGCGAACCCGTGGACGCCGGCTCCGCACTGCTCATCATGACGCTCGGCGCCACCAAGGGCACCGACGTCACGGTCACCAGCGACGACGCCGACGCCGTCGAGAAGGTGGCCCAGCTGGTGGCGGCCGACCTCGACGCCTGACCGGTATCCGGCCGTCAGCCGGTGACGCCCAGCTGACGGCCGGTCCAGTCCATCTCCCGTTCGAGCGCCGCACCCCAGGTGGCCCCTGTGTGGCCACCGGGGAGCTCGTAGTACCGCACGTGCAGACCGGCCGCCCGCGCGGCAGCGAACATCCGCTGCTGCTGCGGGCGGTATTCGTCGTCCGCCGCCCCGGCGACGAACACCCCGGTCAATTCCGGGAACTGCCGCGTCCTCAGCACGTCGACCGGATTGACCGCCGCGAACGCCCGCTCGTCGCCGGCGAACGTCGCCGCGACCGTCCCCGCGTGATCGCCCAGCGAGGGCTCGTCCTGACCGAGGAAGTCGAGAAACGTCGGGTAGATCGCCGGATAGTTCACGGCCAGCTGGATCGAACAGGTTCCCCCGTAGGAGAATCCGCCGATCGCCCACTGCGCAGGATCGTGCGACACCTGCAGAGACTTCTCGATCCAGGCGGGGACGTCACGAGCGACGTAGGTGGCGGCGTTCCCCAGCGCCGAATCCAGGCAGAGCGGATTCGCGTCCTGCGACCCCAGTGCGTCGACCACCACGACGACCGGTGCGAGGCCGTCGTGCCGCGCGGCGTACGCATCCACCGTGGACCCCAGTCGTCCGCTGCTGAACCAGTCCTGGGGGCGCCCCGGCTGTCCCGCGATCATGACCATGACGGGGAGCACGGCGCGGGGTGAGGTCAGGTACGCCGGCGGCAGATACAGCACGGCCGGCCGGGCCGGGAATCCGGATTCGGTGCCGGGGATCTCCACTTCCGTCACCACACCGGAGCCGGGTGTGCGCACCGGACGTGTCCACACCGAGTCCGCCGGGGTCCCGGACTGCACGGCGCTCTCGAACCCGGGGACGTCACCGAACGACACCGGCTCGACGACCGTCGGCGGGCGGTGTCCCACCAGCGAACCGACGGTCGGGAAGACGCCGACCTCCGCGTTGACCTGCCCCACCGCCGCGGCCGCGACCACGGCACCTGCCGCCCCGACCGCCGCGGCGCGGAGGACACCGGGTTTCCGGAGCAGGATGGTGGCTGCGAGTACGAGGGTGCCGACGGCGAGCCAGATCCATGCGTAACCCGCCGGCGGTATCTGATTGGGAAGCGGCCGGTACCTCGCCCACACCGCTCCCCCGATCACCGCGGTCACGGGCACCGCGACCGCGGCGGCGCGGAGGATCGGCGCCCTTGCGGAACGCGACGCCGCGAGCATCACGACGACGCCCACCACCACGGCAACGGTCGATGCGGCCTGGGCGCGACCGTGCTCGAGCGACAGGTGGGCGATACGCGACAACAACTCGTGGGCCTGCACCCCGCCAGTATTCACACCGCGTCGGTCATCGAAAGAATCAGGCTCGCAACATTTCTCGCAAAACAGACCTATCGGGCACGGCGGCGGATCAGGAAGCCGGCGACGACCACGAGCACGACCGCGCCGCCGGCGACGCCGATTCCCCACACCGTTCCCGGCGACTGCGCCGACGCCTCGTCGGCGGCTGTCTGCGCGCGGGCCTGCTCCTGCACCCTCGACACCGCCCCGGGCAACGCCTGAATCGGCGGAACGGGCCCCTCCCGCGCCTCGGAGGCGATCAGCAGGTCGCCGTTCTCGGTGAACGCGATCGACTCCCCCTGCGGCTGCTGCGGCACGTGTGCGCGCACCACGGGCCCCGCGGCGAACGCGGCGGCCAGGTCGCCGTCCGGGGCGGAGAACAGGAACACGTCGGAGTAGCTGCGGATGGCGGCCACGGTTCCGTCGGCGGACACGGCGCCGCCGGTGAACATCGTCGAATGCAGGGCCGGCGCCGTGGTGCCGCTCCCGGTGGTGGCGTCGTCGGCGCCGTTCGTCTCCGCGACGTCCAGCGTCCCCACCTTCTCGAGCGGGGTCGGGCCGGGGCTCGCGAGGTCGCCCACGACGGCGCCCCCGGCAGGCCGGTACACGTTGCCCGCCCCGAACACTTCCTTCGTGACGATCAGTGGGGTGCCGTCGCGCTGGACGAGAGCGGTCTCCGCGTCGTGCGGGCCGTCCGGATACGTCAGCCGATGCAGTTCTCCCGCACCGGTGTCGCGGTCCATCGCGATCAGTGCCACCGTGTCGCGGCGGCGTCCGTTGTCGCCGGTGTCGGCGAGCCACAGCCGGCCGTCGGGGCCGGACGCCATGTCCTCGACGTCGTACGGATCGACCGGCAGCGGAAGCCACCGCTGCACGGCGCAGTTCCCGTCCATCACCGCGACCGCACGGTCGGAACCGCTGTCACCGACCGCATAGAGCAGTCCCCCGGCCGACACGAGCCCCGACAACTCTTCCAGCGAGGCCTCGTCCGGGGTTCCGGCCGCCGAATCGTCGGGAGTGCAGAGCGGACCGAATTCCGATGCATCGACGGCCGTCTGATCGCGGAAGAACGGCTCGGCCGATCCGGTGCCCGCCGCCGCGAGCGGTGTGCACGCAGCGAGGACTGCAACCGCGACTCGGAGCGACCACCGTGAGCGCGACCACCGTGAACGGTCAGGCACTGCCGTTGTACTGAACCAGTGCCGACGCCAGCGCTTCGGGCACCCGCGCATGGACGCGCGTGCCGTCCTCTTCGTGGGACGAGTCGAGGATCTGTCCGTCCGAGTGGATCCGGGCCATCAGATCTCCCCGGTTGTACGGGAGGAGCACGCTGACCTCGATCTCCGGGCGGATCAGGACGTCGCTGAGATGCGCGCGCAACTCGGCGATGCCTTCCCCGGTCCGGGCGGAGACGAACGACGCACCCGGCAGCAGGCCGCGCAACTGGGTCAACGTGACCGGGTCGGCCGCGTCGATCTTGTTCACCACGATGAGCTCCGGCGGCGCTGCGGCGTCGTTCTCCCGGATCACCTCGGTGATCACCTCGTGGACGGCCCTGATCTGATCCGTGGGCAGCGGATCGGAACCGTCGACGACGTGCAGCAGCAGATCCGCGTCCGTGACTTCCTCCAGCGTCGAGCGGAACGCCTCGATCAGCTGCGTCGGCAGGTGCCGCACGAACCCGACGGTGTCGGTGAGGACGTACTCGCGGCCGTCGTCCAGCGCCGCCCGCCGGGTGGTGGGATCCAGGGTGGCGAACAGCGCGTTCTGCACCAGCACCCCGGACCCGGTCAGCGCGTTGAGCAGGCTCGACTTGCCTGCGTTGGTGTAGCCGACGATCGCGATGGACGGGGTCTCGCTGCGCAGACGCCTGGTGCGTTTGGTGTCGCGGGCGGCCTTCATGCCCTTGATCTCGCGGCGCAGCTTCGCCATCCGCTCCCGGATTCGCCGGCGGTCCGTCTCGATCTTGGTCTCACCGGGACCACGCAGACCCACGCCGCCGTTGCTGCCGGCGCGACCACCCGCCTGCCGGGACATCGATTCACCCCAGCCACGCAGTCGGGGCAGCATGTATTCCATCTGGGCCAGCGCCACCTGCGCTTTGCCCTCCCTGGACGTCGCATGCTGAGCGAAGATGTCGAGGATGAGGGCCGTCCGGTCGATGACCTTGACCTTGACGACCTTCTCCAGCGCGGTCAACTGCGCGGGAGTGAGTTCACCGTCGCAGATGACGGTGTCGGCGCCGGTCGAGAGGACGACCTCACGGAGTTCCTCGGCCTTACCGGAGCCGATGTAGGTGGCAGCGTCGGGTTTGTCCCGCCGCTGGACGAGGCCCTCGAGGACCTCGGACCCGGCGGTCTCGGCCAGCGCCGCGAGCTCGGCCATGCTGGATTCGGCCTGCGCCGCGGTTCCCTGCGTCCAGACACCGACGAGCACCACGCGTTCGAGGCGCAGCTGTCGGTATTCGACCTCGGTGACGTCTGTGAGCTCGGTGGAGAGCCCGGCAACTCGGCGCAGCGCGCTGCGGTCCTCGAGTTGCATCTCGCCGACCGAGGGGCGCCCGTCGTCGTAGGCGAACTCAGTGGAGTCGGAGATCGGCGATTCTTCTGTGCGATGTGTTTTCGTCATACACCCTCATGATCCCACGGAATGTCGAGGGTGTGCACGTGCATTTCGCGCAGGGCGATCAGGCGAGTCCGTTCCACCAGCCGTCGTCGAGGTTCCCGGACGCCACCAGGACGGACGGTCCACGCAACGTCGCCCGGCCGCCGGACACCGCGACAGTGACCTGACCACCGGGAATACGGACGTTCACCTCACCGGAGTCGGCCCCCTCGAAGCGCAGCGCGGCGGTGGCCGCTGCCACCGTGCCGGTGCCGCACGACCGGGTTTCGCCGACCCCGCGCTCGTGCACCCGCATGTCCACGGCACCGGAATCGATGCGGGTGAGGATCTCCACGTTGACGCCGTGCGGGAAGAAGCCGGGATCGAACCCGGGTGCAGCCGTCAGGTCGAGGGCCGACAGGGACGCCGCCGTGAGGTGCGCGTCGACACACGCCAGGTGCGGGTTGCCGACGTCGATGCCGATCCCGTTGAACACCTTGCCGTCGATGGTCGCGGCACTGGTTCCCAGATCGCGCACCACACCCATGTCGACGGTGACCTCACCGAAGGCGCCGTCGGCCGAGTGCACGATCACCGGTTTGCCGCCGGCCCGGCTGCCCACCACGAACTCGTCGCGGGACTCGAGCCCCGCCGCCCGGAGGTAGTGGGCGAAGACGCGGACGCCGTTGCCACACATCTCCGCGATCGACCCGTCGGCGTTGCGGTAGTCCATGAACCAGTCGTCCTCCGACGTGCCGTCGGGGAGTTCGGCGAGCACACCGGCGCCGGCCAGCGCACCGGCCTTCGCGACGCGCAGGATTCCGTCGGCGCCGAGCCCGCGCCTGCGATCGCACAACGCCGCCACCCGCGGGGCCGACAGGTCGATGCGGACATCGGGATCCGGGAGGACCACGAAGTCGTTCTCGGTGCCGTGTCCCTTGCTGAAATCCATGCGCACCACTCTAACCAACGGTCGAGCAGGTGCTGTTCATCTGTGCGACCGCGGTGCGGTTCATTTACGCGACCGCGGTGCGGTTCATTTGCGCTGCCGGGCGATTTCGTAGAGGGCGACGGCGCCGGCGGAGGGGGCGCCGAGGGAACTCGCGGCGCCTCCGATCGGGATGCTGACCACCGTGTCGCAGGCGTCGCGCCACGCGGCGCTCATCCCGCGGGTCTCGTTGCCGATCACGAGCACGGTGCCGCCGCCGAAGTCGTGGGCGTCGATGGTGACGGAGCCGGTCTCGTCGGTGCCGACGATGTGCAGGTCGGTTCCGGACGCACGCCGGGCGTCGCGGAAGGCGAGGATCTCGTCGACGGACGAGACCGTGACGACGGGCATCGCAAAGAGGGATCCGGTGGAGGCGCGGACACTCCGGGGGTCGAATGGATCTGCGCCGTGGCCGACGACGACGACCGCGTCGGCGCCGAACGCGTTGGCGGAACGGACGAGGGTGCCCAGATTTCCGGGTGAGGCGGGCCGGTCGAACACGACGATCAGGGGGACGGACTGCAGTCGCAGGTCCTTCAGTCGCGGGGTTCGCGTCTTCGCAATGGCGATCAGTTCCGGCGCGGTGGTGGTGGTCTTCTCGCCCAGTTCGGTCATCAGTTCGGCACTGACACCGATCTGTTCGACGGACCGGGTCTCGAGCAGTTCCCGCGCCCAGTCGGACAGTGGCGGGCCGTCGATGCGGTGCAGCAGCGATTCGATCGGCCAGTCGTGTTCCAGCGCCAGGTTGAGGGGGCGGACGCCCTGGATCAGGAAGCGTCCCGCCTTCGTTCGTTTGGCGCGGTTGGTGAGGTAGGACTGCCACTGCTGGAAGCGGGCGTTGCGGGTGGTCACCAGCAGGGACGGGGCCGGACGGTTGCGTCCGGACGGTGCGCGGCTCATCGTTCTCCCAGTGTTCGGGTCTCGCCGAGGGTGCGGATCGTGGTGTCCGCGAGGTCGGGGTCGCTTCCGTCGACCCAGTGGATGCGGGTGTCGCGGCGGAACCACGACCGTTGCCTGCGCACGTAGCGCCGAGTGCCGATGAACGTGCGTTCCTGTGCCTCGTCGAGGTCGTATTCGCCGTCGAGCCACGCGAGGACCTGCGCGTAGCCGATGGCCCGGGGGGCGGTGACGCCCTCGCGCAGTCCCAGGTCTATGAGCCCGCGGACCTCGTCGACGAGCCCGCGTTCGAACATGAGCCGGGTGCGGAGCCGGATCCGGTCGTCGAGTTCGGCGGTGTCCCGCTCGACACCGACGATGTGTGTGCCCCAGCGCGGTTCGCCGATGCGAGGGGCCGACGCGGCGAACGGTTTCCCGGTGATCTCGACGACTTCGAGGGCACGGACCAGGCGTCTGCCGTCGGTGGGGAGGATCGACGCCGCGGCCTCGGGGTCCACCCGGCCGAGTTCGGCGTGGACGGCCGCGACGCCCTTCTCGGCGAGGACGGCTTCCCACCGCGCCCGCACCGACGCATCGGTGGCGGGGAAGGTCCACTCGTCGAGCAGCGACTGCACGTACATCATCGATCCGCCGACGATGACCGGCACGGCGCCGCGCGCGGCGATCGCCTCCACATCACGGACCGCCGCCTGCTGATAGTTCGCGACGGTGGCCGTCTCCGTCACGTCGAGCACGTCGAGTTGGTGGTGCGGGATTCCGCGGCGCTCGGCCGGGGCGAGTTTCGCGGTGCCGATGTCCATGCCCCGGTACAGCTGCATCGCGTCGATGTTGACGATTTCGCCGCCGAGACGTTCGGCCAGGTCCAGTGCGAGATCCGACTTTCCGGTGGCGGTCGGTCCGACGACGGCGATCGGCACGGGTGACGTCACGGACGCCACTCCCCCACGTGGTAGCCGACTCCGTAGGGTGCCGCGCTGTACAGCGTCCGGCAGGATGCGGGCGGCGCGTCGAACACGCCGGCGAGCACCTGCCACGGGACGCGCCCGCCGATGCCGAGGGAATCGCACTCCGCGGGTTCGAGGGCCAGCAGCGCGTCGCGGTCGCCGGTGTCGAGCGCCGCGTCGATCCTGGCCTGCACGCCTTCCGCGCGCGGGTCGAACGCGCCCGGCGCCTTCGCCGTGAGGGTGTTCGCCCCGTCCGCGACGATCACCAGCCCCCGCGGCTCCGGGTCCCGGTCGAGAAGCGTGCGCAGTTCCGCGCCGTACGCGGCGCACTGTTCCGGGGACAGGTCGGCTGAGAGGATCCGCGCGTCGACGACGGCGTCCGGCGCGCACGTCCCCCGAATCCACCCAGCCGTCAGCGCCGCGAGCGGCAGGTCGGGGTCGGGATCGTCTGCCGGACCGGGCCGCAGCGCGACCCGCACGTCGACGCCGTAGCCGCGATAGGTGCCCTGGGCGTCGGCCCGCACCTCCACCGCGGCCGGTGCCGCTCCGACCGCCACCCACTCGGTGGCGAGCGCGGACAACGCCTTCGCCGCCGTCTGGACCGCGTCCCGCAACGGCGCCGTCTCCGCAGCGGCCGCCCCGGTCAGTTCGGGTACCAGTAGCGGTGGGGACGGCACAAGGATTGCGGCGGTGAACACACAGTCACGCTAGTCGACCGTCCGAGGGGACCCGACATCCGATTCGGGTGCTGCCGTCAATCGGTACCAACGCGGACCGTCCGACCTGATTCAATAGTCCACAGGGCCCGTACCGGGTTGAATGGAGCCAGCACCCGCCCCGGGTCGTATGGAGCCAGTATTGCGTTCAGGCAGCCGTGACGCGCGGCAGAGATGAGGAACCGATGACCGACAGCAGCGACGCGAAGCCCGCCGTGGAGCCTGCCGCTCAGCAGCACGACACACCGAAGTCCAGCGTCCCGAAGCCCGGTGCCGCCGCGAAACCGGGCGCGCCCAAGCCCCACCCCACACCGACACACGCCCTCTCCGCCCCCGCCGTCGCCGCCCCCGCCCACAGTGACCCGAGCAAGTTCGGCCGCGTGGACGACGACGGCACCGCCTGGGTGAAGACCGCGGACGGCGAACGGCAGATCGGGTCGTGGCAGGCCGGAGACGCGGCGGAGGGTCTGGCGCACTTCGGTCGGCGCTTCGACGATCTGGCAACGGAAGTGGCACTCCTCGAGGCCCGGCTCAGTTCCGGTGCGGGCGACGCGAAGAAGACCAAGGCGGCCGCGCTCGCGCTCGCCGAATCCCTGCCGACCGCCGCGGTGATCGGTGACATCGATTCACTCGCGGCGCGGCTCGACGTCATCATCGCCGGATCCGACGAGGCTGCGGCCCACGCCAAGCACGAGAAGGAACTGTCGCGGCAGGCTCACACCGAACGCAAGGAAGCACTGGCCGCCGAGGCGGAACAGATCGGTGCCGAATCCACGCAGTGGAAGGCCGCCGGCGACCGGTTGCGCGAGATCCTGGACGAGTGGAAGACGATCCGCGGGATCGACCGGAAGGTCGACGACGCCCTGTGGAAGCGGTACTCGAAGGCGCGGGAGGCGTTCAACCGTCGCCGCGGCGCCCATTTCGCCGAACTCGATCGCGAGCGCGCCGCCGCCAAGACCAAGAAGGAAGAGCTCGTCACACGGGCCGAGGCGCTGTCCGACTCCACTGACTGGGGCCCCACGGCCGGAGCTTTCCGTGACCTGCTCGCCGAGTGGAAGGCCGCCGGCCGCGCACCGCGGGAAGCCGACGACAACCTGTGGAAGCGCTTCAAGGGCGCTCAGGACGTGTTCTTCGCCGCCCGCAACGCCGCGTCCTCCGAACGCGACGCCGAGTTCGAGGAGAACGCGGTCGCCAAGGAAGAGTTGCTGAAGAACGCCGGCCACATCGATCCGGCCAAGGACATCGACGCGGCGAGGGCGGCGCTCCGCGACCTGCAGGAGAAGTGGGACGCCATCGGGAAGGTGCCCCGCGAGCGGATGCACGACCTCGAGGGCAAGCTGCGGGCCATCGAGAAGCGTGTCCGCGACGCCGCCGACGAGGAATGGCGCCGCACCGACCCGGAGGCCCTCGCCCGGGCCGCGCAGTTCCGGGAGCGGGTCACGCAGTTCGAGGAACAGGCCGCCAAGGCGACCGCGGCGGGCAAGACGAAGGACGCCGAGAGCGCCCTCGCGCAGGCCAAGCAGTGGCGCGAATGGGCCGAGGCGGCGGAGGGCGCCGTCAGCGGGCAGTAGGTCCGATCAGCCGACGTTCCACTCGCCGCGTCGCTCCGCTTCGGCGGCAGCGGCGCGGCGTTCCTCTTCCGCGGCCAGTTGCAGGGCGGTCCGGCTCCAGACCACCTTCAACCAGTGGAACGTGAGCACGATGACGGTGAGCCAGCCGATGATCAGGCCGATCCCCGGTCCGGCCGCCTCGACCCCGGGCGCCGGTGTCTGCCGCGACCAGATGGCGAGCATGCCGAACACGATGGACACGGCGGTCCCGGCGAGGGCCACCCACGCGAGGGCCCAGCGGCGGGTGACGAGCGCCAGCATCGACACGACGACCCCGAACACCACCTCGAACCACACGAACAGCCGCGACGGCAGGGCGATCGTCTCCGCGCGGGCGTCGTCCCCGTACACCAGTACCTCCCAGCCGTTGGCGATGCCGGAGTGCGGCAACGTCAGCGAGCCGAGGAGCACGACCACCGCGACCGCGACGACGAGCGCACGCGCGCCGGGATCGATCTCGCCGGCCACCTTCTTCTCGGCGGCGTCGAAATCCTTCAGGTAACTCTCGATCGGCTCGTTCTCGGCGCCCGAACCGTTGTCGCCGGTCCGGTTTCCGTCGTGCCGTTTGTCGTCGAACGGGGAGGTCATGCGTTGCATCCCATCTGGGCGGGTAGTGGTGCGGGCGCACCGATCTGCGGCAGTCCGAGTCCCACGCCGATCGGCGGGGTCTTCGGGGTCACGCCCTTCTCGAAGGAGTCGCCCGCGCGGGTGCGGCGGTGGGTCAGGACCGGGGTGTCGGCGACGAGGTGGTGCGGGGCGGCGGCACTGACGACGACGGTGACGACGTCGCCGGGCCGGACGGTCCCGTCGAGGTTGCCCTCGGGCCGGAAGTGGACGAGCCGGCCGTCGCGGGCGCGCCCGCTCATCCGGGCGGTCTCCGCATTCTTGCGACCCTCCCCGGCGGCGACGAGCAGTTCCACCTCGGCGCCGACGAGCTTCTGGTTCTCCTCGAGGGTGATCTGTTCCTGCAACGCGATGAGACGTTCGTACCGTTCCTGGACGACGACCTTGGGCAGCTGCTCGTCCATCTCCGCGGCCGGGGTGCCCGGCCGCTTGGAGTACTGGAACGTGTAGGCGCTGGTGAAGCGCGCCTGCCGGACGACGTCGAGTGTGTCCTGGAAGTCTTCCTCGGTCTCACCCGGGAAGCCCACGATGATGTCGGTGGTGATGGCCGCGTGCGGCATCGCGGTGCGCACCTTGTCGATGATTCCCAGGAACCGCGACTTCCGGTAGGAGCGGCGCATCGCCTTCAGCACGCGGTCCGAGCCGGACTGCAGCGGCATGTGCAGCTGGGGACACACGTTGGGGGTCTCGGCCATCGCCTCGATGACGTCGTCGGTGAACTCGGCCGGGTGCGGAGACGTGAAGCGCACTCGCTCGAGACCGTCGATCTCTCCGCATGCGCGCAGCAGCGCGGCGAACGCGCCGCGGTCGCGGGGCTGGTCCGGATCCGCGAACGACACGCCGTACGCGTTGACGTTCTGCCCGAGCAGGGTGACCTCGACGACGCCCTCGTTCACCAGAGCCTGCACCTCGGCCAGGATGTCGCCGGGGCGCCGGTCGACCTCCTTGCCGCGCAGCGCGGGCACGATGCAGAACGTGCAGGTGTTGTTGCATCCCACCGAGATGGACACCCAGCCGGCGTACGCCGACTCCCGCTTGGCGGGCAGCGTCGACGGGAATGCCTCCAGCGCGTCGAGGATCTCGACCTCGGCCCGCTGGTTGTGGCGGGCCCGGTCCAGCAACGCGGGGAGCGAACCGATGTTGTGGGTGCCGAACACGACGTCCACCCACGGCGCCTTCTTCACGACGACGTCGCGGTCCTTCTGCGCCAGGCACCCGCCGACCGCGATCTGCATGTCGGGGTTCTGTTCCTTCGCAGGCGCGAGGTGGCTCAGGTTGCCGTACAACTTGTTGTCGGCGTTCTCCCGCACCGCGCAGGTGTTGAAGACGACGAGGTCGGGTGCCTGCCCCGCGGCCGCCTTCGTGTAGCCGGCGTCCTCGAGGAGCCCCGACAACCGCTCGGAGTCGTGCACGTTCATTTGGCAGCCGTACGTGCGCACCTCGTAGCTGCGGTGAGGGGTCTGGTCGATCGTGTCCACGTATGCCAGGGTACGGCCCGCGCCAAATCGCCTCGTCGCGGCCGGTGTGCGCCCGGACACACGCCCGAAGCCGGACAGTAAAGTTTCCGTGACATCCCGAGGATTCTCGGAGCAAATGGCAGGTGCTCCCGCTCCCAACACATAGGGTCATCGACTATGACGCAAGCCGACGACGCGACGCCGACAC
This sequence comes from Rhodococcus sp. IEGM 1307, assembly GCF_030056915.1. Lineage (NCBI taxonomy): Bacteria > Bacillati > Actinomycetota > Actinomycetes > Mycobacteriales > Nocardiaceae > Rhodococcus > Rhodococcus sp. IEGM 1307. The sequence goes on from NZ_JASHKW010000004.1 coordinate 412,172, forward strand.
CCTCCACGGGCGCGGCCCCGTCCATGATCTCGATGAAATCGGTGAACAAACACTTCGGCGCCCTCCACGTCCTCCAGGAGATCGACCTCGAAGTCCCTCGCGGACAGGTCGTGATCGTGCTCGGACCGTCCGGCTCGGGTAAGTCGACGCTGTGCCGCACCATCAACCGCCTCGAGCCCATCGACTCCGGTGAGATCGCGGTGGACGGCAAGGTACTTCCGGCCGAGGGCAAGGCTCTGGCGGCGCTGCGCGCCGACGTGGGCATGGTGTTCCAGTCGTTCAACCTGTTCGCCCACAAGACGATCCTCGACAACGTGATGCTCGCACCGGTCAAGGTGCGGAAGAAGAGCGGCGCCGACGCGAAGGCGAAGGCCTACGAACTTCTCGAGCGGGTCGGCATCGCCAACCAGGCGGACAAGTACCCGGCGCAGTTGTCCGGCGGTCAGCAGCAGCGAGTCGCGATCGCACGTGCACTTGCCATGAACCCCAAGGTCATGCTGTTCGACGAGCCGACGTCCGCACTCGACCCGGAAATGGTCAATGAGGTCCTGGACGTCATGACCTCGCTGGCCAAGGAAGGCATGACCATGCTCGTGGTGACCCACGAGATGGGCTTCGCCCGCAAGGTCGGCCACCGGGTTCTCTTCATGGCCGACGGCCAGATCGTCGAGGACGCCGAGCCCGCCACGTTCTTCACCGCTCCCAAATCCGAGCGCGCGAAGGACTTTCTCGGCAAGATTCTCAGCCACTGACTCGAAAGGGCGCCGCTGCGGTGCTCTCTCGTCGACCGTGCTCGACACGCAACACCCGTCATTTCAATTGGAGGAACTCGATGAGGATCAATCGCTCGATTCGCGTGGGAATCGGCGTCATGGCGCTCGCCGTCGTCGCATCTGCCTGTGGCGGAGGTGAAGAGAAGAGCGCCTCCCAGAGCGCGTCGGAGGGCAAGCTCACGGTCGGAATCAAGTACGACCAGCCCGGCCTCGGATTGCGCAACCCCGACGGGTCCTTCAGCGGCTTCGACGTCGAGGTGGCCGAATACGTGGCCGGCAAGCTGGGTGTCGCGCCCGAGAACATCGAGTTCAAGGAGTCCCCGTCGGCTCAGCGCGAGACGCTGATCGAGAACGGTGAGGTCGACTACATCGTCGCCACCTACTCGATCACCGACGCCCGCAAGGAGAAGGTCGACTTCGCCGGGCCGTACTTCATCGCCGGACAGTCGCTCCTGGTGAAGTCCGACAACACCGACATCACCGGCCCCGATTCGCTCAACGGCGGGAAGAAGCTGTGCTCCGTGACCGGGTCCACCCCGGCGCAGAAGGTCAAGGACACGTACGCGCAGGACGTGCAGCTGCAGGAGTTCGACACGTACTCCGCCTGCGTCGAGGCGCTGCGTAACGGTGCGGTCGACGCCGTCACCACCGACGACATCATCCTCGCCGGCTATGCGGCGCAATACCCGGGCGAGCTGAAGGTGGTCGGCGAGCCGTTCACCGAAGAGCGCTACGGCATCGGACTGGCCAAGGGTGACGACGAGACCCGCGCCAAGATCAACGACGCCATCGACGCGATGATCGCGGACGGCTCGTGGGCGCGCGCGTTCAACGAGACCGTCGGTGCGTCGGGTTACCCGATCCCCGCCCCGCCGACCGTCGATCGGTACTGAGCAACTCACTCATCCGGGTCGGACGACTTCCCATTCGTGGAGTCGTCCGGCCCGGTTCGACACCAACCACCGGTGACCTGGGGAGACGGTAAGTGGACCTACTGAGCAAATACAGCGATCAGCTGATCGACGCATTCTGGACGACGGTGCAACTCACCGCGTTCTCGGCTGTCGGTGCTCTGATACTCGGCACCATCCTCGCGGCGATGCGGGTGTCACCGATCCCGGTCGCGCGTGGCGTCGGCACGGCGTACGTGACGATCTTCCGCAACACTCCCCTGACGCTCATCATCATCTTCTGCTCCTTCGGGCTCTTCCAGACGATGGGCGTCAAGCTCGCCCCCGAGCAGTCGCCGACGTTCTTCGAGGAGAACAACTTCCGGCTCGCCGTGCTCGGCCTCAGCGTCTACACCGCGGCCTTCGTCTGTGAGTCGCTGCGGTCCGGTATCAACACGGTGCACGTCGGCCAGGCGGAGGCGGGCCGGTCACTCGGCCTCACGTTCTCGCAGAATCTGCGGTTGATCGTGTTGCCGCAGGCATTCCGCGCGGTCACCGCCCCACTCGGCAGTGTGCTGATCGCCTTGACCAAGAACACGACGATCGCCTCGGTGATCGGCGTGGCGGAGGCGTCGCTGCTGATGAAGGAAATGATCGAGAACGAGGCCGCCATCTTCGTCGTCGGTGGCATCTTCGCGCTCGGCTTCGTGATCCTGACCCTGCCGATGGGGCTTCTCTTCGGATACCTGAGCAAGCGATTCGAGGTTGCACGATGAGCAATTCCGCCACCGTCCTCTACGACGCACCGGGCCCGAAGGCGAAGAACATCTATCGCCTGATCTCGGTCGTGGTCGCTGTCGCACTGCTGGGAATCGGCTACCTCGTCTACGCTGCGCTCGACGACAAAGGTCAGCTGACAGCGGCGAAATGGGATCCGTTCCTCGAATCGACGTCGTGGACGACGTATCTGATCCCCGGCATCCGCGGCACCCTCGTGGCGGCCGCCGTATCGATCCTGTTAGCACTGATCCTCGGCGCGATCCTCGGCATCGGACGCCTGTCGGACCACCGGCCGGTGCGATGGGTGGCCGGCGGGATCGTCGAATTGTTCCGCGCCATCCCCGTGCTGATCCTGATGATCTTCTCGTACCAGCTGTTCGCCGAGTACGAGGTCTTCAAGTCGAAATACCTTGCACTCGCCGCGGTCATCGTGGGCCTCACGCTGTACAACGGCTCGGTGATCGCCGAAATCGTCAGGGCAGGTATCAACTCGCTCCCCAAGGGGCAGAGCGAGGCCGCCATGGCACTGGGTATGCGCAAGGGCCAGGTCATGCGGACCATCCTGCTTCCGCAGGCCGTCACGGCGATGCTGCCCGCGATCATCTCGCAGATGGTGGTGGCGTTGAAGGACTCCGCGCTCGGTTACCTCATCGGCTACGTCGAAGTGGTGCGGTCCGGCCAGCAGCTCGGTGCGTTCTACGGCAACTACCTGCCCGCCCTGATCGTGGTGGCGATCATCATGATCATCCTCAACTACACGCTCACCGTGGTGGCGACCAAGGTGGAGAAGCGACTACGGGCCAGCAAGAAGGGCGGAGGCCCCGGGGGGGCCGTTCCCGAGCTTCCGGCGGTGTCGGTTCCGGGTATGGACATCACCGACAAGCGGTTGTGATCTGACGCGGGTGTGACGTGACACTGCGGTCGGACGCGAACTCTGTTCCCGTCCGACCGCAGTGTTGTCGTCTCGTCAGTGTTGTCGTCTCGTCAGTGTTGTCGTCTCGTCAGTGTTGTCGACGTCTCGTCAGTGTTGTTGTCGTCTCGGGTCAGGTCTCGTCGAACAGGCCGTCGGTTTCCGCACCGGCGCGATCGAGTTGTTCCTTGACCACCTCGAACGCCATGCCCTGGGGAAAACCGCGGCGCGCGAGCATCGACACCAGCCGGCGGACCGCCCGGTCCCGATCGTCCGCGGACACCGTCCGCAGTTTCTTCGCGACCAGTTCGGTGGCTCGCGCTCGTTCGTCTTCGCTGTCGATCTGAGCGAGCGCCTCGGTGGCGTCTTCCTGACCGATGCCCTTGCGGCGCAGTTCCAGTGCGAGCGCACGTTTCCCCTTGCCGGAGTACGTGTGCCGCGAATGCACCCACTGCTGGGCGAAGTCGGCGTCGTTGACGAGTCCGACCTCGGTGAGGCGATCCAGCACACGCTCAGCGATCTCGGCCGAGTAGCCCTTCTTCGCCAGACGCTCCGATAACTCCGCTCGACTCCGGGCACGGTCCGTCAAGAGACGCAGGCACAAATCCTTGGCCTGCGTCTCCGTTCCACCTTCGCCCGTCGGACGCACGGCGGCGCCTTAGAATTCGACCGGGGCGGCGTCATCCGTAGCAGCAGTGACGTCGGCGCCGATTCCGAGCTTTTCCTTGATCTTCTTCTCGATCTCGTCCCGGATGTCGGTGTTCTCCAACAGGAACTTGCGGGCGTTCTCCTTGCCCTGTCCCAGCTGGTCGCCTTCGTAGGTGTACCAGGAGCCCGACTTGCGGATGAACCCGTGTTCGACACCCATGTCGATCAGCGAGCCTTCCTTGCTGATTCCCAGTCCGTAGAGGATGTCGAACTCGGCCTGCTTGAACGGCGGCGCGACCTTGTTCTTGACCACCTTGACGCGGGTACGGTTACCCACTGCGTCGGTGCCGTCCTTCAGGGTCTCGATCCGCCGCACGTCGAGGCGCACCGACGAGTAGAACTTCAATGCCTTACCACCGGTGGTGGTTTCGGGGGAACCGAACATGACGCCGATCTTCTCGCGCAGCTGGTTGATGAAGATCGCGGTGGTGCCGGAATTGCTGAGCGCACCGGTCATCTTACGGAGCGCCTGGCTCATCAGACGGGCCTGCAGACCCACGTGGCTGTCGCCCATCTCACCCTCGATCTCGGCGCGCGGGACCAGAGCGGCCACGGAGTCGACCACGAGGATGTCGAGGGCGCCGGAGCGGATCAGCATGTCTGCGATCTCGAGCGCCTGCTCACCGGTGTCGGGCTGCGACACCAGCAGCGCATCGGTGTCGACGCCGAGCTTCTGGGCGTAGTCGGGGTCGAGCGCGTGCTCGGCGTCGATGAACGCGGCGATGCCGCCCGCCGCCTGGGCGTTGGCGACAGCGTGCAGAGCCACGGTGGTCTTACCCGAGGACTCCGGGCCGTAGATCTCGACGACACGGCCACGGGGCAGCCCGCCGATGCCGAGGGCGACGTCCAGCGCGATGGAGCCGGTCGGGATGACGGCGATGGGCTGACGGACACCTTCGCCCAGGCGCATCACCGAGCCCTTGCCGAAGTTCTTGTCGATCTGCGCCAGCGCGAGGTCGAGCGCCTTGTCTCGATCGTGTGCCTGTGGTGCCATCGTCGTCCCCATTCCTCGAGTCTCATCAGTGATCTGCGGTCAGGTTAGATCCGGGTACCGACAAGAACCGTGACCACCGAACATCTCCAGCATAGGGGAACGTGTGTTCGATATGTGCGGTCGGTCCGTTCGACACGCCGGATTTCTACCGGCGCTGCGGCGGGACGTCGAACTCCACGCAGAGTTCACGCCACACCTCGCGGGGTTCCCGGCCGTCCTCGATGGCTTCGGCGGCGGTCTTGCCCCCGAGACTGAGCAGCACGTGGTCGACGAGTAGTGCGTCGCCGCGCATCTGCCCGAACTCTTCGCGGACGAGTTGGTGAAATTCGGTCAGTCGCACACATCCACGCTAGCCGAACCTCGCGCCGCCCTCTTACCGCAGCGCGTCGCGGCACACCGCCACCGGATCGGCGACGTCCGCGATGCTCCGCGCGGCCCGCCGCGCGGCGTCCGTGTGGGCACCGTTCGAGAGCACCTGTTCGACCGCCGCGCGGAGTGCTTCGGCGCTCGGGGGACGCACCACGACGGCGCTCCCCTGCCGCGCGGCCCGGTTCGCGAGCTCCCACTGATCGCCGCCGCCGGGAACCACCACCGCCGGAACCCCTGCGAGCAGGGCCTTCGCCAGCATTCCGTGTCCGCCACCGCAGACGACGGCCGAGGCCTCGCGCAACATCGCGTCCTGACGGCCGAGACCTGCCCTCGCCCAGGGCGGAACCGTGGCCGGCGATCCGTCCAGTATCGACGCGATCACACGGACACCGGCCCCGTCGAGCCCCGCCAGCGTCGTCTCGAGCATGCCCTCCGCGCCGGTGAACGCGGTCGACGGAGCCACCATGATCAGGGGATCTGTGCCGTCCGGCGCCTCGATCACCTCGTTCGTCGGTTCCCACAGCAGCGGTCCGACCACGTGCGCCTCGGCGGGCCAGTCCGGCCTCGGCACCTCGAGCGCGGGGAGCGTCGCGATCAGCCGGCGCACCGGTCCCGGGTCCTTCGCAGGCAGTCCGACACCGACCCTGGCCTCGGAGCGTTGCCGCACACCCTGCCGGATCGACCGCGCCGTCGCGGTGCGCATGAGCGTGTCACGGAGCCTGCCCCGAATTCCCACGCCCGGAGCCAATCCGCTTCCGATGGGCGGCAACCCCTTGGACGCGGCGTACAGCGGATGCGGGGACAGCTCGACCCACGGGATCCCCAGCCGCTCCGCGGCCATACCCCCGCCGGCGGTGAGGATGTCCGAGACGACGAGGTCGGGTCCCATCGCGCGCAGGTCGGGGAGCAACTCGGTGGAGATGTGCGCGGCGCGGGCGTGAATGCGCGCTCCCGCATCGAGGTCGTCGTCCGTCGGGCGGGGCGCGAGACCTTTCAGCAACTCGGCAGGCACACCGGCCGCCCGTGCGGACTCGACCCACCGTGAGCCTGTGAACAGGACGGGATCGTCTCCGGCCTCGATGAAAGCGAGGCACAACGCAAGGGCGGGAAAGGCATGTCCGGGATCAGGCCCGGCGACCACGGCGACTCGCACGAACCACAGGGTGTCACACGGTCGGCGTCACCGTTTCTCGAACACTGCTTCGGCGGCACCGCGAGCCCGGGCACGGTCGGCGGGCACGAGTCCGATCCGGGTGCGCCGGTCGAGCAGGTCGTCGACGTCGAGTGCCCCCTCGTGGGTCACCGCGAACTCGAACTCGGCGCGGCTCACGTCGACACCCTCGGCGATCGGCGCCAGCAGTTCGGGGTCGGCGGCGGCGATCAGCGTCGCCTCCGTTCCGTAGCGGGCGAGCAGCGCCGGTGGGACCGAGACCTTCCGCAGCGCTTCGGGTGTCGCGGCACCGACGAGCGGCAGGGCCCGTGTCCGGCACGGGCCCGCGTCCAGTCCTGCCACCTCGACCGCGGCGTCGACGGCATCCTCCGCCATCTTGCGGTAGGTGGTCAGCTTGCCGCCGACCACACTGACGAGACCCGTGTCCGAGCGCAGGATGGCGTGGTTGCGCGAGAGGTCCGCGGTGGATCCGTCCCCGGTGTCGAGGAGCGGTCGCAGTCCGGCGAAGGTCCCCAGGACGTCCGAGCGCTGCAACGGAACCTCGAGCGCGGTGTTGACCGTGTCGAGAAGGAAGTCGATCTCCTGCTCCGACGCCACCGGAACGTCCGGAACAGGTCCCGGCGCGGCCTCGTCGGTCAAGCCGAGGTACACGCGGCCGAGCTGTGCGGGCAGCGCGAAGACGAAGCGATTGGTCTCACCGGGGATCGGAACCGTGAGCGCCGCGGTCGGGTTCCCGAGCCGCTCGGCCGGGAGCACCAGATGCGTGCCGCGACTGGGCCGCAACGTGATCGCGGGATCGATCTCACCCGACCACACGCCCGCCGCGTTGACCACGGCGCGCGCCCTGATCGATTGTTCCGAGCCGGTCAGCTCGTCGCGCAGGGTCGCGGACGTCCCGGTGACGTCGTACGCGCCCGTCCGGGTGAGCACCTTCGCACCGTGGAGCGCGGCGGTGCGCGCGAGGGACACCACGAGTCTGGCGTCGTCGATGAGCTGGCCGTCGTATGCCATCAGGCCGCCGCGCAGGCCTTCCCGCCGCACCGCGGGGGCGAGTTCGACCACCCGGTCGGCCCGGACCGTCCGTGATCGCGGCAGGACCGACGACGGTGTGCGAGCACTTGCACGCAGCAGGTCACCGGCCAGGAAGCCCGTGCGGACGAGGGACTTGCCGAACAGCGTCGTCGAATCGAGGACGGGCACGAGCTGCGGGAGAGCCCGGACGAGGTGGGGGGCGGTGCGGGTCATGAGGATTCCGCGTTCGACCGCGCTCTCGCGAGCGATACCGACGTTGCCCGATGCCAGGTACCGCAGCCCGCCATGGGCGAGTTTTGAACTCCACCGGCTGGTCCCGAACGCGAGGTCCCGCTTCTCCACGAGCACGACGTCGAGGCCGCGTGACGCCGCATCGAGAGCGACACCGACGCCGGTCACTCCGCCGCCGATCACCAGCACGTCGACGACTGCACCGTCCGACAGCTGGTCGAGTTCGCGCGCTCTTCGCGCGGCGTTCAGAGCCGACGAGCGGCTCACGGGCGGCGTGTTCGGGTGGTTCACCGGTCTCCTCGATCTGTCGGGTGGGTGTCGGCGGCGTCCGGTGCCAGATAGGCGCCGACAGCGTGCCGGAGTTGCTCCGTCAGGGCGTCGCCGGGAAGTTCCTCGGCCACCATCACGGCCGACTGGACGGCAGACTGTGCGATGAGCAGCACCATCGTGGCGATCTGACGGCTGTCCCCCGCGCGGATCGAGCCTTGGTCCTGACCCGTCGACACCGCGAACGCGACCTGGTCGATGATCGCCCGCTGGCTCGTACCGAGCCGCTCGAGGACGTAGGTGGTGAACAGTTCCTGATCCGAACGCAGGATCTTCACGAACAGCGGATGGTCGCGCACCTCGGTGGACACGTGGACCACGGCGTCGACCAGCTGGCGGTGGACCGATTCCTCAGCGGAGAATTCGGGCATCACCGCAGCGATCTCACGGGTCATGAGATCGGCGACCACGGCCCTGGTGTCCGACCAGCGGCGATAGACGGTCGGCCTGCTGACGCCGGCGCGCCGGGCGACCTCCGCCAGCGTGGTGCGGCGCAGTCCGAAATCGAGGATGCACGAGCGTGCGGCGTCGAGAATGGAGTCCTCGACGCTCGCGGAGGTGTCGTCACGCGACGAAGAATTACGAATAGACATTGTGTGTAACACCGTAACGCATGAATCCCCCGCCGGCACCGAACCGGCACTCGAAACACATCACCAGGCCCACACGATGCCCGCCCCACCCCTACCCCGGCCTCCGCCTCGGGGATGGGAGTAGCGCAGTCGGGATCGGAGGGCGAGGTGACAGGGAGAGGTTGCGCGTCGGAGAAAAGCCGAGGGCAACCACGCAATGATTCGGATAATTATGGCGTTCCGTCCGGGTCGGATTCTCGTGCGAGGGACCGGAGCGCCGCCACGATCGTTCTCGCTCACGGCCTCAGCCGAAGAAGTAGAGCTCGAATCCCACCGCGCGTTCGGCGTCGAATCCCGGTTGCGGCCCGGTCACCATCACGACCTGTGCCCTCGCCTGCTGCCCCACCGGTACGTCGCTCAGCGCCTCGAGGTAGCGGACGTGCTCGGCGAGCGAGAGCACCGCCCGATCCACCGTGTGAGTGACGTCCACCGCGTGAGTGGGTGTCATCGTGTTGACGGCGACCCAGCGGACACCGCGCCACGGCGGCAGCCCCGACTCCCCCAGCTCGGGAAAGATCCACTCGTTCGCGGCATCCGCGGTGGCGTCGAGAACGGAACGGCCGAGTGCGCGGTGGTCCGCACTGTTCAGCTGCCCGGGCCCCCAGGTGTCCGCGAAGTTGGCCGTCACCACGAGATCCGGGCGATGACGACGGATCGCCGTCGCGAGATCGCGGCGGAGCGCGAGACTCTCCACGAGAGTGCCGTCGGGGTACCCGAGGAACTCGACGTCGGTCACCCCCACCACGGCCGCGGAACGTCGCTCCTCCGCCTCCCGCAGCGGGCCCGACTCCGTGGGGTGCAGGCCCGCGATCCCCGCCTCCCCGCTGGTGGCGAGCACGTAGCGGATGTCCTTGCCCTGCTCGGTCCAGCGCGCTACAGCCGCCGCAGCGCCGTATTCGATGTCGTCGGGGTGCGCGACGACGACGAGCCCACGATGCCAGTCCTCGGGTACCGGTTCCATGGGTAGAGCATGCCTGTCAGCTCCGCGTGATGTCCGATTTCTCGCCGGATCCGGACATCGCCTTGATCAACAGGTACACGCCGAACACCACGGCGCTGACCACGAGAATCCAGAACAGACCCTTGACGAGGGCACCGACGACCGCCAATGCAATCCAGATCGCCGCGACCGCCAGAACAATCTTCCAGAACATGATTTCCTCCACTCACGTCTCCCCGATCGATTTCTGCGCCCGACATCTGGTCGACCCCACTTATCGGGTACGCACACCAGCGTGGCACGGCGGAGCGGGTAAATCACCAGGTCAGCGTAAAGATCAGGGAAAGATCAGGGTTCTCCCCCACACGATGTCCCGGAAGTCAGAAGTCACCGGTCGGGTCGATCGACGACATCAGCGGTAGCGGCGCACGATGTCGTCGATCTCGCCGAGAGCCGCCGCGAGGCCGGCGAGCTTTTCCGTCGCCGACACCAGTTCAGCACGCTCGTACGCCAGTTCGCCGACGGCACTCGTCGTTCCGGGAACGGCGACCTCGGCGGCCGCGGCCACCAGTTCTTCGAACTGGTCGACGCCGTCGTCGAGTTGCGCGGCGGCGGAGGCGATCGCCCGGTCAAGCGGTGCGGCCGCGGCCCGGCTCCCCCGCGCGGCGTCCTCCATGGACGTGATGTCGAGGGCGACCGCCTGGAGGGCTGCGGCCGCCGAGCGGGCCGTGGAATGGGTGTCCTCGATGTCCTCGCCGCTGATGCTCCCGGACCGGGACAGCACGCCGAGGATGCCGTGCAGTGCCCGTTCGCTGTGCACGAGTCGCTCCATCGGTTCCCGGGCGGCCGAGGACGGCCCCGGAAGCACCCGACGGGCAGGCAGGCCCGGTGGCAACGTCACGGCGTCGAGCTTGCGGTAACGGCTGACTGCCAGCACCGCGGGGACCGCGAACACGACTGCGCCGCCACCAGCCATCAGCATCGACCACTCCGGTGCCGCCATCAGGGCGAGACCCGCGGCGCCGGTGGCCGAGGATCCGGACACGATGCCGTAGCGCTTCGCGCGGCGCCGGGCGCGCCGCTTCTTCCGCAGCAGCCGTTCCCGGGGGTCACGCCACCTCTGCGCCGCGTCCGCGACGGACTCACCGGCGTCGCGCAGCGCGCCCTGGATCCCCGCGAGCCCGGACACGACAGTGGCCGACCGGACTGCGCGTCCAGGTCGGCCACGTCGGGTGGAACTCATGCGAATACTGTTCGGCTACTGTGCGGCGCCGGTCTGGCCCGCTGCCGGCGGCTGCTTGTCGAGGTTCGGGCTGGCGGGGGTCGCCGGAGCGTTGGCGGCACCGCCGGACGGCAGGGCGTCGCCCTTCATCGAGGCCCGGATCTGCTCGAGCCTGCTGTGTCCGGCCATCTGGATGCTCGCCTGCTGGACTTCCATCATGCGGCCCGATACCGAGTTCTGTGCCAGCTCCGCGGAACCGAGGGCGTCGGCGTAGCGGCGCTCGATCTTGTCGCGCACGGCGTCGAGGCTGGGCGTGTTGCCGGGAGCCGAGAGGGTGCTGTCCATCGAGCGCAGCGACTCGCTGACGCGTTCCTGCATCTTGGCCTGCTCCAGCTGGCTGAGCAGCTTGGTGCGCTCCGCGACCTTGGCCTGCAAAGCCATCGCGTTCTGCTCCACGGCCTTCTTCGCCTGTGCGGCGGCCTGCAGGGACTGGTCGTGCAGCGCCTTCAGGTCCTCGACCCCCTGCTCGGCGGTGACGAGCTGGGCGGCGAACGCCTCGGCGGCGTTGGTGTACTGGATGGCCTTCTCGGTGTCGCCCGCGGTCTGGGCCTGGTCGGCCAGGTTGACGGCCTGACGGGCGTTGGCGTTGAGCTTCTCCACCTCGTCGAGCTGGCGGCTGAGCTTCATCTCGAGCTGGCGCTGGTTGCCGATGACAGACGCGGCCTGCTGCGACAGAGCCTGGTGCTGACGCTGCGCATCCTCGATCGCCTGCTGAATCTGAACCTTGGGGTCAGCCTTCTCATCGATCTTGGAATTGAAGAGCGCCATCAGGTACTTCCATCCCTTGACGAAAGGATTAGCCATGGGTTGATCCTGCCTCCATCTGTTGCGCCGCGCGATGCGCGACCCGATACGCGACCGTCACGCACCGGAACAAGGGCTGCGCCCCGACTGCCTGTCTGACCAACCGCCCACGAGATCGGCGGTCAACTGAAATCTATCGGTTCGGCACGGGTGTTGCTACGCGGCGGCCAGCGCCTGCGCGGGCGCGGGGATGACCACCCGGGTGTCGCGGGCGATGGTCGTCGAACCCGGTCGTGCGCTCGCGGCGGGAGCCTCGGCGGGCGCGGATTCGACCGCATGCCGCTCGGTGTCCGCACGCTTGGCCGAAGAACCGTCGGACAGCGATTCGCTGACGTCGACGAGCACATCGGAGAGTGGAACCTCCAGCGCGTCGCAGATCGCCGCCAGGAGCTCACTCGAGGCTTCCTTGCGCCCTCGTTCGACCTCGGACAAGTACCCGAGGCTCACACGAGCACTGTTGGAGACCTCACGCAGGGTCCGGCTCTGCGAAACGCGCGTACGCCGAAGACTGTCACCGATTGCCTCACGCAATAGCAGCGCCATCTCGCTCCTCCTTCATCCGTCACCTGTCTCGCCTATCTCAACGCGCGAACAGGACCGATTGGTTCCCGACCTTAGCCTGCGGATGTTTCCTGCACACGATCGAGGAGTCCCGACACGGCGGCGGAAACCGCAGATTTGCGAATCTGCCACCGGTCACCGGTCAATCCGAGCTCGCGGACGGCCGAGCCGGACGCGCCGGAAATGCTCAGGAACACGGTGCCGACCGGGTGTCCGTCCTGCATGTCGGGGCCGGCGACACCGGTCAGGCCGACGCCCCAGTCGGCGCCGCAGCGGGCGCGTGCCCCCTCCGCGAGTGCGCGTGCCGTGGACGCCGCCACGGGCCCGTCCGCCGCCAGTCGGGTGGGATCGACCCCGGCGAGGGTGGCCTTCAAGTCGGTGGCGTAGACGACGAGCCCGCCGCGGAGGACGTTGCTGGCGCCGGGCACTCCCGCGATCGTCGCGGTGAGCAGTCCCGCGGTGAGCGATTCCGCGGTGGCCACCGTCTCGCCGCGGGCGGTGAGCACGGCGACCAGGTCAACGGCCCGCGTGCCGTCCACCAGCGGGTCGGTCACGCCCCGGTGCTCGCGTTCGCCTCGACCTTGTGCACCCCGGCCCGGAGACGGACGGCCTGCACGACGTAGTCCAGCCCGGTCACCACCGTCAGCAACACGGCAGCACCCATGAGAATCCAGCCGGCGACCTCGAACCCTTCGGGCAGCGGCAGCAGGTAATAGCCGATCGCGATCGTCTGCACGAGAGTCTTGAGCTTGCCTCCCCTGCCTGCCGGAATGACGGCATGGCGCAGGACCGCAAACCGGAGCAGCGTGATGCCCAGTTCCCGGACGGCGATCACCGCCGTCACCCACCAGGGCAGGTCTCCGAGAATCGACAGGCCCACGAGGGCCGCTCCGATCAGCGCCTTGTCCGCGATGGGATCGGCGAGCTTGCCGAAATCGGTGACGAGGCCGTACTTGCGGGCGAGTTGCCCGTCGATCCGGTCGGTGATGGCCGCGACCGCGAACACACCGGTGGCGATCAGGCGCCACGTCGTCGAGTGTCCGTCGCCGACGAACAGCACGACCAAGAAGACCGGGACCAGCAGGATCCGGAGAATCGTCAGGATGTTCGCGATGTTCAGAAGCGGTACGGTCGTCTCACTCGCGGGTTCCACCGACGGATCCGGGGCCGCCGGTTTGTCGGCGGCCGTCCAACCCTCGCGCTGCGTGCTCATCGCAGCACCGCAGCGTCGAACTGCACCCCGGGACGCAGCGGGGAGTGGGGAGGATTCGTAGGTCGTACCGGCACGTGCCTAAGAATATCGGTACGGCCGTTGGCTAATGTTCACGACATGACTTCTCGGACGCCGGACACCGCCGACAATCAGCTGATCGTGCGGCGAGCACGAACCTCCGACGTACCCGAGATCAAGCGCCTGATCGACATCTACTCCGGCAAGATCCTGCTCGAGAAGAACCTCGTGACCCTGTACGAATCCGTCCAGGAGTTCTGGGTGGCCGAACGCGACGGCAACGTGATCGGTTGTGGCGCAATGCACGTGCTGTGGGCCGACCTCGGCGAGGTACGCACGATCGCGGTCGATCCGTCGGCCAAGGGCCAGGGTGCGGGACACCACGTGGTGGCCAAGTTGATCGAGGTCGCGCGGGAACTCGAACTCGAGCGTCTCTTCGTTCTCACGTTCGAGGTCGACTTCTTCGGCAAGCACGGATTCGTCGAAATCGACGGCACACCCGTGACCGCCGAGGTCTACGCCGAGATGTGCCGCTCGTACGACACCGGTGTCGCCGAATTCCTCGATCTGAGCTACGTCAAGCCGAACACCCTCGGCAATACCCGAATGCTTCTCACCCTCTGAAATCCCAGTGCGTGAGACAGAAGTGCCCTGATCCCATTTTTGTTCGACGAACCCGTCCCGAGAGAGCGAGAACATGTCCCTGTTCGTAGTGGAGTACACATATTCGGCCGACACCGTCGCAGGACGCGACGAGCATCGCCCCGCCCACCGCGAGTGGCTCGGTGAGCTCGCCGAGCGGAAGACCGTCGTGTCGTCCGGCCCGTTCGCCGACGGCAGCGGCGCATTCATCATCGTCGACGCCGCCGACGCGGAGACTGTGGAACTGCTCTTCACCCACGACCCGTTCGCCCGCAACGGACTCGTGGCGGACTCGCGGATCGTGGAATGGGTTCCGGTACTCGGCGAATTCAGTTCCTGACTCGCCGAGCACCGGACACCTCGAGTACGACGCCCGGCGGAACTACTGCGCCGGCGTCGTGTTCCGCGTCTTGAGAAGGCTGGCGACGGTGGTCACTGCCAGCACACCGATGATCACGGCGAGCGAGAACACCGTGGACACCTCCGGTACGGCCACGTGCTCGCCGCCGTTGATGAAGCCCAGCGTGTTCTCGTGCAGGGCGTGCAGCACGAGTTTGACGCCGATGAACGCGAGAATGATCGACAGGCCGTACGACAGGTACACCAGGCGGTCCAGCAGGCCGCCGATGAGGAAGTACAGCTGACGCAGACCCATCAACGCGAACGCGTTGGCCGTGAAGACCAGGTACGGCTCCTGGGTGAGCCCGTAGATCGCGGGAATCGAGTCGAGCGCGAACAGCACGTCGGTGAATCCGATGGCGACCAGCGCGAGCAGTAGCGGCGTCACGACGCGCTTGCCGTTGATCCGCGTGACGAGCTTGTCGCCGTCGTAGGTGTCCGTGGTGGGGAGGATCTTCTTCGCGACGGCGACGATCTTGCTGTCACGCTCCTCCTCCACCTCTTTCTCGTGCCCGTGATCACGCACCAGCGTGTACGCGGTGTAGATGAGGAACGCACCGAACAGGTAGAACACCCAGCTGTAGGCGTTGATCGCCGCGGCACCGACGCCGATGAAGATGCCGCGCATCACCAGCGCCATCACGATGCCGATCAGCAGTACCTTCTGCTGGTACTCCCGCGGCACCGCGAATGTTCCCATGATGATGACGAACACGAAGAGGTTGTCGACCGACAACGCCTTCTCGGTGACGTAACCGGCGAAATACTCGCCGCCGTACTGACTTCCCCACAACCACATCACGACCAGGCCGAACAGGATCGCGATACCGATGTAGACCGACGACCAGAACGCCGACTCACGGAACGTGGGGGCGTGCGGTGTGCGCACGTGCGCGAAGAAGTCGAAGACGAACAGTCCGAGAATCACCACACAGGTGATGACCCAGACCAGCGGTGACACATGCATGAACACAGACCTCCGGTAGACCTAGCGGGTACCGGAGGTCTCTCCCGCCGCCGGAATCTTGTGTCCGAGCGACTGACAGCCCCGGATCGGCAACGGTGCCGATCGTGTTGACGATGCTGTCACAGAGGTGGGGATACTCCCCTCCAATTCGGTGACCATTCAACCACACTGCGCGAGAATCGCCCATTTCGGACACGCGCACCGCGCCCTACTCCTGATCGGACGGCGCCTCGTTCGGGTCGCCGCCGCGGATCGACCACAACAGACCGTCGAGTTCCTCGGGCTTGATGAGCACGTCGCGGGCTTTCGAGCCCTCACTGGGGCCCACCACTCCCCTGGTCTCCATCAGGTCCATCAGGCGGCCGGCCTTGGCGAAACCGACACGCAGCTTGCGCTGCAGCATCGACGTGGACCCGAACTGGCTGGAGACGACGAGTTCCACCGCCTGCAGCAGCACGTCCATGTCGTCGCCGATGTCGGGATCGACATCCTTCTTCTCCCCGACCTTGGCGGCGGTGACGCCGTCGGTGTACTCCGGCTCCGCCTGGTTCTTGCTGAAATCGACGACCGCGGAGATCTCTTCGTCGGTGATGAACGCGCCCTGCAGGCGGGTCGGCTTGCCTGCGCCCATCGGCAGGAACAGCCCGTCACCCATACCGATCAGCTTCTCGGCGCCGGGCTGGTCCAGGATGACCCGGGAGTCGGTCAGGGACGACGTCGCGAAGGCGAGTCGTGACGGCACATTGGTCTTGATCAGACCGGTCACGACGTCCACCGACGGCCTCTGTGTGGCCAGCACGAGGTGGATACCGGCGGCGCGCGCCTTCTGGGTAATCCGCACGATCGCGTCCTCGACGTCGCGCGGCGCGGTCATCATGAGGTCCGCGAGTTCGTCGACGATGGCGAGGATGTACGGATACGGCCGGTAGACCCGTTCGCTGCCGAGCGGCGCGGTGATCTCACCCGACTTCACCTTGGAGTTGAAGTCGTCGATGTGGCGGACCCGGTTGGCCTGCATGTCCTGGTAGCGCTGTTCCATCTCCTCCACCAGCCAGGCCAGCGCGGCCGCGGCCTTCTTCGGCTGAGTGATGATGGGCGTGATGAGGTGCGGTATACCCTCGTAGGGCGTCAACTCCACCATCTTGGGGTCGATGAGGATCATCCGCACTTCGTCGGGTGTCGCACGGGACAGCAGCGACACCAGCATCGAGTTCACGAAGCTCGACTTACCGGAACCCGTGGAACCGGCCACGAGCAGGTGCGGCATCTTCGCGAGGTTGGCGCTGACGAAGTTGCCCTCGATGTCCTTGCCGAGACCGATCACCAGCGGGTGGTGGTCCTTGCGGGTGCTCGGGGCGGTGAGCACGTCGGCGAGGCGCACCATCTCGCGGTCGGAGTTGGGGACCTCGATGCCGACCGCGGACTTGCCGGGGATCGGCGCGAGCAGGCGCACGTTGTCGGTGGCGACGGCGTACGCGATGTTGCGGGCGAGCGCGGTGATCTTCTCGACCTTCACACCCGGTCCGAGCTCCACCTCGTAGCGGGTGACGGTCGGGCCGCGGGTGAATCCGGTGACGGCCGCATCGATCTTGAACTGCTCGAGGACCTCGGTGATCGCCTCGATCATCGCGTCGTTGGCGGAACTGCGCTTCTTCGGCGGATCGCCCTCGATGAGCAGCGACGTCGGGGGCAGCGTGTAATCGCCCTCGACCACCCGGTCGGTCACGAACTTGTCGACGTCGGGCAGCGGCTCCGGTTCGGGCTCCGGCTTGGGGGCGACGACCGGCTTGGCCTTGGCACGCGCCGGTTTCGGCGCCGGCGCAGGCGCCGGGACGGGTTCCGTGGCGGGCTCGGTCTCCCACAGCCCGAGCACCTCCGTCTTCGCGGTATCGCTGACGTCGTACTCGTCGGTGGGGTAGTTGTCGGCCGGGGCACCCCGGCCCCCGGTCTTGTAGTCGTCGACCGGGTAGCCGTCGGCGTCGAAGAGCGTGGGGTCGTATTCGCCGTCTTCGTAGTACTCGCTGTCGTAGTCGGCGTAGTGGTCGCGGCCGAACGACGTGCCGAAGTACGACTGCAGCTTGCCGGGCACCTCGCGGACCGTGGTTCCGGTCAGCAACAGGACACCGAACAGTGCCGCCATCAGCAGTAGCGGAGCGGCGAGCCACACGGTCAGGCCGTCCGTCAGTGGGCCTCCCGCCGCGTACCCGACGAAACCGGCGCCGCGGGCCCTGCCCTCGGCGTCGGTGGGCGAACCGGTCGCGATGTGCCAGAGCCCGAGAGCGGGCAGACCGACCAGCAGCGACCCCAGGACCAGTCTCGGCCGGATCTCGGGTTTCGGCTCGGTCCGCATCAGGATCACCGCGACGGCGACGCCGATCAGGGGCAGGACCCCGGACGCCCCACCAAACACGGCACGGACTCCGGTCTCGATCCACTCGCCCACCGGACCGCCCGCGGAGAACCAGATTCCGCCGGCGACCACGACGCTGATCGCGATCAATCCGAGCGCGATGCCGTCGCGCCGGTGGCCCTGTTCGATCTCGGCAGCCTTGCCGACCGTGCGGGTGGTGGCCCCGACGCCCTTGGCCATCAGCGACCAGCCGGCACCGATCCCCCTGCCCACCGACTTGAGGGGACCGGACGTGGACGGCTTCTTCGCGGCGGGCCTCCGGGCGCCGCCGCGGGAGCCGCCACCCCGCGGCGAGGTGGGTTTGCGCGGAGTGCTGACCGTCCGGGTCGTGCGGGACTTCGGCTTGGACGTGGTCGAGCCGCCTCGCACGCCCGTCCTCGCCGTGGACGTCGTCGTGCTCGAACCGCGGGCGCTCGCCTTACCTGCCATGGCTCCCAGATTAGTCGCTACGGCACCTTCCGGACCATCCGCAACACCCGTAACACAGGGACACCTGCGGCGAAATGCCCTCAGAACCCTCGGTCGAGGGAGGTCACGGCCTCGATGTCGGCAGTCTCACCATCGGCCTCGATCCGTACCTGATCCCGGCCGAACGCGTGCAGGGCGAGTTCCGACGGTTCACCGCGCAGGATCACCCGGCCGGCGCCGGCCTTGCGCACGGTGGCCTGCTCTCCGGACGGCCGCTCGAGCACCACCGTCACCGGGGAGTGCCGGTAGCCGAGCTTTCCGACCTTGCGGGCGAGACCCCACAGCGCGTCCTGGCGCTTGTCCGGCAGGACCCGCGGTTCCCATCCGTCGTGGGCGCGGCGCACGTCCTCGTGATGGACGAACATCTCCCCCAGGTTCACCTGCGCGTCCACCCAGTACATCGGCGACCACATCGGCGGACCCGACCGGACCTCGTCCAGCAGGCGGCTCCACGGACGTTTCGCCGTCTCGTTCTGGACGTGTTCCGTGTAGCCGGCGAGCCGACCCACGACGATGCCGGGGGCAGCGTCGAGGCGTCGTTCGCGCACGATCAGGTGGGCAGCCAGGTCCCGGTTGGTCCACGTCCCGCAGAGGGTCGGGGCGTCGGGACCGAATTCGGCCATCGAGTCGACGAGGGCGAGGCGTTCATCTCGGGCGAAGGTCACCCGACCGAATCTACCTGCCGGAGAACTACTTGCCCTCGGCCGACGGCACCGCGATGACGGTCGGGACGATCATCGGCCGGCGACGGTACTTGTCCGCCACCCATTTGCCGACGACGCGCCGGATCGCCTGGGCGATGCGGTGAGCGTCGTTGATGCCCTCGGTGGCCAATCGCAGGAGTTCCGCCTCGACCAGCTGAGCCGCATCCTTGAGGGCCGTGGGGTCGTCGGAGAATCCGCGCCCGGACACCTCGGGGGTGCTGACCGCACGACCCGTGTGGTCGTCGATGACGACGTTGATGGCGATGAATCCACCCTCACCGAGGACCAGCCGGTCCGACAGCGTGGAGTCGCCGACGTCACCGACGGACAGTCCGTCGACGTAGACGTGCCCGACGGGAACCTGCCCGACGATCTCGGCGAGACCGTCGACCATGTCGACCACCACGCCGTCCTCGGCGAGCACGATCCGGTCCTCCGGCACGCCGGTGGCCTTCGCGAGGGCGGCGTTGGCGCGCAGGTGACGCCATTCGCCGTGAACCGGCATGGCGTTGGTGGGCCGGACCGCGTTGTACAGGTACAGGAGCTCGCCCGCCGACGCGTGACCGGAGACGTGCACCTTCGCGCTCTGCTGGGTGACGACGGTGGCGCCGCGCTTGGCGAGTCCGTTGACGACGGCGAACACGGAGTTCTCGTTGCCCGGGATCAGCGAGGACGCCAGCACGACGAGATCGTTCGCCCGGATGTTGATCTGCCGGTGCTCACCGCGGGCCATCCGCGACAACGCCGACAGCGGTTCACCCTGCGAGCCGGTGGAGATGAGAACGAGCCGATCGTCGGGCAGGTTGGCCGCGGTGTCGATGTCGACCACCAGGCCGTCCGGCACGGTCAGGTATCCGAGATCCTGCGCGATCTGCATGTTGCGGACCATCGACCGGCCCACGAACGCGACCCGCCGGTTGTACCGGTGGGCGACGTCGACCACCTGCTGGATGCGGTGTACGTGGCTGGCGAAGGAGGCCACGATCACGCGCTGTTTAGCCTTGCCGATGACGTTGTCGAGCACTCCCCCGATCTCACGTTCGGGGGTGACGAAGCCTGGCACCTCGGCGTTGGTGGAGTCGACGAGGAACAGGTCGACACCCTCGTCCCCGAGCCGAGAGAAGCCGGCGAGGTCGGTGAGCCTGCCGTCGAGCGGCAGCTGGTCGAGCTTGATGTCACCGGTGTGCAGCACGACTCCGGCGTCGGTCCGGATCGCGACGGCGATGGCGTCGGGGATCGAGTGGTTGACGGCGAAGTACTCACACTCGAACGGACCGTGATCGGTGCGCTGCCCCTCGACGACCTCGACGAGGTTGGGGCGCTGGCGGTGCTCACGGCACTTGGCCGCGACGAGCGCCAGCGTGAACCGCGAACCCACCACGGGCAGATCCGGCCGCAGGCGCAGGAGGAACGGGATGGCGCCGATGTGGTCCTCGTGGCCGTGCGTGAGGACCACGGCCTCGACGTCGTCCATCCGGTCCTCGATGTGCCGGAAGTCCGGGAGGATCAGGTCGACACCCGGCTGCTGGTCTTCCGGGAACAACACACCGCAGTCGACGATGAGCAGCTTGCCCTGGTGCTCGAAGACGGTCATGTTGCGACCGATCTCGCCGATACCGCCGAGCGCCACCACCCGCAGACCCTTGAACGGAGCCTTCGGCGGTGCACCGAGCCGGGCTGTCGGATCGACCGACGCCGGCCGCGTGTCCTGACGCTTGTTGCCGCCGCCGCGCCTGCCGGAGCGGGACGACGACTTGTTGGCGGCGCCGCCCTTCGTGGAGGAGGTCTTCACGGGCGCGGACTTGGCCTGCTCCGACTTCGGAGCCGACGGCTGGTCGGCGACGACGGGCGCCGACTTCGGCGGCTCGGCGACAACCGGCGGCTCGGCGACAACCGGCGGCTCGGCGACAACCGGAGGCTCGGTGGCCGGGGGCGCCGACTTCGGCGGCTCGCTTGCGGTGGGGGAAGGGGGACCGGCCTGGCGGCTGGCACTGCGACGACGAGGCGGTCGGGTCACGCGAGCACCCCCGCAGCGTGCAGATCGGCGGCCAACAGGTCGAGCTGATCGTGGGTGGGTGCCACCTGCGGCAACCGGGGTTCGCCGACGTCCAGGCCGATCAGGCGCAGACCCGCCTTCGACGCGCTGACGCCGCCGAGACGCGCCACCGAGCGGATGACCGGGATCAGGCTGAGGTTGATCGCGCGGGCGCGGGCGATGTCACCGGCCGCGAACGCCGTGTGCAGTTCGCGCAACCGGCCGGGCACGAGGTGCCCGATGACGCTGACGAATCCCGTCGCGCCCACCGACAGCCACGGCAGGTTGAGTGGATCGTCACCCGAGTAGAACTGGAGGTCCGTCGTGCCGATCAGCTCGGCGCCTGCGTTGAGGTCGCCCTTGGCGTCCTTGACCGCGACGATGCGCGGGTTCTCGGCGAGGCGCCGGATGGTCTCGGTCTCGATGGGGACCACGGAGCGGGGTGGAATGTCGTAGAGCATGACCGGAAGGTCGGTGGCGTTGGCGACGGCGGTGAAATGGGCGAACAGTCCGGCTTGCGGCGGACGCGAGTAGTAGGGGGTGACGACGAGGAGGCCCTGCGCGCCCGCGCGGGCGGCGTCTCGGGCGAGTTCGACGCTGTGCGCGGTGTCGTTGCTGCCCGCGCCGGCGATGATCTTCGCGCGGTTGCCCACCGCGTCGATCACTGCCCGGAGCAGCTCGAGCTTCTCGTTCTCGGTGGTCGTCGGCGACTCACCGGTCGTCCCGGCGAGGACGAGGGAGTCGCATCCGTTGTCGACGAGGTACGCCGCGAGGCGGACACCGGCGTCGACGTCCAGCTTTCCGTCCGAGGTGAACGGCGTCACCATCGCTGTGGACACGGTGCCGAACGGACGCTCGACGGGAGAAGCGGAATCACCGTAGGTCATGGTCAGAAGGCTACCCGGTGACCCAGGTACTTTTGCACACCCGTCACGCGTCGGCGGAAAACGTGCTCCGTGCCACCTCCGTGCCGTCGCCCCAGACCAGTACCTCGAAGTCGCCGAAGACATTCGGCGCGGCCGCCTGCAGCTGCCTCAGGCACTCGACCGCGACGCGGCGAATCTCCACGTCGGCGTGCTCGGTGGCGCGCATCGAGACGAAGTGCCGCCACGCCCGGTAATTGCCGGTGACCACCACGCGGGTCTCCGTGGCGTTGGGCAGGACGGCCCTCGCGGCCTGCCTCGCCTGCTTGTTGCGCAGCGGCACGCTGGAGGTGTCCGCCAGTTTCGTTTCGAGGGCCGCGAGGAGTTCGCCGTACGCCGCCCGGCTCGCGTCGGTGGCCTTAGCGAACAGCTCCTCGAGTTCCGGGTCGCCCGCGATCGCGGGAGGGACGACGACATTGCCGTCGTTCTCCCGCACGAAGCGCTGCGACAGCTGCGAGTAGGAGAAGTGGCGGTGCCGGATCAACTCGTGGGTGCAGGACCGGGAGATGCCGGTGATGTAGAAGCTGACGGTGCCGTGTTCGAGGACCGACTCGTGCCCGACCTCGAGCAGATGGCGCAGATATCCGGCGTTCGTCGCGGTGCGGGGGTTGGGTTTGGACCAGCTCTGGTAGCACGCCCGTCCCGCGAACTCTGCCAGCGCTTCGCCGCCGTCGGCGTCGGTCTCCCACGGAATGTCCGCCGGCGGAAAGAACTCCGTCTTCGCGACGAGTTGCACCCTGAGCGGCACGGTCTGCGGCACTGCGCTGTTCCTCCTACCGAACTCCCTGGTCGGGAGTCCCTCCTGAATGCATCGACCCTAGTCGCAGCGTTGATCGGGGGCTCGGCGTGCCCCGTTCCGGCAACGGCCCGGTTCCCGTGTGTTCACCCGCGCGTGTCAGTCTCGTCTCGCCCACACTGTCGGTGGTGCCGCAGATTCGCGAGGGAGACTTCCTGTGCAGTACCGGACAGGCCGCGCTCGCCGCGCCGTCGTGATCGCAGTTCTCGGGACAGCGGTTCTCGGGGCCGCTCCCCCGGCGTTCGCCGGACCGCCCGCGACGGGACCGTCGGTTGCCGAGAGTCCGGCACAACACACGGCCGTGCAGCGCTCGCTCGGGCTCGAGGGCGTCCGAAACGCCCGTGACATCGGTGGATACCCGACGGCAGACGGCGCCGTCGTCCGCTCCGGTCTGGTGTTCCGCACGGACGCGCTGGACAGGCTGACCCTGCGCGACCTCGCGCAACTCGAAGCTTCGAACGTCACGATCGTCGACGACCTCCGCACGACGTACGAGCGGACGCTCGCACCGGATCGGCTTCCGGCCGGCGCAGCCGGGAACTGGTACGACGTGCTCGGGCAGTCACCGATCACCACTCTGGTCGACATGCCCGCCGCCTACCGCGCCTTCGTGACGGGACCGGGTGCGAACGAGGCGTTCTCGGCGGTTCTGCACGACATCGCGGCGTCCGACGGCGCCGTGATCTACCCACTGCAGCGCTGGCAAGGACCGCACCGGGTGGACGACGGCCGTACTGCTCACCCTCCTCGGGGTCCCGCGCGAGGCTGTGACCGCGGACTATCTGCTCAGCAACACCTACCGCGGAGCCGATCCGGAGCATCCTGGACTGGACGGCGTCGACCAGGCGTGGCTCGACATCGCGTTCGACACGGCCGTCGCCACCTACGGCAGCTTCGACGCCTACGTGTCGGAGGGGCTGAAGTTGTCCGAGGGCGACATCGCCCGGCTGAAGTCACGACTGCTTGACTGACGTCAAGTATGACGCCATGATGGCGTCATGGACCTCGGCAACTACGTCTCCCGG
This sequence comes from Rhodococcus sp. IEGM 1307, assembly GCF_030056915.1. Lineage (NCBI taxonomy): Bacteria > Bacillati > Actinomycetota > Actinomycetes > Mycobacteriales > Nocardiaceae > Rhodococcus > Rhodococcus sp. IEGM 1307. The sequence continues at coordinate 436,176 of NZ_JASHKW010000004.1, forward strand.
CTGCAAGACGACCTGAACGCGGCAGCCGCACTCGGCGACGAGCAGACGCGGGCGACCGCGTCGGCGCTCGCCGCCGCGATTGAACCCGCCGCCCGGCTCCTTCTGCTCTCGGCGCTCACCGATTTCGCGGGTGAAGTGTCGTCCGAGCTGGGCAATCGCAGCGTCGGTGTGCGTCTGAACGGCAGCGAGGTGGCGGTCGACGTGCATCGCACCCCCACCGCGCCGGGGCCGGACGGGGACGGGACCACGACTGCCGAGGACCTGGGTGCCGCCTTCGATGACGTCACCGGTGACATCAGCCGCGTCACTCTGCGTCTGATGGATCAGATCAAGTCGAAGGCCGAGGAGGCCGCCTCCCAGAACGGGGTGTCGCTCAATTCCTGGGTGTCGCAGGCGGTCCAGGGCGCGCTCAAGGACCAGATGCGCCGCAGCGGGAGAGACAATTTCTGAGCACCGGCGTACTCACTCCACGCGCCCGTCGGCGGCGGTGATGTAATTACGTCGCATCAGCCACACGGTGAGAGTCGCCACGGGCTCGAAGGAGCGAAGAACATGGCCGTTTCCGGCGTCAAGGAATTCGAGATCAAGGCCGATCCGGCCACGGTGATGGCCGCGATCGCTGCGGTGGATCGCCTGCCCGAGTGGTCCTCGGCCCACAAGTCGGTCACCATCGAGAGCACACACGACGACGGCCGCCCCCATCGAGTCCGGATGAGCGTCTCCATCCTCGGGATCAGCGACGAGCAGGTCGTCGACTACACGTTCGAGGGCGACGACACGGTGTCGTGGCACCTCGTCGAGAGCGGCCAGCAGAATGCCCAGGACGGCTCGTACGTCCTCACCGAGTCCGGCGCAGGCACCAAGGTCACATTCGAGTTGACGGTCGACCCGAAGATCCCGCTGCCCGGGTTCCTCGTGAAGAAGGCGCAGAAGACGGCACTCGAGACCGCGAGCAAGGGTCTGACGAAGTTCGTCGAGAGCCTGTAGTTCCTCACTCTCCTCGCGGCCGCACCGCCGCGGCCGCGAGGAGGGCACCGAGGTTGCCGCGATCGTCCACCCGGACGTCGTCCAGACCCAACCACGTTGCCATTCTTCGCAGTTCCGGGAGCAGCGCCTCCACCACATGCCCCGGATTCCGGTCGGGTTCCACGAACGCGGATCGCACCTCGAGCGTTCCCGACGCACGGTCGGCCTTGAGATCGACCCTCGCGACCAGTTCACCGTTCAGCAGGAACGGAAAGACGTAGTACCCGTGGACACGTTTGTGCGCGGGGGTATAGATCTCGAGGCGGTACCGGAAGTCGAATATCCGCTCGGTCCGGGGACGGCAGAAGACCAGCGGATCGAACGGGCACAACAGCGCCGCACCCTCCACCTTCCGGGGAACCCGCACGTCGCGGTGAACGAGTGCCGGCGCATCCCAGCCGCGGACTCCCACCCGTTCCAGGATCCCGTCCTCGACGAGTTCCTCGATGGCCGAGGCGGTCTGCGCCGGCGACAGTCGGTAATAGTCACGGAGGTCGGGTTCGGTGGCCACACCTAGGGCCCGCGCGGACCGCTGCACGAGGCCACGGACGGCATCGTCCTCCGAGACTTCCTCGGCGAGTATCGCTTTCGGCAGCACACGTTCGCTCAGGTCGTAGTGACGGGTGAAGGCGACCCGCTTGTCCACCGCCAGTGCGCCGGACGCGAACAGTTGCTCGCACACCACTTTGGTGTCGCTGCGATCCCACCACGGCCCCTTGCGGTCCGGCTTGTCGACCTCGAGGTGTTTTTCCACGTCGCTCGCGCTGCACGCACCGACGGCGCCGATCACGTCGAGCACGTCGGCGGCGAGCGTGGGATTGCGATCGAGCACGCGGGATTCGCCGGACCAGCGACCGTGCCGGTACCGGTGCATCCGCCAGCGCATCAGCGGCCAGTCCTCGACGGGGATGAACGCTGCCTCGTGGGCCCAGTACTCCGCCAGCATCCGGGGTGCGCGGGCGGAATGCGACCACGCCGCCGAATCGACCAGCCCGCGGTCGTAGACACCGAGACGGCTGAACAGCGGGACGTAGTGGGCGCGCACCGCCACCGACACCGAGTCGATCTGGAACAGCCGCACTCGGTCGAGGACCGAACGGACGTGCCTGCGTGTCGGCGCCCCAGCCGGTTTCCGGTCGGCGAACCCCTGCGCCCAGAGCGCCGATCTCCGGGCCGCGGCTGCGGTCATCTCACGCATGCCCGCAGCCTGCCATCAACCACCGACACGTTGCCGGCCGCGACCGTCAGGCGTCCTCGGCCAGCGTCACCGCGACCGTCGCGCCGAGTTCGTAGCACCGCTCCCGTGCGCTCGCGTCGAGCGATCCGGTCAGTTCCAGGATCTCGGCCACCTGCGTGAGTGCCAACCCGGTCACGATCTTCTGCACCGATGTCACGGCCCCGGCGGTGTCGTTGTTGCCGTGCACCCAGAGCCCGTAGGGGCGGCCGGCGACCGCGTCGAGGCACGGGTAATAGACGGTGTCGAAGAAATGCTTCAGCGCACCGGACATGTACCCGAAGTTGGCGGACGTCCCGAACAGGAACCCGTCTGCTGCCAGGACGTCGGGCACGGTCGCGCCGAGAGCGGGGATCGACTTCACCTCGACGCCGTCGATGTCGGGGTCCCGCGCGCCTTTCAGCACGGCTTCGAGGCACTCACGGGTCACCGGCGACGGCGTGTGGTGGACGACGAGTAGTGACTTCACAGTCGTCAGCGTACGACCGGGCCCGTTTCCTACCGGCCGGGCTCGCCTTCCCGTTCGACGCGTTCGAGTTCCACGGCCCGTTTCATCGTCTCCCGGGCCCTGCCGCGGTCGCCGGCGTAGTCGTAGGCGCGGGCGAGGCGGTACGAGTTCCGCCAATTGTCCGGGTCTGCTTCCCATTCGGATTTGACCTGCTGGAACAGTGCGTCGGCGGCATCCCGGTCGATGCGGCCCGAGGGGCGCTTCGGCAGATCGCTGACATCCAGTTCGAGCCCCTCGTCGGCGATGCGGCGGGACAGATGCTGATGCTGGAATCCGGCGCGCAGCGTGGCGTAGACGATCCAGGCGCCCAGGAACGGCAGGATCAGGACGCCGACACCCAGGCCGATCGCGGCCGCTCCGCCGTCCTGGATCAGCTCGATCCCGCGTTGGCCGAGAAGGACGAAGTAGAACGCCAGCGCCGCGACCAGCAGTCCGATCGTGACGACGGTCTTGGTCGAGCCGTCCTTCACAGGTCGAGAAGGGGGTCGATACCGACGGTCAGGCCGGGACGGGAGCCGATCTCCCGTACCCCGAGCAGGACGCCAGGGGCGAAGGAATTGCGATCGATCGAGTCGTGCCGGATGGTCAGCGTCTCGCCCTGTGTGCCGAGGATGACCTCCTGATGGGCGACGAGACCTGCCAGCCGCACGGAATGCACCCGCACGCCGTCCACGTCGGCGCCGCGGGCACCGTCCAGTTCGGTGGTCGTGGCGTCGGGGCTCGGTCCCACGCCCGCCTTGCGGCGTGCCTCCGAGATGAGCGCGGCGGTCCGGTAGGCGGTGCCGGACGGCGCGTCCGCCTTGTTGGGGTGATGCAACTCGATGACCTCGACGGAATCGAAGAATCGTGCCGCCGCCTCGGCGAAACGCATGGAGAGAACGGCACCGATCGCGAAGTTCGGGGCGATCAGGACCCCGACCTCGGGCCGCTCCGACACCCACGACCGCACCGTGTCGAGCCGGGCGTCGTCGAAGCCCGTCGTGCCCACGACGGCATGAATACCGTTGGACACGAGGAACTTCAGGTTGTCCATCACCACGTCGGGGTGGGTGAAGTCGACGACGACCTGCGTGCCGGCCTCGACGAACGTCTCCAGCCGGTCGCCGTGATCGACCTCCGCGACGAGTTCGAGGTCCGGTGCCTGCTCCACCGCCTCGCAGATCGCTCGGCCGACCTTGCCCTTGGCCCCGAGAACCCCGACCCTGATGGGTGCTGCTGCGCTCACTTCTCCACGCTCCGTCCAGTCACAACGATTCGCCCGAAAGCCTACGCAATCGCCGGGTGCCGGCCGGTGTGCAGGGGCGGGGCGGGAGACCTGCGTCTCGTCGTCAGACGCGGCCGGCCTCGTACTCGGGGTGCCAGTGCGGTGATCGGCCGAGCAGCGACAGCACGGTGTCGAAATCGGCGGAGTCGGGGTCGGTCGGCAGGCCGGGCGCGAACGCGGCTCCCTCGCGCATCCGGTCTGCCCCGTCCGGGACGAGTCGTGCGATCGGGAGAACCGCAGCCACCATGCCGGATTCGGGCGCGAAGTCGAGCCCGAGTGACCGGGCGACGTCCCACGAGTGCACGACGTAGTCGAGGAAGTGGAACCCGACGGCCGTGGATGCGGGGAAAGGGAACTCGGTGCTGATCTCCGGTAACCAGAACTGTCGCTCCCCGACGCCATCCCTTGTGAAGGCCTCGATGACGGTGTGGGCCGCCGAGCGGTACGCGCCAACGGGATCCGCCGACGTGTGCGGCTGCCAGTTCGACGGGTCGGGACCGCCGCCCGCGGCCGCTGCGGCGAATCCCAGGTGCTGCACGGTCATATGGGCCAGCAGTTCCCCGAGAGTCCACTGCGCACACGGGGTCGCGCGCTGCAGATCGTCGCGGGTCACCTGCGACACGAACTCCACACTCGATTGCACGGCGCGGACATCCCAGCGCCGGACCTCGTCCACATCCATCGTCGACACCTCGTCCTCGACTCGAATTGATACGCGTCCGCTTATCATCTACCTCAGCCTATGATTGGTCAAGGTGTATTTTCTGCGATATGCCCAGCCTCGACCCGACCAGCGGACAGCACGAACGCACTCGCCCCGACCTCGCGGCGATGACGACCGCTCTGAACCGTTCGCTGGTGGCGGCAGAACTCCCCGTGCTCGCGGAGCACGGACTCACCATGTGGGGATACGTCGTGCTCCTGGCACTCGACGAGCACCCGCTGCGCACCCAGGCCGCGCTCGCGGAAGCAATCGGCGCCGACAAGACCAGGATCATCGGCGTGCTGGACGACCTGCAGGTCCGTGGTCTGATCGACCGTCAGCGCGATCCCGCGGACCGCCGGGCCCGCCTGCTGTCGCTGACCCCGGACGGGCACGACGTGCGCGACTCGGCGCAGGCGGCGATCCGGCGAGGCGAGGAGCGGCTCCTGGCCAGGTTGCCGGAGCGCGACCGCAAGGGATTCGTGTCCGCGCTGATCGCGCTGTCGACTCTGCCGGTCGAGGACATCACCGGGCGCCCGGCCGACTCCGCCTGACGGAAATTGCTGCCGGTTGGCCTCAGCCCTGCCGCAGCGCGTCCACGGCCTTGCCGATCCGGCGTTGCCGGGTCTCGTCCGTCTTGGCACCCTCTATCGAGAGCACGTGGCGCCGCTGGTTGCTGTACGACAGTGCGTCGAACGCCCTTCTCGCGTCCGGTTGCCGGTCGAGCGCGTCGGCGAAGTCGGGCGGAACCGTCACGACCCTGGGTTCGGTGTCGAGTTCGACGTCGACGTCCACCTCGTCGCCTGCCGCGGCGCCCGCACCTGCCCTGTTCTCGGCACTGAGCGGAATCATGAACGCGCCACCCATCGGCGCGACCGTGGTGCGGTAGGTGTGACCGCCGATCGTGACCCGGACCGCCGGGCGCTTACCCGACCCCAGGTCCGCGACGACGTTCTCGGGGATCCGGAAACCGGTCGCGGTCTTGCCGCCGAGCTCGATGGTGGTGCGAAACCTCATGGGCAGAATTCTGCCCGCGACCGGCCCGCCGGGTCAGTCGAACACGATGATCTGCCGGATCGCCTTGCCGTCGGCGAGTTCGTCCATGCCGCGGTTGATGTCGTCGAGCGTGATGCGGGAGGAGATGAGCTTCTCCACCGGAAGCTTCCCGGCGCGCCAGAGGTCCTCGTAGATCGGGATGTCCCGCGACGGCACCGCCGACCCGAGGTAGCTGCCGATGATGGTGCGGGCCTCGGCCACCAGGGTGAGCGGGGAGATCGACGACCGCGCGTCGGGGGACGGCAAACCGACGGTGATCGTCTTGCCACCGGGAGCGGTCGCGCGCACAGCCGACTCGAATGCGCGCGCGTTGCCGGCCGCCTCGATGACGATGGGTGCCCGGACACCGGCTTCCTCGAGCTCCGCCGGGGTGTAGACGGCCGTCGCGCCGAGTTCGCGTGCGGTCTGCAGCTTCTCGGGAACGGCATCGACGCCGATGACCTCGCCGGCACCCCGGGAGACCGCCGTCAGGATCGCGGCCATCCCCACTCCACCGAGCCCGACGACCATCACGGCCTGGCCGGGTTGCGGATCGCCCGCGTTGAGGACGGCACCTCCGCCGGTGAGGACGGCGCATCCGAGCACGGCCGCCACATCGGCGGGGACGTCGTCGCCGACGGGAACGACCGAGCGGCGGTTGACGACCGCGTGCGTTGCGAATCCGGACACCCCGAGGTGGTGGTGCACGGTGTCGCCGCCGCGGTGCAGTCGCGCTCCCCCGTCGAGCAGGGTTCCGTCGTTGTTGGCACCGGTGCCGGGCACGCACGGCATCCGGCCGTCGGTGGCGCAGCCCTCGCACTCCCCGCAGCGAGGGAGGAACGTCATCACGACGCGCTGTCCGACCGTGACGTCGTCGACTCCGGCTCCGAGTTGCGTGATCCGCCCCGCAGCCTCGTGCCCGAGCAGCATCGGGACCGGGCGCACCCGGTTGCCGTCGACGACGGACAGGTCGGAATGGCATAGGCCCGCCGCCTCGATCTGGACGAGGATCTCGCCCTCACCGGGCTCGTCGAGGTCGAGTTCGGAGATCGAGATCGGCGCCGACTCGGCGAACGGGCGGGTTCTCCCGATCTCCTCGAGTACCGCTCCACGGATCTTCATCTCGGGCTTCTCCTCTGGTTTCGGCGAATCCTCGTTACCGCACGATGCCGCGCACCGAGGCCGGCAGGTCACGCTTGCGACGATACGGTCCGACGACGGCGGCGCCGAACGGGCGTTGCAGCAGCACTCGCGCGACGTCGCGCACCTCGTCGGTGGTGACTGCGTCGATCTTGCTCAGGGTTTCGGTGATGCTGCGGTGATTGCCGTAGTTGAGCTCACTTCGGCCGATGCGGTGCATCCGGGATCCCGAATCCTCCAGTCCCAGAACAAGTCCGCCCCGCAGCGATCCCTTGGCGCGGGCGCACTCGGCGTCGGTGATGCCCTCGGCGGCCACGTTCGACAGCACCTCCCGGATCACCGTGGTGACCTCGCCGAGGTTCTCGGGCTGGCACCCGGCGTAGATCGAGAACGCACCGGTATCGGAGAACGTGTCGATGCCCGAGTACACCGAATACGCCAGGCCGCGGATCTCCCGCACCTCCTGGAAGAGCCGGGAACTGAGACCGCCACCGACCGCGGCGTTGAGCACCGACAGCGCCCAGCGGTGTGACTCGTGCCGCCCGAACGCGCGCACCCCGAGGGAGAGGTGGACCTGTTCGCTGTCCCTGTTGGTCAGGCTGAGGGTCGGCCCCGTCCGCAGGCGCAGGGTGCCTGCGCGTCGCGGGGCGGGTTCGGACGCCGAGTCGAGGTGCCCGGCGAACGCGCGCCGGACCAGCTCGACCGTCGGTTCGTGCTCCACGTTGCCGGCGACGGCCACCACCATGCGCGGTGGCGTGTAGCGCCGCACGTGGAAGGAGTGGAGTTGGGTGCGGGTCATCGATTCGATGGATTCGACGCTGCCGATGACGGGCCTGCCGACGGGATGGTCGCCGTAGAGCGCGGTCAGGAACGCGTCGCCGAGGAGGTCTTCCGGGTCGTCGTCGCGCATCGAGATCTCTTCGAGGACCACCTGGCGTTCCACGTCGACGTCGGCGGACCGGCAGCGGCCCCGCAGGACGACGTCACTGACGAGGTCGATCGCGAGGGGCAGGTCGTCGTCGAGCACGTGCGCGTAGAAGCAGGTGTGTTCCTTGGACGTGAACGCGTTGAGCTCCCCGCCGACGCCGTCCATCACCTGCGCGATGTCGAGGGCGCTGCGCGACGGCGTGGCCTTGAACAGGAGGTGCTCGAGGAAGTGCGCCGCCCCGGCGACGGTGGGCTGCTCGTCGCGTGATCCGACACCCACCCAGACGCCGACGGACGCGGATCGGACACCGGGAACGTATTCGGTGACCACCCGGAGCCCGCCGGGGAGCACGGTGCGCCGGACGCCGGCATCCGGCTCGTGGAGGGTCGGCGCTTGGGTCAGTGCGGCAGTGCGGCTGCGATCGATCTTGGCCATGTAGTGGTTCAGCAGTCCTCGAAAGCTGGGCGTCGTCGAACGGCAAACTTTACACGCGGCACCCGGCCGTCCCTCACCAGCCTCGGCGATGTGGTTGTGAGCCCGATCAGCTCGCTGTTCCTGAGGACGGCCACGGCGCGAACAACACGATCCTCGGCAATTGTGTCCCGGTTGCGACGAACCACGTGAACCACTCACCAGTGCCGTGGCAAGAACAGTTCGATGCCGGTCAGAGTCCGGGTCGGCGTGGGGGGTCGCAAGACCGGAGGTCGGTCGCCGTGAGCACCGCGATGCGCTCGGTGCGCTGGCCCGGCCGGATCATCTCCCGCGCCTCCAGCATCCTCGTGCGGGACGAGAGGGCGGGACCGAACGGCACGTCCTCCGACGCGACCACGTCCACCCGCAGTCCCCGCTCCTCCAGCATCGCCCGTGTCTTGTCCACCCCGTTGAGCGTCGACTGGACGAGGAGCAGGGTGCCGCCGGGAGCGAGAAGGTCGGGGGTTTCGCTGCAGATCCGATCGAGCACGGCGCGCCCGTCGACGCCCGCATCCCAGGCCCGCGCGAGTACCCGGCCCGGTCTGCCGTCGTTCGTCGCAGGCGCGTAGGGCGGGTTGGCCACGACCACGTCGAAGCGAAGAGTCCGGACGGAGTCCACCAGGTCGCCCCGCACGACGCGGATCGTCCGGCGGTGCAGTTTGGCGTTGAGCCAGGTACTGATCGCGGCCCGGCGCGACACGTCGACCGCCGTCACCCACCCCGCCCCCGCCGCGCAGGCCTCGACGCTCAACACCCCCGTGCCACAGCAGAGATCGAGCACCCGCGAGCCCGGTCCGAGATCCCGGGCCGCCAGCACCTCGGCGAGCAGCCAGGTGTCACGCTGGGGCCGATACACCCCGGGTAGACGAACGAGCATGATCGGCTCCCTCCCTCGCCGTTCCCTCCCAGCGTGGCCAGTACCCCGAGTTACATGCAACTCGACACGGGCCAATTCACCCGGTGTTCACCTCCGACCACTTCCCGAGCCGCATCTGCGGTGTCTGCCGGGGTCGAAACCGGGTATTCCTCCCCCGTGCCGCATTCCTTCTCAGCTGATTCCGACGCCTCGGTGGACGTCGCGTGGGCGCTCGTCTCCCGGCCCTCGCGCTGGCCCGAGTGGGCGCCACACCTCCGCGGCGCGTGGGGTCTCGGGTCCCCCGAGGTTCAGGCCGGCCGGCGCGGAGCGGCGCGACTGCTCTGGATCGTGCCTGTTCCCGCATCGATCTCGGCCAAGACACCGGGACGTTCCTGGACCTGGCGGGTGGGACCGATGACGCTCGATCACGCCGTCGAGCCCCACGGTGCCGGCTCGCGGATCACGATGACGATGTCCGCTCCCGGACCTCTCGACTCCGCACTCGCGGTCACCTACGGCCCGGTGGTGCGTACTCTCGTCCGTCGCCTCGCCCGCGTCGCGGGTGAACGCTAGCCGACCGCCATCGGCGGCGCGTCGGTCGGAGCGAGTTGTGCGCCGATCTTCCGGAACAGCCTGTCGGCCTCGTTCTTGTAGGCCCCCGTGTCGTCGAAGGCGGCCGGCTCGTACGTGACGGCGACGGCGACGGCGATCTTCTGCGAAGGCAGATAGGCCTCGACCGCCGCGGATCCGCTGAACAGCGGGTTCTGCATCAGCCAGTTGCCCACGATCGGCAGTCCGAGCCCGTAGGTGTAGTCCTCCGACTGCGGGAAGCAGGTGGTGCAGCCGGGCAGCGCGGTCGTCTTGCCGCGCAGGTCCGTCGACACCATGGCCTCGTAGGATTCGGCCGACAGTAGTTCACCCGTGCCGATGGCGACGGCCGTGTCGTGGAGGTCGTAGATGTTCGTGGTCTGGACGGCGCCGTGGGTGATGGTCCAGGACGGATTCCAATACGTGGATTCCTCGTAGAACGGTGCACCGGGCGGGATCTGCAGGGCCTCGCGCCGCTCGGACGAGAACGCGTGCAGGACGGGTTCGGGGATCGCCGCCGTCCCCGGATCCGTGGTGTCGTCGAGGCCGAGCAGACCGAGCACCTTGTCCTGCATGAGGTCTGTCATCGGCTGACCGGTGATCTTCTCGAGAGCCAACCCGAGGATGACGTAGTTGGTGTGGGCGTAGTTCCAGTTGGTCCCGGGTTCGTAGAGCAGAGGCTTGGGCGTGGCGAATGCCAGGAGTTCCTCAGGCGTCCAGTTACGGAATGGCGCCGCGTAGAGGGCGCGGTCGAATTCGGTGTTGCCGATGACGTAGTCGACGTAGCCCGAGGTCATCTGGGCGAGCTGGCGGAGGGTCACGCGGTCGGCGTGCGGAATGTCGGGCAGCCACTTCGACACCGTGTCGTCGAGACTCACCTTCTTCTCGTCGACGAGCTGGAGCAGCAGCGTGGACACGTAGGAGATGGCGACCGCGCCGTTGCGGAAGTGCATGTCGGTGGTGGCGGGCACTCCGGTCATCGACTCGCCGAGCGCCTGGGTGACGATCTCCTTGCCGTCGACGGTGACACGCACGATCACCGCCTTCAGGTGACTCTCCGCCATGGTGTCGCGCACGATCTTCATCACGGCGTCGGCCTGCGCCGGATCGGCCGACGAGACGGCAGAACCGTTGCTCGCGTCCGCGGAGGAGGAATCGGGGGACGAGGTGTTCGCAGTGCACGCGGCCAGGAGAGCGAGGACGCACGTCAACAGGAGAACCCGCCGAGTCGGTGGCATACCCGAGCTTGGCAGATCCGGTCGGCCCCGGGAGTGAAACCCGTGGAGCCGGCCGGGATTCCGGTCAGGAAATCGGGCGGCGCAGATAGAGATCGCGCAACAGCGCCACCTCGGCGCCGTGATGGATGACCTCCCGGTTGATGTGCAACACCAACGCCGCCATCGGATAGTCCGCGAACGCTCCCTCGCTGGCGCCGCACGGCCGGGCGAACCCCTCGACGCCGAGGCTCCGGACACCTGCAGACCAGGCCGCATAGTTCTCGTCGAGTTGCGCGAGCGCCTCCGCCGCGGTGCCGGCGTACTCGAACGTCTGATAGTCGACGGGCGGCCCGCCGAAGTGACTGGCGATCCGCATCCCGAAGACGCCGACGACGAGATGCCCGAGCCGCCACGCGATGGTGGTGACCGGTGGCGGGTCCGGTTCGGGAAAGGCGAAGTCGATGGTGAACGCGCCACTTCCGGCCTGGACCGGCGCCTGCGACTGCCCGCGCGGGCGCACACTCCAGCCGTCCGGCGCGGGTTCCCAGAAATACTCCTCGTCGGACAGTCCCTCCAGCCGGGGACGCAACTGCTGCTCCCAGTGCCAGCCGAGCTGGTCGGCGAGTTCGCGCGGCCAGTCCATGTCGTGTCTCCCCTCGTCCTGTCTCCGATTCTCCCTGTCTCCGATCGGGACACCGGTCTCGAGACGGCTACCGCACACCGTCCGGGACCCGGACCCCCGGATGATTGGCCCGGAGGTTCATCGCCGCCAGCGTGACCGTCCGCTCGATCCGCCGCTGCCTCGTGTCCGGCTTCCTGGCTGACGCTATCCACTCCAGGATCAACCGGGTCGAAGACGGCGGAAACTTGTCGAAGTTCGCGCGCGCGGCGTCGTGTCGCCCAAACGCTTCCTGCAGATCGCCAGGGATGGTCGCGCTGTCCCCGTTCGCCGTGTTCTCCCAGGTCCCCTTGGCCTTGGCCAGATCGATGGCGGCGTAACCGTGCTCGGTCATCAGTCCCTGCTCGATCATCTCCGCCGCGCGCTGCCGGTTCACCCGGCTCCAGGTGCTGCGCGGGGTCCGCGGCGTGAAACGCAGTGCAGAACTGTCGGCGTCACGTCTGCGGTGCAGGCCGTCGATCCACCCGAAGCACAGGGCCTGCTCGATCGCCTCGTGGTAGCGCACGCTCGGCGTTCCGCTGTCCTTGTGGTGGATGATCAGCCAGACCTCCGTCTCGGACCGGCAGTTCTCCGAAAGCCAGGCACGCCACTGCGCGGTCGTGCGAGCGACGACGGTGTTCACGTCGTGGGTGTCCATCACGCGCCTGCCTTCGCAGCCAGAATGTCCAGGTAGTGCTGGTTGAACATCACGCCGAGGATGTTTCCGAACGGGTCGGCCACGGATGCGGTGACGAATCCGGGCCCGTGTTCGATCGGCTTTCCGTGCAGGGTGGCACCTAGCGACAGCAGCCGCTCGACGCTCGCGTCCAGATCGTCGACGTGCCAGTAGGTCATCGTGTTCTCGACACCGCGTGACCGGTCGGGCGTCGCGAATCGGCTGTCGATGATGCCGAGTTCGTGCTGGTAGTCGCCGAGCCGGAACTCGATGTAGGCGGGTGCCCCCGCCACCGCGCGCACGAAATACGGCTCGACTCCGAGCAGTTCGGTGTACCAGGCCTGGGCGGCCGTGAGGTCGTCGGCGTAGAAGTTGACGGTGGTGAGTCCTCGCAACATGGGTGATTCCCTTCCTCGGTCGGTGACAACATTCATCCTCCAACCCAAAGTGCTCACCAATTGAGCACTTTCTGCGGGAAACTGAGGACATGCGCGCTGACAGACTCGTCGCCACCCTCCTGCTGATGCAGTCCCGGGGTCGAGTGACCGCCGCCGAGGTGGCGGACGAACTGGAGGTGTCCGTCGCGACTGCTCGCCGCGACCTGGAAGCGCTGTCCGCTGCGGGGATCCCGGTGTACCCGCAGTCCGGGCGTGGCGGCGGGTGGTCGCTCGTGGGTGGCGCTCGCACCGACCTCAGCGGGTTGTCCGCGACGGAGGCGCAGGCGCTGTTCCTTCTGGTCGGCCCCGCGGCCGCCGTCTCGGGCGAGGCCAAGGCCGCGCTGCGCAAACTCGTGCGGGCGCTGCCGCAGACCTTCCGGGCCGATGCCGAGGCCGCCGCCACTGCCTCCATGATCGATCCCACCCGGTGGGGCGAACGCGATCGCCGCAGGCCCGAGATGGTCGACCTGCTGCAGGCCGCCGTGATCCGGCGCCGGAAAGTGCGCCTGACGTACACGAACAGCGCCCGACAACGGTCCGAGCGGCTCGTCGACCCGTGGGGTCTCGTCGACAAGGACGACATCTGGTATCTCCTGGCCGGGACCGAACGGGGACAGCGGACCTTCCGGGTCGACCGGATCGTCCACGCCGAATCGACGGAGCAGCCCGCCGAGCGCCCCGACGACTTCACACTCGCCGCGGCGTGGGAAGAGGTGGTCGGCGAGGTGGAACAGCGGCGTTCGACGACGTGGGCGACCGTGCTCATCGACGCCAGGTTCGTGCCGATCCTGCGCGATCACTTCGGGCGGCACTGCCACCGCGACGGTGAGGACGACGACGGTCGCGCCCGGGTCCGTCTCGCCGCACCGACCCCGTTGGACATCGCCCGGAACCTCGCCGGCTGGGGCTCGATGGTCGAGGTGCTCGAACCTCGATCGGTCCGGGCCGAGCTGGCCCGGATCGGCACGGAACTCGCCCACCACTATGCCGGCGAACATGGTGAGGGCGGATGACCGAGCCTCAGTCGGTCAGGTAGCGCTCCACCGTCTCGACCTTCGCTCGCAGCTGATCGCTTCGACCCGGCCGGATATCCGCTTTGAGAACCAGACTGACCCGCGGAAACTGTTCCAGCAGAACGTCCGTTGCACGCTTCACGACGGCCATCACCTCGTCCCACTCACCCTCGACGGTGGTGAACATCGACGTGGTCTCGTTGGACAGTCCGGATTCGCGGACCACCCGCACGGCCGCGGCGACCGCGGCACCGACGCTGTCGGAGTCCCCGCCCATCGGGCTGACGCTGAATGCCACCAGCATGTGCTCTCCTTCTCCGGGAATAGACGACCATCATCGAATCACCTCTTCCAGGCTTCCGCTGCACCCCGATCGCCCGCCCGAACAGGTCGTACCACAAACACACGTCGGGCGGCGTCCCTGATCAGGGGGCGCCGCCCTCGAGCACGAACGTCTGGTTTCCAAGCTGCATGGTTGCGCGGGGTGAAATGTGGCCTCGGCGTCAGACATCCCCCCGCCTGACGCAAGCCCACCGCGCTGAGCCCAGATAGTGGGCTGTGCTTGTGCGTGGGTGCCTACAACTCGTGCTGGGCGCCACGACCGAGAGGTGGAATCTTCTCTTCCGGTCCGACCTTGGTCTGCCGTGGCTCCGTACCTCAGGTCTACCCCGTATGTCCGGATAAGGCAACGAACGTGGGCCAGGGCGCGCCGGCTGATGCTTCCCACTCGCCCGATACCCGAGCTGCACAGGTCACCGACCCGGTCCGCCGGGTACGACAGACCTCACTGCCGAGGCGTACAAAGGAAATACACCCGTGAGGCTCGGCGATGGTGAGACAAGCCGCCATCCGCGTGATCTACGTGACAGGAAGAGCGATCTCCTCCAGCCACCCGCACAGAGAGGACATCGCATGGGAGTTCCGTGGGCATCACGGGCACGATCGGATGCGTACTGGGAGCAACAAGTCTCCGGCGAAGCGCGCAGCTGCGACAGCGGCGAAACCACAAAATCCGCATCCTCCGACACCCGCCCGACCCTGGCCGACCACAGCCTGACTCACCGCAACACTGACGCAACCGACGCCCCACCTGCAGATCACAGCGAGTGAATTCGCCGGCCTCGGGAGAAAACGACCCACACCCGACAATCCCGCACAGCGGCAACATCATTCAGTTTCAAGGGATGTCCGGTTCGTCAGGAGTCTGCCAGCCACGCCAGCACGCGGCCCCGCGACCAACAGCGGCCGATAGCCTCGGCGGGCCGAGCCGACCGGTCGAACACGGCCAGGCCGATGAGGCTGTGCCCAGAGGCGTGGCGATCGCCGAGCGTGGGTATCGTCGGTGCGACTCCGACTCCCTCCACTGACACCCACGCCACCGGCCGGCCGGCTGCCGCTTCGTCGAGGCGGTCCAGGAAGCGCAGGCGACTCTCGCCCCGGAAGCGCGACAGCGCCCACGTCGTGGTGACGACAGGCAGGGCGTCCGCGGGCACCCGGGCGACGGCGTCGGGCATCACCTCGACGGCGTCGCCTTGCAGCAGCAGCGGAGGGGCCGTCGCCGCCAACGCCATCTCCGCGTCGAGCCTCGCGATCCGCTCGGGCTGATCCGGCCCCAGGCAGGCGCGCAACCATCGGGCCTCGTCCGCGTCGGTCACGTCGACGGGATCGAGGTCGACGCCGATCCGGGTGACGACCTCGGGCATCACTCGCGCCGGGACGGGCCGGTCTCCCACGATCGAAGCCGACAGCTGCACGGGAGAGGACGGGTCGCCCAACGACTGTCCGTTGCTGTACGTGATGCCCACACGGTCGACATTGAGGTTGAGCCCAGCCGAACAGCCCACGTCGATCAGCCCCACCGCATTCGCGCCGAACCGGCGCGCCGCCTCGGCAATGGCCGGATACAGCACGGTGGAGCGTCCGGTCTCGTCGGGCCGCGTCTTCCGGCGCACGGCGAGAGCCACGACCGAGTCGGTCATCCGCAGCAGGGTGTCGACCGCCGCGTCGGCAGCAGCGTCGCCGTCCGTAGCGGCATAGGCCGAGGCAAGCCCCGGAGCGCGACCGGCGAGGGCGAGGTCGTGCAGCGCGGCGAGAATCACCGTGGGGTGTCGCTTGCGCGCCGGGGCCGCCTCGATGGCGCGCAGCGCCTCGTCGGACTCACTCAGTGCGACGGCGACGCGCCCGTACAGCGGTGACCTTTCGGCGGCATCGACCTCACCGAAGTGTCGGTACACCTGAGCGAGTGTGCGGGCCCTACCCACGAATGCAGCGCTTCCTGCGGTCACCTGACATCGACGCTGATTCTAATGGCGAGCACTCCAACGTGACAGGAGATCACGCCGTTCGGGGCAGCGGCGACCCGGTAAGCGCACCGGCGCGCGCCTGCCGCCGCAGCGCCTCCAGATTCTCCCGCATCTGCGGCCGCATGTCCCGGTGCTGTGGCTGCAGGCGTGAGTAGAGCGAGAGCAGCGGGCGGTACGGCAGTACGTCGATCCGATACGAATGCGTCACCCGGGTCCCGTCGCCATCCGCTCGGAAGATGTATGACCACGTGGTCGAGTCGTGGTACAGCGGGTTGCGCCGATCCGACACCGTGCGGAATGCGAACATCCTGCCCGGCTCGGCGGCGGTCACCTCGCAGACCCGGGACCAGCGCATGTGATGTGCACGGTTGTGCCCCCGGAATCGGGCGCCCACGGTCCCCGGCGGCCGTCCCGGTAGCCACGCGCAGCTGCGGCACTCGGGGCTGCGTTCGCTGATTCGGGTGACGTCGGCGACCGCGTCGTACAGCTGCCGAGCCGGGGCGTCGATCCACAATTCTGCCGAGCCGTCGGTGCGGGGTGGCTGGTGGAGCCGGGGGCTCACGTCGAGGTCGGCGCCCCACCGGGCGGCGCACGCCCGCCGATATGGTCGTTTGAACGCATGGATCAGCATGAACCGGGTGGCCGGATCGACTTTGCGGACGGTGACGTCGTAATCTTCCCGGTCGACACCGTCGACGATCCAGTGAGCTTCGATGCCCAGCGCCCGCTTGGTCTTCGAGGCGATGAACACCTGCTGCTCCACGTCGTCCCACTGACGACGGGTCAGGGTGCGGGCGACGATCGGCATCATCTCGTCCTCTTCGCGCTGCAG
Organism: Rhodococcus sp. IEGM 1307; assembly: GCF_030056915.1. Taxonomy (NCBI): domain Bacteria; kingdom Bacillati; phylum Actinomycetota; class Actinomycetes; order Mycobacteriales; family Nocardiaceae; genus Rhodococcus; species Rhodococcus sp. IEGM 1307. Next base: position 453,065 of record NZ_JASHKW010000004.1, read on the forward strand.
ATGCGGCAGCAGAACCTGTTCGAGAACGGTGAGGGAACGCGAAAGGTCTTCTCGGGCAGCCGGATGCGCACGGTATTCGGCTGCCGCGGCGGTGACCCGCTCCATCTCGGGGCCGATTCGCGCATGGTCGGCGTCCATCACGTCGAGCAGTGCTCCGGCGGCCGGGTTCAACTCGCGGACCAGCGGCCATAGCCCACGGTCCTCGCCGCTGTGGTGCAGGTGCAGGAAATGCATCATCCACACGAGGTGATCGGCGAGTGCGACCCGCTGGGTCCGCGCGGGCGGAGGTGTTGTGCGCAGCACCTGAGAGGCGCGGGCGATATCGCGGCGCAGTGCGCTGTGAACGATGCGCATGATACGAGTGTCGGCAGGAGGCAGAGTGTCGGTTGTCATGACCTACTCCAAACAAAAGCGCCCGTGTGTCACACCGGGCGGTCGAGGATTTCTTCGATGCGGTCGATCAACCATGACTCGTAACGGTCGCGACTCCAACCGCATTCGTCCACGAGCAGGGCGTAGACCTGGTCGCCGGTCTGGACCCACAGTTCGTCGACCTGACCAGCATCGGCGTGATGGCCCGTGATGAGGTGTGCGACGTCGGCGACCGAACGCCTGCGCTGCCCCTCCAGGTCGGCTGCCACCGCTGCGAGCGTGGCATCCGCCGTCGCCCCCTGACGGATCGCCACGGCCAGGCGGTAGATGCGCTCGTTGATCCTGGCGATCATGCGCGATCCCATCTCGATGCGGTCGCCGGTCGTGCGCCCCGTACCGATCGCCGTGTAGACGGGCCGGTCGGCCAACGGCACCTGTGCGTCGTCGCCGACGATGGCGACCTCGAGCGCCGCCTTCAACAGGTGGGCTTTGGATCCGAACGTCGTGTAGACCGTTTCGACGGAGACCGCCGAGGCCCGCGCGACATCCCTCATGCCGGTGCCGACCCAGCCGTGCTCGGCGAACAGCCGGGTGGCGGCCTGCAGTACGACCGCCCGCGTCTGAGCTGCCTGCATCCGACGCAGCGGAGAGCGGTAACGGCGGGTCCCGGATCCGCCCGGCTCCGCCGAGTCGTAGTCGACCGTCGCCATACCCCCAATTCTAGAACGTGCAGGTTTTCAATACAATGCTGTTCCAGCGATTTCCGGGAGGTCCCGCCCGAGTCCGGACACGTTCGCCGAGATGGGACTGGCGAAGTGTCTCAGTCCGCTGGAATTGCGAGATGCCCGGGCGGAACCAGAGTTGCCGCGACGGTGGGGGCGCAGCGGCCACTCCGATCCGCAATGATCAGATCGAGGCAACCTTCAACGACTACGACACGTACGCGTCGGCGTATGACGCCGGTATCGAGAACAACGTGTACAACGCCCTGCACGAACGACCCGCGACATTGGCGCTGGTCGGAGACGTCGGAGGCCGGAAAGTACTGGATGCGGGGTGCGGCAGCGGTGCGCTCTCACGCGCACTCGCCGCCGCTGGTGCTGCCGTCACCGGCGTCGATCTCAGCACGGGTCTGCTCGCGATCGCCCGGACGCGCCTCGGCCCGACGTGCCGTTGATCCGGGCGGACCTCAACCAGCAGTTGCCCATCCGGTCATCGACCTTCGATGTCGTCGTCGCCTCGTTGGTCATGCACTACGTCCACGATTGGTCGAGACCGTTGACCGAGTTTCGCCGGGTACTCGTGCCAGGCGGGTGCGGCGTCATCTCGACCCATCACCCGTTCGTCGACTTCAGGCTTGCCGGGGAGGGCGACTATCTCGGAACGTACGAGTTCACCGAGGAATGGGTGAAGTCCGGCGAGACCTTCCACATGAAGTTCTGGCACAGGCCGCTGCACGCCATGTTCGACGCATTCACCGCAGCAGGATTCACCGTCGAACGCGTTTCGGAGCCACGACCCTGTGCGGCGGTGCGCGCTCGCTCCCCCGAGCACTTCGATCGGCTCAGCCGTGAGGCACCGTTCATCTTCTTTACGCTGCGCGTCAGGGAAAGTGCATCAGCTTCCTGGCGAGGGTGAAGAGACGGCGGGCGAGCCTCACCACGGGCAAGCCCAGAGGAAGCAGGATGACCGTCACACAGAGCACCCCACCGACCAGCCACACGACCGCCGCGACAATGCCCAGCACCGTGCCGAGCACAGCCGTGAGAATGCCCAGCACCACGTCGAGCAGGCCCCGCAATAATCGCATGACAACCTCCTGACCTCCTGGTTCCAGTCTGCGCGCCGACGAGCCGAAGCGCACCTCTCGAAGCCGCCCGTCAGGGAAGGGAATACCGCTGCACCGCGAACCGTTGACACACTCGACGGTGTTCGACCCCAATGCCCCGGGTGTCACATTGAAAACTTGTCGCTTCGAGCGACCACTTGCCGAGAGGCGCACTGGCGGGCACCGTCACCCCCCGACCGGGTCAGACCTACATTGCGTAGCGCGCCTGGGAAGGAAGCGAAGCCGCTGACACCGTCAGGTGCCGGCGGCTTCTTGCCTGCGCAGACGAATGTGGGCACCACTAGCGTGACTGCATGGCACTCATCGGGATCGAACGGCTGCGCTAGATGTAGTTCCCAGGGAGGTTGTGAACGGCGTGGCAGGTAGGCGAGGGCCTCGGGTATCGGTGTGGTCACCGCCCTCGCCCGACTCGTCGTCGACGAACATCGGCCGCTGCGCCGTGCCTCCGAACGGTTCCAGTGCTCACCGGCAACAGCCAAGAAATGGGCCGACCGCTATCGAGACGCTCGCGCAACGCCGAGAACGGAAGCTGTTGGGACAGTTCACGTTCAGATAGGTAGTTGACGTACCAATCGTTATCGGCAAATTATGGGAGATACTACATCTCGCCTCTCAACGGTCTCGAGAGTTGCACCGGGCGGGCGCCACAACTCGACCGCGCTCGAGGCAGTCCCGGGCTGGTCTCACACGCCTGGACAGGCCCCCCCGGTTATCAATGAGCGTCGCGGAAAGCTTGCTCGATGTCCGCGGGTGCGCGGACTGCGACTTGGCGGTTCTTCCTGCTCGGGCTGCGCGGCCTCTTCACTCTCGTCGGGTCTGGTCTCTCTCCTCGTTCTGCTCCCCTCCCTCGTCCTCGGGTAGCTATGCGTCTTCCCACTCCTGTTCGCCCTCTGCAGGCTCGTCACCCTCGAGGGGCGCTTCCTCACCCACTCCCCCACCAGGTCCACGCCGCTCGACTGGAGCGGGCGAAGACCGCGTACACCGTCCGGACCTGAGGGAACTCGATCGGCAGTTGCCGCCAGGCGATACCACCGCGCACGAGGTACAGAAAACTTCATGCCGATGCAATCCCCGGCGCGCCGTCCCCAACCGGCGAAACGGGGAAACGCGCGCGCCATCGTCGCGGTCGGCCGTTCCATCCTCGTGATCATTACACCCGACACATCAACCCTGAGATCAAGAGACGCAATCACTTTCGTGGGCTAGAGGCTCTAGGCCACACTGTCACACTCCGTGAATAGAACCGACCATTTGCTCTGTGGATTACTACCGGATGGGTGCCCTTGTATCCACAGACTTTCGTGACTTAAGGTGGAGTGCGCGCATCGCGCGGCGTGTCGGGGCCTGGGCGGGTTGCGTTGATAGACAGGCTAAATAGCCCTCCTAAGGATTGATCATGTCCACCAGGCCCACCGTATCGACGGTACAAGGACCCAGTTGTCCCCCGGCCGGCTCGTCACCAAGAATGCACGAGCGGGCATCGCCGGCACTCAGGCGCAGCTGGTCAGTTTTCCTCAGGTCGGCGGAGCCTCCCAAACGGGGGCGACACGTCGAGAGGTCTTGGTGGCAACCATCCGCACCATCGCCGGCACGGGCGGACTTCATGGCTCGGCGCCTCATCCCACAACGTCGGCCGATTCGCCGCCCCAGTCAATGAACCACACCAGCTTTCCCCGTGCTGGAGGAGGACGCCACGGGTGGTGCGCGCTCAGACGAAAGCTCCTGCAATAAGTTCGAGGGACCTCTTCACGTCGATGCACCGGCGAGTGACACCGAAGTGTCGCATCCCTCACACGCCGAGAACCGGGCAAACGATGTTTACCAAGACGTTGTTGATCGACAACTACGACTCCTTCACCTACAACCTCTACAGCTTTCTCAGCGAGGTCAACGGGTGCCCGCCGACGGTGGTGCGCAACGACGTCGACTGGCGTGCGATCGAACTGACCGAGTTCGACAATATCGTGATCTCTCCGGGGCCCGGTCGTCCAGCAAGCGAACGCGACTTCGGCATCAGCTCGCGGGCCATTCTGCAGGGTGGGCTTCCGACGCTAGGAGTGTGCCTCGGCCATCAGGGTTTATGCCACCTGTTCGGTGCGCATGTCGTCGTGGCACCAGAGCCGCGGCACGGTCGCAACTCAGCGGTATTCCACGACGGAAGAGAATTGTTCGCGGGCCTCCCCTCGCCCCTGTCGGTCGTCCGGTACCACTCTCTCGCCGTCGAAGATCTCCCTGATGAGCTGGAGCCAACTGCGTGGACATCCGACGGAATTCTCATGGGGGTAAGGCACCGCCAGCACCCGCTGTGGGGGGTGCAATTTCATCCGGAGTCGGTCTGCACCGACCATGGACATGAACTCCTCGCCAACTTCCGTGACCTCACTCCGACCCGCCGGAAGGGATCCGCCCCGAAGCCTCGACGTCGGCCGCGGACCTTGTCGCCATACGTGGTGGAAACACGACGGATAGATCGGCGAGTCGACCCACAGACGGTGTATGAGCGCCTGTTCGCAGACGGCCCCAACAGTTTTTGGCTCGACGGCAGCTCCACAGTGGAGTCGGACGCCCGCTTCACCATCATGGGCGACGCCTCTGGCCCACGCGCCGAGTACATCACGTACGACGTCGCGGACGGCACCGTCCTGGTGCACCGTTCCGGCGTTCCGGCCGGCAAACGACGCGTGCGATTCTTCGACTATCTCGACGAACAGTTGCGGGCCCGCGCTGTGCCGCCATCGCCGGACCTGCCGTTCTCGTTCAATCTGGGTTACGTGGGCTACCTGGGCTACGAGTTGAAGGCCGAAGCCGACGGCAATGCGCAACACTCCGCGGACACACCGGACGCTGCCCTGGTCTTCGCCGACCGCGCAGTCGTGATCGACCACGTCGACGGCAGCTGCTACCTGCTGGCGCTCAGCGAGCAGGCCCACGAACCCGAAACCCGCGACTGGATGCGCCGTACGGCCCAGGTAATCAACCGATTGCCCGTCACGACCGACGATGCGCTTCCCGCGCGGCCGCTCATCAGGTCGGCGGCAGACCCGCGCATGACGCTGCGCCACAACCGTGAAACCTACCTCGACAAGATCCGTACCTGTTTGGAGAACATTCGCGTCGGCGAAACGTACGAAGTGTGCTTGACGAACCACGCCCAGATCGATGTCGAGATAGACCCCGTCGAAACCTTCGCCTACCTCCGATCGATCACTCCAGTGCCCTACGCAGCACTCCTGAGGTTCGAGGCAGCGGACATACTCAGCGCCTCCCCCGAGAGGTTTCTGCGCGTGGACGCCGACCGGGTAGTGGAGTCCAAGCCGATCAAGGGCACCCGGCCGCGGGGAACAACCGCTGCGACGGACGACGCGCTCCGCCAGGACCTGCTGACGAGCGAGAAGGACCGGGCCGAGAACCTCATGATCGTCGACCTCGTGCGCAACGATCTCTCACGGGTCTGCATCCCCGGTTCGGTGCACGTACCGCGATTGTTCGACGTCGAAACCTACGCACCGGTCCACCAACTCGTGTCGACGGTGCGGGGGACGCTGCGCAGCGACGCGACTGCAGTCGGGTGCGTGCGCGCCTGCTTCCCGGGTGGCTCGATGACCGGAGCACCGAAGATTCGCACCATGGAAATCATCGATCGGCTGGAGGAGGGGCCGCGAGGCGTGTACTCGGGCGCCCTCGGCTGGCTGTCCATCAACGGCACCGCCGACCTCAGCATCGTCATCCGAACCATGGTGTCCCGGCACGGGACAGTGAGCTTCGGGATCGGGGGCGCCATCGTCGCATTATCCGACCCCGACGAAGAGTTCACCGAGACCCTGGTCAAGGCGGCCGCCATGCGCAGGGCCCTCACGATCAGCGCCGGCAGATCCCCCGCCCTCGCCCACAGCGTCGGTCCGCAGACCTCGAGTGACGCCATCGATCGAGCCAGGCGACGACCCTCGCGGGCCGAACTGGGCGGTGTAGAAGTGTGGGTCTGCCCCGGTGTGCCGGCACCCAGGGCCAACACCGAACTTGTACTTGCCGAGGCCCTCGCCGATATTTCACATGTCACGACTCCAGTGGTCGTGGATCTGTGCACCGGTTCGGGAGCAATCGCCCTGGCAATCGCGCATGCCCGAGCCGATGCCGGTGTACATGCCGTGGATGCGGATCCGACAGCCCTGAACGTGGCGCGACGCAACATCGAACGTCAGATCCGCCTCGGCGAGAGCCCGATCGTGCTTCACGAAACCGCCGTCTCCATGCCCAATCTGCTGTCCGGCCTTGCCGGAACGGCCGATCTGGTCCTCGCCCGTCCACCGTGCATTCCCGACGACGAAGACCTTCCCTCACAGTGCGGCGAGTACCGCCGACGGGCCTTGGTCAGCGGCACAGATGGGCTGAAGCTCGCCCGGCAAACGATTGTTGCGGCGGCACGGCTCCTGCACGCGGGCGGCAGCCTCGTCGTGGAGCACCGCCCCGACCGCTCCACGACAGTGCTCGCACTACTCGACGAGAACAAGTTCTTCGCCAACGTGGCAACACACTTCGATCAGGCGGGAGAAGCGGCCTACACCACGTGCGCGCGGACATCCATGCAACTCCAGCACGCCGAGGTCGGGCCCGAGCCCAACCCTTGCACGCCTCCTGGTGCGAAGAGCAGATCGGAGAAGAGTCGTGGACGCCGTCCCGCCACCGATTCCAGGAATTGAAATGCGCTCGGGAGCCCTTCCGTCGGAGGCATGCCGTTTATCGGCCGCACAAAAGGGAATCTGGTTCGCCCAGCAACTGGCCGGCGAGCTCCCGATCACGATCGCGCAGTACGTCGAGGTCTTCGGCGAGTTGGATATCGATTTGCTCGAGGCGACCAGTCGCGTGGCGGCCAGGGAGTTCGGTTCCGGGTTCTTACGCCTGGTCGATCACGACGGCGAGCTGTATCAACTGGTCGACGATTCTTCCGACAGCGGAATCCGGCGAATCGACTTTCGCGCGGAGGACGACCCGAGCGTCGCCGCGCAGCAGTGGATGCGCAGCGAGTTCAGCACCCCGATAGACCTCCTCCACGATGCGCTCGCAGTCTCGGCGATCCTCCGAGTCGGCGACCGGCACTACTACTGGTACTCACGCGTTCACCACATCGCCCTCGACGGTTACGGCGCCATGACGCTGATGCAGCGTATTGCCGAGTTGTATACGGCCGCAGTTGCCGGTGTCGAGGACCCGCCGCTCCGCGTGCTGGACCTCGCACAGATCGTTGAAATCGATGCTGCCTACCGGAACTCGGATCGCTTCGAGGCGGATCGGCGGTACTGGGCGGAACGGACCTCGGGACTGCCGGAACCTGCGAGCCTGGCAGGGCGGTCGGCGCCCGTCGAGGCGCATCCGCGAGTGGCCAGCGCGGCCTTGTCACACGACGTAGCCTCAATGCTCGATTCGGTCGCAACGAAGCACAACTCGAGTGCGGCAACGGTCTTGGTCGCTACTCTTGCCGGCTTCCTGTGCCGGATGACAGGAAGATCGGACATCGTTCTCAGTCTGCCGGTTTCGGCCCGAACGACCGCACCGCTGCGACGCTCAGGTGGGATGTTGGCCAATGTCGTGCCGCTACAACTCGAGGTGGGCGCGGACGTGACGATCGGGGCGCTGATCCACTCCGCCCAGCTCGAGTTGACCGGGGCGCTGCGGCGGCAGCGGTACCGCCGTGAGGACATCTGCCGTGATCTCGGCAGGGACATCAGCCGCAATCGCTCGTTTGGTCCGACTCTCAACATCATGCCGGCCGACCGAGAGATCCGGCTGGGCCCGCACCTCGGCCGGCTGCACGTGTTGACCTCCGGGCTCGTCGACGATCTTTTCGTGAACATCTACCCGAGCGTGGGCGGCACCACGACGCACATCGACTTCCAAGCCAACCCGAGCCTGTACGACGACGACATTCTCAAATGTCATCACGACCGCTTGTTGTCCTTTCTCGACCGCTTCCTTTCTGCCGATGCGGGGAGTCGGGTCGGTGACCTCGACCTCCTCGACGCCGACGAAAAACGGAACCTGCTCGACCGCACCGGCGGCCCCGAACACCCCGCAAC
>NZ_JASHKW010000050.1:0-11468 GCF_030056915.1 Rhodococcus sp. IEGM 1307
GATCCTCGACTCCATCGCACACTACTGCGCCAGAATTAAAGACTCAGGACACTAGCTAGCCTTTCACGCGCGCTCCACGATCGCGGTTGTCGTGGTAGCCAGAGGTGTTTACGCCGACGCATTACAACCCCGATACGGAGGATCTACCCCTCATCGCAAAGTGGCCAGAGATCGGCCTCGGACCTGTCACTACGCCGGTTCCGATCGTCGGAGACATAAGTCGATACTGCATCATCGTCACGAACGTTTACCTGCCAATCTTCTACTCGGCCGGCCGGTGACGGAGTGATCCCGGTGAAGGATCGTGTCCGCTCACCGACGCACCACCCGGGACAGGTAGCGGGCATGAAGGCGGTGACGTTGACCGATCAACAGCCGGTTGAGAGGGTGAAGAATGGCTTCGAAAGAATCGCGACGACCCCCGTTGCATCCGTTGGCGACCCCATCATGGAACCTGAAACTCTGTGGCGAGGAAGACAACGCTGCTGGTGCACCTCCCCACTTCGTAAGCGCATGTCACGCCGTGGGGCGTGACACCCGCTGCTACGAGGAGCTGAGCTGGCTCGGTGAGATGAGCTGGCTTGTAGTCGACGAGACCAAAGTCTTTGGGGGCTGGTCAATTGGGCTCGAGACCGGACACGGAGGAAGCCATGGTTTCGGAACCCCGGTCGACGTCGATCTCGCCACGATCACCGCACGAGTTGCCGAAGCGGCGCAGGACTGGTTTACGGGGTGTGAACACATATTTTGGCCCGTTGCGAGCCGTAACCCGCTTCGATTGCCGAAGCCAGAGGTCCGGAACGGGTGCGGCGTCTGGGTTAGCCCCGGCGATGGCACGGTCATGTGCAGTATCGGAGACCTCTGCGAATAATCTGGACGGCCGAATCCGCTGCGTTGCTATGTGTTCCGGAGACGGATCTGCTTTCGACGGAAGGACTTGTGATGATCGGTGACCGATGGGGCGTGACCGATGACGAGGTTGCCCGTCGTTACCCGTGCGACGAGCTGGTCCCAGTGCCCGTGCTGCAGGCTTGGCGAGGCGTCACCGTGCACAGCACGCCCGACGGCCTGTGGCCGTGGGTGGCGCAGATCCGATTGGCGCCGTACTCCTACGACTGGATCGACAATTTCGGGCGCCGATCGCCACGGCAGCTGCGCGCATTGCCGGAACCCGCAGCTGGTCAGCACTTCACCGCCTCGGGGAATCGTCCCCTCGGGCGCATCCTCTCGGTCTCCACGGCGGAACAGCTCACCGGCGGGATCATGGGTGCGGTGATGTCGTACGTGCTCGTTCCGAACGGCGACTCGACGCGCCTGCTGCTGAAGGTCGTCATGGCGAAGGGCCGCTGGCTCGCGCCACTGATCTCCGTCGGCGACCTCGTCATGGCCCGCCGTCAACTGCTCAATCTCAAGCGGCTGGCCGAGCAGAACAGAGCCCCGTTGGCCTGACGGGGAACTGAAGCACTGTCACCGGCAGGGATCGGTCACCGGACGCAGTCGACCGTGGCTTCCGCTCCTATTCTGGATGTTGCCCTGGTCCCCGCTTGGCGGGTGCAGGAAGCCGAGCAAGTCGTCATCACGGGAGCGGCGATGTTCGATCCAATCAGCATCCGCAGCACGAGTGGTCGCGCCGGCCCTCAGGACAGCAGAACCCGCCGGTGGGGTCAGGCCGGGGCGAGGTGCGGGCTCTCGCGCAGTGTGTCGGGCGGTGACCGGCGAGCGGCGCCGGGGGAAATGCCGACGGCGCGCTTGAAGGCGCGGCTGAATGCCGCTTCGGACGCGTAGCCCAGGCGGGCGGCGAGCACCGCGACGGGGACGTCGTCGGTCCGCAGCCAGTCCAGTGCCACCTGCATCCGCCACCGGGTCACGTACGCCATCACCGGCTCGCCCACCAGTTCGGTGAATCGGGCCGCGAAGGCTGACCGGGACATGGCCGTCTCCCGCGCCAGCGAGGCCACCGACCAGGGCTGGGCCGGATCGCGGTGCACGAGCGACATGGTCCGGCCGATGCGGGGATCCTGCAGGGCTCCCAACCAGCCGGTCTGCCCCGCCGGGTCGTCGGCGATCCACGAGCGGATGGCCTGGATCACCAGGATGTCCGACAGCCGGGTGAGCACTTCCTCGCCGCCCGGCCGCAGCTGCCGCCTCTCGGCGACGATGAGCCGGAGCGTGTTTCGCATCCAGTCAGCCTCGGGCGACGCCGACCCGGGCGATCCCTCGATGACGATCGTGCGGGGCAGCAGCGCCACCAGGTTGCGGGCTGCCGGGTGCCCGAAGCGGACGGTGCCGCACACGATGCTCGTGGGTGCCCCGCCGCCGCCGTGCCGCAAGATCGCATAACGATCGCTGGCGTAGTCGTATGCCAGCCCGTCGACCCGCGGGGCCGGAACCCCGGGCTCGCTGAGCAGCAGGTGCCCCTGGCCGTGCGGCACTGCCGGGGATCGTCGCCGTCCACCTCGAGCCGACAGCGTCCGGCGTTGACGACATGGAATCACATCGACTCGGGCTCGGGCGGCAGGTCCAGCCCCCATGGAGCGGTCAGCTCGGACCTGCAGTAGAAGGTGCCCGCCATGCGCAGGGCGTGCAGCGCCTCGCCCAGCGGATCGGGTGTGGTCCAGGGATCCACTCCTCGCATGGGCCCAGTCTGGCGCCCCGCACGTGCGCGCGTCCACGGACTCTGGACGAACGGGCATGAGTGAGCGACGGGCGAGCATTGTTCCACCGGCTCTGGTCCCGCAGAGTGGACGGCAGGTACATCACCCAATCACGACCGGGATCCGCCATGACCGAGATTGCACACAACGAACTGCCCACACCGGTGCTCTGGTGCTCGGCGTCGCGCTGCCGGCGATGGCCCTCGTCGCCGGGGTGGCCTACTCATTCTCGGTTGCGGTCATGCCCAACCAAGGTGCGCAACGTAATTCGAATGCTCCCTGCGCCCGAAGCCGGGCGAACCTCGTACACCACCACGTCCCTGCACCCGACTAGCTCGGAACCGCCGCGACTGAGACGTCGTCCGGACCTCGCCGGTGTCACTAGCCGAAGCCGGGACCAGTTCCCAATCCGACACGATGGGCAAGTGAGGCCGGTGACGGCGCTCGGCGACACTGTGACCGTGACCGGCGACATGCACGTCGCTGATTCGATCGTCGGCGTTGACGGCCAACGTGCCCTACACGTACGCGGCGAGGATCCAGTAGCCATCCAGGCTTGTATTCACCGCTGGTGCCTGCCCGCTCGATGAGGCCGGCGCCACGATAGCGGTCGTGAGCGCCCCTTTGGCGACCACGACGTGCCTTGCGCACTGCTCGGCGTTGCTGTATTCGGCTACCCGGACCAGCTTGTCGAAGTCGAAGCGATTGCCGCGCTTCAAGAGCGGAGCTTCATCGAGCTCGTTCCGCGTGGCGGAGGGCCGCGGCCGGTTCGGTGCCTGACGGCCACCATCCGGCGGGGGCCCCGTCCGGGCGCGCCAGGAGTGCCCCGCCGCGGGGGATGCCCATTCCGCGGGCGGTGATGGTGTCGAGGTCGTGGACGACGAGCGGAGGCCCGGGAACGGAGCGAGCTGCGCGCTGCCAGGTCGCGCTCGGGTCGGTGGTGAACAACGTCAGCCCGGGTCCGAGTAGATCGAGGGTGGACACAGTGTGGGCTCGGGAGCGCAACCAGACGTGCGGGATGCGGCCGCCGAGGTCCGCGGGCAGTTCGTGTGCGGCGAGTCGAGCCCCGCCGCGCGGGTCGGCCGATCGGGCCACGTTGTGTGCGGCCACCGGTCGACGTTCGGCCTCGTAGGTGTCCAGTAGCTGCGGTCCGCTCCAGCCGAGGAGCACCCAGGCGAGTTTCCACCCGAGGTCGTAGGCACTCTGGATGGCGGTGTTCATGCCGGTGCCCCCGCGTGGCGTGATCTGGTGCGCGGCGTCGCCGACGAGGAACGCGGCGCCCTCCCGCCAGCGGTCCGCGAGCTGCGCGGCGAAGGTGAACGTCCCGATGCGTTCGATTTTCGGCGCCAGGTCGGCTAGTCCGCTGCCGAGCCGGATGAGGCGGGCGGATTGGTCCCTCGTCGGCTTCGGCGAAGAGTACTGCGCGAGTTCGTGTTCCACGCCGTAGACCCATCGGTCACCGTGGCCGGCGGGGACGAAGACTCCCGCGGCTTCGGGGTGGGTGACGGCGTAGATGCAGTAGCGGCGGTCGCCGAGTAGTTCCCACAGTGGGGCACGGAACTCGGTCCCGATTGCCTGGGACAGACGCCCCGGCCCACGCATCACGATCCCGAGGGCATCGCGCACCGTGCTGCGCGCTCCGTCCGCCGCGACGAGGTAGCGGGCGTGGACGATTCGGGTTTCGCGGGTTTCGACGTCGCGCAGCGTCACCTGGACGTCATCGGACCGGTCCTCGAGGCCGACCACTTCGGTGCCCATCTCCACCCGCGCGGTGCCGAACGAGCGCAGATGGTCCAGCAGCACCGGCTCGAGCTGATCTTGCGGAACCGAGGCGGGAGCGGTCGGGCTGAGGACCGCGCTCTGCTCTCGGGTCGGGAAGCTGGTCAGGTGGGTGTCACCGGCAGCGTTGAGCGTGGGACCGACCCATTGCTTCCATTCGACCTCGACCCCGCCCGCGCGGACCTCCTGCTCCAGCCCCCAGGAACGCAACAGCTCCATCGTGCGGGTACTGATGGAGGCCGCCCGTGGTAGCCCCGACAGGGCGGGACGCCGCTCCACCACGATGACCTCGATCCCGTGGCGAGCCAGTGTGATTGCCGTGGTGAGACCCGCCGGGCCCGCTCCGACCACGAGTACAGGCGTGGACGCCCGGGGTGTCGGCGGACGGGTGGGTGTGGTCGGGCTGTTCATGACGTCAGCTCCTTCGTCCGAAGGCTCGTTGTCTCGACGTCAGGGGAGGGCGGCGGGCTCGTCTCGATTTCGCCGGACAATATGTCTCTCGATTAACAGTCTGAACTTCACGAGACGATGTGTCAAGTGAAAATGTTAAAGTGACGGCTGTGGCCACCAGGAAGTACGAGCAGCGCCTGCGCGCGGAGGCGGCCGAGGAAACGCGCCGCAGCATTATCGACGCGGTCTATGACCGGCTGCGACGAGCACCGTCCACACCGGTGAGTGTCGAGCAGGTGGCCCGGACGGCGGGTGTCTCCCGCTCCACCGTCTACCTCGTCTTCGGGTCACGAGCCGGGCTGTTCGACGCCCTCACCACGGACCTGTGGTGGCACCGGGCAGGGTTCCAGGCGGTGGTGGATGCGGTGGAGCACCCGGACGCGCGGGAGCACCTGCGCGGCGGGATCGACGCCGGTGTCCGGGTGTTCGCGGCCCACCGCGACGTCTTCCGGGCACTGTTCTCGATGGCCCAACTCGACGCGGATGCCGTCGGCGGGGCCATCGCGCGGATCGAGGAGAACCGGGCCGGCGGGATGGCGCACCTCGCCCAGCGACTGGCCGAACAGGAGGTTCTGCGGCCGGAGGTGACCGTCGACGAGGCTGCAGACCTGCTCTGGCTATTGGCGAGCTTCGACAGCTTCGACCAGCTGTACACCGGGCGGAATCTCCCCGTCGACGACGTCTCCCGCACCCTGATCGCCGCCGCCGAACGCAGCCTCTGCCGGTGAGTGGTCGGCCTCCTACCGCACGGTCACGCCGGGTCGGTGTTTCTGCGGGGCTGGCGGCGCCGGTGGAACCGTGCACGCTGGAGATCCAGGAGGATCGCGCCCTCGGCATCTACTCGCCGGTGTCGACGGGCGATTCCGGCCCGGACGGCAGTCGTATGTCGGTGCAGTTCGCAGTAATTGGTAATTGATTCGCAATAGTGTCATCGGCACGTCGCGCAGTGGTGTCACGATCGGGGATGTCAGCGCTCGTGGAGGAAACGGGCGGAGTGTTTCGTCGGGTGGTCAGCTGGGAGCGAACAGGGGCATAGGTGGTCGTGTGCCGGCGCTGTAGTGGGTATGGGCGAACTGGAGAAGTTGGACGGCTACTCGAGGACGGTGATCTCGGTTGCCGATACGGTGTTGCCGAGTGTGGCAAGCCTGGTTGTGCGGACGTCACGGGGGAGCGGTTCGGGCAGCGCGAGTGTGATCACCGATGACCGGCTGTTGCTGACGAGTGCGCACGTGGTGGCGGGAGCGAGCGGGGCCGAGGCGGCATTCACCGACGGAACTGTTGTCCGCACCGACGTGGTGGGGCGCGATCCGTTGTCCGATCTCGCTGTGCTGCGTGCTCGGGGTGATGTGCCGGCTCCGGTGGAATTGGGTGACGCCGCGTCGCTGCGGGTGGGGCAGTTGGTCGTCGCGTTGGGGAACCCGCTGGGTCTGGCGGGCAGTGTGACGGCGGGCATCGTGTCCGGGTTGGGCCGCTCGTTGCCGGTGGAGTCGGGGCGGGTGATCGATGAGGTGATCCAGACCGACGCGGCGCTGAATCCGGGGAACAGCGGTGGCGCGTTGGCCGACAGTGCGGGCCGGCTGGTCGGGGTGAACACCGCTGTGGCCGGAATGGGGGTGGGTCTGGCGGTGCCGATCAACTCGACGACGAGGCAGATCATCGCCGCGTTGGTATCGGCGGGGCGGGTGCGGAGGGCCTGGTTGGGGATCGCGGGCATGCAGGTTCCGCTGCCTCCGAAGCTGCAGGGGCGGATCGGGTCGAAGACCGGTTTGCAGGTTGCCGGTGTCTCCCCGCGCAGCCCGGCCGCCGAGGCGGGGCTGCGGCGCGGAGACATCATGGTCGAACTCGACGGCAAGCCGATCGTGACGACGACCGCCGTCCAGCGGTTGATGGTCGAGGATGCGATCGACCGGCAGATCGAGATCACGGTGTGGCGCAACGGTGCGCTGGTGGACGTGTTCGCACGTCCTCGTGAGCTCGCGGCCTGACGACCACACGGCGACGTGGGATCCGATCGACGGTCACCGATTCATCTCGTGCCGGATCGCGTCCTGGACTTTCCCGTGAGCCACCGCGATACCGCCCGCGATATCGGTCAGTGTTCTCCGATGCTGGAGGCGCAACGGGTCGTTCATTACGCCGTCGTGCAGGTGTTGCCGATAGGGGAAGGCCGGGCGCGATTCGGTCTTCACGAGGTGCCGGTTGAACGTCCCAGTGAGCTGCGACAGCTCGTTGAGTCGTCGGTAAACGTCATCGCTGGCGACGACCCGCGCCTGGCTGAGCAGGGAATCGAACTCGTCGCCGCCGATCTCGTCCGCGTCATTCGGGTGCGATGCAGCCGAAGTCGTTGCGGTTGCGGCGAGGCGGGCCGTCGCTCGCAGCAGGTCGGCGTAGATCGCGAGCCGCAGTTTCACGAGTTGGTCTCGGCGCGCAGTCTTGCTGCGCATGCGTTCGGTTATCCACGGTGAGAGGGCCGTGCCCACGATTCCGGCCACGCCCATCCACATGATCGCATTCACGATCAGTCTCCCGTCTCTTCTTGCATTCGTGCCGGAGACCTGCGGTCACATCCCGCAGCCTCCGCGTTACTCATTCCCGGACACTCTGGCGGCCGCTGTTCACGGCCGGTCCTGGTTCGTCGTTGTCGCCGAAGATCGTCTTGGCCTCGAGGTATTCCATCAGGCCGAACTTGCCGAACTCCCGGCCGTTGCCTGACTGTTTGTAGCCGCCGAACGGCGCATCGAAGGCCAGCGGAGCACCATTGAGGTGAACCATTCCCGTCCGCAGCTGTCGGGCCACATTCCGCGCCCGCTCCGGATCGCTCGACGAGACCATCCCGGACAGCCCATACGCGGTGTCGTTCGCGATGCGGATTGCGTCGGCCTCGTCCTCGTAGCCGATGAGCATCATGACCGGGCCGAAGATCTCCTCGCGCGCGATGGTCATATCGTTCGTCACGTCCGCAAAGACGGTGGGCCGGACGAAGTAGCCGGTGGACAGTCCTGCCGGGCGACCGACTCCACCAGCGACGAGTGTGCCGCCCTCTTCGATGCCGGTCTGGATCAGGCGCTGCACCTTGTCGAACTGTGTCTGTGACACCAGCGGTCCCACGGTCGTCCCCTCGGCCTCGGGTTGTCCGACCACGATCGACGCGGTGGCGGCTTTCGCGATCGCGATCGCATCGTTCATGCGGTCGGACGGAACCAGAATGCGCGAGGCAGCATTGCAGGACTGGCCCGAATTGACCACCACACCCAGCACGTCTCGGGTGATGACCTTTTCGAAGTCCGCGTCGTCCAGCACAATGTTCGCCGACTTGCCGCCGAGCTCCTGTGCAACGCGTTTGACCGTTGTCGCAGCGTTCCGAGCGACCTCGACGCCGGCACGCGTCGATCCGGTGAACGAGACCATGTCGATGTCGGGGTGCATCGAGAGTGCGGCTCCGACGGTAGGTCCGTCACCGTGGACAAGGTTGAAAACTCCGGCAGGGACTCCTGCTTCATGAAGTATCTCCGCGAAGATGATCGCATTGAGGGGCGCGATCTCGGACGGCTTCAACACCATCGTGCAGCCTGCGGCCAGCGCGGGCGCAACCTTCGCGGCGATCTGATTGACGGGCCAGTTCCAGGGTGTGATGAACGCACACACGCCGACCGGCTCATGCACCACCGTCGTCGTGCCGATCCTCTCCTCGAATTCGACCGCGCGCAGCGCATCGACGGCCGCTGTGAGATGCACCAGGCCGGACGGTGCCTGAGCGGTCGTGGCCAATGAAGTGGGTGCCCCCACTTCCTGGGTGATCGTCGACGCCAGGTCCGCCATCCGTCGCCCGTAGACCTCGATTATCCGATCCAGTAACGCAATCCGGTCGGCACGTGTCGTCGACCCGTAACCGTCGAACGCTCTGCGGGCGGCCATGACGGCGCGGTCGACGTCCTTCTCGTCGCCCAGCGCGATGGTGGCGACGATCTCTTCTGTCGCAGGGTTGACGACGTCGAGCGTGTCGGTGCCGATCGGGTCGGTCCATTCGCCGTCGATGTAAAACCTCTGGGTGTTCTCCATGGTGCTCCTCTGGTCGGCTGCTGCAGAAGGTGGGAAGGGTTGGGTATCGGATTCGGCGGGTGGCCTTCGGGTTTGCGATGGCGTCCTGTGTTGCACCGCTCTCGCATCCCGGGTCCTGACTGGTTTGCGTCGGAACGTTTCCGGCGCCTGATAACAATGACTCGCCGCAGCTCAGCCGTCTGTCCGCCGGCCGGGCCCAGTGGAGGATGAATGCGTTGTCCCCCAACCGGAGGACAACGGCGATTTCGGGTCGAGCGTTAGGAATACGAGGTGGTCGATCCATCCCCGCTGCTCGGCGGACGATGTTCCCCGAGAACGGAATTACGGTGTCGAGCTGCTGGTTCCAGCGCCGAACGTGTCAGCTTCGTTCGGACGAATGACCGGTTGGGTCCGACGTCACGATGCGGGATATCGACGATCAGACCGTGAAGCGGAGCCCTGTGCGGCGGATGGCGCGGCGTTACCTCGACGCACTGACCGACGAGGACCGCGCGGGACGTCGGAGTGCGGCCGCCGCCATGGTGAGCGCCACAGCATCCTCGGCGAGCGCGGCCTGCCAGTCCGGCATCCGCCGGCCGGCCCACTGCCGCCACCACGCGCCGCCGTAGGAGCCGGCGAGGGCACCGACGGTTCCGATGATCAGGGCCGACGCCGTGTCGGCCCGGTCGCGGTGGGCCAGCGCCGCGGCGCCTCCGCCGCCTGCGATGAGGCGTCCGGTGAGCGCGGGCTGGGAGAGGCGCGACGGTACGTTCGGGTTCTTGTCGGCCACCAGTTCGCCGCCGACGAGCGCCGTCGCGCCAACGACGCGGGCCCGGTGCGCCGAGCCCGGGGCACCCGACAGCAGTGCCGCCGCGATGCCCGTGGAACTGCGGAGACCGCTGGCCACGCCGATCACGGCCGACCGGGCAGTGCTCGACCGTTCCGCCGCCCGGCCCCTCCGGTGCCCCGTCGCCTCGTCCTGTTGCCGCAGGACTGTGGTGACGGTGGCGCTGTAGACGAGATGCGGCACGAGGTCGCTGAGCCAGTCCTGGGCGGTCCACTGCCGCGGGTCGCTGATGCCGCGCAGGGCGATCGGGATGTCGGTGGCTGCCATCGCGGCGAGACCGATCCCGATCGTTCCGGCGGCCGGGGTCAGGTGGGCGCCGGCGCGGCGGACGAGGGACGCGGCCACGCCGAGTCCTGTGCCGACGGCTATCCCACCGAGCGCACCGAACGCCGACCGCCGCGCCGCGAGCGTGTCACCGCGTCCCGGTATCGCGACGCCCAGAGCGGTCGCAACGGA
This sequence comes from Rhodococcus sp. IEGM 1307, assembly GCF_030056915.1. NCBI lineage: Bacteria > Bacillati > Actinomycetota > Actinomycetes > Mycobacteriales > Nocardiaceae > Rhodococcus > Rhodococcus sp. IEGM 1307. The sequence goes on from NZ_JASHKW010000050.1 coordinate 10,225, forward strand.
CTCGACCGTCTTCTCCGGAACGGTGCTTGCGGGGCGGCCGCGGATCGCCATGTCCAGGTAAGTGACGGCGTCGAGCATCGTGGTGCCTGCGGCACCTGCAACGATGCCGGTCGTGACAGCGTTCATCGAACTGCCTCTCTCGCGTGATTCGACGACGGGGTCGCCCTTCCCGGGAGCATCCCCCGGCGGCGTACCGGGCAAACGTGGACGGGTGTTGGGCGCGAGGCACGGCGGTATGCGGGCAGGAGTGAGCAGGACGCGATTGCGGGCGACGGTGACTGGTTCGGTGGCCGGGAACGTTGGCCAGGATCGTGCCGGCAATGGGGAGTCCGCGAGCGTGGCGACGCCGGATATCTTGTGGCGCAGCCAAGCGCAGCCCCCGCCAACGATCGGTGTCAGCTGGCAGGGGCGCTACACGGACAAACCGCGCGTAGTAACGAGCGGCGCATTAGTGATCTTCGTGAGCCGGGGCGCGGAAGTCCAGGGAGTGTGATCCACGCCATTGCACAAATTTCTTCACTCAGTATTACCGACCAGTAAGTGTATTTTTCGGGGTCGCACAAGGCGCGTGCGTGAATTGATCGGCACCGCCGAGTTCCAATCGGCCGGAGTCGAGGCGGGGATGAAATTTTCAAATCCATCAGTTGGGAGTTCAACATATCTGTCCGCCGATCCTGCTGTGCCGCAGAATGTCCGGCCGTCGCTCGGAGCTGTTCTGCGGAATCGAGGCACGCGGCGAGTTGCTCGCGGACCATTCGGTGCCTGCGCAGCGTAATGCTCGGTATGCAAAGAACAGGCACTGCGGTGTGACGTAGAACACGGCACATTCTCTCGGGAAGCATGGTGATCGGGAATGAGGTGTGGTTACACCCCTGCGTGGGACCCAAAAGCGGGTATGGGTGTAGGTGATTCGGCCGTTGTGCAGGTGTCGACGTCGGACGATTGTGTGTAGTGCACCGTCATCGACGTGGCGGTCGGGAATCTCTGCACGTGAAGGAAGAGTCGTAATGGCACGGATCAGCAAGAAACTGGGAGTCGATTTACTGGATGCGTTGCGTGTCAGTGTCGTTGGCACTGTGGTGTGTGCCGGACTGGTCATGGGTGTGATCGTCCTGGCGATGTGGAAGTTCCCGATACCGGGCGTGTAGACGCCCGTGGCTTATCCCGAATGCACCGATTCGTTGATGTCGTCGCTGTGAATTCCGTTGTGTGGCAGCGGGTGGGGTGTGGGCGTGGGTGATCGT
>NZ_JASHKW010000051.1:0-10373 GCF_030056915.1 Rhodococcus sp. IEGM 1307
AGCCCTGCAGGAGGCCATCCACGGTCTCGCCGGGCACATGATCAACTTCTGACCCACCCCTTCGACGAGACGCCCGCACAGTCATTGTGCGGGCGTCTCGTCGTTGCGGACAAAGTCATCGTCGTCGTTGTACTATACCAAGCAATCGCTTGCTTAAATGTCGCTTCGCAAGCCGTGCCCCCGTGGTGAGCTCAGCACGAGAGATGAACAGGACGATCATGCCCGCACCGATTCCGATGAAGCTTCCCGCCCCGACTTCCGAAGCGTGGGAGTGGCAACTACAGGCTCAGTGCCGCGGAGTGGATGCCGCGCTCTTCTTCCACCCGGAAAACGAACGGGGCCGCGAGCGTTCAGCACGGGCGAAGGCAGCGAAACAGGTCTGCGAACGATGCCCGGTCCAAGTTCGGTGCAGGACGCACGCCATCGAGGCCGGAGAGCACTATGGCACGTGGGGTGGATTGTCGGAGGATGATCGTAAGGGGTACCGCCGCAGATCTGCGTTTAGGCACGAAAGCCACGTCAGTCCGCTCATCGCGGGCTGACGTGGCCCCGTGCGCTCAAACGGATGTTCGGGTGCTGCGAATCCAGCTCACGAGCGCCTCGGTCGAGGAATCCACGTAGTCTGCAGGGTCTTCAGCCGCGGTCAATGCCGGCTGAAGCGCAAGGGCTTGAGTTTTCCCGAGTTCGACCCCCCACTGGTCGAACGAATTGATCCCCCACACGCACCCCTCGACGAAAACTTGGTGCTCATACAGTGCGATCAGTTGGCCGAGAACGGACGGTGTCAACGTCGGCGCGAGTATCGTCGTGCTGGGCCGGTTTCCCGGCATTACCTTGTGGGCGATAACATCACGCAACGTTCCCTCGGCCTCGATCTCCTCGGCGGTGCGCCCGAAGGCCAAGACTTGCGATTGGGCGAGAAGATTGCTCAGTAGAATCTCGTGCATGGTCGCAGAACTGCCGATGGCAGGTAGATCCACTGCAGGACGGGCAAATCCAATCAAGTCTGCCGGCACAAGTGTGGTGCCCTGATGCAGCAATTGGTGAAAGGCGTGCTGTCCATTCGTCCCCGGCTCTCCCCATAGGATTGCCCCAGTAGGTACCAGCACCGGCTCACCGTCCAACTGAACAGATTTGCCGTTCGACTCCATAGCCAGCTGCTGCAGGTATGCCGGGAGCCTCGCCAGGTCTTGTGCATAGGGAAGAATTGCGCGGGTTTGTGCACCAAAGAAGCTCGCGTACCACACGTTCAACAACCCCAGCACCATAGGGGCGTTCTGCTCAATCGGCGCCGTCTGGAAATGCGTGTCCATCAGATGGAAGCCTGCGAGGAACTCGGCGAATCGTTCCTTCCCGATCGCGGCCATCACCGCCAAGCCGATCGATGAACAGACGGAGTATCGGCCACCGACCCACTCCCAGAATCCGAACATGTTCACGGGATCAATTCCGAACGCGGCTACTTCTTCCGTGTTCGTCGACACCGCGACGAAATGCTGCGCCACCGCCTGTTCGCCGAGCGATTCGGTCAGCCATCGACGCGCGCAAGCGGCGTTCGAGAGCGTCTCCAGCGTCGTAAAAGTCTTCGACGCAACGACAAATAGAGTACGTGCCGGATCCAGACCGTGTAGCGCTGCTGTCAAGTCGGCAGGGTCGACGTTCGAGACGAAGCGCACATCCAACGATTCGGTGCTGTAAGTCCGAAGGGCACGGTGAACCATGGCGGGCCCCAGGTCGGATCCACCGATTCCAATATTGACCAGCGCGGTGATGCGCTCACCGGTTGCACCGCGCCAACTACCCGAGCGCAGACGGTCGGTGAAGTCCCCCATTCGACCGAGGACATCGTGCACGTCATTCGTGATGTTCTGCCCGTCTATCGAGAGTTCATCCTCGGGTGGGCGTCTCAGCGCGGTGTGGAGTACTGCACGGTCCTCGGTCGAGTTGATGTGCCCGCCGGCGAACATTTCGTCGCGGCGTTCTTCGAGTGCGGCAGCCCGGCCGAGAGCCATGAGCAGCTCGAGCGTATCCCGTGTCACGAGATTCTTGCTGTAGTCGATATAGAGATCACCCGCGGTGAGAGTCAGCTCGTTGCCGCGGGCCGGATCTTCGGCGAAGAGTTCCCGTAGATGACGCGAGGACATCTCTTTGTGTTCAATCGATAGGTCCGTCCATGCCGCATTGATCGCGCTTCTGTACATCGAGAGGTCCTTTGCCAGTCCTGTGAGGTGAGAGCCTGTTTCTGTCACAACGCGACCTTCTGCACTGCGTGTCCCCCGAACTGTTGACGAAGGGCAGACACCGCCTTCATGGCGGGCGAGTCGAGCTGACGCGAGGAGAACCGTGCAAAGAGTGCAGCCGTGATCACCGGAGCCGGAACCGAATGACCGATTGCTTCTTCGACTGTCCACCGCCCCTCACCCGAATCGTCCACGTAGCCGGAGATCTCGCTGAGCGCGGGATCCGCGCCGAGCGCTTCGACCAGAAGATCGAGCAACCATGAGCGCACGACCGTGCCTGCAGTCCATGCTCGAAGAACGCCCTGCACGTCGGTCACGAGGTGTTCGGCACACAGCAGTTCGTACCCCTCCGCGTAGGCTTGCATGAGACCGTACTCGACACCGTTGTGGACCATTTTTGCGAAGTGGCCGGCACCCACCGGTCCGGCGTGCACGAAGCACTTCGTTGGGTCTCCCTCGGGCAGTAACGATTCGAACAGCGGCATGGCTCGCGCCACGTCCTCCGATTCGCCTCCGACCATCAACGCGTAGCCAAGTTCCTTCCCCCGGATACCGCCCGACACCCCACAATCGATGTAGCCGATTCCTCGCGCCGCAAGTCGCTTCGCGTGTGCCTGGTCATCAGTAAATCGCGAGTTTCCGCCGTCGATGACGAGGTCACCGGGATCGAGTAAATTCCCAAGTGTGTGCACGGTGTCCTGCGTGGCCCGGCCGTGCGGAACCATGACCCAGACGATCCGGGGGGCCTCCAAACGCGATACCAGGTCCGCAAGGGAATCGACGTCACTGGAGCCTATGCGCGGATCGTAACCGACGATGTCGTGGCCACGGCTCCGCATCCTTTCTCGCATGTTATGGCCCATCTTCCCGAGTCCTACTAATCCCATTCTCAAGTTTGTGGTCCTTTTCGTCGTCTAGTGCGGGACTTCGGTTGGCCTAAGTCATTGGCGTGATGTGCGATTGACCCCGAGGACACCGGCGTTAGTCGCAACCTGGCCTGAATGGATCGGTGTACCGTCGCAGTCGAGTCCGCGGAGTGGAGGCAAAGTCGTCGGGGCGCTGTTTCACACCGTCCCGGTGGGGACTCGATCACCCGTACCGGAAAATTCCGGCGTCAGGCCGCAGTCTGCCTTCTGGCGAGACGAGACCGAACGACGGTCCGGATGCCTTGTATCTGCTGAGGCGAGAGGCGTCGACCCCTGGAGCCCTCGACCAGTTTCGCAAGCCGTCTGAAGTAGGCGCTCGCCGGCAGGCCGAACTCGACAAATATGTCGCTGTCTTCGCCACCACCGTATGGGTACCACTGCTTGGCGAACTCGAGCATTGCGTCATCGTCGCTATACATCATTGCGTCACCTCTCTATCTGGAGTGCGGCTGCCGGTTCAGCGCCAGCTCGAGTGAGGCGTCGGATCTGTACATTCCAACTGCCTTCACGATCCCTGAGGGGCAGTGATTGCTGCATTTCCGTCTATGTCAACTCGAACACGGGAACAGCTCCGAACCCCGCGACGTCTTCGAACCGAACCTCTACCGGAGCGTCGATTGCTACGCGGGCGGTGACGCCCTCACCCAGAATCGCACTGAAAACTCTGAGGTTTCTCTGTTCCGGAAGAATAATCCAGCCAACGACGTAGGGCGTAATGTCCTGGTAGCCTGGTACGAAACTTCGGTGGACCACCGTGAACGTGTCTATGCGTCCTCGTCCGCTGACTTCGTCGAAGAAGAGATTCGTTCCGCGGCATCGAGTGCATTCAGGCTCGGGATGGTGGATGAAGGTTCCGCACGTACGGCACCGCTGGATCAGTAGTCGGCCCTCGTTGCATCCTTCCCAGAACGGACGCGCAAGGTCGCTAGGTTCCGGTGCTGTTCGGGTCCACATGACGCTATTCTCTCAAGCAAGCGCTTGGTCTACAAGGGGAGCAGATGACAAGACAAGCATTCGCCGGAGCGACAGCGGTGAGCGGGATAGGCATGACCGAGATATCCCGCCGCAGTGGCGTCAGCCCCCTCCAACTGGCACTGGCGGCGAGTCGCTCCGCCATTCAGGATGCAGGCCTCGCCAACTCCGATATCGATGGCGTCCTGTCCTACCACATGGCCGACTCTGCACCGGTGAACACGGTGGCCGAGCATCTCGGCTTGTCGCCCGAGACCTGGACGAATGAGATCTATGGCGGCGGGACGCAATCTGCGTCGATCCTCGGTGATGCCGCAATGTTGATCCACTCGGGCACAGCAACAAACGTGCTCGTATTCCGAGCTTTGAACGGCCGATCCGGAAAACGGATGGGCCAGGCAGCGATTCGGGTGGCCGGCGGAGAAACGCAGTTCACCATCCCATTCGGTATGGCGGGGCCGGTCAATCTGTTTGCAATGGCAGCCGCCCGCTGGATGTACGACACTGGCGCCACCGAGGAGGATCTCGCCTCGGTGGTCTGCCAATCGAGGCAGTTGGCCGCATCGAACCCGCGCGCGCTGCTTCATGCCCCCATCACTTGTGACGACTATCGTGCCAGTCCGTTCGTGTCGACCCCCTTGCGCCGAGCGGACTGCTGTCAGGAGACCGACGCCGGTGCGGCACTGATTGTCAGCAGGGCGGATATCGCCGACGCCGTGAGCCCGAACAGTCCCCGTATCGCCGCTGTGGTGCGGGGCGGGGGCGGGGGCTCGTCGAGCATGGACAAGGCCGTTGATCTGTCAGCCATCTTTTCCCGCTACGTGGCCCACAAGTTGTGGAAAGTGTCCGGCCTTCGCCCCATCGACGTCGACGTGGCGATGCTCTACGACGCGTACTCCCCCATCGTGCTTCAGCAACTCGAAGACTTCGGCTTCTGTGGCGTCGGGGGGAGCGGGGAATTTGTGCGCTCGGGCGACGCCCTCCCGAGCGGCGCCCTTCCGGTCAATCCTCACGGTGGATTGCTGTCGGAAGGGTACATACACGGCCTCAACAATGTGTTGGAGGCCGTGCGACAGCTTCGGGGAACTGCGCCGTCTCAACAGGTCGAATCCCCGCATGTCGCGTTGTGCACAGGCTTCGGAGGAAGCTACGGAAGCGCCACCATTCTCGAAAGTCCCTAGCCGGCGCAACACCGGAGTTGACCGAGCCCCCAACACAAATTCACGAGTAAGAAACTCGCCCGTCGGCGAGGACACAACGGCCATCGACAGAAGCGGAGTACTCGAGGCCCGCGGCAGAGTCTCCCACTGGTGGCTGCACCGTGGCCACGGCAAGGGTGCTCCCAGGGAACACGGGTGCGGCAAATCGCGCCTCGATCCTCCTGAGCTCCCACGGCTTCGCCCCCAGCGGCTCAGCGAGGGACTTCGCCACCACGCCAAGCGTGCACAGACCGTGAAGAATGGGACGCGCGAAGCCGGCAGCCTGCGCCGCGGCCGGATCGACGTGGATCAGGTGGCGATCGCCAGTGAGCCGGTAGAGGACGGCCTGCTCCGGCGACAGCTCAATGGTTCGCGATTCGTGCTCCACCGCCCGGCCGACGCCCTCCGGCTTTGCCTTCACCCGTGGCGTGGACGGCGAGAAGCCGCCCTGACCAGGCAGGATAATGGAGTAGGTGGCGGAGAAATAGTCACTGTCGCACACTATGTCCAGGATCGCGGATCGTCCCGTGTCGCGGACCGCTTCGACATGGCCGGTGACTTCGAATTCGCTGGTGGGCGGGAGGGATCCGCGCATCGTCAGGGACTGAGACCCGTGCAGAGCTTGTGCCGGCACGAAGGCGCCGGCCGCCGATGCCGCATCGGCGACCCACAGTCCCAGCGTGAGCGCGAACGTCGGCAAGACCTTCAGGTCACGCTCGAAGATCAGGGGCAACTCATCTGCGCGAGCACCGACCGCGAGCGCGTACAAGATCGCGTCCTCTTCGCAGTACCGCACCACCCTGGTGCCCAGCTTGTATCCGACCCAATCCGTCATCTGCATGACGTGAGCGTATAGCATTTGAGCAAGCGCTTGGGTTACGCTAGCGAAGTCACGGTCGCACAGAGGCAAACCCAAGCGATCGCTTGGTACTACTGACAGGAGTTGGCATGGCAAAGCTGCGGGCAGGCCTCGGATATGAACTCGAGGTGCGTGGGCGGACCAAAGAGGTCGAGCAGCAGGCGTTCGAGAATCTCATCGAGCAGGTCACCCTCGCCGATGGGCTCGGTTACAGCACGGCCTGGATGGTCGAGCACCATTTCACTCGCGGGTTCTCGCACTCCTCGGCTCCCGATATCGTTTTGAGCGCACTTGCACGGGTCACCAAACAGATTCGGCTCGGGCTCGGCGTCGTACTCCTCCCGTTCTCGCACCCGATTCGCACCGCCGAGCGTGTAGCGACCATGGACATCATCTCGGGAGGACGCATCGAGTTCGGCACCGGCCGGGGAGCGTCCCCGCTCGAGTACCAAGCCTTTCAGCGTCCCTTCGAGCAGTCCCGCACGCTATGGGAGGAAAACCTCGACACCGTGCTCGGGATTTGGGAGGCCGACGGCGAACCTTACAGCGCAGAACACGAGTACTGGAGCGTCCCCGACGTTGGGGTCTACCCGCGCCCCTTGCAGGAACCGCACCCGCCTGTCTGGGTCGCATCGACCAGCCTCGACGGATACCTACAGGCTGCACGGCGAGGCTACAACCTCCTCGGCATGACCATGCTCAAGGGCATCGACGATGTCGCCGAGGACATCGCGAAGTACAAGGCCGAGCTGGCCCGCCACGGTTTCGACCCTGAGACACGCAAGATCGCACTGATGATCCCGTGGCACGTCGCGCCAACGACGGATGAGGCGCATGCCAATGCCGCCGATGCGGTGATGTGGTACATCCGTCGCCAGGTCAATCTGGTTGCGCCGCCTGACTATTACGACGCACGGCACGCGAGCCACCGCGTCCTCGGAGCACTCGCCGCCGGCCAGTCCCAGGACGAAGCCATCGAGACGCTCCGCGACAACCTGATGATCGTGATCGACGATGTCGATGGGTCCCGTAAGGCTGTGCAGCGGCTCGAGGAAGCCGGCGTCACCGACTTGATCGGGCAGTTCCAGGTCGGCGGTCTCGACAACGAGCATGTCCTGAGCTCGATCAAGCTGTTCGCTTCCGATGTTGTGGAGATTCGATGACACACACACAATCCATCGAGACTCGTCCCGAGCCGATCAGCAGAAGTAACCTCTCCGCGGCAGGAATTACCGCGGCGAAGGCCAAGGGGCTCTTGCACGTCGACTCAACTGCTACTGCCGCGTTCCCACTCTCGGCAGAGGATCGCGCGGCTGCGGTCGCGTTGACGGCAAAAACCCTCACCGACGCAGGCGTCAAAGCCACCGATCGGGTTGTCGTCTCGCTCAACAATGACGGTGAGCTCGGGGGAACCTTGGTCGCAGAGGCGGCCGCGGAAGTGGCGGCGGCAGCGGCGAGCATCGGGCCTCGCGGACGAATGCGGCTGCTGCGCACAGTCGAGAACATGCGCGCTAATGTTCTGGTGGGAACGGCCACCGGTGTGGCGGATTTTCTCGCACGACTCCACCTCGAATTCCTGGTCGAGCCCTTGGACCTGGAACTCCGACTGATCCTCCTTACCGGTGAGATCGCTGACCCGAAGAAGATCGAGCACTTGGGGCGTGAATTCGGCGCCCAAACCGTCGAGTTGTTCACCGACCCTCTCAGCGGGATCCCGATCGCACACAAAACTCAGAGCGCCACTGCGCTCACCCCGACACACGGAGACTTACTCGAACTCGCCACACCCCCGGAAACGTCTGCACACGGTGAACTCGCAGAGATCGTAGTGAGGTACCCGTGGCACTCGAGCCTCGCGCACATCGGAGTGCGTACCGGGTATCTGAGCAGCAGGGACGGTGAATCCCTCACCATGCCTACGCACACCCATGGTGACCTTCTCCTCATCCGCGGCCGGTGGATCTCCTTCTCCGCCCTCACGAAGGCACTTCGAGGCATCGACGGCATCGCACACTGGGAACTACGCGTAGCACGGCAGGGAACGCTGGACTCGGCGACGATCTTCGTCTCCTTCAACCGCGAAAGTCTTCTGAAGAACGGCATGTGGCACGCACGGATCGAGCAAGCCATCAGCGCAATGACCCCAATATCCATCCAGGTCGAAATCGATCCTCACGTACGCGAGGATTCCGCGCCGCCATCGATTCGGGACGAGCGCGGGCACCACCTATAAATCCAACAACTCTCGGAGGTCGAAATGAGCGCGACATCACCATTGCAACACGTCACGGGTCTTCCCGAGGTCGATGCCGCTGCGATGCGATCGGTACTCGGTCACTTCGCTACCGGTGTCATCGCGATCACTGCTCTGGATCCGGAATCCGGAGAAGGCGCCGGATTGGCAGCCAACTCCTTCACCTCAGTTTCTCTGGATCCGCCTCTGGTGGCGTTCTGCGTCGCCCACACAAGCAGTTCATGGCCGGCCATCAAGCGGGCTGACACCTTCGTGATCAACATTCTCGCCGAAGATCAGGAACACGTCGGTCGCCAGCTCTCGGTCAAGGGCGGTGACAAGTTCGCAGGGTTGGCCTGGCGGCCCTCTCCATCGGGGGCACCGGTCGTCGAGAACGCTGTCGCCTGGATCGAGGCTCGTGTCGAAGCCGAACATGTCGCGGGTGACCACGTGATCGTGGTGTCGCGGGTTCAGCATCTCTATGCCGACGGACGGTCGCCCCTCCTATTTCACCGGGGCAAGTACGGACGACTGCACATCGCCGACTGAGTCCGTACTGCACGCCGCCCAGCTGGATCACCTCTCCCGTCCACGTCCCCTTCCCCTCGTTGAGTCCACGTATCCCTGCATTGTCGGAGGCACCATGAGAACACACATTTCCCCGGCCGACGGACAGCGCGACACTGCGGTTCCACATGAACGGTTCGATACCGTGCCGGCAGCTCTAGACGCCATCGCACGCGGTGAAATCGTCGTCGTCCTCGACGACGAGAACCGGGAAAACGAGGGCGATCTGGTGATGGCGGCTGAGCACGTCACAACCGAGAAGATGGCCTTCATCGTCCGACACACGTCCGGGTTTGTTTGTGTCGCGATGACCGAGGCACGTGCGGCAACGCTGGGCCTGCCACTGATGGTTCCGCCCGACGGCAACACCGAAGTCCTCGGGACCGCGTTCGGGGTATCGGTCGATGCACGTGACGGTGTCACGACAGGCATTTCCGCAGCGGACCGCGCGGTGACTACTCGTGCGCTTGCCAGCCCTCAGACTCTCCCTGACGCTCTCACCCGGCCGGGTCACGTGATGCCGCTCCTGGCCCGGCCAGGAGGCGTACTGGAGCGCCCAGGGCACACGGAGGCAACCGTTGACCTATGCCGAATGGCTGGTCTCGAGTCTCTGGGTGTCCTGTGCGAACTCGTGGACGATGATGGTGAGATGTCGCGTCGTGCATCACTCTTCGAGTTTGCACGTCGACACGATCTGAGGATCATTTGCGTGCGCGACCTCATCGAGCATCGACGGATGCGAGAGCCAATTGTCACTCGCGTTTCGGAAGCCCGAATTCCGACGGCCTACGGCGACTTCACCGGGCATGCTTTCGCAGCACACGACGGCGTGGAACACCTCGCGTTGGTCGCCGGAACTCCGCATCTTTCCGATTCTGCGGCTACGGCGGCACCGCTCGTTCGCGTACATAGCGAATGCCTGACTGGCGATATTCTCGGGTCTCTCAGGTGCGACTGCGGTCCCCAGCTCCAGGACTCTCTCGAATTGATCGCAACAGAAGGCACTGGGATCATCGTGTATCTTCGCGGCCACGAAGGACGCGGCGTGGGGTTGGGCGCGAAGTTGGCTGCATACGCGCTCCAAGAGAACGGCTACGACACAGTCGATGCGAACCTCGAATTGGGTCTGCCCGTCGACTCACGGGATTACGCTGTTGCGGCCGCCATACTCAGGGATCTCGGCGTGACACGAGCACGGTTGATCACCAACAACCCGGACAAGATCAGCGCCTTGTCAAGGTATGGCGTCGAAGTAACAGAACGTGTGACCCGACCTCCACATGTCAACCGCCACAACATCGACTACCTGCGCACCAAAGAAACTAGTGTCCTGAGTCATAAATAAGCCATCGGTTGTTAAGATTGGTCATGGCAACT
>NZ_JASHKW010000052.1:0-6513 GCF_030056915.1 Rhodococcus sp. IEGM 1307
TTCTAGGAGGCCACAGTGCCTGCACTCGAACCTATCGCGGCTGGCGACCAGATCCGCCGTGCATTCGGACACTTCCCGTCGGGAGTGACGGCCGTGTGCGCGGAAATCGACGGCGAGAAAGTCGGTTTAGCCGCAAGCTCGTTCACCGGAGTGTCCTTGGAACCGCCGCTGGTATCGGTGTGCATGCAGCACAGTTCCACGACCTGGCCGAAGCTGCGGCTCGCGCGGCGCCTGGGTCTGAGCGTGCTCGCCGAAGGGCACGACGCAATCTGTGGGCGACTCGCCAGCAAGCACGGTGACCGGTTCGCCGGAACCGACGTCACAGTCCAGGACGATGGAAGCCTGTTCGTCGACGGGGCATCGCTGTGGCTGGACTGCACGATCCACGCAGAGGTGCCGTGCGGGGACCACGACATCGTGGTGCTCGAGGTTCACGGAACATGGACAGGAACCGACTCCCCCCTGGTGTTTCACGGGAGCCAGTTTCGGCGTCTCGCCGAAGTCGAGGCGGTTCCGCGATGACTCTGCTCAGCACAGGCCCGGCCCACACGCGAGTCCGCGCGGCCCTGACTGCGATCGCCGCCGGGCGTCCCGTGGTGGTCGTTGATGACGCGAACCGCGAAAACGAGGGCGACTTGATCCTCGCCGCGTCGCTCGCCACCACCGAAACGGTCGCGTTCATGATCCGGCACACCTCAGGGTTCCTGTGTGTCGCGCTCCCCGAGACCATCTGCGACCGACTCGGTCTGCCCGCGATGCACCACTCCAATGACGACCCGCACGGCACGGCCTATTGCGTGGCTACCGACCTGCGGGACAACGGAACCGGCATATCTGCCACCGCCCGAGCCCGCACCATTGCAGCACTGGGCAATCCCGGCACCACCGCCGCGGACCTGGTGCGCCCAGGACACGTGGTACCGCTGCGGGCCCGCGCAGGCGGTGTCCTCACCCGGCGCGGGCACACCGAAGCGGGTGTCGACCTGACCCGCCTGGCCGGTGTCGCGCCGGCGGCGGCGCTCGCAGAGATCGTCTCGGTCGACTTCCCCGACCAGATGGCCCGCAGACCCGAACTCGAACGGTTCGCTGCCGAACATGGCCTGGTTGTGGTCACGGTCGCCGACATCGCCGAATACCGTCGCAGCACCGAGCCTCAAGTCGAGCGCGGTGCGACCACCTTGCTGCCCACCCAGTACGGCCAGTTCGACGCCGTCGGCTACCGGGATGCCGAGGGCGGTGAGCACATGGCTCTGGTGGCCGGATCAGTGGCCGGGATCGGTCCAGACACTCCGATATACGCGCACCGCGAATGTCTTACTGCCGACATCTTCGGAGGAGCTGCATGCGACTGTGGCGCAGGCCTGGTATCTGCGCTCGCGCGATTCGGTAGTCAGGGATCGGGTGTCGTCGTATATCTACGCGACAAGGGTCGCGCCTGCGGGCTGACCACGAATCATTCTGCAAGCGAGTCTATGTCAAAAATCGAGGATTGGATCTTAAGAGATTTGGGAGCCGATCCTAAGCAGACATCGCAGTGCTTGCCTCCCCGCCTGAGCCGGACAGCGTGACGACACCGAAGAAACAGGAAGACGAACAAATGACACCACCGGTCGAGTTGGCCTCCGCAGACGCCGTGGAACTGGCCGCAGCTGTCATGGCTGGACTGGGCACGCCCGATGACATGGCGCGCGAAATCGCCGAGCATCTTGTGGACGCCGACCTAGTGGGCCACGGCTCGCACGGAATCAGCAGGCTGCCGTCGTACGCCAAGTACGTCGACGACAAACAGGTCGTTGCCGGCGCGCGACCTGAAGTCCTCACCGACACCACGTCGCCGACAGTGAGTGCGGAGTGGGGCTTCTCGCACGTGGCGGCCCGGATGACGACCGATCTGGCGTGTGAGCAGGCCCGGGCCGGCGGTCTCGGACTGGCGGGACTGGTCCGCAGCACACATGTGGGCAGGCTCGGCGCCTACATCGAGCGAGCAGCAGCCGCAGATTGCATTGCGATGGCCTTCGTGGGCGGGATGGGGGGAAGCCGCCTCGTCGCCCCCTTCGGCGGTCGGTCCGGGCTGCTCAGCACCAATCCGATCGCGGCGGGATTCCCCACCGCCTCGGGGAAACCGATGGTCATCGATTTCTCGACGGCGGCAGCTCCAATCGGCAAAATCATGGTCGCTGCGATGGAGGGCCGGAAAATGCCTTCCGAAAGCCTCGTCGATGCGGAAGGTCGACCCTCGAACGACCCGACACTGCTCGAGCGCGGCGGTTCGATGCGCACTTTCGGTGACCACAAGGGCTTCGGACTTGCGGTTCTCGTCGAACTGCTGGGACGCGTGCTGCTCGGGTCCGAACGATTCGGCGACGGCGGGGGCCCCATCTTCGAAAGGCAGGGCCTGCTGATCCTGACTGTCGCGGCGGACTCGTTCCGCGACCTATCCGACGTTCTCGCCGAAGCCGAACAGCTCCGCCACGATATTCATGCCGTCTCACCGGCCGAAGGTTTCGAACAGGTTCTGGCACCAGGTGACCCGGAACAGCGGGCCAGGGAACGGGGCGGGAATCGCGTCATGATCAGCGAAGGGGCATGGTCAGCCATTCAGGACGCGGCGACACGTGTGGGCGCCGCGGACAGAATTCCGCAGCCTCTGTCGCCGAACTAGCCTCCAGTCGCGGCGGCACTGGAGCGGCAGTCAATATACCGAGTGAAAGGAAGTTACATGAACCGTCTCGAAGGAAAGACAGCGTTCATCACCGGCGGCGCGCGAGGCCAAGGGCGAGCGATCGCTGAGAAGTTCGCTCGTGAAGGCGCGAACATCATCGTGTGTGACATCGATGGTCCGATCGAACACATCAAGTACCCACTCGCCACCGAAGCGGATCTGAAAGAGACAGCAGCGTCCATCGAACGAATCGGTCGCGGTGTGGTTGCCGAGATCGCAGACGTCCGCGACCAGGAACAGATCGACAGAGTCGTTGCTGCCGGACTCGACAAGTTCGGCCACATCGACGTCGTTGTCGCAAACGCCGGTGTGCTCGACAACAAGCCGTTCTGGGAGATGACGGACAGCGAATGGAACGTCGTCACGGACATCTGTCTCAACGGTGTCTGGCGAACGATCAAAGCCGTGGCTCCGCACATGATGGAGCGTATGCGTGGGTCGGTCATCTTGACCTCGTCGACGAACGGGCAGGAAGGTGACGCAGGAAACATGTCCTATGTCGCCGCCAAGCACGGAGTGATCGGGGTGATGAAGTCCGCGGCGCTTGCGCTCGGCAAATACAACATCCGCGTCAATGCACTTTTGCCCGGACCTGTCGACACCCTGATCAACGACAACCCCGGAACCAGAGATCGGATCACGGGCAAGACTGGGGCAACGCGCGAAGACTACCTGGCAGCGTGCCGAAACTGGCACGTACTCCGCGGCAGGAGCGCTCTGGCCCCAGAAGCCGTCGCCGATGGTGCCATTTGGCTCGCGTCGGACGAATCGCGGCACGTTACAGGGTTGGAAATGTTGATCGACGCCGGCCACCGACTGCTGCCCGGACTGAACTTCAACAACAACTTTGTCGACGACCAAGCTTCACGCTGAGCCGAGACTCGACTCAAACTAATGCGGATACGCGGCAAGACCTGGGCAAGGGTAGCTGAAGCGACGTAGGGAACGCGAACAGAGCGTCCGGTGCCGCTCACTCTGACGATGCTTCACCGGGCGCTCCGACCGGATTGCCGGCACCGAACGATGAACGTCACAGCTGCACTGTCACAGCTGCAGCAACATAAATATCGCCGACTTCGAGGTGCACATGCTTTCGATAGTTAAACCAGTTCTACCGCTGACTTTTGTCGCAATGGCCATCGGAACACTGCTCTGCCTCGGATATCGAGAGCAAGTTATCTACATCCTCATCTTGGTGTTCGTCTCGGCCATGAGCGGGAAGAAGTTCCACGGAAGGGGCCTCGTCAGACGATGGCGGGACAGCCATGCGACACATGCCGGAACGCATCAAGAGCCAGGAGCCTGATCAGCTCTCTAAGACCTACTTCTGGTGGTGAAATCCCCCGCAGGCGAATACGCTACAGTTAATTGCACTAAGTGCAGTAATGAAACATGCCTGTCATGAACATGAACATCTACGTCCAAGTGTGCATGCAGCACTGCGACGCCGAGGAGCCAACACTTGTCTGCGATATCAGCTGGTCAGCGGCCCGTCGACACTGAGTTGAAATGGGAATCATTGACCGAGCGCGAGCGCCAGATCCTCAACGGCATCGCGGCAGGCCGCAGCAACCCTGAAATGGCAGCAGAGCTATTCGTCAGCGTCAATACGATCAGATTCCACGTTGGCAATGTGCTGTGCAAACTACAGGTACGGTCGCGCGTTGATGCCGCAGTCATGTTTGCTCGTCGTAACACGGGCGAAGTGCATCGGCCATCGCCATGACCGTCGAGCGAGAGCCCGGCCAACTGTTGCTCTAGCCCTGGCCAATGCGTCGCAATACTGCAACCGGTCCTCCGAATGCAACCAGGACCATTTCGCGATGCTCACACCCCCGCACCTCGATTCCTCCGCTGAAGGACAAGTAGGACGGCAACATGCTGTTCGCCGAGTGCACCCGGAAACGACTGATCAAACCACCCAGACCTGTTGCATGACCTCAGTCTCTTCCGCAGCGTCGAATCGCCGGGCGCTCGATCCGCCCAATAGCTGCCCGTCCAATCGCATTGCCACTTCCTCTCTCTCGACTTTTCGAATCATTGCTCTTGAGTCGCGTATCCTCCTGCGCCGAACTAGGTACCGCCCCTCGAACAGGCTCTGGACCCCGCAAGAGGGGAACGCGATCGACCTGAGTCATCTTTCCCGAATTGGCACAGTTTCCGCGTGTGCCGTCGGCATATGGTCAAGCACGTGATGGCGGATCGAAATACGACCGACATCCACTCCCACCCGCCGTCGTCGACGGTGGAAAGCTATAGGACAAGGAGAACGTGAGAAATGACCTCGAACGCCGAGATCACGCACAAGTTTACCGCGGCACAGAACGCTCGCGATGCGGATGCCATCGCGGCGTTGCTCGCTGAAGATGCGCATTTCGAATCGGCCCGGCTGCCCATCGCTGCAGACGGCCGCGCCAATGTGACCCAGTCGCTCACCGACTGGCTCGACGCCCACACAGAGTACGAGTTGAAGACAATCCGCGAATTCTACTCCGGTGATGAGGGCTACAACGAATGGCGCTTCACCGCGAAGAAGGACGGAGAGCCGATCGAGACGCACGGTGTTGACTACTACCGCTTCAAAGACGGCCTGATTGTCGAGAAGAACTCGTTCCGCAAGTTCCTCTTCTGAGTTCTATGCACCATCCTGCGGCGTCGCTCTCGCCGCAGGATGGTGCGCATGACACAGTGTCCGGCTTGCGAGCAGAACAGTGTGGGCAGGGCTTTCTGCGCCGCGGGTCGATGCAAGGTCACCCTGGTGCGGCGTGGGATGAGTAATATAATGGTCGGCGCGAAAAAGGCTCTACTCCATGTATGTCTTTCGCTGATGAGAACACTCAAGTTCCGGAGCCGCCCCAATCCTGATTCGATGCGTGAAATCCCATGAACCCTCGCGAGTATCGCAAATGGCGCCAGAAGCGCCGCGCCGATTGGATCGAAGCCAACCGGGAACGCAAACATCGCAATACCGAGGCGGAGCGCCTCATCGAATTCGCCAGCATGTGGGCACCATATGGAGGCGTACCCGAGGAGGAAGTCCTTGTGCACTTCGGAATGACAACGCACCAGTTCATAGAACGATTGTGGCAGTTCATCCCTGAATCGAATTGCGACCAAGAAGAGATACGCAGCTTGGCAAGCGCATACCCGCACAACCGGCGGACGAGCGACTCGCCACCCTGTTCCTGAGCCTCCGCACTCTGTGGCGGGAGGGGCGGATTCGCGTGGCCGTCCCGAACGCATTGCCTGCTCATTGTGACAGTCGAGCGGCGAAAGCCGTCGCAGGTCGTCGACGGCGTACGCGCGCAAGTCGGTGTTTTTGGGTGCCTCTGTGTTCGTCAAGCGGCTGGGTGCGACGTCGTAGAATTGCAGTTGGCGGGCTTGGAAAGTGACTTATCCGAAGAACTGGTGGTCGGGGTGGAGCCAGTCGCGCCGGATTGCAGAGTCGCCCCCGAGTGTTCTCTCAGGGTCGCCTCTCGGCGGCGTTCGTCGGCGATCATGACCCGCCGGACGTGGTCGGCCAGTTGTCGCTTGTGGCAGCGCTTCGCTTCACACGGTGTCTTGGCGCTTGCGAGTTCGAATTCTGTTGCCGTCTGCTTGATTGTTGCCCACAAAGTGGGGACGACGACGCTCCGTTCGTTCCAGTTCGCTCTTGCAAAACCACCGGACACGCCTGGTGCTGGAACACTGCAAAGATCTACGAGCGGTACTGCTCTTCTGCCAAGCCTCGTCGGCTCGTACGACGACATCGTGGCACCGCCGGAGACCACCGAGATCGACTACGAGGCCGA
>NZ_JASHKW010000053.1:0-3276 GCF_030056915.1 Rhodococcus sp. IEGM 1307
GGTGTTCTTCTTTCTTCTGTTCTGAAACGTGTGTGTTGTTTCAGATACTGCACAGTGGACGCGTAGCTTCTTTGTGGTAAGTCCTCGGCCTATTAGTACCAGTCACCTGCATCCGTTACCGGACTTCCAGTTCTGGCCTATCAACCCGGTGGTCTGCCGGGGGCCTTACCCCCTCGAGGGGGTGAGAAACCTCATCTTGGAACAGGCTTCCCGCTTAGATGCTTTCAGCGGTTATCCCTTCCGAACGTAGCTAACCAGCGGTGCTCCTGGTGGAACAACTGGCACACCAGAGGTTCGTCCGTCCCGGTCCTCTCGTACTAGGGACAGCCTTCCTCAAGTTTCTAACGCGCGCGGCGGATAGAGACCGAACTGTCTCACGACGTTCTAAACCCAGCTCGCGTGCCGCTTTAATGGGCGAACAGCCCAACCCTTGGGACCTACTCCAGCCCCAGGATGCGACGAGCCGACATCGAGGTGCCAAACCATCCCGTCGATATGGACTCTTGGGGAAGATCAGCCTGTTATCCCCGGGGTACCTTTTATCCGTTGAGCGACACCGCTTCCACTTGCCGGTGCCGGATCACTAGTCCCGACTTTCGTCCCTGCTCGACCTGTCAGTCTCACAGTCAAGCTCCCTTGTGCACTTGCACTCGACACCTGATTGCCAACCAGGCTGAGGGAACCTTTGGGCGCCTCCGTTACATTTTGGGAGGCAACCGCCCCAGTTAAACTACCCACCAGGCACTGTCCCTGAACCAGATCATGGTCCGAGGTTAGAGGTCCAATACGATCAGAGTGGTATTTCAACAACGACTCCACACTCACTGGCGTGAGCGCTTCACAGTCTCCCACCTATCCTACACAAACCGAACCGAACACCAATACCAAGCTGTAGTGAAGGTCCCGGGGTCTTTTCGTCCTGCCGCGCGTAACGAGCATCTTTACTCGTAATGCAATTTCGCCGAGTCTATGGTTGAGACAGCTGAGAAGTCGTTACGCCATTCGTGCAGGTCGGAACTTACCCGACAAGGAATTTCGCTACCTTAGGATGGTTATAGTTACCACCGCCGTTTACTGGGGCTTAAATTCTCAGCTTCGCTCCGAAGAGCTAACCGGTCCTCTTAACCTTCCAGCACCGGGCAGGCGTCAGTCCGTATACATCGTCTTACGACTTCGCACGGACCTGTGTTTTTAGTAAACAGTCGCTTCTCACTGGTCTCTGCGGCCCCACCCAGCTCACACTGCAAGAGTGATCACCGGACGAGGCCCCCCTTCTCCCGAAGTTACGGGGGCATTTTGCCGAGTTCCTTAACCATAGTTATCTCGATCGCCTTAGTATTCTCTACCTGACCACCTGTGTCGGTTTGGGGTACGGGCCGTGTGAAAGCTCGCTAGAGGCTTTTCTCGGCAGCATAGGATCACTGAATTCGCCTCATTCGGCTATGCGTCACCTCTCAGGCTTAATGAATGGCGGATTTGCCTACCATTCGCCCTACAGGCTTACACCAGTATTACCACTGACTGGCTCAGCTACCTTCCTGCGTCACCCCATCGCTTGGCTACTACCAGATCAGGTCCCATGCATCCACATCCAGGGCCCCCGAAGGGGCGTAAGGACGCTTCAGGATGGTTAGTATCACTGATTCACCAGGGGCGCGTTCACACGGGTACGGGAATATCAACCCGTTGTCCATCGGCTACGCCTGTCGGCCTCGTCTTAGGTCCCGACTCACCCTGGGCGGATTAACCTGGCCCAGGAACCCTTGGTCATTCGGCGGACGAGTTTCTCACTCGTCTTTCGCTACTCATGCCTGCATTCTCACTCGTGTGGCCTCCACGGCTGGGTCACCCCGCCGCTTCCATGGCCACACGACGCTCCCCTACCCATCCACACCACTGCCCAAGACTCCGCAGAATCAAGGGGGTGCATTGTGTGAATGCCGCAGCTTCGGTGGTGTACTTGAGCCCCGCTACATTGTCGGCGCAGGATCACTTGACCAGTGAGCTATTACGCACTCTTTCAAGGGTGGCTGCTTCTAAGCCAACCTCCTGGTTGTCTTCGCGACCCCACATCCTTTTCCACTTAGTACACGCTTAGGGACCTTAGCTGGCGATCTGGGCTGTTTCCCTCTCGACTACGAACCTTATCGCCCGCAGTCTCACTGCCGCGCTCTCACTCACCGGCATTCGGAGTTTGGCTGATTTCGGTAAGCTTGTGGGCCCCCTAGACCATCCAGTAGCTCTACCTCCGGTGAGAAACACGCGACGCTGCACCTAAATGCATTTCGGGGAGAACCAGCTATCACGGAGTTTGATTGGCCTTTCACCCCTACCCACAGCTCATCCCCTCAGTTTTCAACCTAAGTGGGTTCGGTCCTCCACGACGTCTTACCGTCGCTTCAACCTGGCCATGGGTAGATCACTCCGCTTCGGGTCTAGAACATGCCACTAAAAACGCCCTATTCGGACTCGCTTTCGCTACGGCTACCCCACACGGGTTAACCTCGCGACATGCCACTAACTCGCAGGCTCATTCTTCAAAAGGCACGCCATCACCCCCCACACCGAAGTGTGCAAAGGCTTTGACGGATTGTAAGCGCACGGTTTCAGGTACTATTTCACTCCCCTCCCGGGGTACTTTTCACCTTTCCCTCACGGTACTAGTCCGCTATCGGTCACCAGGGAGTATTCAGGCTTATCGGGTGGTCCCGACAGATTCACACCAGATTTCACGGGCCCGGTGCTACTTGGGTTTCCATCACGACAGTCATCATGTTTTCGTGTACGGGACTCTCACCCTCTACGACAGGCCGTTCCAGACCACTTCCACTAACACAATGATTTCTTACTGTCGGCCAACACGGCAGCATTGACAAGATGAACCCCACAACCCCACGAATGCAACACCTGCCGGCTATCACACATCCATGGTTTAGCCTCTTCCGCTTTCGCTCGCCACTACTCACGGAATCACTATTGTTTTCTCTTCCTGTGGGTACTGAGATGTTTCACTTCCCCACGTTCCCTCCACACACCCTATATATTCAGGTGCGGGTAACACGACATCACTCGTGCTGGGTTTCCCCATTCGGACATCCTCGGATCTCAGCTCGGTTGACAGCTCCCCGAGGCTTATCGCAGCCTCCTACGTCCTTCATCGGCTCCTGGTGCCAAGGCATCCACCGTACGCTCTTCATTACTTACAACAAAGATGCTCGCGTCCACTGTGCAGTTCTCAAACAACACACAACCAACCACCCACACAGACACCAGACC
>NZ_JASHKW010000054.1:0-3942 GCF_030056915.1 Rhodococcus sp. IEGM 1307
GTTATCAACGGGAGTTCGTCGACTCTCATTAACGTCTTCGACGATGTTTGTTGATCTTGCTTTGCGATCGTTGTTTCCCGGTTATCAGAGGGAGTGCAACAACGAGGGGAGCGGCGCTTGTGGCATACGGTCTGGCGGTGCGACCGCCTGGTGGGAGTCGGACGTGGACGGTGGTCGATGCGTCGTATCGGACCGTTGATCCGGTCGAGGAGTGGTTGGAGTCTCACCGGACTCTGTGGTCGCCGAATACGGTGCGCGGCTATGCGACGGCGTTGGCTCAGTGGTGGACGTTCCTGGAGCAGCGCGACGAGGTCGGGAAGTGGCGGGACGTCGGTGTCCCCGCGGTGACGGGGTTCCTGTCGTGGTTGCGCAACGGCCGGACGGTTGAACACAGCTTGGTCCCGCAGGAGCAGGTACCGGGAGCTTCGACGTTGGAGGCGCGGCTGGCGGCGTTGATGTCGTTCTATCGTTGGCAGGAAGCGGTTTTCGGTGTTCCGGTCGCGGGACGGTTGATGCGCGGGGCACCGCGGCGGATGCCGGCGCGGGGGTTGCTGGCGCATCTGGATGCTCGGGCGGCAGCGCGGCCGTCGTCGCTGGTGCGGGTGCGCCGCGGTCACCGCGGTACTGGTCGGCCACCTCTGTTGTTGCCTGGGCAGATCCAGGCGATCCTGAATGGATGCGCCGTGTTCGATTCGGCCACTGGTGAATGGGTCGGGAATCTGCGGGACCGGTTTCTGTTCGCGCTGCTGGCTGAGACTGGCATGCGGTTGGGTGAGGCTTTGGGTCTGCGGATCAGTGACTTCGTGATGGGTCGCGGCGGGACACCGTTCGTCGAGATCGTGCCGCGACACGACAACGCGAACGGGGCGCGGGTGAAGATGATGCGTCCGCGTCGGGTCTATGTCGGCGCGGACTTGGAGCGGTTGTTCGCCGACTACCTGACCCACATCGCCTGCCGAGCAACCGAGCTGGGCCTGCCGCTGAGGGTCGAGTCGCCGTTGCTGGTGAATCTTTTCCGGCCGCCGTTCCTGTCGTCGCTTCGGGAAGGGACGGTGCGGGACAAGACGAATGCGTTGCGGCGAAGGGGCATCGGTGCCGAGGGTTGGTCTCCGCACTGGTTCCGGCACAGCCATGCGACCGCGTTGTTGCTGGCGGGGACACCGGAGTGGGTGGTATCGCGGCGGCTCGGTCACGCTCATGTCCAAACGACTTTGGACCTTTACGGCTGGGTTCGCGAGGACGAGGCGTTGCGGGCGGCGGCGAACTGGCGATCATATGCGGCCGGCTGGCAGGTGACCGAATGAATGGGCAGCGGCCACCCTATCTGCGCCCGGCCGATGACAAAGACCCGATCTGGCAGCTCCTGCAGGAGTTGCCGCCGCAATGGCGCGGACCGATCATCGGACCCGCTATCGACAACTGGGAAAAGATCACCGAGAACGCCAAGGCTCGGATCAAGCTGCACGGCCTGCCGGAGACGATTGCTGCCGAGCTGGCCTGGATGGCGCACTGGCAGGCACTGGACGGCACCCGATCCTCCGTCCTGGCCACCAATCAGATGGCCAACATCCTCCGACGAGCGATCCGCGAACAGCATCCGTTCCCACCGTCGATCCGGGCGATGGACTGGGATCAGGCCGCGGCGTTGCAGCGATGGTTCTACGCGACCCGCTGGGGGCGGCTGCCGCCCCATGGCAGCATCGCCCGGCTGCGGGTGATGTTCCGGTTCGCTCGGCTGGCGTTGCTGGCGCGCTGTCATGACGGGCACTGGTGGGATCTCGACGAATGGCACCCGCGCTGCGATCCGCGGATTCCGTTGACCGGGCGGGAACCGCAGGCCAACTACGGCTGTTCACCCGGGCAGATCCGTCATCGCTGGCTGCGAGAGGCAGCGAAATGGCATTTGGGGACCGCACTCGAGGCCGGGACCTTACGGTGGTCGACGGTCAGCCAGGAACGAGTCAAATGCCTGACCAGGTTCGACCGTTGGCTGGGCACTGTCGACGACCCGCTGCAGGTCCTCGGCGACCCCGCCAACGCCGCCGCACAGGCGGCGGCGTTCCGGCGTTGGGATGCCGACCCCGCCAACCGGCTGCTGCGCAGCAACGACCGCCGATTCGCCGACAGACCGGTGCATCCACGTCAGATCAACGACGACCTGCGAGCGGTCGGTGAGCTGTTCGCGTTCGTCGCCGATAACCGCGGCGAAGCCCACCAGCTGCTCGGCGCAGAGCCGTGGTCACGGGTCACCGAGGCGCACGCCGCGAGTTGGTTCCGGCAGGTCGCCCGCGTCAAGCACACGCGCGAGTTCAACGACGACCATTACGTCGACGACCACGCCATGGGCCAGATCCTGGCGGCGTTGCCGCTGCTCGGCTTGCCCCGCGAACAGCAGATGCTCATTACCCGCGGCGATGGAACACAATTGCAGGCCAACGGCTTCGATGATCCACAAGCCATGCGGATGATCCTGATGCAGATCCTCACCGGACGGCGCGCCAGCGAAATCCGCACCTGCGCCTTCGACTGCCTGACCGCGCCTCCGGCGACCACAGTCACCGCGCCCGGCACTGAGAAGATCGCACGATTTCACTATGCGCAAACGAAGATCGATATCGCACCAGACACCATCTTGGTCGACCGGGAAGTCACCGAGGTCATCGGTGAGCAGCAACGCTGGGTCCGCGACAAATTCCCCGACCACGAGCCGCGGTTTCTGTTCGTCCAGCGCGTCGGCAACCGCACCGGCGGCAAACCCTATCCCCAAGGCACCTACACCTGGATGCTGCGTGAGTTCAGCGACCGGGTGCAGATCACCGACAGCCAAGGCCGCGTGATCAGGCTCAGCCACACTCACCGATTTCGCCACACCCGATTGACTCGGCTGGCCGAGCTCGGTCTGCCGATCCACGTCCTGCAACGCTACGCAGGCCATGCCACCCCGACGATGACCATGCACTACATCGCCGCCCGTGAACAGCACGCCGAACAAGCGTTCCTCGCGACAGTGAAACTGAAAGCCGACGGAACCCGGATCCAGTTCTCCCGTGACGACCACGACAGCATGCACCTGTTCGACCGAGCCGACCGATTCCTGCCCAACGGCTGGTGTCTACTGCCACCGCTCCAATCCTGCGACAAGGGCAACGCCTGCCTCACTTGCTCGGTGTTCGCCACCGACACCACCCACCGGACCGTCCTCGAACGCCAACTCGACGACACAACCACCCTGATCGACCGCACCACAACCGAATTCGAGATCCGACACGGCAGCCCCATGCCCGACGACAACGTCTGGCTCACACACCGCCGCGCCGAGAAAGAGGCACTGACCAAGCTGCTGGAAGCACTGCCGACCGATCCCGGCCGCGCCATCCAAGGCGGTGGCACTCACGCCACCACGACCGGCCCGATCCCACTCACCCTCATCCCCATCACACGGAGGACACGACCCTGACCACCACACATGCAGACCGCACAGCCGCCTTGGTCGCCGCCGCCAAGTCCAAATCCACCCGCAAGACCGCCGATGCCGAGCAGGCCATCCGGCGTCTGCTCAAACGCGGCGAACGCGTCACCTTCCAAGCCGTCCAGCGCGAGGCCGGCGTCTCCCACGCCTTCCTCTACAACCATGCCGAACTGCGGCCCCGCATCGAACGGCTGCGCGCCACCGCCCGACCGGTCGACGCCGCCACCGCACCGGATTCGGATAACACCCTCATCCACACACTCAGCCAGCAGATCATTGAGCTGAAGAAACAGCACCGCACCGAAGTCCGAGCCCTGCGAGACGCCCTCGAACAGGCCCACGGCGAGAACCTCGACCTGCGCCGCCAACTCACCCGCCAAGGGACCGCCACCAACCACATTGCATCAATCGCAGAAACGTCATGACCAGCGCAAACGAAAGGCTTCTCAGCTCAAACCGACGATAACGGCTGG
>NZ_JASHKW010000055.1:0-3578 GCF_030056915.1 Rhodococcus sp. IEGM 1307
TGGTGGTGTCGTATTGGTTGAGGAACCAGATGCGTTGCTGGGCTGGCGATAACGGCACGAACTCGGGTTGGGGCCCCGGAGTGGGCACCGGCAGCGCGGCGTCGTTCGAGTCGTGGTCGAGGTGGGTGGACAGGACTCGCGGTGTCCGGTCCTCGAACAAGGTCCGGACGTCGATGTGGGTATGCAGCGTCGAATTGACCCGCGCCACCACCCGGGTCGCCGTCAGCGAGTTCCCGCCCGCCTCGAAGAAGTTGTCGTCGACACCGATGTGCTCGAGCCCCAGAACGGCCGCGAATGCGTTCGCGACGGTCTCCTCGACCGGCGACGTCGGTCGGTGCGCGGGATCGGCCGGGGAGTCGAACCGCGGATCGGGCAGCGCGGCGCGATCGAGTTTGCCGACCGGGGTCAGCGGGATCCGGTCGATCGGCACGATCGCGCCGGGCACCATGTGCACCGGAAGTCGTTCGGTGAGATAGGCAGAGAGTCGTGCCGGGTCGAGCTCCGCGGAACCGACGACATAGGAAACGAGGATCGGGTCCCCGGCGGGCCCGGTGCGGGTGAGTGTCGCGGCGTATTCCACGTCCGGGTGGGCGCCGAGGACGGCGTCGATCTCGCCGGGTTCGATGCGGAACCCGCGCACCTTCACCTGGAAGTCGGCCCGGCCGAGGTACTCGACCACCCGACCGCCGGACGTGTCGGCGATCCAGCGGACGATGTCGCCGGTCCGGTACATCCGCTCGCCCGCCCGCCCGTATGGAGCGGCGACGAAGCGTCCGGCGGTCAGCCCCGGCCTCCGGTGGTATCCGCGGGCCAGACCCGGCCCGGCGATGTACAACTCACCCGGAACACCGTCCGGGACCGGCTGCAACCGCGCATCCAGCACCACTTCCTCCGCACCGGCGATCGGGCCGCCGATCGTCACGTCGGACCCGGGTGCGAGCGGCGCGCTGATGTTGGACATCACGGTGGTTTCGGTGGGGCCGTAGCCGTTCCGCAGAGCACGGCCACGGGACCACCGGGTCACCAGACCGGGCGGACACGCTTCTCCGGCCACGAGAATTTCGCCGAACCCGTCGTATCCGTCGAGGTCGTCGGGATCGGCCGAGGCTAGCGCGGCAGTCGGGACGAAGGCATGCGTCACCCGTTCGGCGGCGACGAAGCGGGACAGTTCCGTGCCGCCGACGATGGTCGGCGGGCTGATCACCAGAGTCGCGCCACCGCCGAACGCCAGTAGATAGTCGAACACCGATCCGTCGAACGAGGGCGACGAGAAGTGGAGCACGCGCGAGTGCCGCCCCGGACCGAGGCCGGCCGCCTGCGCCGCGGCCAGCGTGGCCAGCCCGCGGTGCGGAACCACCACGCCTTTCGGGACACCGGTCGATCCGGACGTGTAGATCAGGTACGCGGGATGGTCGGGTCGCAATGGCCGGCGGCGATCGGCGTCACCGAGGGCGCCGCTCGACTGTTGTTCGACCGTCGTGATCGTCCCGGGTTCGTCCAGGACGAGCCACGGCACCGTGTCCGGGAGCCGCTCACGTTGCGGTGTCAGTGTGACGCCGAGCGCGACACCCGAATCGGCGATCATCTCGGCGATGCGTGCGGCGGGATAGCCCGGGTCGATCGGGACGAAAGCGGCCCCGGTCTTGGTGATCGCCCAGACCGCGAGGACTGACTCGAGGGACCGCGGTATCGCCATGGCAACGTAGCGTTCCGGTCCGGCGCCGTGCGTGATCAGCAGGCGTGCGAGCCGGTTCGACGCCTCGTCGAGGTCGCGGTAACTCACCGCGCGACTGGAATCCTCGAGCGCGACGGCGTCCGGATCGAGGGCTGCGGCGTCGGTGACGATCGCGGCGAGCGTGCGGGTGGCGGGTGCGGGACCGCCGCGCACGGGCGCGAGCGCACGGAACTCGTCGTCGCCGAGAAGCCGCACCGACGCGACGGTCGTGTCCGGTGCCGTCGCGATGACGTCCAGAGCCCGGCACATGCGTGCCGCGATCGCCTCGGTGTCGTTGCGGCTGAGGAACCCCGGCAGAAACTCGAACTTGAGGTGGAGTGTGGTGTCGGTGGTGGTGGCGAGTGCGAGGGGGTAGTGGGTGGCGTCGGTGGCGGAGGTGGTGGTGATGGTGAGGTCGGTGGGTGGGGTGGTGGTGTGGTGGGGGTAGTTCTCGTGGACGGTGATGGTGTCGAAGGTGGTGGCGTGGGGGTTGGGGATGTGGGTGAGGGGGAGGTGGTGGTGGTCGAGGAGTTGTGTGTGGGTGGTGTGGGTGCGTGTGAGGAGGGTGGTGAGGGTGTCGGTGGGGTGGAGGGTGATGCGGACGGGGATGGTGTTGATGAAGAGTCCGATCATGGTTTCGATGCCGGGGATGTGGGGTGGGCGTCCGGAGACGGTGGTGCCGAAGGTGATGTCGGTGGTGCCGGTGTGGGTGGCGAGGACGAGGGCCCAGGCGGTGTCGATGATGGTGTGGAGGGTGAGGTCGTGGGTGCGGGCCACGGTCCGCAACGCATCGGTGTGCTCCCTTGACAGCGAGACCCGATACTCCTCGGGGAACGTGGATGGGACGCGGCCGCGCGCGGACGGCACCAGGATCGTCGGTTCTTCCAGTCCGTCGAGGACGTCGGCCCACGCGGCCCGGCTCTCCTCGAGTGACTGCTGGGTGAGCCACTCCAGGTAGCGGCGATACGGGAGGGGTCGAGGCACAGCGCCGGGGTCGGCGTGGTGCTCGTACAACTGGAGGAGTTCGTGCAGGAGAAGTGGCGTCGACCAGCCGTCGAGCAGGATGTGGTGATGAGTG
This sequence comes from Rhodococcus sp. IEGM 1307, assembly GCF_030056915.1. Taxonomy (NCBI): domain Bacteria; kingdom Bacillati; phylum Actinomycetota; class Actinomycetes; order Mycobacteriales; family Nocardiaceae; genus Rhodococcus; species Rhodococcus sp. IEGM 1307. The sequence goes on from NZ_JASHKW010000055.1 coordinate 2,793, forward strand.
AGGGCGACCTGGTGGTGGGTCGGTCCGTGCGTGATCAGCGTGAGCCGGAGCAGGGGTGGCGCGGTCAGGTCGAACGCGGTGGTGCGGTCGGCGGTGACGATGTCGTGAGCGACCGTCGCGTCACGCTCGTCGCGGAGATCGTGGTGATTCCAGGGAAGTATTGCAGGAGTGACGATTTGAATCGGGGTGCCGTCGTGAGTGTGTCCGAAAGCGGAGCGGAGGTTCGGGTGGCGGCCGAGAAGGGTGTCCGCGGCGTCGCGGAGACGGTCGGGATCGAGGGGTCCGTCGATGTCGAGGACGAGTTGGACGACGTAAGTGTCGAGGGCCTGGCTGGTCAGTTCGTGGTGGAACAGGAGACCGGCCTGCAAGGGGGTGAGGGGCCAGACGTCGGTGAGGGTGGGGTAGTGGTGGTGGAGTGCGTCGAGGGCGGGTTGGTCGAGGTGGACGAGGTCGAGGTCGCTGGGGGTGAGCCGGCCGGCGCCGGGTCGGCTGATGTGGTCGGCGAGGGCGGTGAGCGCTTCGGTCCACAGCTCGGTGAGCTCGGTGACGTCGGCCGCCGGCAGCACACCGGGCGGATACACCCAGGTGGCGCGCAGGATCGGGGCGCCGCCTGACTCGTAGACGTAGGCATTGACGTCGAGAATCGCTGCGACGGGCACGTTTCCGAGGATCGTGGTGTCGAACTCGATGCTGGTTATCGGTTCCCAGCCGGCACCGTTCGAGAGCCGGTGCGGCGGGTGGTCGAACCGGCCGAGGTAGTTGAGGGTGATTTGGGGTTGGGGGAGG
>NZ_JASHKW010000056.1:0-3300 GCF_030056915.1 Rhodococcus sp. IEGM 1307
TGGTGGTGTCGTATTGGTTGAGGAACCAGATGCGTTGCTGGGCTGGCGATAACGGTGCGTACTCCGGTTCTTCCGCGGCGGCGGTCAACGGGGGGCGGGGTTCAGATCCGGTGTCGTCGAGGAGCAGTCGCGCCAGTGCGCGCGGTGTGGAGGCCTCGAACAGGCTCCGGACGGCGAGGTCGGTGTGCAGGCTCGCGTTCACACGGGCGACGGCCCGGGTCGCCGTCAGCGAGTCTCCGCCTGCCGCGAAGAAGTCGTCGTCCACTCCCAGACTCGACAGATCGAGTGCCGCGGCGAGGGTTTCCGCGACGGTCTGTTCGAGTGGGGTGGCCGCCGACACCTGCGCGGGGAGCGGGGTGGATCGGAGGACGCGGAGTGCGTCGCGGTCGAGCTTGCCCGACGGCGTCCGCGGAATCACGTTGATTTCGACGACCGCGGACGGAACGAGCTGTGCGGGAAGCCGACCGGCCAGGTAGTCGCGGAGTTCGCGGGGTCCGGCCGCGCCGGTGGTCGTCACGTAGGAGACCAGTGTCGCGTCCTGGCCGCCTGTGTCCGGGCCGCCCGTCGAGGGGAGTGTCGCGCTGAACGTGACCGCCGGATGGCCCGACAGCACCGCGTCGATCTCGCCGGGTTCGATCCGGTACCCACGAACCTTCACCTGCGAGTCGCTGCGACCCAGGTATTCGAGGACGGCAGACCCTTCGCGTGCGGTGTTCCAGCGGACGACATCACCGCTGCGATACATGCGACCGCCCGGCGGGCCGAACGGATCGGCGACGAAACGGGTGGCGGTGAGTGCGGGCTTGCCGTGGTATCCGCGGGCGATCGCGTCGCCCGCGATGTACAACTCACCCCGGGCCCGGATCGGGACCGGTTGCATCCGAGCGTCGAGTACGACCTCCGTGACGCCGCGGATCGGGCCACCGATCACATTCGCACCGTCGGCGGCCGGATCGTCCGAGATATCCGCCGCCACAGTACTTTCCGTCGGTCCGTACGCGTTGATGAGTCGACAGTGCGGAGACCACCGGCGGATCACCTCGGGGGTGCACTTCTCCCCGCCGGTCACGACGCACTCGAGGTCGTCCAGGCGCCCCGGGGCCAGGGAAGTCAGCGTCGTGGGGGTCAGGAAAGCATGGGTCACCCGGCTGTCGGCGAGATGCCGACGCAGTTCATCTCCGCCGTAGATCGTGGTGGGCACGATCACCGCCGTGGCTCCCGCGGACCACGTGAGCAGATACTCGAGTACCGACGCGTCGAAGCTGGGAGACGCGAAATGCGCCACCCGGGACGCTGCGGTCACCCCGGTACGCTCGCGCAACGTGGTTGCGAGAGAGTTTAATCCACGATGACCGACCACCACCCCTTTCGGAACCCCGGTGGACCCGGACGTGTAGATCAGGTACGCCGCATTGTCGGGGCGGATCGTGGGCGCCGGACGAGCTTCCGAATCACGGGTGTGTGGTAGCCGGCCGGCACCCGTGCCCTCGATGTCGATCCACGTGACGGTGTCCGGCAGCGCGTCGCGACGACTGCTCGTGGTGAGCCCGACGAGGACTCCGGAATCGGTGACCATGTGCTGGATGCGGATCTGCGGATACGTCGGGTCGACGGGCACGAACGCGGCGCCGGTTCCGGCGACGGCCCAGACGGCGAGGACTGACTCGAGGGACCGCGGTATCGCGATGGCGACCACGCTTTCCGGACCCACACCCGACTCGACGAGACGGTCGGCAAGGAGCAATGCGCGGGCCTCGAGTTCGGAGTACGTCAGCCGGCGGGCCCCGTCGTCTACGGCGACGGCGTCGGGCGAGCGCTCGGCGGCGTCCGCGAGGATCGCGCCCAGGGTCCGCGGCTCCTCGGCCGCCCCACCCCGGGCGGGCACCACGGCTCGCTGCTCCGCAGCATCCAGCAGGTTCAGACGGGCGATCGGCAGGGACGCGTCGGATCCCATGGCGACGAGCACACGCGCCAGTTGTCCGAGGATCGCGTCGACGCTGTCGGCGTCGAATGCCGACAGCTGGAAGATGCCCCGCAGGTGGAGTGTGGTGTCGGTGGTGGTGGCGAGTGCGAGGGGGTAGTGGGTGGCGTCGGTGGCGGAGGTGGTGGTGATGGTGAGGTCGGTGGGTGGTGTGGTGGTGTGGTGGGGGTAGTTCTCGTGGACGGTGATGGTGTCGAAGGTGGTGGCGTGGGGGTTGGGGATGTGGGTGAGGGGGAGGTGGTGGTGGTCGAGGAGTTGTGTGTGGGTGGTGTGGGTGCGTGTGAGGAGGGTGGTGAGGGTGTCGGTGGGGTGGAGGGTGATGCGGACGGGGATGGTGTTGATGAAGAGTCCGATCATGGTTTCGATGCCGGGGATGTGGGGTGGGCGTCCGGAGACGGTGGTGCCGAAGGTGATGTCGGTGGTGCCGGTGTGGGTGGCGAGGACGAGGGCCCAGGCGGTGTCGATGATGGTGTGGAGGGTGAGGTCGTGGGTGCGGGCCACGGTCCGCAACGCATCCGTCTCGGCGGCCGTCAGTGCCACCACGCGCTCCGCGCAGGGACCTGCAACCCGGTGAGGATCGAGACCCGGTGCGAGCCGCGTAGCGTCCTCGACACCCTCGAGCGCACGACCCCACGCGGCGACGGACGCCGAGACGTCGCGTGTGCCCAGCCATTCGAGGAAATCACGGTACGGCGGCACCGGCGCAAGAGCATCGGGATCGGCGTGGTGCTCATAGAGCTCGAGGAGTTCGTGCAGCAGTAGTGGGGTGGACCAGCCGTCGAGTACCAGATGATGGTTGGTGAGCACCAGGTGGTGGTCGTCGGGGCCGGTCGTCACGAGGGTGAATCGCAGGAGTGGCGGCTCGGCCGGGTCGAACGGCGCGGCGCGGTCCGCGCTGACGATGTCGCCGAGTTCTTCGGCGGGACGGTGTGCGGTGGTGACGTCGTGGTGCGCCCAGGCGAGAGCAGTGGTCGTGACGACCTGTACCGGTGTGCCGTCCGCCGTGTGAGTGAAGGCCGTGCCCAGGTTCGGATGACGACCGAGCAAGGCTGCCACGGCGTCGCGGAGACGGTCGGCGTCGAGGGGTCCGTCGATGTCGAGGACGAGTTGGACGACGTACGCGTCGGCAGCGGGGCCGCCGAGTTCGGCGTGGAAGAGAAGACCGGCCTGCAAGGGGGTGAGGGGCCAGACGTCGGTGAGGGTGGGGTAGTGCTGGTGGAGTGCGTCGAGGGCGGGTTGGTCGAGGTGGACGAGGTCGAGGTCACTGGGGGTGAGCCGGCCGGCGCCGGGTCGGCTGATGTGGTCGGCGAGGGCGGTGA
>NZ_JASHKW010000057.1:0-3187 GCF_030056915.1 Rhodococcus sp. IEGM 1307
GGGAGTTGCCGGTGACGGCGAGTGGGAAGTTGGATCGTGCCGCACTCCCCGCACCCGTCGTTGCGCGTGGGCCACACCGCGCGCCCCGGACAGCGGCGGAGCACACGCTGGCGTCGGTGTTCGCCGAGGTGCTGGGGCTCGACCAGGTCGGGTTGGACGAGTCGTTCTTCGCGCTGGGCGGCGACAGCATCCTGTCGATCCGGCTCGTATCCCGCGCCAAGGCGGGCGGATTGGTGTTCACGCCGCAGCAGGTGTTCGAGCACCGGACCGTGGCAGCGCTCGCGGCGGAATCGGAGATCGCGGACGACGAGACCACAGTTGCCCTCGCCGAACTCGCGGGCGGCGGAATCGGCACGTTCCCGCCGACGCCGGTGATCCGGTACCTGATCGAGCGCGGCGGGCACTTCGAGCGGTTCAGCCAGAGCGTGCTGCTCGACCTCCCGGAAGGCATCGACCCGGACCGGCTCCTCGCGACGATCACGGCGGTGCTCGCACGACACGACATGCTGCGGTCGCGGCTCTACCGGGACGCGAACGGGCAGTGGCAGATGGAGACTCGTGCCGCGACCGAGATCGACACCGACACACTGGTCCGGCGTATCGCCTTCGACCCGGCGACCGATCCCGGCATGCTGGCAGAGCTGATCGCGACCGAACACCAAGCGGCCGTGGAGAGATTGCGCCCGTCCGACGGAGTGGTCGTCCAGTTCGTGTGGCTCGACCCGGAGCCCGCCGCCGCGGCCCCGGCCCGGACGGGACGAGTGATCGTGGTCGCGCACCACCTCGCGGTCGACGGGGTGTCGTGGCGGATTCTGCTGCCCGACTTCGCCGCCGCCTGGTACCAGGTCAGCACGGGGAGCGTGCCGTCCCTCCCGGAACCGGCGACGTCGATGCGCCGATGGGCGCACGCGCTGGCCGACGAAGCTGTCCGGAGCGAGCGAGCCGCCGAACTGGTGTGGTGGCAGAACGTCGTCGACGGACCCGACCCGCCGATCACCGAACGCCCCCTCGATCCCGGCCGGGACCTCGCGACCGCGCTGCAAGACGTGAGTGTCGAGACCTCCCCCGACGACACGTCCGTTCTGCTCACCCGCCTGCCGGAGCTGTATCACGGGGGTGTCCTCGACGTCCTGCTGACGGCGCTGGTGGTGGCGTCGTCGAGGTGGCGAGCCGAGCGGGGGATCCCGGGAACGTCGATGCTGATCCGGCTGGAAGGGCACGGCCGGGAGCAGCAGGTGGTGCCGGGCGCCGACCTGTCCCGCACCGTCGGCTGGTTCACGACGGTCTTCCCCGTCCGCGTCGATCTCCAGGGCATCGACCTCGACGACGCGCTGGCCGGCGGCCACGACATGGGCAGCGCCGTGAAACGCGTGAAAGAACACCTCCGGGCAGTGCCCGACATGGGGATCGGTTACGGACTGCTCCGCTACCTGAACCCGGACACGGCCGGCAGTCTGCCGAGAGCAGAACCCGGGCAGATCAGCTTCAACTATCTCGGCCAGGTTCCGGATTCGGCCGATCACGACACCGCGGTCGGCTGGAGTCCCGCCGACGGGTTCGGCGACCTGCGGTACGTCCCGGACCCCGACATGCCGGCGTCTGCCGCCGTCGAGATCAACGCGATCGTGATCGGCGGACGACTCCGGGTCGGGTTCGGTTTCCCGGACACCCTGCTCGCGCACGCCGAGGTGGACCGGCTGGCGAAGCGGTGGCGGGAAGCGTTGTCCGCGTTGGTGTCCCACGCTCGGGATGGGGACGCAGGCGGACTCACACCGTCGGACGTTCCCCTCGTCGACGTGACCCAGAGCGACCTCGACACGTGGGAGGAGTGCTTCGGCGCGCTCACCGACGTGTGGCCGCCCGCACCCCTGCAGGCCGGGTTGCTGTTCCACGCCCTGCTCGCGAAACCGTCGATCGACGCGTACACGGTGCAGGTGGAACTGCACCTGCAGGGGGCCGTCGACCCGGCCCGGATGCGCCGCGCCGCACAGGCATTGCTGGAGCGGCACGCGAATCTGCGGGTGGCGTTCGTCCCCGCCCGAGACGGAACCTTCGTCCAGGTGGTGCCCGCGGCCGTCGACCTGCCGTTCCGCGAAATCGACCTCACGGACCTGCCCGAGGCCGCGCGCACCGCCGAACTGGACCGGGTGCTCACCGCCGATCGGGCCGTACCGTTCGACACGTCCCGGGCCCCACTGGTGCGGTTCCTGCTCGTGACCACCGGCAGCCACGAATCGCGGCTCGTGTGGACCAATCACCACACCCTCCTCGACGGATGGTCGATGCCGCTGGCGATCCGCGAACTGCTCGCGCTCTATGTGGCCGGAGACGATGGGTCTGCGTTGCCGCGACCCCGGCCCTACCGAGACTTCCTGTCGTGGCTGCACCGCCGGGACCCCGCGGAATCACGAGCGGCGTGGGCGACCGCGCTCGCCGGCGTCGACGGTCCGACACTGCTGCTGCCGGACGCACGGGGGCGGCCGTTGTCGGCTCCTCCCGAGAGCGCCCTGTTCACCGTGTCCGGGGATTTGACCGCCGGCCTCACCACCCTCGCGCGTACCCGCAACACGACACTGAACACGGTGACGCAGGTGGCGTGGGGCATCGTGCTCGGCGCGGCGACGTCCCGCCACGACGTGACGTTCGGAAGCACCGTGTCCGGACGGTCGCCGCACCTGACCGGGGTCGAATCGATGATCGGATTGTTCGTCAACACCGTGCCCACACGCATCACACTGAACCCCCGGGAAACGCTGGGCCGACTGCTCGACCGGACACAGGCGGAACAGGCGGCCCTCCTCGACCACCACCACCTCGGTCTCGCCGACATCCAGCGAGCAGCCGGCCCCGACATCGGGTTCGACACGGCAACCGTCTTCGAGTCGTACCCGATCGACCGGGGAGGCCTGACCGAGAACACCGACCTCGCCGGCATCCGGGTGGTCGACGTGCGCGGCGTCGACGCCACACATTATCCGCTGAGCGTCGCCTTCTCGGTGGACACGCAGCTGCGCATGACGTTTCACTACCGACCCGACCTGGTCGACAGGGCCACCGTCGACGCGATAGCAGGCCGGGTCACCCGGGTGCTCGAGGCGATGGCCTCCGATCCGGACGTCACGGTGGCTCGGGTGGATGTGTTGGGTTCGGGTGAGCGGGGTGTGTTGGTGCCGGTGCGGGGTGGGGT
>NZ_JASHKW010000058.1:0-2542 GCF_030056915.1 Rhodococcus sp. IEGM 1307
GGTCGAGGACTGTCTGCACGGTGGCGGTGAGGGTGTCGGTGTCCAGGTCGGGTGGCGCGGTGAGCAGGACCGATTGGCAGTACGTGTCGAGGTTGCCGCCGCGCTCGAGCAACCACCGCGCGATCGGCACGAGCGGTGCGGTCCCCACGCCACCGCCGGGAAGCTCGGCCAGCACGTCCGGGTTCCGGGTGGCCGCCACGTCGGCGAGGGCGGCCACGGTCTGGTGCTCGAAAACGTCGCGGGGAGTGAGGAAGACACCGTCCTCGTGGGCGCGGGCCACCAACTGGATGGCCATGATGCTGTCGCCACCGACTGCGAAGAAGGACTCGTCGGCGCTCACGGACGGCACGCCGAGGACCTCCGCGAAAACCTCGGCGAGGGCCATCTCCGTCGCGGTCGCCGGAGCGCGACCCGTGGAGACGCGTTCGGCAAAGTCGGGTGCGGGCAACTGCCGGCGATCGAGCTTGCCGTTCGGGGTCAGCGGCAGGCGGTCCAGGACCACCAGCGTTGCCGGCACCATCTGCGGTGCGAGAGTCGTCCGGGCGAAGCCGAGGACCCGCTCGATGTCGACAGCCCTCGTCTGTTCACCGTCCCGGGCGGGTACGACGTACCCGAACAGGCGCTCGGTGCCTCGGTCGTCGGAACGGACCGACACCGCGGCCTGTGCGACATCCGGGTGGCGGACGAGCGTGGCCTCGACCTCTCCTGGCTCGATCCGGTAGCCGTGCAGCTGAACTTGGGCGTCACTACGTCCGAGGAACTCGAGTTGACCCTGCGCGTTCCAGCGTGCGAGGTCGCCGGTGCGATACATGCGTCCTCCGCGCCCGGCCGGGTCCGCCACGTACCGGGTCACCGTCAGCCCGGATCGGTGCAGGTACCCACGGGTGACCTGGTTCCCGGCAACGTACATCTCGCCGGTCACTCCGGTGGGTACGGGGTGGAGCCGCCGGTCGAGGACGTACACGCGCAGTCCCGGAATCGCCCGGCCGATGACCGACCGCGCAGCGGGACGGGTATCGCCGAGGGGATGCCTGCTCACGTGCACGGTGGTCTCGGTGATGCCGTACATGTTCACGAGCTGGGGTCCGGTGGGTTCGTGCCGGTCGAGCCAGTCGACGAGGTGACCGTGCTCGAGGGCTTCGCCGCCGAAGACGACGTACCGCAACGCCAGGTCGGTCGGCTGGTTCCGTTCCGCCGTGGCCAACTGGGCGAACGCGGTGGGAGTCTGGCACAGGACCGTCACCCGCTCCCGGCGGAGCAGGCCCAGGAACTCGTCGGGTGAGCGGGCGGTGACGGTGTCGACGACGACGAGGCGGCCACCGTGCAGGAGGGCGCCCCACAACTCCCATACCGAGAAGTCGAAGGCGGCCGAGTGGAAGAGCGTCCACACGTCGGTCTCGGCGAAGTCGAACGCAGGCCGGGTGTTGTCGAACAGTGTCGTGACATTGCGGTGTGTCACCACGACACCTTTCGGGCGTCCGGTCGACCCCGAGGTGTATACGACGTACGCGACCGCGTCGGGGGTGAGCCCGGCCCGTCGCTCCGGATCGGTGATCGGTTCCGGCGACAGACCCATCAGGTGCGTGCGTGTGTCCGCGTCGTCGACGAGCACCGTGGGAAGGTCCCGCCGCAAGCGGGCCGCGTGATCGGTCGAGGAGACGAGACACACCGGGGCGGCGTCGGACATCGTGGCGTCGAGCCGGTCCGCCGGGTGACCGACGTCGAGGACGAGGTAACCGGCTCCCGCTTGCTGTGCGGCCAGCAGGGCGACGACCAGATCGATCGAGGGTGGCAGTGCTACGGCGACGACCGTGTCGGGGGCGGCGCCCAGTTCGACGAGATGCCGGGCGAGTCGGTAGACGCGGGCACCGAGGGCCGCGTAGGTGAGCGTTTCGTCGGCATCGGTCAGCGCCGATTCACCGGCGAAGCGGTGGACGGACCGAGTGAACCGGTCGGCGAGTGTGGCCTCGGCTGGTTCCGCCACGGGCGAAGGAGGATTGCACCCGGTCGTCAGCGTGGCCCGTTCGGTGTCGTCGAGGAGGTCGACGTCCCCGACTGGCCGGCCGGGGTCCGCGGTCACCGAGTCGAGGAGCCGGAGGAAGCGTACCGCGACACTCTCGACGGTGGTGCGGTCGAAGATGTCGGTGGCATAGGTCAACGCGGCCGACAGGCCGGGGCGTGCGGGGTCCGCATGTTCGCGGAGGGTGAGCTGAAGGTCGAACTTCGCGAGGGGCGGAGCGTCCTCGGCGACCGTCACCGTCAGGTCCGGCAGCTCGAGGCGGAGTGGTACCTCGGTCCCATAGTCGATCAGGACCTGGAACAACGGTGTGTGCGTCGTGGACCGCTCCGGCGCCAGCACGTCGACGAGCATCTCGAAGGGCAGGTCGGCGTGCATGAATGCACCGAGGTCCGCGTCGCGGGTTCTGGTCAGCACTTCGCGGAACGAATCGGCCGAGCCGACCGGGGTCCGGAGGACGAGCGTCCCGGCGAACATGCCGACCAATGGGTCCAGCCGGGGATCGGGGCGGCCGGCGACGGGGGT
>NZ_JASHKW010000059.1:0-2446 GCF_030056915.1 Rhodococcus sp. IEGM 1307
TCCCGCGGTCCGGTGGAGCGGTTCTGTACTTCCTGCGCCTGCGCACCGGCCTGTCCCCGCTCCCCCTCCCAGGCGCCGAGAAGGCGCTGACCGATCTCGGGCACCCCGGGTCACGGCTGCGGACCGACCACTACGTCCGCTCCCCTGGCCTTAGGTCCGCGTTGTTGGGGTTGTGGGACCTGTGATCCTCAGCGAGCCTCTGGCAGTGTGAGAGTCAGCTGCCTTGGTGGATCCACCCCAGAGCTCGCGTTGGTTTGCCGCGACCACTGGCAGGCGGGGCTGCCCTACCGTCGGAACCGCGCCGTCGGAGGTCTCGCAGAGCAGCACGCGGCTCAACAAACTCATTCGACATGTCAGCTCCAGACACTTCCCGCTCATCGGTGCGGACTACCGATCACCGCTCCTCGCTCGCCCCTCGCTGGGCGGCGGACCTGGTGACAACACCGAGAACAATGTTGCACAGCAGCACCAGACCCACTGCAACGCCGACCGTCGCAGCCCACGGCACGCTGAGCGGAGTTGTCAGCGTTGCGGACCCAGCTGCGACGATCGCGAGCGCCCCGTATCCGATCGCGACGCGGGTCGCCGGGCGGTGCCCCATCGGGCTGCGGTGCACCACCGCGGCCGTGAGGACAGGGACGACAGCCACCAGGACGTCATCCCGAACAGATATCTGTCGGCATGCGGGACCCCGGTGATATCGGCGTAGGTCATCTCATTCCATTCTCGTGCTGTCGGCGTGGCCCCCGCAACCAGACCCCACCTCCGCGTGGCGGGTGCGCTCAGTGCAGTACGCGGGCGGCGAAGTCCAGCGATTCGGGCATCGAGGCGGTGAGGGTGTGGGCATGGTCCGTTCCGGAAAGCTGCTGGAACTCGACGTCGACACCGCCGGAGCGCATTTCGGTGAGTTGTGCCCAGGTCAGCGGGATCGGGACCTTGGTGTCGGCGAGGCTGTGCACGACCCGGATAGGTCGGTCGAACCCGTCAGTGGGGACATGCTGCATCTGGTCGAGCACACCGCGTAGATCCGGGGAGTCGAGTGGGGTGGTGAACAGCTCCGCAACGGTAACCGGGTGAGCGCTCAGATATTCGTTCAGGTCGTTGCTACAGGTTGCCTTCGCCTTTTCCATCAACCCGATTCCGGTAGGGGTCAGATATTGACGGATTCCGTGTTCCGGGCGGCCGTCGTCGAGTCCGGCGAGGGTGTAGAGCACGTAGTGGGCGATCCCGGCGACCGGCACGGAAGGGAAGTTCGGTCCGGCCAGCGGGAAGAGCTGGTCGAGGTGGGTGGGGGCGGCGACGGCGATTGCGCCGCGGAAGTCGAGTTCGGGTGTGCGGGTGGTGGCCTGGTGGGCGGCGAAGTAGCTGGCGTGACCGCCTTGGGACAGGCCGGTGACGATCCATCGGTCGCTGAGTTGGTCGCCGTAGAGCTGGTGGGCGGCGCGGACGATGTCAACGGCGTTGGCGCCGGCTGCGGGTCCATCGGTGTACGCGTTGACTCCGTCGGTGCCGATCCCGGCGTAGTCGGTGGCCGCGACCGCATATCCGGCGGCGAGCCAGTGCTGCATGAATTCCCGTTCGACGTCACTGGATCCGGTGACCGACGGTGCACACTCGTCGTCGATTCCGACGTTGCCATGCGCGTAGGACACGACGGGCCATCCACCGGCAGGTGGTGCGCCCTGTGGCAGGAACACCGATCCGGTGGACTCACCGGCTTCGGTCGCGGTACGCAAGGTGGAATAGCGGATGACAGCGCTGGTATCCGCGGCACCGACTGGGAGAACCGCAGCGGTGACAGGCTGCTCGGCGAGCAACGCGCCCGCCGGGTGCATGTCGTCAGGCAGGGCGGCGGCGGGTGCGGCAGTGAGAACTATCCCGCCTATGCACACGGCGACGGCCAGTACGGACTGTCGCCTCAACGTGTGCCTCTTGGCGAGCCAGCGAACATTGACATCGACGATCCCCTCCGATGAACTCCGTGCCCATTCCCCGACGAACACGAAGCGGATCGTACCGATCGATCACATGTCCACACCCACCAGTCCGGCACACGATGAGGCGACGAGTGCTGGATTGTCTCCACTCCTCATGCCATCGAGTCTCGACGCAGCACCGTGAGAGAGCTGCTCGAGGGTATGTGGTCTCTCGTGACTCGCCCCGGTCGAGAATGTCGAGTTGGACGCGGTTGCGGTGGCTGATTTCCCACCGGCCGGCTTCGAGGTCGTCGAGGAGATCGCGGCACCGCTCATCGGTGCTCACGTCCACGCTTTGCCCGATCACGTTGACCGGGCCGCGGATTCCGTTCCGCCAGTCGATGACCGTGTAGACGAACTCCCCTGTGGTGGCGAAGTCGCGTTGGCGGGTGCAGACGACGAAGTGCTCCGAGATTGCGCGGACGGTGTAGGGGCGGCGGGGTTCGATGCCGAAGCGGATCCGGGCGCCG
>NZ_JASHKW010000005.1:0-446497 GCF_030056915.1 Rhodococcus sp. IEGM 1307
TGAGGGTGGTGCGGCCGGCGGTGGCGCCGAGGACGAACCCGCGGGCCATCTGATCCGCGGCGGCCCACAGGCCGTCGCCGGTGCGTTGGAACCCGAACATCGAGTAGAAGATGTACAGCGGGATCATCGGCTCACCGTGGGTGGCATACGAGGTGCCGACCGCGGTGAACGAGGCGGTCGAGCCGGCCTCGTTGATGCCCTCGTGCAGGATCTGCCCGATCTCCGATTCCTTGTAGGCGAGCATCAGCTCCGCATCCACCGCGGTGTACAGCTGCCCGTTGCGGTTGTAGATCTTCAAGGACGGGAACCAGGAGTCCATCCCGAAGGTGCGGGCCTCGTCCGGGATGATCGGCACGATCCGCTTGCCGATCTCCTTGTCCCGCAACAGCTCCTTCATGATCCGCACCAACGCCATGGTGGTCGCGACCTGCTGCTTCCCGGAGCCCTTGCGGACCACGTCGTAGGTCGAGTCCGCCGGCTGCGGCAACGGCGCCGGGCTGGTGCGCCGCTGCGGCAGGAACCCACCCAACGCCTTACGCCGGTCGAGCATGTACTGGATCTCCGGGGCGTCCTTACCGGGGTGGTAGTACGGCGGCATCTTCGGGTCCTTCTCCAACTCTTCGTCGGAGATCGGGATGCGCTGCAGGTCCCGGAAATTCTTCAGATCATCGAGGGTCAGCTTCTTCATCTGGTGGGTGGCGTTGCGGCCCTCGAAGTGCTTGCCCAGGGTGTAGCCCTTGATGGTGTGCGCCAGGATCACCGTCGGCTGCCCCTTGTGCGCCATCGCCGCCGCGTACGCGGCGTAGATCTTGCGGTAATCGTGGCCGCCGCGCTTGAGGTTCCAGATGTCGCGATCGGAGAGGTTCTTCACCAGTTCCTTCGTCCGCGGATCCCGCCCGAAGAAGTGCTCGCGCACGTACCCGCCGTCGTTGGCCTTGTAGGTCTGGTAGTCGCCGTCGGGGGTGACGTTCATCAGGTTGACCAGGGCGCCGTCGCGGTCCGCGTGCAGCAGTGCGTCCCACTCGCGGCCCCAGACCACCTTGATCACGTTCCAGCCGGCGCCGCGGAAGAACGACTCCAACTCCTGGATGATCTTGCCGTTGCCGCGGACCGGGCCGTCGAGGCGCTGCAGGTTGCAGTTCACCACGAACGTCAGGTTGTCGAGGCCTTCGGTGGCCGCCACGTGCGCCAGGCCGCGGGATTCGGGTTCGTCCATCTCGCCGTCACCCAAAAATGCCCACACGTGCTGATCGGAGGTGTCCTTGATGCCGCGGTCGTGCAGGTAGTGGTTGAACCGGGCCTGGTAGATCGCGTTCATCGGGCCCAACCCCATCGACACGGTCGGGAATTCCCAGAAATCCGGCAGCAGCCGCGGGTGCGGGTACGACGGCAACCCGCCGCCCTGATCGGCGTGCGAGTGTTCCTGCCGGAACCCGTCCATCCGCTCCGCCGGGATCCGCCCCTCCAGGAACGCGCGGGCGTAGATGCCCGGCGAGGCGTGGCCCTGGATGAAGATCTGATCCCCGCCCCCGGGATGGTCCTTGCCGCGGAAGAAGTGGTTGAACCCCACCTCGTACAGGGCCGCCGACGACGCATACGTCGAAATGTGGCCGCCGACCCCGACGCCGGGGCGTTGCGCGCGGGTCACCATCACCGCCGCGTTCCACCGGATGAACGCCCGATACCGGCGCTCGGTCTCCTCGTCGCCGGGGAACCACGGCTCGTTCTCCGTCGGGATGGTGTTCACATAATCGGTCGACGTCAACGCCGGCAACGCGACGTGCTTCTCCCCGGCCCGCTCGAGCATCCGCAACATCAGATACCGGGCACGGGTCGGTCCGGACCGGTCCAACAGTCCGTCGAACGATTCCAACCACTCCGTGGTCTCGTCCGGGTCGATATCCGGCAGATAAGACGCAACACCCTCACGGATGACGCGAACCGAGCCGGCGCGGCCGGGGTCTACGGAGGTCGTGGTCTGTTCGAGCAAAGGGATACTCCATCGTTGCGGGCGCGGGATAGGGCGCCGTAGTGGCCGTCCGGGGTGAGGACGAAGCTGTACAACTCACTGCAGAGGTGACTACCGCGGTTTCGCGAGCGGCCATCCCGTGATCTGCTTGGGACGCGGGGGCGCGTAGGTGCGCACCTTCGAAGTCGAGAGACCCAACCCTACAAGAGATTCCGCCAATGTGACAGCGGCACTGACGCCGTCGACCACCGGAACGCCGGCGCGCTCACGGATCCGGTCATCGAGGCCGGCCATTCCACCGCAGCCGAGGCAGATCACCTCGGCCTTGTCTTCGCGCACAGCAGCTTCGGCCTCGTCGACGATCGCCTCGATCGTGTGCTCGGGGTCGGATTCCAGCGCGAGGACGGGCAGTCCGCTCGCGCGTACACTCGCGCACTTGGCGTCGAGGCCCGCGAGCCGGAGCCGGTCTTCGATGAGCGGTACGGTGCGGTCGAGGGTGGTGACGACGGAGTACTTGTGTCCCAGCATCATTGCGATACTGGCGGACGCCTCGGTGATGTCGACGACGGGTACGTCGAGCAACTCCTGCAGTCCTTCCCTGCCGTGTTCGCCGTATCCTGCCTGGATCACCGCGTCGTACGGTTCCGGGTACGACCGCACCCGGTCCATCACGGCGATCGCGGCGAGGTAGCTCTCGAAGTTCCCTTCCACGGATTCCGCACCGATCTCCGGTGTGAGCCCGACGATCTCGGTACCGGGTGCCGCGGCGGCCTCGGCCTGTTTGGCGATGGCGTCCGTGATGGACGTGGTGGTGTTGACGTTGACGACGAGAATACGCATCGAAAGCTCCTGTCAGTGGTCGCCGTGGCCGCTGTCCACGGCGATGGACTCGCCGGACACGTCCACGTACTGCCGGGTGCGGTCGCCGACGACCGCGTAGATTGCCGCCGCCAGGCCCGCTCCGATGAACCAGGAGAACGGGGCGACGAGATGGAAGGCGGGGACGATCGCGAACAGGGTGCTGACGAGCGCGGCGGGGACGAGGGCATAGATCGCCCGAAGGTTGAATCCCTTGCGGTAGTAGTAGGGTCCGGTCGGGCTGTCCGAGTAGAGGGCGGGTACGTCGACCTTCGTGCGGCGGATGAACCAGTAGTCGACGAAGATGATGCCGAACAGCGGGCCGAGGACGGCGCCGAGGCCGCCGAGGAAGTAGTTGATCACCACGGGGCTGTCGTAGAGATTCCACGGCAGCAGGACCACGCCGATGCAGGCGCTGATGATGCCGGCCTTGCGGAAGCTGATCTTCTCGGGGGCGAGGTTCGACAGCACGTACGACGGTGCCACGAAGTTCGCCATGACGTTGACGGCCATCGTCACGATCACGAGGGCCAGGCAGGCCAGCGACAGGAACAAGGTGTTCGGGATCGCCGCGACGATGTCCGTGGGGCTGTCGATGATGGTGCCGTCGATCTGGAACTGCGCGCCGCACAGAATGAACGCGATGACGGCGAACGCGAGGACGTTGACGAACAGGCCCCAGAAGTTGCCGCGCACGACGGCGGTCTTCGACGGGGAGCGCCGCGAGAAGTCGCAGAAGTTGAGGATCAGGGTGCCGTAGATCGACATCCACAGGGCTGCGCCTGCGAAGACCTGCCGCCACATCTCCCCACCCGAGGCGGGCTGATCGGACGTCCACGCGATGGAGAAGTCGGTGCGGAACAGCATCCACAGGGCGAGCGAGCCGACCGTGACCAGGATCAGCGGACCGGCCAGGCTCTCGAATCGTCGCACGGCCTCCATCCCGTAGACGAGGACGACGATCTGGATCGCCCAGATCCCGATGAAGCAGATCCACCCGAGGCTGGAGAGTCCGAGGATCGAGTTCTGGTCGAAGCGGTCGAGCGACGGCGCCACGGCGACGAGGAAGATCCGGAAGACGATCGACGCGAGGTAGGTCTGGATTCCGAACCAGACGATCGCGATGACCGCGCGGACGATGGCGGGAATCTGGGCGCCGCGGATTCCGAAACTGATCCGGCTCATCACGGGGAAGGGCACGCCCGTCTTCTGTCCCATGAAGCCGGCGTAGGTCATCGCGACGCACACGATGACCGCTCCGATCATGAGCGACAGGATCATGTGGCCGCCGCCCAGGCCGAGCGCGAACAGGCCGATGGCGAACGAGTAGTTGGCGATGTTGTGGACGTCGTTGGTCCACAGCGTGAAGATGCTGTAGCTACCCCAGCGGCGACCCGAGGCCTTCGTGGGTGCCAGGTCCAGGTTGTAGAGTGTGGTACTCGTCTGGGTCGCTGGCGGCGCCGGCGGCGCGACGGTGGTGGTGTGCCGCGAGACTGTGTCGTCTATGAGCATGTGCCTGTCCTTGCGTGGCGGCGAACGAACTTCCGTATCACGGAAAGCTTGTTCCATTGTCCCTCCAAGTGTGAGCCAGGCAACAGTGACCGGTCAATGATTTCCGCAGGATATATCTTGGTTCCGTACCACCCGGAACACGACAAACCCGCTGCAGCACTGGATCTTTCGGACCCAGGCCCATGCAAGGGTGCGGCGGCGTCAGGCCAGACCGCGGCTGAGCAGCCGGCCCCGGGGGGCCTCGTCGAGGTCGATCCGCTTGCCGGCCAGCCAGGTACTGCGCACGACGCCGGCGAGGGCACGCCGGTCGTAGGCGGAGACGGGATTCTTGTGCTGCAGGGCGGCCACGTCGACGACGAACGCCTCCTCGGGCGCGAACACGGCGAAATCCGCCGCATACCCCAGCGCGATGTGCCCTTTCGTGTTCAGCCCGACCTGCTCGGCCGGGTTCTCCGCCATCCACCGGACCACGTCGTTCAGGCTGTGCCCGCGACGTTTGGCCTCCGACCACACCGCGGACAGCGACACCTGCAGCGAGGCGATGCCGCCCCACGCCACACCGAAGTCGCCGATGTCGAACCTCTTGAGGTCGACCGTGCACGGGGAGTGATCGGTGACGACGCAGTCGATCACGCCGTCGGCCAGGCCCTGCCACAGCAGCTCACGGTTCCCGGCCTCGCGGATCGGCGGGCAGCACTTGAATTGCGTTGCACCCGAGGGAATCTCCTCCGACACGAACGACAGATAGTGCGGGCACGTCTCGACGGTGAGCTTCACGCCGTCCTTGCGTGCCGACGCGATCATCGGCAACGCGTCGGAGCTCGACAGGTGCAGAATGTGCACCCGGCATCCGGTCCACCGCGCCAGCTCGATAACCTCCGCGATGGCGAGATTCTCGGCGCCCCGCGGCCGCGAGTCGAGGAAGTCCGCATAGTTCTCGCCGCCGGGTGACGTCGCGCGGTCGATCGCGTGCGCATCTTCCGCGTGCACGATCATCATCGCCCCGAAGCCCGCGATCTCCTTCAGCGCCAGTTCGAGCTCGGCCGGATCCAGCGGCGGAAACTCGTCGACGCCGGAGTGCAGAAGGAAGCACTTGAACCCGAACACGCCCGCGTCGTGCAGGGCCCGCAGGTCCGGGACGTTGCCGGGCACGGCGCCGCCCCAGAACCCGACGTCGACGTATGCCTGATCGGCGGCGACCCGGCGTTTCACGTCGAGTGCCAGGGCGTCGACGGTCGGCGGGATGCTGTTGAGCGGCATGTCGACGATCGTGGTCACCCCGCCTGCGGCCGCGGCCCGGGTCGCGCTCGCGAATCCCTCCCACTCGGTGCGGCCCGGTTCGTTGACGTGCACGTGCGTGTCGACGAGACCGGGGATCAGCACCTCGTCGTCGCCCAGTTCGACCACGACCTCGGCGTCGAGCTGGGCGCCGAACGGTTCGATGACGACGATCCGGCCGTCCCGCACACCCACGCAGCGGGCGACCTCCCCCGCCGCGGTGATCACCCGCGGGGCGCGGAACAGCAGGTCGAGCCGGTCAGACATCGTGTTCACCACCTGCGCCGGCAACGCTGCGCACCGCCGCGGCCACGGCCGGGGCGACTGCGGCATCGAACACGCTCGGCACGATGTACGTGGGGTTGAGTTCCGACGGAGACACCGAATCGGAGATCGCGCGGGCGGCCGCGATGAGCATGTCGTCGGTGATCTCGACGGCGTGCGCGTCGAGCAGGCCCCGGAACACGCCCGGGAACGCGAGCACGTTGTTGATCTGGTTCGGGAAGTCCGACCGTCCGGTCGCGACGACGGCCGCGTGCCTGCCGGCTGCGACCGGATCGACCTCGGGCACCGGATTCGCGAGGGCGAACACGACCGACCGCTCCGCCATCGTCTCGATGTCGCTGCCGGTCAGGATGTCCGGCGCCGAGACACCGATGAACACGTCCGCACCGACCAGTGCGTCCCGAAGCGATCCGGACCGAGCTTCCGGGTTGGTGTTGTTCGCGATCCAGGACCGGAACGAGTCGGATGTGTCGTCGGGCGAGAGGATGCCGTTCCGCCCGCACGCCACGATGTTCGTGGCACCCTGCGCGACCAGCAGTCGGATGATGGCGTGTCCGGCGGCGCCGACCCCCGAGACCACGATCTTCACCGTGTCGAGGCTCTTCTCGACCACCCGCAGGGCGTTGGTCAGTGCGGCGAGAACCACGATGGCGGTGCCGTGCTGATCGTCGTGGAACACCGGGATGTCCATCATGTCGCGGAGCCGGGCCTCGATCTCGAAGCAGCGTGGGGCGGAGATGTCCTCGAGGTTGATTCCCCCGTACACCGGTGCGAGGGCCCGGACGATCTCGACGATCGCGTCCGTGTCCTGGGTGTCCAGGCAGACCGGCCACGCGTCCACGTCCGCAAACTGTTTGAACAGGGCCGCCTTGCCCTCCATCACGGGAATCGACGCGGCGGCACCGATGTTGCCCAGCCCCAGCACGGCCGAGCCGTCGGTGACGACCGCGACGGTGTTGCGCTTGATCGTCAGCCGCCGCACGTCCTCGGGGTTCTCCGCGATCGCGGTGCAGACCCGGGCGACGCCGGGTGTGTACGCGCGGGACAGGTCGTCGCGGTGCTTGAGCGGAACCTTCGGCACCACTTCGAGTTTCCCACCGAGATGGAGCAGGAACGTGCGGTCACTGACCTTGCCGACCACGACACCGGGCACGTCGGCGATCGCGGACGCGATCTGCTCGGCGTGCTCGACGTCGGAGGCGTCGCACGTCACGTCGATGACCATGTGGTCGGGGTGGCTCTCCACCACGTCCAACGCGGTCATGGCGCCCTTCACGGAGGCCACCGCCCCCGCGAGAGTCGAGGTGGTGCCTGCGCCGACCGGGGCCGTGACGCGAACGGTGATGGAGTAACCGGGACTGGGATTGGGCATGCGTGTTTCCTCGGGTTCGTCAGGTAGGGGTGGAGAGCGCGCCGGTGCTCCGACTAGCGCGGCGCCTGGTCGGCGACGAGCGCTTGATGGCTCTGGGGCAGGGCTTCCCACCAGGTGCGTCGCGTCTCCGCCAGCGCAGTCGCGTCGAGGTCGCCGAACAGCCGCAGCCGGGACAGGCCACCGTCGGGGTAGACGTCGAGTCGCAGGTGCGTGGCCGCCTCGGTGGCGTCCAGAACGAAGCGGTGCCTCGTGTCGGGCTGCACGGCCGTGCGGGACAGCAGTTCGGTCCACGCGCTCTCGTCGGCGATGTCGGCGGTCCGCGCGTCGGCGGTGCTCAGCCGCACCCAGCCGGGCGCGTTCCCGACGTAGTAGCTGGTGTCGATCTCGACGTGCCGGGGAATGCCGGCCGCGGCCAGCGAGAACACCGCGAAATCGTTGCCGCCGCCACGACGCCGGGAGTTCTCCCAGCCCTCCCCCATGTTCCGGGCCCGCCCGGGAAGGATGATGTTCGCGGGCGACGCGTAGAACGCGTCGGAGCAGCCGACGAGGCGTCCGCCGTTCTCCGCGGCCAGCAGGTCCACCGTCCCGTCGAGGAACCGGGGGTCGGGCACGACCTCACCGTGCACCCGCAACCGTGCGACGCCGCCGTCGGGGTAGATGGACAGCCGCACGTGTGTCCACCGGTGCCGGTCGGCGACGGCGTAGGCGTTCGCGGCGTGGCCCTCGGCCGGGGACTTCTCGACGATGGTCTGCCAGTCCGCCTTCATGACCTCCTCGATGGACGGGTAGCCCTCGATCGACGCCGCCTCGATGGAGATGAAGGGCGGGTAGTTGCCCTTGAAGTGCGCGGTGTCCACGATGATCCCGTGGATGATGCCCGCAGCCCCGAGCCGGACGATCGCGTAGTCGTGGCCGTCGTCGCGGCGGCGGCGGGTCTCCCACCCGTCGTACACCTTGCCCTTGTGCCCGAAATCGGACGGGTCGAAAAACGGGGCCTCCGCCTTGATGAGGTTCTCCCGCTGGGCGAACAGTTCGTCGTTGGCCGCGGATACGCTTCCGCCGAGGGCGCGTGAGGCGAGGTCGGGTAGTGCGGTGAAGTCGGGTGACGTCATGATTCTCCTCGTGTGCTGAGTGGTGCGAGTTCGGCAGTCGATGCCGCGATCGTGCAGCCGATCCGGCGCAGTAGTTCCGCCGCATCTCTGATCGATCGATGAAGGTCCGGTTCGAGGTCCGCGAGTGCGTATGTCGCGGAGATGCCGGCGGCGTGTAATTTGATGTCGCTGAGCAGGTTTCGGCCGCAGACGGCGAGGACGGGAATTCCGGCCTTGCGCGCCTCGATCGCGACGCCGATCGGCGCCTTGCCGTGGAGGCTCTGCGCGTCGAGTGCCCCCTCACCGGTGATGACGAGGTCCGCCCCCGCGAGTCTCCCGGGAAAGTCGACGAGCCCGAAGACCGTGTCGATGCCGGGCCGCGTGTCGGCCCCCAGCACCGAGATCGCGCCGAACGCCGCGCCTCCCGCAGCGCCCGCACCCGCGATCCGGCTGTCGTCGCGGCCGGTCGCGGCGCGCACGACCTGCGCCCACCGGGACATGGCGTCCTCGAGGACGACCAGTTCTTCTGCGGCCGCGCCCTTCTGGCTTGCGTATACGGCGGTGGCGCCCGTCGGGCCGAGGAGCGGATTGTCGACGTCGCAGGCGAGCCGGAAGTGCGCCGCACGCGCCGCCGGGTGGAGACCGGTCAGGTCGACCCGGGCGGCGTGGCGCAGCGCCGCTCCCCCCTGCGCGACCTCGTTGCCGCCGGCGTCGAGGACACGCACGCCGAGGGCCTGTAACAAGCCGGCACCGCCGTCGGTTGACGCGCTGCCCCCGAGACCGACGATGATCTCGCGGGCTCCCCCCTCCAGCGCGTGCCTGACGACGGTGCCGAGTCCGAATGTACTGGCACCCATGGGATCCATCACACCGTCCGGGAGCAGTACCAACCCCACGGCCGAAGCCAGTTCGACCACCGCGGTCGAGCCGCGCACCGCGTAGGACGAGGTGACGGGTAGACCCGTCGGCCCCGTGGTGGTCACCGCGACCGGAGACCACCCTGCGGCGACGGCCGCGGCGACGGTGCCGTCGCCGCCGTCCGCGACCGGAACACGATCGATCACCCAGGACGGATCACCGGCCAGGAGTCCGTCAGCGAGGGCGTCCGCCACTTCCGCGGCGGTGAGGGATCCCTTGAACTTGTCGGGTGCGACCAGTACACGTGTCACGGTGCCCCCCCTAGTCCAGCAGCATGAGGGCTGTGGGAGCGTGCTCCCAGCTCTCCGCCAGATCCTCGAACTCGGCGACGTTGTCGAGTTCGGTTCCCATCGCGATGTTGGTGACCCGCTCGAGGAAGACCTCGACCACCACCGGCACCTTGTGCTCACCGGCGAGCTCACGGGCCTTCTCGAGGGCGCCTGCGATCTCGCCGGGCTCGGTGACCCGCAGCGCCTTGCAGCCCAGCCCCTCGGCGACCTTGACGTGATCGACGCCGTACCCCTTCGGGACCGCGGGCAGCACATCGTGTTCGGTGGTTTCCTGGGTGTTGATGTTGTCGAAGCCCAGCTGCACGCAGAAGTCCATGTCGAATGCGCGCTGCGCCTGACGGATCAGTCCCAGGTAGGAGTTGTTCACCACGACGTGGATGTACGGCAGGTTGAACTGGGCGCCCACCGCCAGTTCCTCGATCATGAACTGGAAGTCGTAGTCACCGGACAGCGCCACGACGGGTGTCTCCGGCTCCGCGGCCACCACTCCGAGAGCGGCGGGGATGGTCCAGCCCAGCGGCCCGGCCTGGCCGCAGTTGATCCAGTTGCGGGCCTTGTAGACGTGCAGGAACTGGCCGCCGGCGATCTGCGAGAGCCCGATCGTGCTGACGTACCGGGTGTTGCGCCCGAAGACGCGGTTCATCTCCTCGTACACCCGCTGCGGCTTGACCGGGACGTCGTCGAAGTGGGTCTTGCGCTGCATGGTCCGCTTCCGGGTGGCACAGTCCTCGACCCAGGTGCTGCGGTCCGCGAGTGTTCCGGCGGCCTTGCGCTCCTTCGCGACGGCGACGAACAGTTCGAGCGCCGCCTTGGCGTCGGAGACGATCCCGTAGTCCGGTGCGAACACGCGGCCGATCTGGGTGGGTTCGATGTCGACGTGAACGAACTTGCGCCCCTTGCGGTAGGTGTCGAGACCGCCCGTGTGCCGGTTGGCCCAGCGGTTGCCGATGCCCAGGACGAAGTCCGACGCCAGCATGGTCGCGTTGCCGTACCGGTGGGCGGTCTGCAGACCGACCATGCCCGCGGCGAGGCGGTGGTCGTCCGGGATGGTGCCCCAGCCCATCAGCGTCGGCACCACCGGAACGTCCAGCAGTTCCGCCAGTTCCACGAGCAGATCCGCGGCGTCGGCGTTGATGATGCCGCCGCCGGCGACGATCAGCGGGCGGTCGGCGGCCCCCAGCATGTCGAGGGCCTTCTCCGCCTGCGCCCGGGTCGCCGCCGGCTTGTACACGGGCAGCGGCTGGTAGGTGTCCGGGTCGAACTCGATCTCCGCCAGTTGCACGTCGATCGGCAGGTCGATGAGAACCGGTCCCGGCCGACCGGACCGCATCAGGTGAAATGCCTGCGCGAACGCACCCGGAACCTGGGCCGGCTCGAGCACCGTCATCGCCATCTTCGTGACCGGACCCGCGATCGCGGCGATGTCGACGGCCTGGAAGTCTTCCTTGTGCAGGCGCGCGACCGGGGCCTGCCCCGTGATCGCGAGGATCGGGATCGAGTCCGCCATCGCCGAGTACAGGCCGGTGATCATGTCGGTCCCGGCCGGCCCGGACGTCCCGATGCAGACACCGATGTTCCCGGCCTTGGCGCGGGTGAACCCCTCGGCCATGTGGGATGCGCCCTCGACGTGGCGGGCGAGGACGTGCTTGATCCCACCGTGGTCACGCATTGCTGCGTAGAACGGGTTGATCGCCGCACCGGGGAGGCCGAAGGCCTGGGTGGCACCTTCGAGTTCCAGAATCTTGACCGCTGCGTCAGCGGCGCGCATACGAGGCATATCAGTTCTCCATCGAGGATTACGAGTTGAAGCGGGTCACTGGGAGGGGCGGCCGGACAGCCGCTCCACTCCGCGCAGCAGACCCGAATGATCCAGGCCACCATCACCGTTCGCACGGGCGGAGGCCATCAGCTGGGCGACGACGGCGCCGAGGGGTGTCACGACGCCTGCCTCACGGGCAGCGCTGGTCACGATGCCGAGGTCCTTGTGGTGCAGGTCGATCCGGAATCCGGGTTCGAACGACCGGTCCAGCATCTTCTGCGCCTTCTGGTTCAGGACGGCCGATCCGGCGAGCCCGCCGCCGAGTACCTCCACGGCGGCCGCGGTGTCGACACCGTAGGCCTCGAGGAAGATGATCGCCTCCGCGAGGAGCTGGATGTTGCCGGCCACGATCAGCTGGTTCGCTGCCTTCACCGTCTGTCCGGAGCCGTTCGGGCCCACGTGGACCACCGTCTTCCCGACGACGTCGAGGATCGGCCTGGCCGACTCGAAGTCTTCCGGGGCGCCGCCGACCATGATCGACAGTGCGGCGTTGACCGCACCGGCCTCGCCACCCGACACCGGGGCGTCGATCAGCCGGAATCCACGCTCGGCCGCCTGCGCGGCGAGTGCGGTGGTGACGTCGGGCCGGATGCTGGAGAAGTCGATGATCAGAGCGCCTGCCGGGGCGTGCTCGAAGACTCCGTCCTCACCGGCGAGTACGGCCTGCACGTCGGGCGAGTCGGGGACCATCACGGCCACGACGTCGGCGCCGGCAACGGCCTTGGCGATGGAGTCCGCTGCGGTGCCGCCGGCCTCGACGAGTGCCGCGGTGCGCTCGGGCGAGCGGTTGTATCCGACCACCTGGTGGCCGGCCTTGGCGAGATGAACGGCCATGGGGCTGCCCATGATTCCGAGTCCGATGAATGCGATAGTGCTCACGAGTGTCCTCGATTCCGTCGAAGTGGTGGTGTGTCAGTGGCCGGCGCGGGACGCGCGCTGTTCGCGGGGCAACCAGTCGAAGGTGTCCGGTCGGGTGGACTTGTACTCGAGCCCTACGTATCCGCGGTAGCCGTGTCCGGCGAGCCTCGTCAGGTAGCCGTCGATGTCGAGTGTTCCGGTGCCGGGTTCTCCGCGACCAGGAGCATCCGCGATCTGTACGTGCCCGATGCGGTCCGCGTACGTGTCGATCGCGGCGCCGACGTCGTCGCCGTTGACCTCGAGGTGGTAGAGGTCTGCGAGGAGCCGAAGCGAGTCGACACCGTGTTCCGCCTTCACCCGGTCGATCACGGCAATCGCGTCGGCCGCGCTCTTCAGCGGGTACGCCGGCGTGCCGCTGACCGGTTCGACGAGCACGACCGCACCGATACGATCCGCCGCCTTGCCCGCCTGGGCGAGGTTCTCGGTGGCCGTGTCGTCCTGAATCTTCGGATCCGTGCCGTCGATACGATTACCATACAGGGCGTTGAAAGCTTTGGTGCCCAACCGTTCTCCGATTCCGACAGTGATGTCGATGTTGTCGCGGAACGCCGAGACCTGCGCCGGGTCGGACAGCAGTCCGCGGTCCCCCGCCGGCATGTTGCCCGCCGCGAAGTTCAACCCGGTCAGCTGCACTCCGGCGTTCTCGATCGCGCCCACGAACGCGTCGACGTCGCTGTCCCGCGGTACGGCGGTGTCGAAGGGCCACCAGAATTCGACGGCGTCGAATCCGGCATCCCGGGCAGCCTGTGGGCGCTGCAGGAGCGGCACGTCGGTGAGCAGGATCGAGCAGTTCAGGGTGTAGGCCAAGGTATCCATCGGTTGTTTCTTCACTTTCCGGGTTTTCAGGAGACTGTGGTGTTGTCGGGCTCGGGCAGGCCTCGGTAGCGTCGCCAGCCGCCGTGATCGGTGATCTCGGTGAGCTCGCCGGCTCGGCTCTCGAGGAGGCCCGGTCGCAGGCCTACCGCCAGAACCGAACGGCCGTCGGACAGTTCGATCACGGTGAGCTCGAGCTCCTCGGGCTCCTCGGGGAGGAAGTCGGTGCGAATGTCTCCGATCGGCACGTCGTAGAGCTCGCCCTCGATCGAGGCTCCCCCAGTCTCCATCAGCAGCAGTGCGGGGAATTCGTCACGCACGGAGAAGAATCGGTACTTCGGGGCGGTCCGGACCGTGCCGAGGAACGTGTGCGCGGACACGTTGTGATGCAGGTTTCCGCCACGCATCGCTCCACCGTTGCAGAACAATTCGGCCATCTTGTCAGCTCCTTCTTCCGTGGGCAGGTGTCGCCGCTTCGGGCTTGCCCGCCAGTTCGATCGCTACCTGGAGCAGCGCTTCGCGTAGTCGTTTGGTGTTGGCGTCGAGTCCTTCGCGCACCAGGTCCTGGGTGACCGGCCACGGGGTGTCGCTGATGACGTCGTGATCGGTGACCAGGGCGATGCAGGTGTAGGACATGCCCAGTTCCCGGGCCAGCGCCGCCTCGGGGTACGGGGTCATGCTGATCAGGTCCCATCCCTGGGCCGCGTACCAACGTGATTCGGCGCGGGTCGAGAATCGTGGGCCGCGGATCGCCACCATCACACCGCCGTCGTTGACCACCCAGCCGTTCCGGCGGAGCGTCGACACCACCGCTCGGCGCCCGTGGGCGCAGAACGGGTCCGCGAAGGAGATGTGGACGTCGTCGTCGTGGAAGGTGTCGTCGGTGCGGCCCGTGCGGTCGACCAGCTGGTCGGGCACTACGACCGAGCCGACGCCGATCGCCGGGCGCAGCGAGCCGGAGGGGGTGGGCGCGAGGATCGTGCGCACGCCGAGGCTGTGCAGGGCCCAGATGTTGGCGCGGGCATTGATGCGGTGGGGCGGGATGTTGCGGTGTCGTCCGGTGCGGGTCAGGTAGGCGAGCCGGCGGCCCCCGGACGACCCGAGGACGATGCTGTCCGACGTCGGCCCGTACGGGGTGTCGATGTCGACCTGTTCGGCGTCGTCGAGGAGTCCGTGGTATCCCCAGGTGCCGAGCACTGCGACGGTGGGCTGGGTGTCAGGCATGGTGGTTCACCGTTCCTTCCGCGGCCCCGTTCGTGGTCAGCGCTTCGCGCCTCTCGATCGCCGGCCGTGCCGGGGCGTCCTGGAGGTGTTCGTGCCCCGGGTGCGGGTGGATGGTGACGTCGTCCGGGTCGTCGGGTGTGACCTTCCCGTCGAGTACCGCTCGCATCTTGTCCTTGTCGAGCATGCCCTCCCAGTTCGCGACCACGAACGTGGCGAGGCAGTTGCCGAGCAGGTTCGTGAATACGCGCATGGAGTCCATGAGCCGGTCGGCGCCGAGCAGCAACGCGACCGCGGCCACGGGGAACGCGCCGATTGCGGCAGCGGTCGCGGACAGGGCGACGAAGGCCGACCCCGGCACACCCGCCATTCCCTTGGAGCTGAGAATGAGGATGCCCATGATCGCGAGCTGCTCGCCGAATCCGAGGTCCACCCCGACCGCCTGCGCCAGGAACATCATCGCCAGCGACAGGTAGATCGCGGCTCCGTCGAGGTTGAATGAGTAGCCGGTAGGGATCACCAGACCGACGACGGCGCGGTCGCATCCCGCGTTGTCCAACTTCTTGATGATGCGGGGCATGACCGCCTCGGACGATCCGGTGCCCAGGGCGAGCATGAATTCTTCGCGGCAGTACTTGATGAACTTCCACGCGTTCACTCCGGTGATCAGCTTGACCACGATCGACAGGACGGCGATGAAGACCAGTGCAGCGCCGTAGCACGCCAGGATGAGTACTCCGAAGGATTTGAGGGAGCCGGCACCGTAGTTGCCGACGGTGAATGCCATCGCACCGAACGCTCCGAGAGGCGCCAGGTACATGATGTAGCCGACGATGCGGAAGATGACGTGCAGCGTCTGGTCGATCACATCCATCAGGATCGGCGGAGCCGATTCACTGAAGGACGCCAGCGCGACACCGAACAGGATCGCGAACAGCAGCACCTGCAGCAGGTTGTTCTGTGCGAACGCATCGAACACGCTGGTCGGGATGATGTGCATGACGAACTCGACGCCACCCGGCAGGTGGCCGCCCTGTGTCTTCTCGTCCAGGGCGCTGGTGTCCAGCGTGGCCGGGTCGATGTTGAGCCCGCTACCCGGCTTGACGAGGTTTCCGACGAGCAGGCCGAGCCCGAGCGCGAAGGTCGTCGCGGCCGTGAACCAGAGCAGCGCCTTGCCGCCGATCTTGCCGAGCGCCTTCATGCTGCCGACCTTGGCGATGCCGGTGACGATCACCAGGAAGATCAGCGGCGACACGACCATCTTGATCAGCTTGATGAAGCCCTCACCCAGTGGCGCCAGGTGATGGGAGAACTCCGGAAACAGGATTCCGGTGGCGATGCCCAGGGCGATTCCGATCAGGACCTGGACGAAAAGTGATCTGTACCAACGCTGCTTTGTGGGTTTCGCAGCGATTTCGACTTCAGACACGGGGCCCTCCCTCGGGGCTTGGTGTTTTCCATATTATGGAAGTTGTATTTCGTATCTCGATATAGTGAACGCCGTCACACCGACGTTTGTCAACCGATGTAGCGCAGGAATCGTCGCGATCCGCCACTCCCGCGCTATCGTCATACGGAGCACCCTTTCCGTCTGACGGAAAGAATGTGGGGGCTCTCGCGCAGTCAGAGGATGGAGACAGACATGACGAACGGTCAGAGTCCGGCCGGCGGCGTGCAGTCGGTCGAGCGCGCATTCGACATACTCGAGATCATGGCGAGTGCCGGCGGGTCCATCGGGGTCAGCGAACTCGCCGACCTGGCCGGACTCCCCCTCCCGACCATTCACCGGCTCATCCGCACCCTGATGAACCGCGGATACGTGCGGCAGCTACCCACCCGGCGGTACGCGCTCGGGCCCAAGCTCATTCGCCTCGGCGAGAGCGCCACCCAGCTGATCGGCGCCTGGTCGCGACCGCACCTGTCCGAACTGGTGCGAGGCACCGGCGAGACCGCGAACATGGCCGTCCTCGACGGCACCATGGCCGTCTACGTCGCGCAGGTGCCGTCCGAACACGCGATGCGCATGTTCACCGAGGTCGGCCGACGCGTCTACCCGCACTGCACCGGCGTCGGCAAGGCCATCCTCATGCAGCTCTCGAATGACGCCGTGCGCTCACTGGTCGGCCGGACCGGAATGACGACGTACACCGAGAACTCCCTCACCGACCCCGACATGCTGATCGCCGATCTCGAATTGAGCCGAAACCGCGGGTTCGCGATCGACGAGGGCGAGCAGGAGATCGGCGTCCGCTGCTTCTCGGTGCCGGTGCCGAACGCTCCGACCCCCACCGCCATCTCCGTCTCCGGGCCCGCGGCCCGGGTCACCCTCGAGTCGGCGGACCATATCGTGCCGCTGCTCAAGCGCGTGGCGAAGGAACTCGGCACCGAGTTCGACAAGAACGCCGCGCTCTGATTCCGGTCGACCCATCAACAAAGGTTGACGGATCCGTCTCATCAACTTAAGTTGATACCGTGGGTGACGATCCGAACCCGGCGACCGCTTTCGCTGCCGTCGTCGCGCTGCGGCGTCAGGCCGATCAGCTCGAGCGTGACGCCGTCGCACACGCACTGTCCGCGGGCTGGACCTGGGCGGACATCGGTCACGCTCTCGGCGTCTCGGGTCAGGCGGCGCACAAACGCCTCGGTCCCGGACGATCCTCCGACAAGAAGACGAGGGGCACACGATGACATTCACCCGGGCATGGCGCGACATGCGGACGATGAAGACGCTGTTCTCGGAAACGGAGGCCGAAGCCGACCGGCTGGGCGACCGGGATCCGGGCCTCGAGCATCTGCTGCTCGCCTCGTTCGTACTGCCGGACGGTACGGCAGCCCGAGTGTTCGAGCGTCTCGGATCGAACCGGGACGCACTGCGCGAGGCGGTCATTCGCGTGCACGGGGAAGCCCTCGCGGCGGCAGGCATGACGGACGCGGGCGTCGCCACCAGCGCCCTGAGCCGCCCGCGCACCGGGCCGCTGCGACTGACCGAACCGGCCCAGGCCGCGTTCCGCAATGCGGTGGCTCTCGCGAAGTCGGAACGGCGACCGATCGTCGGAGCCGACCTCGTCGCAGCCGTCGCCACCATCACGCACGGCACCGCGGCGCGGGCACTGGAATCACTGGGACTCGTCCGGTCCGACGTCGTCGATGCCGCCCGCGCCGAGCCGGCACCGTGAGCGGACGGCCCAGGCCCGGCAGCCGCCGCCTGCGCGGATAGGCTCGACACGTGGTTCTTCCCAGCTCGACTTCTGTGTCCCCTGCAGATGTTCTCGGCTCCATGCGGGACGTCATCGACGGTCCGCTGCCCGACATCGCCGTCCGCTTCTCCAAGTTCCTCGCCGACATCTGGCCGCACACCGCGCTGGTGATCTTCACCCGGGAATGCACGGGACGTCCCCGCAAGGTCAGCGGAGATCCGTCGGTGGTCGAGCGCGTCACCATCGCCGAACTGGACGCGTTGCGCACCCGCATGACGGAAGGCACTCCTTTCGACGACCACACCGTGATTGCCGGAGCGAAACGGAAGGTGTGGGCGCTGCTGGACGCGACGGGGACCCTCCTCCTCGTTCTGCCCAAGCCGCGGCAGCGCATTCGTGAGGTCCCGCTGGTGGCGGGCGCGTTCGGCGTCGTCGCCGTGTCGATCCGGCATCAGGTGGCGCAGGCGAGCCCCGCATACCTGGCGGAGTCGCGGGCGGCGTCGAGCGAGCGGGCCAGGACCATCGTGGAGCTGACGGACCTGCACGCGGCAACGCTCGAATCGATCCTGTCGACGCTCCGGTCCAAGGACCTCGACGACCGTCGGTCGCGGATCACGGCGAGCGAGACGGCGTCCTCGGCGCTGGTGACCCTGCGCTCCGCGGGCGAATCCGACCGCAACCTCGCGGAGGAAGCCGTCACCACCGCGTTCGCCCGGCTGCAGGGCGAACTGCGGCCGCTGCTCCAGCACCGGCCCGTGCGGGTCGACTACGTCGATCCGCCGGTGGACGGTCGCGCGCTGCCCGGCGAGGTGGCCAGTGCCGCCCGGGCCGTCGTCCGGAGCGCCGTCCTGGCATTCGCGGCGCAAGCCGCCCTCGAGCGAATCCGCATCGCCTGGGACTGTGACGGCGCGAACCTCCTGGTCGAGGTCCGCGACGACGGCGACGGCGGTCTCGACACCGACGCGCTGGTGCGGCAACTCTCCGGCCGGGTGCACACGCTCGGTGGCCGGATCGACGTGGAGTCGGTCGACGGGTGGGGGTCCCGGGTAGCCGTCGCGATCCCCCTCGACGTACCGGTGGCGCGACCGGACGAACAGCAACTGGGCGATCTCAACCCCCGCGAACTCGAGGTCCTGGGTCACCTCGCGACCGGCAAGCGGAACAAGGCGATCGCCGACAGCCTCGGCATCAGCGAGAGCACCGTCAAATTCCATGTCGCGGGTGTGCTGAAGAAGCTCGGTGTGGCGTCCCGAGGTGAGGCGGGCGCGATCGCCCTGGAGGCGGGCATCCGCGCCGACACCACCAGTAGGCACGCATGAGCGTCGCGACGCCGCCGATCGGGCACTGACCCCCTCACGTGAGTGGCAAAGTGTGCGGGCGCACGCTTTGCCACTCACGTCAGGTGATGCGGTCCGGGTGGGTGTAGATGTTCATGGTGGTGCCGCGGAGGAACCCGATGAGGGTGAGCCCGGTGTCGTGGGCGAGGTCGATCGCCAGCGAGGAGGGTGCGGACACGGCGGCGAGGATCGGGATGCCGGCCATCACCGCTTTCTGCGCCAGCTCGAACGACGCCCGGCCGGACACGAGCAGGATGCTTCCCCGCAGCGGGACCCGGTTCTGTTCGGTGGCCCAGCCGATCAGCTTGTCGACGGCGTTGTGCCGCCCCACGTCCTCCTTGATCGCGAGCAGTTCCCCGGTCCGGGTGAACAATCCGGCCGCGTGCAGGCCCCCGGTGGTCTCGAACACCTTCTGCGCGGCCCGCAACCGGTCGGGCAGCTCCGCGATCGTCGCGGCCGGCACCCGCACCGTATCGGTGGCCGGTGAGTGCTTCGTGCGTTGCCGGATCGCATCCAGCGACGCCTTCCCGCACACCCCACACGAGGAGGTGGTGTAGAAGTTGCGTTCGATACCGGTGTCGGGCAGGAACACCCCGGGCGCGAGATCGACGTCGAGGACGTTGTAGGTGTTGACACCGTTGTCGTCGACGCTGTTGCAGTAGCGGATCGACGCGATGTCCGCGCGGTCGCCGATGATGCCCTCGGTCAGCAGAAACCCCTGCGCCAGTTCGACATCGGAACCGGGGGTGCGCATGGTGACCGCCAGCGGTGTCCCGTTCACCCGGATCTCGAGCGGCTCCTCCACCACCACGGTGTCCGGTCGGGTGGACTGCCGGGTGTCGGTGATCCGGGTGACCGGGGTCCGGGTGGTCACACGCCCCATCAGGGTCGCCGTTCGAGACGGATGGTGATCGCCTTCGACACCGGGGTGTTCGACTTGCGGGCCACGTGATCGAGTGGGATCAGCGGATTCGTCTCCGGGTAGTAGGCTGCGACGTTCCCCCGCGGCGTCGGGTACGGCACCAACCGGAAGTCGTCGGCCCGGCGCTCCTGCACCGTCCCGTCCGGGGCTTCCCACTCGGAGATCAGGTCCACCCGGTCCCCGTCGACGTACCCGAGGGCGGCGATGTCCTCGGCAGCGATGAACAGCACCCGCCGACCGCCCTTCACGCCGCGGTAGCGGTCGTCGAGACCGTAGATGGTGGTGTTGTACTGATCGTGTGAGCGCATCGTCTGCAAGATGAGCTTCCCCTGCGGGACCGGCAGCCAGGACAGCTCGTTGACCGTGAAATTCGCCTTCCCCGTGTCCGTCACGAACCGGCGCTCGTCCCGCGGTGGGTGCGGCAGTCCGAACCCGTCCGGTTGACGGACCTTGCGGTTGAAGTCCTCGAACCCGGGAATGACCCTTGCGATGGAATCGCGGATGCGGTCGTAGTCGGCGGCGAATTCCGCCCACGGCACCGAATGGTCGGGACCGAACAGGGCCTGCGCGATCCCGCAGACGATGGCGACCTCACTGCGCAACTGGTCGCTCGCGGGTGACAGGCTGCCGCGGGACAGGTGCACCATCGACATCGAGTCCTCGACCGTGACCTGCTGTTTCTTCCCGGACTGCACGTCCTTGTCGGTGCGCCCCAGCGAGGGCAGGATCAGCGCGGTCTGCCCGGTCACCAGGTGCGAGCGGTTCAGTTTCGTCGACACCTGCACCGTCAGCGCACAGCCCCGCAACGCGGCCTCGGTGGTCTCGGTGTCCGGGGTCGCCGAGACGAAGTTGCCGCCCATCCCGAGGAACACCGACGCCTTCCCGTCCCGCATCGCCCGAATCGAGTCGACCGCGTCCAACCCGTGCTCGCGCGGCGAGCGGATACCGAATTCGGCGTCGAGCGCGGCCAGGAACGATTCGGGCATCTTCTCCCAGATCCCCATCGTCCGGTCACCCTGGACGTTCGAGTGCCCGCGCACCGGGCACACCCCGGCCCCGGGTTTGCCGATCATCCCCTGCAACAGCAGCAGGTTCACCGCGTCCTGGATGGTCGCGACCCCGTGCGTCTGCTGAGTCAACCCCATCGCCCAGCAGATGATGGTCTTCTTCGAGGAGATCAACGCGTCCGCCGTGGCCTGGATCTGTTCGAGGGTGAGCCCGGTCGCCGCCGCCACCGTGCCCAGATCGACCTGCCGCAGATGCGCCGCGCACTCCTCGAAGCCTGCGGTGTGCCGGTCGATGAACTCCCGGTCCAGCACCGTCCCGGGATTGCGGTCCTCCGCCTCGAGCAGCAACCGGCCCAATCCCTGGAACAGGGCCTGGTCGCCGCCGATCCGGATCTGCAGGTACTCGTCGGCGATCTGCACACCGTCGCCGACCACCCCGTGCACCTTCTGCGGGTCCTTGAACCGCATCAACCCGGCCTCGGGCAGCGGGTTGATCGCGATCACCTTCGCCCCGTTGGCCTTCGCCTTCTCGAGGGTCGAGAGCATCCGCGGGTGGTTGGTGCCCGGGTTCTGCCCGGCGATCAGGATCAGGTCCGCGTTCTCGAGGTCGGGAACCGACACCGACCCCTTCCCGATCCCGATCGTCTCCACCAACGCACTGCCCGACGACTCGTGGCACATGTTCGAGCAGTCCGGCAGGTTGTTCGTCCCGAACGCCCGGATCATCAACTGGTACACGAACGCCGCCTCATTGCTGGTGCGCCCGGACGTGTAGAACACCGCCTCGTGCGGCGACGCCAACGCCCGCAACTCCCCGGCGATCATCGCGAACGCCGCGTCCCAGCCGATCGGCTCGTAATGCGAGGCCCCCGGCAACAACACCATCGGATGCGTCAACCGGCCCTGCTGCCCCAACCAGAACTCGGTCCGACCCAGCAGATCCGACACCGAATGCGCCGCGAAGAACTCCGGCCCGACCTTGCGGGTGGTCGCCTCCTCCGCGACCGCCTTCGCCCCGTTCTCACAGAACTCCGCATGCTTGCGGTGCCCCGGAGTCTCCGGCCACGCACACCCCGGACAGTCGAACCCCTCCCGCTGATTCAACTTCATCAACGTCCGGGCCGTGCGCACCGGACCCATCTGCTCGAGCCCACGACGCAACGACACCAACACCGCAGGAACACCTGCCGCATAGGATTTCTCGTGCGTGACGACGACATCATCTTCGTCGAAGGTGTACCTGTCGGTGGTGTCGGTCATGGAGTCAGTTTCCTCGTGCAATCCATTCGGCGAGGTGCGGGGCCTCGGTGCCGATCGTGGTTCCGTCACCGTGACCGGTGTGGACGAGCGTGTCTTCGGGAAGAGCGAACAGCCGGTCCCGGATCGACCCGATGATGGTCGGGAAATCCGAGTACGACCGGCCGGTGGCGCCGGGGCCACCCGAGAACAGGGTGTCGCCGGAGAACAGTGCCCCGGCCTCGGGCAGGTACAGGCACACCGACCCCGGCGAGTGACCGGGCGAGTGGATCACCTGGATCTCGGTGCCCGCGATCGCGATCCGCTGTTCGTCCTCGAGATGCCAGTACTTGGCGTCGGGGTGGCTCATCTTCCACAGCACGTCGTCGCCGGGGTGCAGCAGCACCGGGGCATGCAAACGCTCGGCCAATTCGGGGGCGACGGTGACGTGGTCGTTGTGACCGTGCGTGCAGATCACGGCATTCACGTGCCGGCCTCCGACCGCGTCGATGATCGGCTGCGCGGTGTGGGCGGCGTCGACGATCACGACGTCGGTGTCGTCACCGATCAGCCAGATGTTGTTGTCGACGTTCCACTCTCCGCCGTCGAGGGCGAACGTTCCCTCGGTGACGACCCGCTCGATCCGCAACTGCCCGCTCACAGAACGACCACCGAACGCAGCACCTCACCGGCGTGCATGCTGTGGAACGCCGCTTCCACCTCGTCGATCTTGATGCGCTCGGTGACGAACTTGTCCAGCGGCAGCCGGCCCTGCTGGTACAGGTCGACGAGCATCGGGAAGTCACGCTCGGGCAGGCAGTCGCCGTACCACGAGGACTTCAGGGATCCGCCGCGGGAGAAGAAGTCGATCAGCGGCATCTCGAGGGTCATGTCGGGGGTCGGGACACCGACCAGCACGACGGTGCCGGCGAGGTCGCGGGCGTAGAACGCCTGCTTCCACGTCTCGGGGCGGCCGACCGCATCGATCACGACGTCGGCGCCGAAACCGCCGGTGAGTTCCTGGACGGCCGAGACGGCATCCACCTGGCCGCCGTTGATCGTGTGCGTCGCGCCCAGGTCCTTCGCCCATTCGAGCTTCTTGTCGTCCCGGTCGATCGCGATGATCTTCACGGCGCCTGCCAGGCGGGCGCCCATGATCGCGGCATCGCCGACACCACCGCAGCCGATGACGGCGACGGTGTCACCGCGGGAGACGTTGCCGGTGTTCACGGCGGCACCGAGGCCGGCCATCACGCCGCAGCCGAGCAGCCCGACGACTGCCGGGTCCGCGGAGGGATCCACCTTGGTGCACTGTCCGGCGTGGACGAGCGTCTTGTCGGCGAACGCGCCGATCCCCAGGGCGGGAGTCAGTTCGGTGCCGTCCTCGAGCGTCATCTTCTGCGCGGCGTTGTGCGTGTCGAAGCAGTACTGCGGGCGGCCGCGCTTACAGGCCCGGCACTGACCGCAGACGGCGCGCCAGTTCAGGACGACGAAGTCGCCGACCGCCACGGACGTGACGCCTTCACCGACACTCTCGACGATCCCCGAAGCCTCGTGGCCCAGCAGGAACGGGAACTCGTCGTTGATCCCGCCGTCGCGGTAGGTGAGGTCCGTGTGGCACACACCGCACGCCGCGATATCGACCACCACCTCACCCGGACCGGGGTCCGGAATGTTGACGGTCGCGATCTCGACGGGGGCACCCTTGGAGCGGGCGATGACGCCTCGTACCTGCTGCGGCATTGGACTCATTCCTTCGGTCGATCAGTCATAGCGGGATCGATGCATGGCCATATATGCACCTCTCCCGAGACCTTACGTTCCGGAAGATCACCGAGGGACTGATCGAAGTGAGAGGTTGACCTAGCCGGAATGCCAGCCGCTCACCACGGTCTTGCGATGGAGGTCATGACGGGAAACTGACGGTTGACACGTCGCGGTATATACAGGACTATACATCTCGAAGAGTGAGGCACACCACATCGATCACGGAGTTCTGATGACCCGGAGAGATTCCAGCTCGACCGAGGAACCGCACCCGCCCCTTCCTGTGGTGCTCGACGGCGCCCAGCTCACCGTCGACCAACTCACGGCGCTGGCCCGGGAACCCGTCGTGATCGAGCCCGACCCCGCAGCGCTCGACCACGCACGCCGTTCGTGGGAGACAGCCGTGCGCATCGCCGAACGGCAGCCCATCTACGGACGCACCACGGGTGTCGGGGGCAACCGGGACACCTCCGTCTCCGACGGCGTCGACCAGGACCTTCGACTTCTCCGCAGCCACGCCACGGGTTCGGGCCCCGCGCTGCCGGATCACGTCGTCCGCGCCGCCATGATCATTCGCGTCAACCAGATTCTCAACGGCGGATCCGGTCTGCACCCCGACATCGTGACCGCGCTGATCGATGCCGTCGCGGCGGACGAACAGCCCACCGTGCACGCTCGCGGGGCGATAGGCACCGGCGACCTCAGCGCGTTCTCCGAGATCGCGCTCGGGTTGATGGGCGAGGCACCGCTGAGGGACGGTCGACTCGTCACCCGGTGGACCGCACACCAGGGTGACGCACTCCCGCTGATCTCGACCAACGCGATGACGGTCGCGCTCGCGGCGTCGGCCACCGACAGCGTCGCGAACTGGCTGGAGCACTCGCTGATCGTCGGTGTGGTGTCGCTGCTGGCGACGCGCAGTTCCGTCGAACCGTTCGCGGCACGGGTGCAGGCTGCCCGCAGGCACCTCGGCCAGGAGGAGGTGGCCGGCCGGGTCCGGGAGCTCCTCGCGGGCCACCGCGTACAGGCTGCCCGCGTGCAGGATTCCTACGGGTTCCGCGCCCTGCCGCAGATCCTCGGGGCGACGTGGCAGGCGCTGCAGCGGTTGCGGGGCACGCTCGCGATCGAGATGAACTCGTCCTCCGAGAACCCCCTCATCTCCGTCGAGGACGACGCCGTGTTCCACAACGGGAACTTCCACGGAATGCCGATCGCCCTCGCCGTGGACGAGGCGAAACTCGCGCTGTCGAGCGCGGCGCTGTTGTCGCAGTGCAGGCTTGCCAATCTCTCCGATCCGGTGGTCACCGGTCTCCGGCCGTTCCTGGCCGACGGTCCGGCGGGCAGTAGCGGCACCATGCTGCTGGAGTACACGACGTCCGCGGCCATCGCCGAGATCCGGATGGCCGCGGCGCCGGGCTCTCTCGGACACACCGTGATCTCCCGCGGAACCGAGGACCACGCGAGCTTCGCGTCGCAGGCCGCCACCCAGCTCACCGACATCCTCGCCCAGTCTCGCATCGTGCTCGCGTGCGAACTGATCTCGGCGGTGCGCGCCCTCGGCCAGCAGAACCACGAACTCGACACGACCACCGAACTCGGCGCGTACCTGGACCGGGCACGCGCATGCCTGGACCCCCGGACGACCGACCGTCCTCTGAGCGACGACCTGAAAGCAGCGGTGAAGTTTCTGGAACAGATGCCGAATCCGGAGAAGGACACAACTCGGTAAAGCAGTCCCACGACACCGAACTTCCGAGTGTGTCTCCACTCGGATTACACGAAAGTAGCACGCGGATGATCACATTCGACAAAGTCACCAAGGCATATCCGGACGGCACGACAGCGGTGAACGAACTGGACCTCGAGTGCCCGAGCGGGAAGATCACAGCACTCGTCGGGCCGTCGGGATGCGGCAAGACCACGTCGCTTCGCATGATCAACAGATTGATCGAACCGACGTCCGGAACCATCTCCCTCGACGGCGAATCCACGGCGGACATGGATCCGGCGCTGCTGCGCAGGCGGATCGGGTACGTCATCCAGCATGCCGGACTGTTCCCACACCGCACCATCGTGGACAACGTCGCGACCATGCCCAGATTGCTGGGAAAGACGAAGAAGGAGGCCCGAACCCGGGCGATGGAGCTGCTCGAGACGGTCGGTCTCGCGGCGAACTTCGCGGACCGGTATCCGTGGCAGCTCTCGGGTGGCCAGCAGCAGCGAGTGGGGGTCGCGCGCGCCCTCGCCGCGGATCCGGCCTTCATGCTGATGGACGAACCGTTCAGCGCTGTCGACCCGGTGGTCCGGAGCCAGCTCCAGGACGAGTTTCTGAGACTGCAGAAGGACATCGGCAAGACGATCATCATCGTCACGCACGACATCGACGAGGCACTCAAGCTCGGCGATCAGGTCGTCGTGTTGCGGACCGGCGGGATCCTGGCGCAGGCGGCGACGCCGCTGGAGTTGCTGACCGAACCCGCCGACGAGTTCGTCGCCGACTTCGTCGGACGCGACCGCGGCTACCGTTCGCTGGGTTTCTCGAACCTCGGCGGCCGCGTGGAGACGGTCGCCGAACCCGTTGCCCGTCTGGGTGATTCGGCGTCCGACGCCCGCACCCGGACCACGGACGACTGGTTGCTCGTCGTCGACCCGGCGAACAAGCCGATCGGCTGGGTGCAACCGGCGAAGGTCGTCGACCGCATCCGCCCGGACGACGTGAATCTCAGCGGGACGGTCGCCGATGCGCACGGAACGATGCGGGCCCTGCTCGACGCCGCCCTGTCCGCACCCAGCAAACGCGGTGTCGTCGTCGACGGCGACGGTGTGCTCGTGGGAACCGTGACGGCACACGCGGCGGTCGCGGCGATCGAGTCTGCGGATCTCGTAGCCACGGAGGCGATGGCCCGATGAACATCGAATGGCTCGGCCGCCAGTCCGATCGCATCGCCGAACTGGTCGGCTGGCACATCCTCCTCGCGCTCGTGCCGCTCGTCGTCGGTGTGATCGTCGCGTTGCCGATCGGCTGGCTGGCGCATCGCAGTCGCCGGATCAACCCCTATGTGGTGGGCACGGCCGGCCTGCTCTACACGATCCCGTCGCTGGCGCTGTTCGTCCTGCTCCCGCCGATCCTCGGAACGAAGATTCTCGATCCGATGAACATCGTCGTCGCGCTGACGATCTACACCGTCGCCCTGCTCGTGCGCGTCATCGCCGACGCCCTGGATTCGGTGCCGCAGGAGACGGTGCTCGCCGCCACGGCGATGGGCTACCGGCCGTACCAGACTCTGCTGAAAGTTCAGCTGCCGGTGGGTGTTCCCGTCATCTGCGCCGGACTGCGCGTCGCGGTCGTGTCGAACGTCAGCCTGGTCTCTCTCGCCGCGCTGCTCGGGATCCCGCAGATCGGTTCCCTGTTCACCCAGGGCTTCCAGTTGCGTTTCTACACACCGATCATCACCGGTATCGCGCTGTGCCTGCTGCTGGCGCTGGTTCTCGACCTGCTCATCGTGCTCGCCAATCGGTTACTCACACCGTGGACCCCGAAGGTGGTCTCATCATGATCGACTTTCTGCTCGACGGTGCTCATTGGACCGGGCCCGAGGGCATTCCTGCTCTCCTCCTCCAGCACCTGCTGTACACATTCCTCGCCCTGTTCGCGGCGGCGCTGATCGCGGTTCCGCTCGGTTTGTACATCGGGCACACCGGTCGCGGAGCGGTCGTCGTCGCGGGCCTGGCCAACTCGCTGCGCGCTCTTCCCACCATCGGCTTGCTGATCCTGCTGGTGCTCGTCATCGCACCGTCGTTCTCGACCAAGCTGGCCTATCTGATTCCGAGCCTGATCGTGCTGGTCTTGTTGGCCATCCCGCCGATTCTCACCAACACGTACGCAGGCATTCGCTCGGTCGACCCGGCCGCCGTGGACGCTGCGCGGGGCATGGGGTTCCGGTCGATGCGCATCCTCACCGAGGTGGAGATGCCCTGCGCGCTGCCGCTGATGCTGTCGGGTGTGCGCAGCGCCGTGCTGCAGATCGTCTCGACCGCGACCGTCGCCGCCTACATCTCGCTGGGCGGACTGGGACGTCTCCTCATCGACGGCAAGGCGCAGAGCGACTACGCGCAGATGGCCGCCGGAGCGGTCCTCGTGTCTCTCCTCGCGCTCGCATTCGACCTGGCGATCGGATTCCTCACGGTTCGGGTCGTCTCACCCGGTCTGACGCGACGCGAGCGGAGCGGCGCGAACAAGCGATCCGATTCCGAAGACACCGCCGTCGCAGCCCGAACCGCGTCCGCTCCCGAGCCCTCGCTGATCTGAAGGACATCATCATGAAGAAGGCATTGATCGTCGCCCTGACCGGCGCCACCCTGATGTCGTTGACGGCATGCGGGATCGGCAAGGACCCGTTGGCATCCGACGACGGCGGAAGCAGCGACGGTGCCATCGTCGTCGGCTCCGCGGACTTCCCCGAAAGCCAGCTGATCGCGACCATCTACGCGGAGGCGCTGCGCGCGAACGGCATCGACGTCACCGAGAAGCTGAACATCGGAAGCCGGGAGGTGTACGTCCCGGCCATCCGGGACGGCTCCATCGACCTGCTGCCCGAGTACTCGGGTGCGTTACTCCAATACCTCGACAGCGCCACCACCGCTACTGCGTCGGACGAGGTGACCGAGGAGATCAAGGCCAAGCTGCCCGCCGGGCTCATCGCACTGGAACCGTCCCCCGCCGAGGACAAGGACGTTCTCGCGGTGCGGCAGGAGACCGCGGACGAGTACTCACTCGAGACGATCGAGGACCTCGTGCCCCACGCCGACGAGCTCACCCTCGGCGGCCCGCCCGAATGGAAGACCCGGGAGAACGGCGTCGCCGGCCTGCGGGACAAATACGGACTGACGTTCAAGGAGTTCCTGGCACTCGACGCCGGCGGTCCCCTGACGCTCAACGCCCTGCTGAGCGGTCAGATCGAGGTGGCGGACGTGTTCAGCACCGACCCGGCGATGCGGTCGGAGAACCTCGTGGCACTCGAGGACACCAAACACCTGTTCCTGGCGGAGAACATCACCCCGATCATCAACGAGAACAAGGCAGGCGACGATGTCCGCGGCGTCCTGGCCGACGTGTCGGCAGCACTGACGACCGAGGATCTCATCGAGATGAACCAGCGGGTGGCCGACCTCGAGGACATGGGCGACATCGCCCGGGAATGGCTGCAGGACAAGGGGCTGGCGTCCTGATCACGCCCCGGGCGGGCGCGTCAGCTCAGCGCATCGAACGTCGCCGTCGCATATTGGGCGGTCCGGTCGGAGCCGAGAAGTCCCGGCCCCATCTTGTTCATCACGTACGTCATGGTCATCCGGCGTTCGGTGTCGACGACGACCTGCGAGCCGCCCCAGCCACCCCAGAAGCAGATGCGTCCCTCGGGGACGAACGGCACCGACACGGGCGTCGGCAGACCGTACCCGATGCCGAATCGAATCGGTTGCCCCAGAGCCAGATCCACGCCGTTCGACTGCTCCTCGAAGATCAGGGAAATGGTGTCCGGCGACAGCAGGCGGACGCCGTCGAGTTCTCCCCCGCAGGCCACGACGGACTGGATCCGGGCGAGCGACCGGGCGTTGCCCTGACCACCGGCCGCACCGTTCTCCGCCTGGCGCCACTCGTCGGACCACGACGCGGACGCGTCCGGTCCGGGGCCGGTGAACGTCCTGACGATGACACTGGCGGGGTCGAGGGAGGCCAGATCGATCGGCAACGGCGGCGGCGGGACCACGTTCGACACCCGGCCGAACTCCGACGGGTCCAGTCCGATGTGGAAGTCGGCCCCCAGCGGTCCGGCGATCTCCTCCGCGACGAAACGGCCGAGCGTGCGCCCGTCGATTCGGCGGACGACCTCACCGATCAGATGGCCGTAGTTCAGCGCGTGATATCCGGACGCCGTGCCCGGCTCCCACCACGGCGCCTGGGCGGCGAGCCGTTTCGTCGACCCGGCGAGGTCGAACGTGTCCTCGACCGTGATCGGCTGATCCCACCCCGACACACCCGACGTGTGCGACAGGAGATGGCGGACCTCGACGCGGTCCTTGCCTGCCGCGGCGAATTCCGGCCAGTACTTCGCGACGGGCGCGTAGACGTCCAGCAGTCCGCGGTCGACGAGCATCAGTGCGGCGAGCGCGGTGACCGTCTTGGTGCACGACCACACGTTGGTGATGGTGTCGCGCTCCCATTCGGTGGCGTGATCGGTGTCGGACCATCCGCCCCACATGTCGACCACCGGCTCTCCGTCGAGGGTCACGACGATCGACGCGCCGAGTTCCTCACCGGAGTCGAGATTGTCCTTCAGTGCCTCCTGCAACGCCGTGAAGCGCTTGTCGCACACTCCTCCGAGCTTGGTCACCTGTGGTTCCTCTCCACCAGCCGACGCAATTGATCTTGACATCGGATTCAATTTGAGGGTTCCAGTGTGATCCCGACCCTCCTGTGATGTCAATCACTCGTTTCGTGGCGACTCATCCGGACGAGCCCCGACCTCAGCCGGTCACGGGCAGCACCAGCGCCTGCCCCGGGTCGCCCGAGGCGATGGTGACCTGGTGCGGCACCAGACTTCCGCGGAAGCTCGGATCTCCCCCGGACACCACGAGGCGAACGCGGTGCCCCTCGTCGAAGCGGTGGACGATGGCCGGCATCGTGACCCGGACGGGCCCACCGGGTGCCACGATGCGCACCGGAGCGACCTGTCCGTTGATCAGCGTTTCGGTGCCGTCAGGAGCCACGTCGTACAGCTTCGCGAAGACCACGACCGAGTCCTCGACACCGGTGACCGCGGGTGCGGCGGCGACGCGGACGTCGAGCGTCGGGGCGCCGACCACGTCCAGCGGGGCGTCGAGGATGCCGGACGACCATTCGGCCTGGGTGCCGGGGATCATGCCCTGCGGGACCTGATTCCCCGGCCGGGTGTCCGGTGCCTCCCGGTCCGTGGGGAGGCCGCCGGGCAGCGTGTTCAGCGTCTGCGCGCCGGGAACGATGCCGTCGAGTCGGTCGGTCAGCGCGCCGTCGCCGGAGAGGTAGAGCGAATAGTCCTGGCCTACCGCGATATCCGAGGATTCGGCGTACGCGGGTGCGGCGTTGCCGGTGTAGTCGACCCAGTTGCGGAAGTAGCTGAACACCGGCCCGGTGTCGACCGCGCGATCCTTCAGGTAGTGGTCGAACCAGTCGACCATCCGGCCCGTCTCGTACTGGGTGTCCGGGTTCGGATCCTTCATGCTGATCTCGCCCTCGGCGGGAGTGAGATCGGAATGCCCCCAGCTGTGCCAGATCATCTTCACGTCGTTGCCCTGCGCCTGCAGGGTCTCGAACGTGGCCGTCGCTTCGTTGAGGTCGAAGAGGGTGTCCTGCTGACCCTGCATGATCAACGCCGGAATCTTCACCCGGTCCGCGTACGACACCACGGACGACTGGCGCAGGAAGTCGACGGACCCCGGGTCCGGGTAGCCCTGCACCGCTGCCTGCGTCAGCGCGGGGCACGCGGGGTCGGCGAAATTGGGGCAACCCAACGCCCGCACAGGGTCCTGCGCGTAGCCCTCGGCCCGGGGGTTGGTCACGCCGATGGCCCCGAACATGAGCGACCACACCACCTTCGACGCACCGGGAACCGACGTGCTGACCCCGGTGATCTGGTCGGTGCCGTTGGGCGCGAGGGAGTAACTGAGGTCGTTCCACGTGATCATCGGGATGATCGTGTCGATCCGGGGGTCCACCGAGGCCGCGGCGAACTGTACGGCCCCGCCGTAGGAGCCGCCGACCATGCCGACCCGCGGATCGTGCGCCTCGGCGACGCCGTGGTGAGCGGTCGGGTCCTGCACCACGTAGTCGAGTCCGGGGACGGGG
This sequence comes from Rhodococcus sp. IEGM 1307, assembly GCF_030056915.1. NCBI lineage: Bacteria > Bacillati > Actinomycetota > Actinomycetes > Mycobacteriales > Nocardiaceae > Rhodococcus > Rhodococcus sp. IEGM 1307. Next base: position 31,690 of record NZ_JASHKW010000005.1, read on the forward strand.
ACGGTGTGCGCGGGATCGACGAACGCCATGCCGTCGCGTCCGCCGAGGAAGCTCACCAGTTCACTCGCGGCGCGCCCGTCGTAGTCGGGGTTGTCCATGTGAATCTTGCAACCGGAACCGCCGAAGCCCAGCCCGGAGTACGCGAGCACCGCGTAGCCGCGGGACGCGAGGAACGACGCGATGCCGGCCTGATCGTTCTTGGAACCGCCGAAGCCGTTGGTGGTGAGCACGGCGGGCACCCGATTCGACGCCGACGCCGAGTCGGGCTTGTACACGTCGCCGATCACGTCGCACGGCTCGTCCCGGTTCGGTCCGACGAGAACCTGGAAATGGAGCGTGGTCTTCGTGAACCCGAGCGGATCGGCTGTCACCGGGGCCGACGCCGCGATCGGTGTCAGTACCGCGGCCGCCGCCGTCACCACCGCCAGAGTCGATCTACGCGCCCTGTGTTTCACAGCCCACCCGCCGTCCGTCACTCCGCCCCGAGCACCTCCGACGAGCGTAAACGCTCTGGACGCACGACCAACTCAGGCTGCCGGTGTGTCGCGGCACCGGTGTGCGGCGCGGCGCGCAGACTCGCGCAGGTCGTCTGGCGCACGGCTGCGCCCCTCGTGCGGTTTATATTTGAGCTGTGGTAATGACCAAGCGCGCCGAAACGTCCCTGTTGACCGACCAGGTCTACGAGACGATGCACGAGGCGATCATGAACGGCGATCTGCCTGCAGGCTCCCGCCTGCGCATTCGCGACATCGCCGCGCAGGTCGGGACGAGCGTGATGCCCGTGCGCGAGGCGATCCGGCGGCTCGAGGAAGCCGGTCTGGCCGAGCGCGTCCCCCACAAGGGCGCGGTCGTGAAGGGCTTGACCTTGGCCGAACTGGTCCACGTCTACGACGTGCGACGGTTGCTCGAAGTGGAAGCCGCACGATTGGGCGCCCAGCAGATCAGCCCGGCGGACGTCGACCGGATGCACGCCGAGTACGAACTCATGCAGACCGCCATCGCCGAACGCCGGGTGGTGGCGCTGCTCGATCACGACGAGGCGCTGTTGACGATTCTCTACGAAGCATCAGCGAACCCCGTGCTGGTCGACTCCATCCGTACCCTGTGGCAGCACTGCCGTGCCTACAAGATCGTCGGTGCGCAGGGCACCCTCGACACGCCGGGGGACGACTCGTTGTGGAGGTACCAGGAACGTCTCGTCGAGGCCGCCCGCAAGGGCGACGCCGACGCTGCGGCCGCCGTCAACAACGAGTCGTTGATCAACGCGACGTCGCGGATCAGGGTGCAGCTCGCCGCCCAAGAGGATGCCGGTTAGCCCGTAGCGACAACGGTTTTCGCGGACCCGCCGGGTGCAATCCGTCCACCTCCACGGTGAGCGTCAGGGCACCTTCGGCGGGTTGTCGGGGAAGAGGAGGGCGCCGATCTCCTTGCCGATCGGCACCGTGTTATTGGCGTTGGCATTGGCCGTCGGTCCGAGCGTGGCGTAGACGACGATCGTGGTCTTCGACTCCGTTTCGTAGAGGGCGATGCCGTTGTAGCCCCCGAATGCCGGGTTCATGAGCAGCCAACTGCCCAGGTGAACGGTTCCGAATGCGAAGTACTTGTCCGCAGTCAGCGGGCCCAGCCCGGCGGTCTTGTCCGCCATCATCTCCGTGAACGCCGTGTCGGACAGGAGTTCGCCGGTGCCGAGCGCACGAACCCACCGCGCGACTTCGGCCACCGTCGAGTTCATGTTGCCGCTGTTGAGGAACGCCGTGGGATTCCAGAACGTGGAGTCCTCGAAGACGCCACGTTCGTTGGTATAGCCGTGCAGGATCGGTTCACTCATCTGAGGTGTCAGCACCACGCTGCTCGCGTCCATCCCCAGCGGCGTGAAGATCCGCTCCTTCAGGAGGTCTCCCAACGGCTTTCCCGCCGCCTTCTCGAGTACCACACCGAGCAGGCACAGGTCGCTGTGCGCGTAGGCAAAACTGGTCCCCGGTTCGAACAGCGGCGGGCGGGCGTTCGCCAAGTCGAAGATCTCCTGAGACGTAAAGCCTTTGATCGGATTTGCGTAGAAGATCTTCAGGAAATCGGGGTTGGTCACGTAGTCCGAAATGCCGGTGGTGCTGTTGGCGAGCATCCGCGGGGTGATCTTGTCGGCTCGCGGAAAGTCGGGCACCCACTTGGCGATCGGCTCGTCCAGGCTCAGCGTTCCGGCCTCGCCCAGCTGCAACAGAATTGTCGACAGCATCGGTTCCATCGGCTGGCCGACTCGCAATTGCATGTCACGCGTCGCGGGAACGCCGAGCGGAGACTCCCCCACCGCCCCGGCGGCGATCTCCTCGTCGCCGCGCCACACACCGAATACGGCGCCGCTGAGATCGAGCTCCGTCAGCTTGTCGCGAACGATAGCGGCGATCTTGTCGGCGTTGGGATCATCGGTGTGCGCGACGTCGGGACCGTTTTCCGCTGATTGCTGTTCGCCGCTGCGACCGTCCGATCCGCACGAAACGGTGGCGAGGGCAAGAACGATGCTGAGCGCGGTGGCCGTTCGACGCAGCCGGCTACGAGTCGACAAGCTCATGGGGTCGATCCCTTCGTACGCAGAGGTCGAGTGGGAGTCGCTGCTCACTGGGATTCTAGGCGCAGACCGTCGTTGCCCAGGGAGGTTCCGGCCGTTATCCGATCGGCTGGTCGAGCGGCAACAACCAGCACTTTTCATCCGAGAACGGCCAGGTGGTGCCATGTGGCACCACATTTGAGCCACTAAACCCTTGCCGTGGTGCCATTGCTGTGCCACGATGGCACCATGGATTTGACACCGTATGTGAGCAACCTCGGACGTGAATTCGCCACCCTCGCCGAAGCCGGCGGTGACGAATCCCGTGCGTTGGTCGAGCGCCTGACCGGGTCGCTCGAGTCTGCGATCCGGATGACGTTGCTGGACGCACTGTCCGCCGCCACGGACGAGATCACCCAAGATCTGGCCCCGGGATCGGTGGAGTTGCGCCTGCGCGGACGCGACCCGAACTTCGTCGTGACCGCACGGCCCGCCGAGCCGATCGAAGACGCGACCGAGGACGATGCCGCACCGGCGGACGGCGGCACACCGATCGCCGAGGACGGCCCGACCGCGCGGATCAACGTGCGCCTCCCCGAACAGCTCAAGGCCGCGGTCGAGGAGGCCGCAGCCAAGGAGGGGCGCTCGGTCAACGCCTGGCTGGTCCGCGCGGCCTCGACCGCGCTGCAGCAACCGGACCGCGTCCAGCACGCCCAGCAGCGCGGCAAACAGACCAAGCAGAGCCTCACCGGCTGGGTGCGCTAGCCGCACCGCCTCACCTCACACCACGTCCCCGACCTGCGGGGATGTTTCACCAACTCATCCCGAGGGGACAGCTATGCCCAATTTCGATACACCCGAACCGATTTCCGTCACGCTCGAACTCGGCGTCGGCAATGTGCGGATCACCGCGAGCGACCGCACCGACACCACCGTCGACGTGCGCCCGAGCGACGCATCCGATGAGTCCGACGTGCAGGCCGCCCAGCGGGTCCGCGTCGACTACGCGAACGGCGTGCTCCAGGTCATGGGACCGAAAGCGCGCGTACTCGACTTCTCCCGCAAGTCCAGGTCGGTGGAGGTGTCCATCGACCTGCCCAGCGGTTCGCAGGTTTCCGGCGAGGTGCAGGTGGGAGACCTCAGCGGCACGGGCCGGCTCGGGCAGTGCCGGTTCAAGACCTCCACCGGGAACGTCCGGCTCGAGCAGACCGGTCCGTTGCGTGTGGACACCGCGGCCGGTCACGTCACCGCGGACGGCGTCGCGGGCAACGCCGAGATCCGCACCGGCTCCGGGAAGGTCCGCATCGGCGAGATCGAGGGCTCCGCAATCGTCAAGAACTCCAACGGTGACACCGCGATCGCCGCGGTCACCGGCGACGTCCATGTGCGCTCGGCGAACGGCGACATCTCCGTCGACCGGGCCGGCGCGAGTGTCGAGTCGAAGACGTCCAACGGCAGCATTCGCCTCGGCGAGGTGGCCCGCGGTTCGGTCGAGCTCGGGACCGCGATGGGCGACCTGGAGATCGGCATCGCCGAGGGCACCGCCGCCTGGCTGGAGGTGAACACCAAGTTCGGGCAGGTTCGCAACCTGCTGGACAACACCACCCGGCCCGAGGCGTCCGACGAGACCGTCGAGGTCCGCGCGCACACCTCGTTCGGCGGCATCACGATCCGTCGTTCCTGATCCACTTCTGGACCTCGAGAAAGGGAAACCATGACCACCAGGCAATCTCAGCCGGCCATCGCGGTGACCGGGTTACGCAAGTCGTTCGGCGACCACATCGTGCTCGACGGCATCGATCTGACCGTCCCGCAGGGAACGGTCTTCTCCCTGCTCGGCGCGAACGGCGCCGGGAAGACCACCACGGTCAACATCCTGTCCACCTTGATCAGCGCCGATGCCGGTGACGCCCGAGTCGCCGGCCACGACCTCACCCGCGAATCCGACGCGGTGCGCGCCGCAATCGGTGTCACCGGCCAGTTCTCGGCGGTGGACAACCTGCTCACCGGCAGGGAAAACCTACTGCTGATGGCGGATCTGCACCACCTCGCCCGCAGCGACGGCCGGCGGCGCGCCGCCCAGCTGCTCGAACAGTTCGACCTGGTCGACGCGGCCTCGAAGCCGGTCTCGACCTACTCCGGAGGCATGCGGCGGCGGCTCGACCTCGCGATGACCCTGGTCGGCAGCCCGCGCGTGATCTTCCTCGACGAGCCGACCACCGGCCTGGACCCACGCAGCCGCCGGGCCATGTGGCAGATCGTCCGGGACCTGGTGGCCACCGGCGTCACCATCTTCCTGACCACCCAGTACCTGGAGGAAGCCGACGAACTGTCCGACCGGATCGCGGTCCTCGACCACGGCCGCCTGGTCGCCGAGGGAACCGCGGACGAGCTCAAGCGCCGCATCCCCGGGAGCCACGTCCGCCTGCAGTTCGCCGACCCACACGGCCTCGAAGCGGCCGAGCGCGTCCTCGACCAGGTCTCGCGCGACCCCGACGCACTCGCCCTCCGCGTGCCCAGCGACGGCGGCCTCCGCTCGCTCAAGACCCTGATCGACCGGCTCGACGACGAGGCCATCGAGGTCGACGAGCTGTCCGTGCACACCCCCGATCTCGACGACGTCTTCCTCGCCCTCACCGGCAACCCCCACAACGAGAAGGTGACCTCATGAGCGCCCCCGCCCCCACTCTCGCCGGGCCGGCCCCGGCGGACCTCCGGTTCCACCCGCTGCGCGACTCGGCAACGATGCTGCGCCGCAACCTCAATCACATGCTGCGGTACCCGTCGATGACCGTGACGCTCGTCGGAATGCCGGTCGTCTTCCTGCTGCTGTTCGTCTACGTGTTCGGCGGGACGTTGGGCGCAGGGCTGGGCGGGGTGTCCGGCGGGCGCGCCGAGTACGTCAACTACGTTGTGCCCGCGATCATCCTGATGACCGTGACGGCCGCGGTGCAAGGGACAGCGATCTCGGTCGCGATGGACATGACCGAGGGCATCATCGCCCGGTTCCGCACCATGCACATCGCACGCGTCTCGGTGCTGACCGGACACGTGCTGGGCAGCGTGATCCAGGCGATGCTCAGCGTCGCGATCGTGATCGGCGTGGCACTGCTGGTCGGCTTCCGGCCCACCGCGGGGGTGGGCGCGTGGCTGGCCACCGTCGGCTTCCTGGTGGTGGTGACGTTCGCGCTCGTCTGGCTCTCCGTCGCGCTCGGCCAGGTGAGCAAGACCGTCGAGGCCGCGAGCAATGTGGGTATGCCGCTGGTTCTGCTGCCCTTCCTCGGCAGTGGGTTCGTCCCCACCGACTCCATGCCTGCCGGATTGCGCTGGTTCGCCGAGTACCAGCCGTTCACCCCGATCATCGAAACCCTGCGCGGCCTGCTGATGGGTACCCCGATCGGGAACAACGCATGGATCGCGCTCGGCTGGTGCGCCGTCATCGCCCTCGGCGGATACCTCTGGTCGAAAAGGCTTTTCAACCGCGAGTACTCGCGGTAGCGGCACGGCCCCGCAACCGACACTGCCACGAAAGGACATCCGATGAGTAACACGGTCGCCGTCCCGTACGGCCTCCCCATGGAACGCGATGCGGGCCCCTTCGACCCGCCCCGGCAGATCACCCGGCTGCGCGAGACTCGTCCCGTCAGTCCCATGGTCTTCCCCGACGGTCACGAGGGCTGGCTCGTCACCGGCTACGACGCGGTCCGCCGGCTCATGGCCGACACCCGGTTCAGCTCCCGCCAGGACATCGGCATTCTCCACGTGCCGTACGAGACCCCCGGCATGCCCGCCGCCACCGAGCCGTCCCCGCAGATGCCGGGCGTGTTCATCGCCATGGACCCGCCGGACCACACCCGGATGCGGCGCACACTCACCGGCGCCTTCACCGTCAAACGCATGAAGCAGCTCGAAGACCACATCATCGACGTCGCCGAGCGGCAACTGGACGAGATGGCGCGCCTGACCCCGCCGGTCGACCTGGTCAAAGAGTTCGCGCTGCCGGTGCCCTCGCTGGTGATCTGCGAACTGCTCGGTGTCCCCTACGCGGACCGGGACACCTTCCAGGTCAACTCCGCCAAGTTCCTGATCAAGGACCAGCCGCTCGACGAGAAGATGGCCGCGTACGGCGCACTGAGCACGTACCTGGCCGAACTGGTTACGCACAAGCGCGCCGCCCCCGGAGACGACATACTGTCCGATCTGGCCCGCGATGACGACCTCACCATCGAGGAGCTGACCGGCGCCGCCTTCCTGCTGCTGCTCGCCGGCCACGAGACCACCGCCAACATGCTGGCGCTGGGCACCTTCGCGCTGCTGGAGAACCCCGAGCAGCTGGCGGAACTGCGCGCCGACCCCGACCTCCTCCCCGATGCCGTCGAGGAACTCCTGCGCTACCTGTCCGTCGCCGACATCTTCTATCGCTACGCCACCGAGGACATCGAACTCGGCGGCGAAACAATTCGCGAGGGATCGACGGTCGTCGTCTCGTTGCTGGCCGCCAACCGCGACCCCCAGCGCTTCGACAACCCCGACACCCTCGACATCCGCCGCAAGGCCCGCGGTCACCTGTCCCTGGGCCACGGCGTCCATCTGTGCCTGGGCCAGCAACTGGCCCGCCTCGAGATGCGCGCCGGATTCGAGGGACTGCTGCGCCGCTTCCCGACCCTGGGGCTCGCCGTCCCCGCCGGCGACGTGAAACTCAGGACCGACATGAACATCTACGGCGTCCACGACCTGCCGGTCACCTGGACGGAAGCGTCCCGGTAGAACCATCGGCCGAGCGCGTCAGCCGATCCAACCAGTCGCCGAACAGAGCGGCAAGTAGTTCGGGCCGCTCGTGCATGAGTGCATGACCGACGTCCTCGACGACAGCCAGGGTGGCGTGCGGGTAGCGCTCGAGCAATTCGGCCGCGTCGGTGTACCCGACGACCGAATCGCGGCGGCCCGCCACGATCAACGTCGGCCCCGGGAACGCATTCGATCCGACGTCGACCGTCCACCCGGCGAAGATGCGCCCGAGAGCGTCCTCGTCGACGAGCGTCGTACCCGGCAGAACATGGTCGCGGTAGCGGCGCGCAGTGGCCGGCGTGCGCACGACGAAGTACTCGTCGAACCCCGCCCACTGTGCACGTTCGAGTTCGTCGTAGGCATCGGCGTCCTGGCGAACCACGGCGTGGTCGGGCACGTGTCGTGACCGCTCGGTGACCGGGCACAACAACGCCAGGCCGAGCACCGTGTCCGGTCGCTGTGCGGCCACCCCGCGTGCCAGGTAGGCGCCGTAGGAATGTCCGACCAGCAACACCGGGCCCGCACCCAGGCTGTGGATGAAGTCACCGAGCAGCGTCACCACATCGTCGTTGCAGGTCAGGCCGTCGGCTGTCGACAGGCCCATCCCCGGCAGGTCCGGGTAGATCCGTCGGTATCCCGTGCCGGGAACGACGGCCTCGATTGCCGCCTCGATCTCACGATGATCGACGCCGGCGCCGTGCAGAGCCACGAGCGGCACGCCGGTGCCGTGCTCGACGTAATGGACCAGGGCTTCGTCGATCCGGCGTTCCATGTCGACACCTTAACGATCCACGCGACCACAGGAGCCGCGCTCGACCAATTGCCCGATCCCCCGTCGACGACTGAAATATGCTGTGTGAGGTGGACATTGTCGATGCTCATCATCACTTCATCAACCTGCCCGATCTCGCGTACCCGTGGATCGACAGTCGCCCACCCCCGCTCACCGCCTTGCTGCCGAACTACTACGACGCTGCGCACCGGTACCTGCCGCACGACTATCGGGCACAGCTCGAGGGGACGCCCGTCACGGCCTCGGTCGTGTGCGAGTTCGGTGCTGCAGACGGTGTCGCGGAGGCCATCTGGGTTCAGCATTGCGCCGACCGTGTCGGTGTTCCGAACGCCTTCATCGCGGCCGTGCAGCTCGATTCAGGCGATCTGACAGGCGTTCTCGCGCAATACCGGGATCTCCCGGTGGTCCGGGCTGTGCGTCAGCCGCTGTACTGGGCGGCCGACCCGATCAAGCGCCTGGGTGCGCGCGGCGACTACCTGTCAGACCCGGCCTGGTTGCGTGGATTCGAGCAGGTCGCCGATGCGGGGCTGGTGTGGGATCTGCTCGTCTACGACGAGCAGTTACCCACCACGCACGAACTCATCGCCGCGTTTCCCGACACCACCTTTGTGCTGGAGGCGGCCGGTTGGCCGGTCGATCTCACTGCCGAGGGCTTCACCCGTTGGGAAGAACGCCTCACGGCGGTGAGTCAGTTTCCGAACGTCGTCCTCAAGTTGCAGGGAATCGCCCTCATTTTCGGAACATCCCTGGAGGCGATCGGTCGGTGGGTCCGGACGGCCCTCAGCATCTTCGGCGCCGGGCGATGCATGTTCGCCTCGCATTACCCGATCGACCATCTGCTGTGGGATACCGAAACCATGGTGTCCACCGTCCAGGCAGCACTCGGCGACTTGTCACCGTCAGAACAAGCGCTCTTCTTCGGCGAAACCGCACGACGGGTGTATCGCCTGCCCGCCGGTGACGCCTAGTATGAGGGAGATCGGAGTACCTGCAGTTTCGACGCCGCCAATCCACTTTCGGCGTCCGGCCCACACTGTGAGGAGTCCACGTGACGCGAGAGGGCAGTATCCGGGTCGGCGACCGGACCATCACGTATCTCGAAGCCGGTGACCCGGGCGGACCGCTCGTGCTGCACAACCACGGCGGACCCTCGAGCCGGCTGGAGGCCGAACTGTTCGATTCGCATGCGAAGGCCAATGGACTGAGATTCGTGTGCGCGGACAGGCCGGGCATGGGCGGGTCCGATCCTCAACCGGGCCGCACCTTCGAAGGCTGGACCGATGACCTCCTGCTGCTGGCCGACTCCTTCGGCGCACAACGATTCGCGGTGACCGGCTGGTCCGAGGGTGGACCGTGGGCACTGGCGGCCGCCGCGTATCTGGACCCCGCGCGCCTGGCCGATGTCGTGTGCATCGCCGGTGGCAATTACGGAACGTTCGGATCGAACTGGGCCGCGAAGTATCTCAGCAGCGTCGACGCGCTGGGCGGCCGCCTGGCACTTCACTTCCACCCCGGTTTCACACTGATGTACGACGTGCTCGGGATCAGTGCCACCCACTTCGCGGATCGCTACGCTAAGGCGATCACGCAGTCGGCGTGCACCGCGGACCGGGAGGTGCTCGCTGACGAGAAGGTCCTCGACGCGTTCCTGAGGGCAGGGCGCGAGTGCTTTCGGCATGGCGCGGACGGACTCGTCGTCGACGCCACGATGCTCTACAAGGCCTGGCCGTTCGACATGACGAAAGTGACGCGCCCCGTGCACTTCTGGCAGGGCAGCGCCGACACCCTGGTGCCTGAGATCATCAACAAGACGGTAGCGGACAAGACCCCGGGCGCCGTCTGGCACCCGATCAGCGGTGGTGGTCATTTCATTGCCGTCAGTCACGCGAACGACATTCTCGCACTGGTATCGAACGATCTTGCGCCAGTGCAAAACTGACCCTCCAGGTCAGGCCGGGACTTCTCGGGCGTCGAACCGAGTCTGATAGAACAGCACCGTCACGGCGACGATCGCTTCGAGTGCGGCCGTCGCGAGTGCCGCCGCCATCGGAGTCGACATCGAATGACCCATCGGAGCCGACGCCGCTGCGTGCATCGCGTGCCCGTGGTGACCGCCACCGGACCCGGGACTCATCACGGTGACGTGCAACGCGATCATGCCGACGTTCATCAGCGCGACGAGACCCCAATCCCGGTGTGAACCACGCATCCACAGGTGCCGGGCGCAGTACAGGCATCCGAAGATCATCGCGGCGGTCACCATGCCGACCATCGGCGACGACGTCGCATGCTCACCGAGCGACGCGGCGTGGAGCGCTGCCGCGGCAACCGCGAGGGCCGCGGCCGCCCGCCGCAACCAATGACTGGCGCGGCGGGCGATCGGAGAGAAGACGGCGGACACGACTTCTAGCCTTCGCAGCAGTGCGTCGCGGTGCTCGCCGGCACGTCGAGCGCGGGGTTGCGGTCGAAGAATCCGACCGGCTTCAGCGTGAACCCGGCATAGTCGACCGGCATGACCGGCCAGTCCTCGGGCCGGGGGAAGTGCGTCAGCCCGAACGTGTGCCACAGCACCAGGTCTTCGCCCTCGATGTCCCGGTTGCCCGCCACGAACGTCGGCAGACCCGCCTGGCCCGGGTGCTGGTTGACGAAGTCGCCTGCGGGATAACGCTCGGACTCGTCGTATTGCGTGACCCACAGGTGCTTGGTCGCGAACGCGGCACGGGAGGCGATCGAACTGGACGGATCCGCCAGGAGCACCGGCTGACCTTCGGGGTGCAGCGCGTACCCGACGTCCTGCCCCAGCCGGTTCTGCTTGGTGGGATTGGTGATGTGCCAGACCCGGGCCTTGAGGTTGTCGGCGGTGCGTTGCCCCTCGGATTCGGTGGTCAGCTTGGTCTTCTGGCAGCGGAAGGCATTGCCCCACGGGTTCTCCGGACCCATCGGGACGGGCACGGCATCCACTTCCTCGACGGTGTTCACATTGCCGTCGACGGCCATGTCGAGCCGGGCGGAGAAGAGGTGCTGGTGGAACGGGGCGCCGAGCCCGGGCGCCATCTGGGTGGAGAATCCGTCGGCACCGCGGTAGGCGGAGGTGAAGACGATTCCGGTGGCCTTCGCCTCGAGTTCGATGGTGCCGTCGAGGTAGAGGTACCAGTAGAAGCCGTAGTCGTAGTTGCCGATGGTGAGGAAGAACGAGATGACGAGGCGGCGCGAGCGGCGGGTCTCGGTCATGCCGTTGAACATGTCCGTGTGCTTCCACAGGACGCCGTAATCCTCCTCGTGGAGGCAGATCGCGTTCTTCATGACGCGCGGGTCACCGGACTCGTCGGCGATCGTGACGTCGAAGTACTGGATCTCGCCGAGGCAGTCGCAGCCGAGTTCGAGCGAGTTGGTGTACCGGCCGAACAGGTACTCGCCCTGGTCGAAGTAGTTCTGCCAGTACCGGACCGGGGACGGATCGGCGTAGGGAACCACCATCTCGGCGATCGAGGCACGATAGATCACGGGACGTTCCACTCCCCCGTCGTCGAACGAGAGCTGGTGCAGCGTCAGACCCTCGCGCACGTCGAAACCGAAGCGGAACTTCCAGTCGGCCCAGGTGATCTCGTTGCCGTCGACGGAGAAGCTGGCACCTTCGGGTTGAGTGATCTCGATCGGCTTGAGGTCGGTCCGCGTGGGTGTGGCATGCGGTTCGGCGTTCCATTCGCCGCGCTCGGCGGGGACGGGTAGCTCGATCTCGTCGACCACCTTCACGACGCGACGCTCGGTGAGGTCGACGTAGGCTACGACCCCGTCGATGGGGTGAGCCCACGGCAGGTCCGCCTTGTCCTCCTGGTGGAAGGCGAGGACGCGGACGATGCGGTGCCCGACCTCGTCCTCGTGACCGAACACGCCCGCCGACAGGGGAACCGCCCGGACCTTCGACGGCTCGATGCCGCGCTTGGCCATCGCCGCGAGCCAGTCGGAGCTGCCGAGCAGGAACGCCTCGATGTCCTCGAACTCCTCGTCGAGGATCGGCACGTGGCCGTCGGTGGCGGAATCGACGATGGCCCTGCTGATCACGCGGTTCTCCGTCACCGACACGACGAGGTCGGTGCCGATGCCGGTGGATCGGTCGAGCAGCAGGATCCGGGCGCGTCGCTCGATCGGGTCGCCCGGTGTGAACGCGAGGACCGTCGACTTGTGCGGCTCGGCGAGCGCGACGAAGACGAAGCGCACGTTCTCGCCGATCAGTCCCTCGTCGGTGAGGAGTGCCTTCGCCGAACGGATCTCGTCCGCAGACAACGGGGTGAGCGGATGATCCGGGGCGGCGGAACCGACGGTGGCCGGGGTCTCGGTGGTGGCGGTGCTCATCGTGCGATCTCCTTGTCGATGATGGTGTCGTTCGTGTCGTGCTGCGGTAGAGCGGTGTCGTGGCGTGCGGCGTGGGGTCGGAGCACGGCGACGGCTGCTCCGCCGGCGAAGGTTCCGACGAGCAGGATCCCGATGACGGCGGCGAGAGTGCTCGACCCGCCGACGAGAAGGGGAAGGTTGGCGACGGTCATGATGAGTAGCCCGGCCAGGCCGACGAGGCCGAGCAGGGGTGCGATCACGGTGTTCCACACCCGCCGGTCCACCCGGGTCCGGCCGAAGTAGACGAGGACGGCGACGGAGGTCAGGGTCATCAGTGCGACGATGCCGACGGAGGACACACCGGCGAACCACGCGAACACCTCGGTCACCGGGTCGAGTCCGGCAACGGCGGACGCGACGATCAGGACGAGAGCCGATGCCGTCTGCACGACGGACGCGATGTACGGCGACGCGTGCTTGACGTGCGAGCGGCCGCATCCCGCGGGCAGGGCCGCACTGTTCCCGAGGGAGAAGATGTACCGGGAGAGCACGTTGTGGAAGGACAGCAGGGCGGCGAACAGGCTCGTGATCAGGAAGATCTGGACCAGGTCGCCGGCGATCGCGCCCACGTAGCGGGTGGCGGTCTCGGTGATCATCCCTTCCGGATTCTCGGTCGCGATGACCACGGCACCCTCGTCGCCCCACGCGCTGACCATCGCCCAGCTCGACAGTGCGTAGAAGCCGCCGATGACCAGCAACGCCACGTAGGTGGCCCGGGGGATGGTGCGGCCCGGGTCCCGGGCCTCGTCACGGAAGACGGCGGTGGCCTCGAATCCGATGTATCCGGCGATGGCGAAGATCAGTGCGATGCCGGGTGCTCCGGAGAAGAACTCGGCGGGGTGGAACGCCGCCGTCGAGAATCCTTCGTCGCCGCCGCCGCCGCGGACGATGACGGCGGCGTCGATGACGAGGACGATTCCGACCTCGCAGACGAGTAGTACACCGAGCACCTTGCCGGACAGGTCGATGTGCCGGTATCCGAGGATCGCGACCACGGCCGTCACGGCCAGGGCCCACACGTACCAGGGAAGTTCGGGGCCGCCGTGAGCGGTGACGAAATCGTTGACGGCGGCTCCGATGTATCCGTACACCGCGCCCTGGACGGCCGTGTAGGACAGCAGCGCGAGGAACGCGGAGCCGAGACCGGCATGCCGGCCCAGGCCCTGCGTGATGTAGGTGTAGAACGCGCCGGCGCCGGGGAGGTGCTTGGCCATCGCCGTGAATCCGACGGCGAAGAACAGCAGTACCACCGTGCAGACGATGTACGACGCGGGGTAGGCGGCGCCGTTGCCCGCTGCGATGCCCAGAGGGACGGTTCCGGCGATCACGGTCAACGGGGCCGCCGCTGCGACGACCATGAACACGATGGCACCCGGACCGAGGGTGCCTGCCAGTCTGCGAGGGGCGCCGTCGCTGACCGCACTCGAGTGCGTGGGGGCGTTGGTTGTCATGGTTTCCTTCGACTTTCACGAGGAGAGGGCCTGCGTGGAGGCTCCGCGGTGAGCTCTGGGACGAGCATGCGACTGCGGGTTGTCGGCGCAGTTGCCGAAGCGTCACAGTCCGTCGACAGCAAATGAGAACGCACGCAGGACGATTCTCATTCGGGTCCGGTCGAGGAATCTAGAGGGCGATGTTGACGGACTTGCTCTGGGTGTATTCGGCGATGGCGCCTTCACCGAGTTCGCGTCCCCACCCGGACTGCTTGTAGCCGCCGAACGGAAGCGCCGTGTCGAAGGCATTGTGGCAGTTCACCCACACCGTGCCCGCCTTGATCTCGGCGGCCACCTCGTGGGCGCGGGACACGTCCCGGGTCCACACGCTGGCGGCGAGGCCGTAGGGGGTGTCGTTGGCGGCCGCGCGGACGCCTTCTTCCCGGTTGAACGGCACCGCCACCGCGACCGGTCCGAAGATCTCCTCCTGGTACACGCTGAAGTCACGGTTCACGTCGACCAGCAGGGTGGGCTCCACGTAGAAGCCGGTGTCGCCGTGCCGCTGCCCGCCGGAGAGCGCGCGAGCACCGTCGGCGAGTCCGGCGTCGATGTATCCGGTGACCTTGCCCAACTGCTCCTCGGAGATCAGCGGGCCGATGTCGTTGGTGGGGTCGAGTCCGGGTCCGATCTTCTGGGACTTCGCGAAATCGGCGACACCGGACGTGAATTCGTCGAAGATCCGGTCTTCGACGAGCAGGCGCGTTCCGGCCGTGCAGGCCTGGCCGTGGTTGAACAGGAAACCGCCGGCCACGCCCGGGATCGCGGCCTCGAGGTCGGCGTCGGAGAAGATCACCTGCGGGCTCTTGCCACCGAGTTCGAGGGACACCTTCTTCAGGTTCCCCGATGCGGCAGTGACGATCTTCTTTCCGACCTCGGTCGAACCGGTGAACGCGACCTTGTCGACGTCGTCGTGGCTCGACAGCGCCGCGCCGATGTCGCCGAAACCGGTGAGCACGTTGAACACGCCGTCGGGGACACCGGCCTCGGCGATCACCTCGGCGAGGAGCAGCGCGCTGAGCGGTGTCTGCTCGGCAGGCTTGAGGATCATGGTGTTCGCGCAGGTCAGCGCGGGTGCCACCTTGAACGCGGCCATCACCAGCGGGAAGTTCCACGGGATGATCTGTGCGCACACACCGACCGGTTCACGGGTGGTGAAGGCGTGGAATCGGGCTCCGGGCGCCCACGGCACCGACACGGGGATGGTGCGGCCTTCGATCTTGGTGGCCCAGCCGGCGTAGTAGAAGAAGATCTCCGCCGCCCACGTCACGTCGACGGCCTTTGCCACCGCTACGGACTTGCCGTTGTCGATCGACTCGAGCTGTGCGAACTGATCGGCCCGGGCCAGAATCCCCTCGCCGATCTTCCAGAGGATCCGCTGACGTGCCGCGGGGGTGAGCGAGCGCCACGGCCCGGACTCGAAAGCCCGCCGGGCCGCCGCTACCGCCCGGTCCACGTCTTCGATTCCGGCGTGCGGCACTGTCGTGATCACCTGTCCGGTGGCGGGATCGACCGTCTCGAACGTCCTGCCCGACGCGGAGTCCACCCATCGGCCGTCGACGAACATGCGCTTCGGCGACGAAACGAAGTCGACGACCCGGGGGTCGAGTCCGGCGGGGGTGTGAACGACTGCAGTCATCATGTCCTCTTCGATGGAGTGAATGAATCTGTGAATGAATCCGGCTTCTGCAGAACACTTTTGGCGGAAGTTTTCGCCTCGTCGTGCTGCGGCCCGAACCCACGATAAACCCCGAATGTGTCGCCGGTCACTACTAAATCCGGATGGGAATCAGCGACTGCGGCATTCTCATTCGACTTTTCCGGCCACGACGGCGCCGATTCTCATTCCGGCTTTTCGGGTCGGTGCAGCTGATCCGCCGTGTACGCCGGCGCAGGCTCCGGAATCGGGAACGAATTCTCCGGCCATTCTCATTCGAGGTGATCGAAAATTAATTCCGATCGGCGCATCGCGCTCGTCTGCTGCGCTAGCGTGCAACTCATGCAGCCCCGGGTTGATCACTCGCGCGGGGCCGGCCGGAAAGTGTGGAGAGCAGGTGCGTGGTGTCCGGTACACCGAGAATCAGAAGTAGATCACCGGTCGCCGGTCTCGAGCGGGCGCGTCTGAGTTTCGTCCAGGTGCTCGGGCAGTCCGTTTCCGCGGTCGCACCGTCGGCCGTGATGGTCACGCTGCCTGCTCTCGTCATACCCGACGCGGGCCGGGCGACCATTGCGGTGTTCGTCGCGGCGGCGATTCTGATGACGGCGGTCGGCTACTGCATCGGACAGTTCGCCACCCGGATGGTCGCCGTCAGCGGTCTCTACAGCTACATCGTGAAGGGACTTGGGGCGGTGCCCGGTTTCGGCGGGGGCTGGTCGCTGCTCGTCGGCTACGCGGCCGCGGCCATGGCGAGCACACTCGGTGCCGCGAGTTACCTCGCCGCGCTGCTCGGCCGAGTCGGGCTTCCGGCGGGGTCGCCCCTCATCGCGGTCCTCGCGGCGATCGTCGGACTGCTCGCCCTTCTCCTCATGGTCCGGGGCGTGCAATTGTCGGCGCGGATCATGCTCGCCATCGAGGTCTTCGCAATCGTGGCCGCCTCCGCCGCGCTGGTGGTCGCGTTCGTGCAATCGGTCCGCGAGGGCGCGACCCCGTCCGCGGGCGGCGCGAAGTCAGGATCCGCGGTCGGGTTCGCCGTGCTGCTCGCGATCACGTCGTTCGTCGGATTCGAGAGTGCGGGCACGGTGGCGCGGGAAGCCCGCAACCCGTTCGTCGCCGTCCCCCGCGCCATCCGGTGGACCCCCATCGCCCTGGGCGTTCTGTACGTGTTCGCGGCCGCCCTGCAGTTGCCGGAGCCGGTGCGGCAGGGAGTCGACTCGCTGCCGATCGTCCTCACACTGCCCGACACGTCCGGCGCAGGTTCGTCGGCGCTGTCGATCGTCATGGAACTCGGCATCACCGCCTCCTGGTTCGCGTGCGTCCTCGGTTCGACGACGGCGCTGTCGCGCACCCTGTTCGCGATGGGCCGCGAAGGGGTGGTTCCGAGCGTGTTCGGCCGGACGCACCACCGGTTCCACACTCCGCACGTGGCATTGACGGCGGCGATGCCGGTCGTCGTCGCGGTGCCCGTCCTCTACCTGTTCGTCAGCGGTTCGAGCCGCGACGTCCTGATCGGACTCCTCGCCGTGTCCGCCCACGGCTACGTCCTCGCGTACGTCCTGCTGTGCGTCGCGACGCCGGCGTTCCTCCGGCGGATCGGCGAACTGACTCGGCTTCCCCTGATCGTCGGCGTGCTGACGGCGACCGCGATGGTCGCCCTCGTCGGGTGGGCGGCGTTCTCGCGCACATATGTCGCGGGCGCGGCGACCGCCGTCTACGTGCTTCTGATGCTTGTCGGCGCCGCGGTCTTCGCGATCCGCGCCAGGAGATCCCCCGGAATCGGAGAACGGATGGGTGTGTACGACGAGGCCGTGGCCGACGACCTGCTGGGCCGGTACCGCCCGTGGGAGGTCCGCCGGTGAGCCCCGACGACAGAGCCCTGTCGGGGCGGCAGCCGAAAGCCGTCACCAGCGCGCTGCGGGTGCTCGAGGAAGTGGCCCGCGCCGGCTCGGGTGTGACCGCGAAAGACATCGCGGCCCGCCTGTCGATGCCATCGGCGACCACGTATCGACTACTCAACATTCTCGTGGGCGAAGGCTATGTGGTGCGGCTCCCCGATCTGTCCGGGTTCGCGCTGGGCCAGAAGATCGGGATCCTCGTCGACGCCGCCGTCGTGCCCACCGTGTGTGCGGCGGCGCGTGAGGTTCTCGCCGAACTGCGACTGTCGGTGCGCTTCGGGGTCCACCTGTTCTACTACACCAACGTCGCCGTCCGCACGGCCGACGCCGACCCCGAATACCCGCCGCCGGAGGACGAATCATTTCTCAACCAGCACCTCTACGCGTGCGCAGTCGGCAAACTCCTTCTCGCGGAGAAGTCGGAACTCGAATCCGTGATTCCGCGTTGGGAGCCACGGGCGCTGACGGCCCGCACGATCGTCGCGCGGAGCGAACTCCTCGCGAATCTGGACCTGATCCGAAGCCAGGGCTTCGCCACCCAACTCGCCGAGCTCCGGGACGCGTCGGCCTGCGTGGCCGTCCCCGTCCGGTCCGGAACGGGGTCGCTCGTCGGCAGTCTGGCCCTGTCGGGACACGTCGATCACGAACACCTCATGCTGCGCCACGTCCCGTCGCTGCGGGAACATGCGGAGCGGCTGGCACCGCTGATGGCGTAGCGCTCAGATCCCACCCGGCGAGGTAGCCGCCGACGTCAGGCGCCGACGGCCACTCCGCGCGGTGCGGGAGTGAGACTCGCGCCGCCCAGACCGAGGTGGTCGCGCAGGGTGCTTCCGGTGTAGTCGGTGCGGAAGAGTCCACGCCGCTGCAACTCGGGAACGACGAGGTCGACGAAGTCGTCGAACGACCCCGGCGCCTGGGCCGCGGACAGGATGTACCCGTCCGCCTCCCCGCCGAGGAATCCTTCCTCGATCTGATCGGCGATCTGCGACGCCGTCCCGACGAACTGCGGCAGCAGCACACCCTGGGCATACAGCTTGCCGATGTCGCGCAACGTGAGGTCGTCCTCGACGCTGAGCCGGCGCGCGACGTCGAACAACCCCTGGGTGCCCGGCACGACGACATCCTCGATCGGGGCGTCGAGGTCGTACTGCGAGAAGTCGTGATCGGTGTGCACCGACAACGTGATCAGGCCGGAGATGGGGTCGGCGAGTTCGTTGTGGAACGCCTGCTTCTCCCGCGCGATCGACTCGGTCTCCCCGACGAACGGCACGAACGACGGGAAGATCTTGATGTCGTCGGGGTTGCGCCCGAAGTTCGATGCACGCGACTTCACGTCGTCGTAGTAGGCCTTACGGCCCTCACTCGTCGGGTCGATCTCAAAGATCGCCTCCGCCCAGCGGGCAGCGAAGTCCTTACCGACCGAGGAGGACCCGGCCTGGATGATCACGGGACGGCTCTGCGGTGAGTGCGGCACCGTCAACGGTCCGCGCGTCTTGAACCACTCGCCCTCGTGGTCGACGGTGCGCACCTTGTCGGGATCGGCGAACACACCCGACGCCTTGTCCTGCACCAGGGCGTCACGCTCCCAGCTCCCCCAGAGCTTGAATGCGACCTCGAGGAATTCCTGGGCGCGGTCGTACCGCTCGTCGTGACCGAGGTGGTTCTCGATGCCGAAGTTCTGGGCCTCCGCCTGATTGAGCGAGGTGACGACGTTCCAGCCCGCCCGGCCTCGGGACAGGTGGTCGAGGGTGGCGAAGATTCGCGCCACCTCGTACGGGTGGAAGTAGGTGGTGGACTTGGTGATCGCCAGACCGATCTTCTCGGTTACGTTGGCCAGGCCCGCCGCCACCAGCGAGGGGTCGATGGTCGCCGACGCCTGCGTTCCACTGCTCAGCGGGACACGGATGTCGTTGCCGTATCGAACGGGTGTGGCAAGGAGATCGGCGAAGAACAGGAAGTCGAACTTTCCGCGTTCGAGTGTCTGCGCCACGCGCCGGTAGTAATCGGGTCCGAGGTAGTCGGTCTCCGACGCCGGGTCCCGCCACGCGGCGTGGGAGTGGGTGACGTGCGAGGCGATGAGGAAGCCGGCGAGGTGTAGTTCACGAGACATGGTGTGGCTCCTTGATCGGTCGGAAGTCTTAGTTCAGCCTTCAACAACGCGGCGATGGATGTCACCGATTGGACTCAGCGTGACGTGAAGTCCGCGACTTGCGCAGACTCGCATGGAGCCGAGTCCGTCGAAGTCAGGTCGATATCCGGTGCACCGCAATATGATGAGTGATGACGAAAAACCCGCCGGTCCCCCACCATCCGGTCGTCCTCGAAGCGTTCCCGTGAAGTCGGCGCTGTCGTCGGTCCTCGCCGGGTGCGTGGTGGCGCTCGCACTCCCGTGGTCGCATGTCGCCATTGCCGACGCCGCGCCGGACTCCGCCATCCGGTACGTCGCGTTGGGTGATTCGCGGGCCACCGGGTCGCCTCACGACCCGCTGTCGATTCGAGACGGGTGCTTCCGCACAGCCGACGCGTACCCGCAGATCGTCGCCGACACTCTGCGCGCGGCATCCTACGTCAGCAGGGCGTGCGCCGGAGCGAAGACCGAAAATATCACGGATACAGCACAATTCACCATCACCGGACCGCAGCCACCGCAGATCGGCGCACTCCAGCCGGACACGACGCTCGTCACCGTCAGCATCGGGGGAAACGACATCGCGTGGTCGTCGTTGGTGGAACCCTGCTACACACTCGCCCCGGGACTCGACGCGAACTGTCGCTCCGACGCCACCACGGCCCGGCGCATGAACGACGCTCTCACCGTGCTCGGCCCGAAGGTGTCCGCCACCCTGGCTGCGATCACCGGGAAGTCCCCCGCCGCAACGGTGCTCGTGGTGGGGCACGGGGGCATCTTCGGCGACCGCGGTTGCTGGCCCTACATCCCCACGAGCGACGCCGACGCCGCCTTCGTCGTGCAGTTCTTCGTGAGTATGAACGACGTTCTCGCCGACGCGGCGCGGAGCAATGGCGCGTACTTCGTCGACGTGGCCGCCGCCGCGGCGGGGCACGATGCGTGCGCCGGATCCGGCCGACGGTGGTTCGAAGGCCTCGTACCCCGATCGTTCACCATGCCCCTACACCCCACCCACGAAGGGCTGAGGGCGATGGCATCGCTCGTCGTCGCGTCCCGTCCATGACCTGCATCGCGGAAACCGGCTTGCGCCATTCCCCGGAGCGGTTAGCCTGCCCTTAGAACGTCGTGGCGAGGTGAGGAGTGACGGATGCGGGTTGCAGGGATCATGGCGGCGGTTCTCTTGGTCGGAACGGTGGTCGCCGGGTGCGCGTCATCCGAGACGGACTCACCCGCGACCTCCGCGAGCAGTGATGCCTTCCCCGTGACCACGACGGGCGCGCTGGGGTCGGCGACGATCGACGAGCGCCCGGACCGCGTCGTCGCGTTGAGCTGGACCGACGCCGACATTCTGCTGTCGCTCGGCGTGACTCCGGTCGCAATCGGGAAGGCGCCGAACGAGTCGGGCGTGCAGCCGTGGACGGCGGAAAGTCTCGGGGACTCCCATCCCGCCATCCTCCAGGGTGTCAACACCAATGTCTCGGTCGAAGAAGTCGCCGCACAGGCTCCTGATCTCATCGTCGCCACCAAGTCATTCGGGCTCGACACTCAATACAGCCAACTCTCGGAACTGACTCCCGTCGTGCACTATGCCGACACCCCCTCGGCCGAGACCTGGCAAGACGCGACGCAGACGATCGCCGCCGCGCTCGGTATCTCCTCGCAGGGAGACGACGTGGTGGCGCAGACCGAATCGGCTATCGACGACGCCGCCGCCGCCCACCCCGCACTCGACGGCAAGACCTACACCTTCTTCGTGGGACCGCAGCCCGACTCGACGTACGTCGTCAACTCGACCGACGACGCCGGAGCGAAATTCCTCGACCAACTGGGGTTGACGCTGACCCCGTTCGCCACGGCACAACCTGTCAGCAATATCCCCGGGCGTGCCCAGATCAGCACTGAACTACTCGCCGACACCGATGCCGATCTCATCCTGGCAACGAGTTCCAATGGCGCGTTGGAGAGTGTGGAACAGCAGCCGGCATTCCAGTCGCTCGGCGCTGTCGAGCGCGGCGCATACGTGCCGCTGGCACCGACGCTGGCGCAGTCGATCGCCTTCCCCTCACCGCCCAGCCTCGATTGGGCACTGGGACAGGTGGTTCCACTCCTCGACTCCGCCGTGCAACGCTAACGACCTCGGAAGCCACTCCCGACACACTCGTCAATCCGTCCGCAAGCACGTCGATGCACCGCCGCACCACTGGACATCCGACCCAGTGGCGCAGTCGTGTGGTCGTCCGGTATACCCTTAAACAGGCCGTCCGGTTTGTTAACGGGATAGCTCGTAACCGATACCGACGCTCACACGAAGAACATCGATATCTGTTTCCCGCCACGCGGTTCTGTTCCACGGGCGGGAACGGAAGGACCGCAGTGCTGTTGGCAGAAACGTCACGAACACCGGCCCCCGTGGCCGCACCCGATGCCGAGGACTGGCGCGAGCTGGCCTCGTGCCGCGGGGTCGCATCGTCGGTGTTCTTCTCTCCCGACGGCGAGCGCGGTCATGCCCGCGCCCGTCGCGAAGCGAACGCCCAGCAGATCTGCCAGGACTGCCCTGTGCTCGCCCAGTGCCGCGACCACGCCCTGGCAGCCGACGAACCGTACGGAATCTGGGGCGGGATGACCGAAGCCGACCGCAGGCGGCACGCCCGCCGACTCCGCTCCGGCAGCCGCCGTTGACCGGTTCCTCCCCTCCGCGGATCAGCGTGCCTCCAGCTTGTCGATGTCGGCGAGGACTTTCTTGTGCCAGGCGATCTCGGTCTGGATGCGCATCTTGGCGTGGGCGACGATGAGATCGTCGGCAGTACTCTGGTCGGGCCATCGACGATCGAGCTGGTGATCGAACTGCAGCTCGCGTGCCGCGAGGACCGCGATGCGGTCCTCGACGTAGCCGCGAAGTACCTCTCGGTCGAGATCCGCGCTCACAGCCAGGGCGAGGTCGACGGGGTCCGGTTTGAGTTCGAACTCGGTGAACGCCTCGTCACGAAGGGCTCGAAGCTCCCTGGCGCCTTCCGCCGTGATCTCGTACACGGTTCTGGCGGGCAGCGCACCGTCCTGCTCTGTTCGCAACGGCCGGATCAGACCCTCGTCCGCGAGCCGATGCAACGCACCGTAGAGCGACCCGGGCTTCACCTGTGACCACAATTCGGCTCGATCCAGACGCGCGTCGCGACGCAGCTGGTGACCGTGCATGGGTCCCCGCTTGGCGAGAGCGCCGAGGACGAACAGCCGCGTGGGATTCATGCCATCAGTTCTACCGGAGTACTCATATTTGAGTACTCTCTTTCGCATGGCTATTCGACCGATCCTCATTGCCGGAGACACCAGACTGACCACACCAGCGGTGCCGGTCACCGCGTTCGACAACGCACTCGCCGCCTTCGTCGACGACCTCTACGAGACCAACACCGCAGCTCACGGGGCCGGCCTGGCCGCCAACCAAGTCGGAGACCCGAGAGCGATCTTCGTGTACGACCTGATCGACGACACCCGACGGCATCGAGGGCACGTCATCAATCCGATACTCGAGACTTCACCTCTGCCCGAGACCATGCCCGACCCGGACGACCTCGAGGGATGCCTTTCCGTTCCGGGCGAGCGTTACCCGACGGGCCGGGCCGACTGGGCGCGAGTGGTCGGCGTGGACATCGACAACAACCCGATCTCCGTCGAGGGCACCGGTTACCTGGCCCGCTGCCTGCAGCACGAAACCGACCATCTCGCCGGGCATCTCTACCTCGACCGGCTCGTCGGACGCAATCACCGGGCCGCCCGCAAGATGATCAAACGGCGTCAGTGGACCGGCCCCGGCAACACGTGGGTACCCGGGGCGGACCGTGATCCTTTCGGTTGGTGACAGGCATGCCGTCCGTCACGAGGTCGATGGACTTCAGCGCCGCGGCGGCGATGGGCACGATCCGGCCGGGCGCCGAGGCCGGCTAGAACCCACCGTGGCCGCCGAAGTGACCGAAGTGACCGAAGCCGCCGAATTCGCCGAACCCGCCGTGGAAGGGCCCCACATCCTCGCGTCCGGGCCCGATAGGCCCGGTCGTTCCCGGCCAGCCCCACGGGAAACCCGAATCCGGAAGGTCCGTCACAGGACCCGCATCCGGCACGACGCGGGCGACAGGAGTAGCCACCCCATCGGGTACTGTTGCGGCGGAAGCAGTTCCGGCACCGAGGGCGACCAGGGGTGCGATTGCGGCTACGGCGACCGCCGCGCGGAGTGCGAACTTGCTCATTGTTCTCACCTTCATTTTCTTTCTGTGCCGCACCGACTTGTGCGGTGCAGGTGATGGGTTGATGATCGAACGACCATTGATGTAAATCGTCGTGGAAACGGGGCCCGGCGTCGCCACTGCCAGCAGGAGCTTCCGGATGCCACCAGCGCCAATCTCGGTCTTCCAGGTAGCTGCAATTCCATGACCGCTCGATGTATGCGAGGCCGCCTCACGGCGTGTCGGGCCCGGCGCCGATGACGTATTCTCGAAGTCGGTCACTTCGACGGTGATCGCGCGCTTTTCTTTTCTCACGGACGGCGAAACTCGGGGTCGACGATGGCCGAATTCCATCCTCCGGCGACGCGGTCCGATCCGCTCGGGACGATTGCGGTAGAGCTGGCCGCGGCCGGCTTCGACGATGCCCACGAAGTCGGACGTGGCGGTTTCGGAGCGGTCTACCGCTGCCGGCAGCGCTCCCTCGAGCGCACTGTTGCCATCAAGGTGCTCACTGCCGCCGCACTCGACTCGGACAATCTCGACCGATTTCTCCGCGAACAGCACGCCATGGGCAAACTGTCCGGGCATCCCAACATCGTCAGCATCTTCCAGAGCGGCACCACGGAATCGGGCGCACCCTACATCGTGATGCAGTACCACCCGCGCGATTCCCTCAACGCGCTGATCCGCGAGGTGGGCCCACTGAGCTGGCAGGAGTCGCTGCACATCGGGGTCAAGATCGCCGGGGCACTCGAGACGGCACACCGACGAGGCACCCTCCACCGCGACATCAAGCCCGCGAACATCCTGCTCACCGAATACGGGGAGCCTCAACTCACCGACTTCGGCATCGCGCGAATCTCGGGTGGCTTCGAGACCGCCACCGGCCTCATCTCCGGTTCCCCCGCGTTCACCGCACCCGAGGTACTCCAGGGACAGACCCCCACACCGGCGTCGGATCTCTACAGCCTCGGGGCCACGCTGCTGTGCGCGCTCAACGGTCACGCCCCCCGAGCCGAGCAGACGGCCACTCAGGTGCCGCAGACCACCGACGGAACGTTGCCCGGTGCCACGCAGACCGACATACCCGCCGACGTGCGCTCCGCCGTCAACCATGCGATGGCGGGCAACACCGAGGATCGTCCCGCGACCGCCGCCGAGTTCGGGCAGGAACTGCGGTGGATCCAACGCCGCCACGGCCTGACCGTCGACGACATGGCCGTGCCCACCGACACCGGCGACGACCACGCCCGCGAACATCCACAGTCGGCTCGGGCACCGGCGAGTTCGGCGAGCGGCCCGGTGACGACCCGCCTGCGCGTGATCCTGGCCGAAGACGACGTCCTGCTCCGCGAGGGTGTGGCGAGCCTGCTCACGCGCTCCGGCTTCGACGTCCTGGAACAGGCGGGCGACGCAACCACACTCCTCGACCTGGTCCGGGAGCGAGCGCCCGACCTGGTGATGGTCGATATCCGGATGCCCCCGACCCACACCACCGAAGGGCTCGACGCAGCTCGGGCGATCCGCGACGAATTCCCCGAAGTCGGCATCCTGGTCCTGTCCGCGCACGCCGACGTCGAACACGCGATGGAGCTACTCGCCAGCGGCCGCGGAATCGGCTACCTGCTCAAGAGCCGCATCACCGACGTGGACGATTTCATCGACACCCTCCAGCGCATCGCCGCGGGGGCCTCCGTCGTCGACCCCGCGCTGGTGCAGGAGTTGGTCTCCGCCCGCAGGCGCAACGACCCGCTCGCCGCACTCAGCGCGCGGGAGCGGGAGGTACTGGCCCTCATGGCGGAAGGACGTTCCAATGCCGGCATCGCCCGCCGGCTGTGGGTCACCGAGGGCACCGTCGAGAAACACGTACGCAGCATCCTCACCAAACTGAACCTCCCGGAGACCGGCGACGATCACCGACGAGTACTCGCGGTCGTCACCTTCCTCAAGGCCCGCTGACCGGGGCCACCCGCTCCCCTTCGGTTCCGTCACCGGCGCGGAGCACATCCCGGATGGCATCGGACGACAGATCGGACTTCGACACGAAGCCCACCGCGGGGCTCCCGGAGATCAACTCCGCCAGGTCCTGCTCGGCGTGAGTGGAAATCAGGATCACCGCGGCCGGGTGCGCCTCGTCGTGGAGCCGCTCCGCGAGGTCGAATCCGCTCTCCGGTCCGAGTTCGACGTCGACGAGGATGACGTCGGGCTGCAACTCCGTGGCCGACCGGACCGCGTCGGCAGTGTTCGACGCCGTACCGACCACCGTGATCCCCTGATGCTCGAGCAGTCGCCGGGCAATGTCCAGAAAACGTGGGCTGTCGTCGACGATCACGCACCGTAGACGACCGAGTTGCAACACCATGTGGTCCATGGTCGACCGGGTACCTGCCGGTACGCATTCCCGCTAGCAGGTAAATCCTCCCGGTCACTCGCCGGCGACCGGGATGGTGATGTCCAGCGTGGTCCCGTGACCGGGCGGGCTCGTGATCTGCATGTGGCCGCCGAGTGCCTCGACACGGTCCTGTAGTCCGATGAGCCCGGAGCCCGCACCGGACGAGGCACCGCCGACGCCGTCGTCCCCGATCATCACGTGCAGAGTGCCGTCCTCCGCCCGCAGGGACACATCGACCTCGGAGGCGTGGGCGTGCTTGGCGGCATTGGTGAGCGCCTCGGCGACCACATAATAGGCGGCCACCTCGACCGATTCGGTGAACCGGCCCTCGATCGCGACATCGAGAGCGACGGGGACTGCGGAACGACGAGCCAGCGTCCGCACCGCCGATCCCAGCCCGCCCTTCGACAGGATCGCCGGATGGATTCCGTGCGAGAGTTCCCGCAGATCCTCCGACACGCCTGTGAGCCCCGACGCGATGGCCGACAGCTGCTCCCGCACGTCCACCCACTCGGCCGGCACCGACGCCTCCGCCAACCGCACCTCGAGTCCCAGCGACACCAGCCGCTGCTGGGCCACGTCGTGCAGGTCACGTTCCAGGCGACGCCGCGCGTCGTCGGCGGCCGCGACGATCCTGGCCCGCGAGGCGATCAGTTCGGCACGGTTCGCAGCATTGGCGATCGCGGTCGCGACGAGATCGGCGAAGTCACCGAGTCGGGTCTCGGTGTCCGCGGGCAGCGGCTCGGTGCGCCGCGATCCGACGATCGCGGCGCCCCACACCCGTTTGTCCACGACGATCGGGACTCCCACGATCGATCCGAAGCCTTCCGCACGAATGCGGGTGGCAACTGCCCCACCGACGTGTTCGTGGTTGTCGATCCTGGCGCCGTGGCCGGTGCGCAATACGATCGCCCCGACGTCGTCGCCCTCCGTCGAGATCGTGTCTCCGGTGACGGGCATCCGAGTTTCCCTCGGCTCGTATCGAACAGCGACCAATGTCCCGGTTCCGTCTCCCTCGTAGCGAATCAGCACGGCGTCGACCACATGCAGCCAGAGCGCGAGTTCTTCGGCCACCGCCGTGAACACCTCGGAGGGGCTCTCCCCACGGGCCGCCAATGTCGCCACCCGGCGCAGTGCGGCTTGGTGTTCGGCGAGGATCGCGAGTTCGTCCCGGCTCGCCTCCGCCTCCCGGCGGCGCAGAACCGCTTCCGCGGTGCGCAATCTGGCCTGGCCCGCCATGAGGTTGGCCACCAGCGCGACGGGCAGGAACACCACGACGGCTACCCAGTCGCCGGGTTTGGCCGGAAGCAGCGTGCCCTCCACCTGCAGGTGAAAGTAGACGTAGATGACGGCGCTCACCACTGTCGTCAGCACCGACAGCGCGAATCCCCACCGAGCCGAGACCACCAGAACCCCGAGCAGGAACACCGCACCGAAGGCGTTCTGCGGTGCCACCTTGTTCAGCTGATGCACCACCACGGTCTCCACGGTGATCACGGTGGCGGCGACCACGATCCCCAACCACAACGGAGGGGTGGTCGGTCGCACCAGGAGCGATATCAGACGCGCAGGCAGTTGGCGCGCGTCCGAATCGAAAGCTGCCCGGGGGGACGCCGCGCCGCGCCGGGACAGCGCTCCGATTGACCGCCGTGACCACTTTCGCGTCATCGTGCATGCTCGGATCAGTCGTGGGGTTCGCGGACAGACCTCGATGAGCATCATATCGAGCTGCCTGTCCGGTCTCACCCGATCGAGTTCCCGTCACTCGGCTGACACGCGCCGATGTCGCTACGCTGGGCCTAGGCCGATGCAGTAAACCTTGGGAGGAAGCGGTGGTAGCCGTACAGATACAGGTGGGCGATCTGGTGCAGGCGTCCGGTCACGCCGGTCCCTGGCTGGTGGTCGAGCTCAGCAAGGGCATGGCGTCGCTACAGCATCCCGACGGACATCGGCTCTCGGTTCGGACGACCACCCTGTCCGTGGTGCACAAGGCGACGAGCCCGGCCGGTGAGGTCGAACCGGCCGACCGGGAACAGCCGGGAGAGGCCCCCACCCTCTTCGACTAGTCGACGATGGTGGTGACGATCGAGGTGACAGCCGGGGTCCGCGGCGTCGAGCCGAACCCGAAGCGGACGGGCGGATCCACGGGCCGCAGCGGGCCGAGGTCCCGGCCGCGCCAGGATGCTGACATTCCCACCAGCCGCCGCTGATCGACGGCGCCGTAGTACTCGCGACGCCCGTTGCCTGCTGTGCCACGGGTGCGCACACCACGGAGAGCGGCGCGGGCGATCGGGTCGCTGACCACACAGAACCACGGTGCACTCGCGACGGCCCGCGGGATCAGGTTCAGCAGGCGCCCGAGCGCGGTGCGGGCGCCGACCTCGACGCTCACGCGCAGGTCCCCGGCCTCGACTGTCCGAGTGCCGCCGGACCGCGAGCGCCGCACAGGCGTGATCACGGTTTCGTCGAAGACGTACGTCGCGGTGACGAAGTCGCGGACCGCGTCCGACGGGGCGAGGAGCACGCGGTGACCGTCGGCGAGTTCGACCATGACATCCGTGAACTCACCGAGCGGCGATCGCGACCAGTGTCCGACGACGATGCGCACGCCCGAACCGGTACCCAGGCCCGTGATCTCCCCGTCGAACCGCCATCTGGTCATCCGGCCAGCGTATGCGCGGTCACTCCGTCAGGTGTCGGTACGCGGCGGCGCTCCGGTCCGACAGCACGGTGCGGAGAATGAATCGTGTTTGCGCCGTGATGTATTGATCCACCGTGTAGCGGGCAGCGAAGTGCCAGTGCTTGAGCGCCCACCCGTGCGCGAGCATCATCATGTCGAACGTCGTCAGGTCGACGTCGAGATCGCTCGCGATACCCGCGGCAATCGCGGCGTCGAGGGCGTCGTGGAGCGGCTTGGACGTCGCCACCTCGAGTTCCTTGATTCGCTCACGCCCATCCTGGTCGAGTGTCCGACTCTCCCGGTACGTCAGCACGACGGCATCCAGATTCTCGTCGACGATCTCCACATAGCGCCGGAACCCGGCCACCAGCCGCTCGACGGGGTCGGTGCCCGCTGCGTCCATCGCGGGCTCGAGTTGATCGCGGAAGGCGTCGAGGATGTCGACGATCGTGGCGAGGAGGATGTCCTCCTTGCCACCGAAGTACTTGTAGATCAGTCCGACACTCACCTGGGCCTCGTCGGCCAGTGCCTGCATGGACATCTGGTGGAAGCCGGTCCGCTGCATCACCGTGACGGCGGCGTCGAGCACCTGGCGTCGCCTCGAGCTGACGCGGACGGCGCGGACGGCTTCGTCGAGTGAAACGGCGGACGTGTCCTTCGCCATGACAGATGACCTCTCCTTGCTGGCAGAACCTGCGGTGAACGAGTATTCACAGTATCCCGCGCGGGGCCGGAACCGCAGTCCGGCCCGGGTCAGATACCGAGATCCTTCGCGACGATGGTCTTCATGATCTCGGTGGTACCGCCGTAGATCGTCTGGATCCGGGCGTCCACGAACGCGCGCGCCACCGCGTACTCGCGCATGTACCCGTAGCCGCCGTGCAGCTGCAGGCAGCGGTCGGCGACGCGAACCTGCAGTTCGGTGGTCCACCACTTGAGCCGCGCCGCACGGGCCGGGGTCAGCTCTCCGCGTACGTGCTGCCGGATGCAGTCGTCGAGATAGGTGCGGGCCAGATCGAGTTCCGTGGCCAGTTCCGCGAGAACGAACTGGGTGTTCTGGAAACCGGCGATCGGCTTTCCGAAGGCGCTGCGTTCCTTCACGTATTCCAGGGTCTGCTCGAGCACGCCCTCGGCGGCCGAGACCGCGCCGACGGACAGTGACAGGCGCTCCTGCGGCAGATTGTGGACGAGCTGATAGAAACCCTGCCCCTCCTCACCGAGGAGGTTGGCGACCGGCACGCACATGTCGGTGAACGTCAGCTCGCTCGTGTCCTGGGCGTGCAGCCCGATCTTCTCGAGGTTGCGGCCCCGGGAGAACCCCGGCGTGTCCGATTCGACGACGAGCAGCGAGAGCCCCTTGTGTTTGTCCGCAGACGTGCGCACGGCGACGACGAAGAGCGTGCCGTTCTGACCGTTGGAGATGAACGTCTTGCTGCCGTTCACCACGTAATGGTCGCCGTCGCGCACTGCCGTGGTGCGGATCCCGGTGAGGTCGCTGCCGGTGCCCGGCTCGGTCATCGCGATGCCGAGAATCGTTTCACCGGTGACGGTTCCGGGAAGCCAGCGTGCTTTCTGCTCCTCGGTCGTCATGTCCGTCAGGTATGGCAGCACGACGTCGTTCTGCAGGGAGAACGCGATGCCCGCGGCGGCGGCGCCCGCGCGATTGACCTCGTCGACGACGATCGCGTTGTAGCGGAAGTCCTCGACGCCGGGGCCGCCGTAGGCTTCGGGAACCGGGAAACCGAGCAGCCCCTGCTTACCCGCGTCGGTGAACAGTGCCGGGTCGAGGCAGCTTTCACTTTCCCACTGCTCGTGCCGCGGGACGATCCGCTCGCGCACGAAGCTGCGGACACTGTCCCGGAACTGGTGGTGCTCGGACTCGAATTCGATGGTCATGACGGTGTCCTTTACGAACTGAGGGTGTGGGGTCCGCGGGCACTCGGGACCACGAATGCCCCGCTCTCGAATTCCCGGCGCGCGGTATCGGTGGCCTTGTAATGCAACTTCTTTCCCGTCGCCGACACGGGCAGTGACTCCACGAAGCGGTAGGCGCGGGGGCGCTTGAACTGCGACAGCATCGGGTGCCTGCGGCAGAAGTCGTCCAGATCGTCCGCGGACGGGACCGGTGCGGTGGTGACGACGTACGCGACGACGACCTGCCCCCACTTGTCGTCGGGAACCCCGACCACCAGCGAATCCGTGACCGACGGATGTTCGCCCAGTGCTTCCTCGATCTGCACGGGGTGCACGTTCTCGCCGCCGGACAGGAGCATGTCGTCCTTGCGGCCGACGATCGTCACGAACTCCTTGTCGTTCCACGTGGCCAGATCGCCGATGTGGAGCCAGCCGTTCCGGAATTTCTGCCTCTCCTGTTCCGGGGCGTCGAAGTAGGCGTTGGCGCCCTTCGGTGAGCGGACGATGACCTCACCGATCTCGGTGCCGTCCTTGGCTACCGTCTCGTGAGCGTCGGCGAGGCGGTCGTCGAACAGCCTGACCACGGCGACGTCGTCGTCGATGCAGGCCCGCCCGGCGGTCCCGGCCATCTCCGGCAGATCGGTGGGCCGGAGGAAGGTATTCCAGAATCCTTCGGTGCTGCCGTACCCGTTGAAGATGCGGGGATTCAGCACCTTCTGATAGTGCAGTGCCGCTTCCCGTTCGAGTGGCGCGCCCATCGTCACGATGCCGTTGAGTGTCGACAGGTCCCGGGGCTTCTCCTCCTGTGCGCGAGCGAGCATCGCCAGGTTGGTCGGGGCACCGATCAGGAACGTCAGCCCGCATTCCTCGACGTAGTCGAGGGTGACCTCGGCGTCGAAGCTGCGCTGCGCCACCAGCGAGGCACCGAGATAGAACGTGGGATTCGGCCCGGCGCAGTACAGTCCGCCGCGGTGGAACCACGGAGTCATGTTCAGTGTCTTGTCTTCCGCTGTCAGCGGGAAGTGCATGATCACGTCGTGGGCGCTGAAGATCTCGATCATGCTGTTCAGCGGAACCCCCTTGGGCATGCCGGTGGTTCCGGACGTGAACAGCCGTGTGGTTTCGTCCCACACCGTGCGACTCACGTCCGGCGGTGAGGCCGACTCGGCCACGAGTTCGTCGAAGCGAATCACCTCGAAACCGTTTCCCGGCAGTGGTTCTCCGGGTCCGACGGCAACGACGAGAGCGGGCTTGTGTGTGGAGCGCGACAAGGCATCCCGCACCATCTCGCCGATCTCGGTGTCGTAGACGAACACCGTGGGGCGGTTCGCGTCGAGGATGCACGCCGTCTCCCCGGATGCGAGCCGGAAGTTCATCGGCGCTCCGACCGCACCGCAGGCCTGCCCGGCCAGGTACAGCTGGGCGAATTCGGGACCGTTGAACAACTGGTAGGCCACGACGTCGCCCGGTGCGACGCCGGCGCGGGCGAGCCCGGTGGCGAGCCGGTCGACGCGATCGCCGAGTTCGGCGTACGTCCAGCTCTCGCCGGTCGACGGGGACTGCATCGCGAGTCGATCGGCATACCGGTGGGTGTTGCGCCGGAAGCCGTTCAGATAGGTGAAATCGTGCTCGAAGTACTGACGATAGGCGTGGGCATCGTATGTGTACGTCATGATGAGTCCTCCGTCCCGGTACCCGGTCAGCCGGCCATGGTGAGGCCACCACTGACGCTGATCACCTGGCCCGTGATGAACGATGCGGATTCGGACGCGAAGAACAGGACCGGCGCCGCCACTTCCTCCGGGCGGGCGAGCCGCCGGAACGGAATGGCCTTCACCAGAGCCTCTTTGAGCTTCTCGGCCTGCGCCTGGAACAGCGGGGTGTCGGTCGGGCCGGGGCACACGCAGTTGACGTTGATCCCGTACCGGGCCATCTCACGGGCGAGCGACTTCGACAGCGCGATCACGCCGCCCTTCGCACCGGCGTAGATGCTCTCCCCCGCACTGCCGACACGGCCTGCATCGCTCGCGAGATTGATGACGCGCCCACCGTTACCCGCCTCCACCATGCCGGGAAGGAACGCACTGCACATGTGGACGGGCCCGAGGTAGTTGATGGCGACGACCTTCTCGGCGAATTCGGTAGTGGCGTTGAGGAACTGATCGGTGCGGTCCCATCCCGCCGCGTTGACGAGGACGTTCGCGACGCCGACCTCGGCCATCACCCGGTCGCGCAGGGCGTCGACCTGCGCCCGGTCGGCGACGTCGACGGTCATCGGAAAGAGCCGGTCGGGCCGTTCGGCTGCCGTCTTCTCCGCGGCCTGCAGGTCGAGGTCGGCGACGACCACCGTGTCGCCCTGCTCGGCGAGCGCGAGGGCGATGGCCCGGCCGATGCCGGATCCTGCGCCTGTGACCACTGCGATGTTGTTGCTCATGCTTTTTCCCACTTCCCGTGCTGTCGGACTCAGGCGTTCACGTACTTGGTGAAATCGGGCTTGCGCTTCTCCGCGAACGCCGCCGCACCCTCGAGACCCTCGGGCGAGTGCGTGAACAGGTCCAGCGCAGACATTGCGAGGTTGCTCAGTCCGGCCTGGTGATCGGTGTCGGCGTTGAACGACTGCTTCAGGAAACGCAGGGTGGTGGGGCTCTTCTCGGCGATCTCCGCGGCGACGGCCTTGGCCTCGTCGAGCAGTCGGTCGGCGGGGACCACCCAGTTGACCAGGCCCCAGCGTTCGGCGGTGACGGCGTCGTACTGGCGGCAGAGGTACCAGATCTCCCGGGCGCGTTTCTCGCCGACGACTCGCGCCAGGAAGGCGGACCCGAAGCCTGCGTCGAAGGAGCCGACGCGGGGACCTGCCTGGCCGAACTTCGCGGTCTCGGACGCGATGGTGAGGTCGCAGAGCACGTGGAGGACGTGGCCGCCGCCGACCGCGATGCCGTTCACCGCGGCGATGACGGGCTTGGGGACGTCGCGGATCAGCTTGTGCAGGTTGCCGATCTCGAACATTCCGCTCTCGGTCGGGCCGTAGTCGCCGGTCTCCGCGCGCTGCTTGACGTCGCCGCCGGTGCAGAACGCCTTCTCCCCCGCACCGGTGAGGATGATCGCCTGCACCGCGTCGTCGGCCCACGCCGAGCGGAAGGCCTTGATCAGCTCCTCGACGGTCTTGCCGCGGAAGGCGTTGTAGCGCGCGGGGCGGTTGATCGTCACGACGGCAGCCGGGCCGTCGACCTCGTAGGTGATGTCTTCGTAGTCGGTCACGGTGATTCCTCTCCTGGACTGTGCAATGAGGGTGTGTTCATGAAATATGAGTATCTATTCGATGAAAATGAACGTACATTCACGCCGAAGTGTGTGTCAAGGGTCACTCGACGCTCGGTGGCGCTAGAGGAAAGCGCTGACCCCGGTCTCCGCACGGCCGATCAGCAGTTTCTGGATCTGACTGGTGCCCTCGTAGAGAGTCATCACCCGCGCGTCACGCATGTATTTGGCGACGGGATATTCGTCGACATACCCGTACCCCCCGAAGATCTGAATTGCGTTGTTGGCGGCACGAACCGCGGCCTCGCTGCAGAAGTATTTCGCCTTGGACGCTGCCGTCCCGAACGGTTCACCGCGCTCGATCAGGTCGGCCGCCCGCCAGGTGAGCAGCCTCCCCGCGTCGGCGTCGACGGACATGTCGGCGATCAGATCCTGCACGAGTTGGAACGAGGCGAGCGGACGGTCGAACTGCGTGCGCTCGCGGGAATAGTCGACGGCGGCCTCGAGACAGCCCTGGATGATTCCGACGCAACCCGCACCCACCGAGACGCGACCCTTGTCCAGCGAGTGCATGGCAATGGAGAAACCCTGCCCCTCGGATCCGAGCAGGCAACTGGCAGGCACGCGCACGTCCGTCAACGACAACTCGGCCGTCGCCTGCCCACGCAGTCCCAGCTTTCCGTGGATCTCGCGCGAGTCGAATCCCGGGGTGTCCGTCGGAACCAGAAAAGCCGAAACCCCTTTGGGCCCCGGACCTCCGGTCCGCGCGAACACCAGGCACAGCTTCGCCCACGTGCCGTTGGTGATGAAGATCTTGGAACCGTTGATGACGTAGTCGTCGCCGCTGCGTACCGCCCTGGTCTTCAGGTTGCCGGGGTCGGAACCGTTGTCCGGCTCGGTGAGCCCGAAACAGGCGAGCGCCTCACCGGACGCGATGCGGGGAAGCCATTCGTGCTTCTGATCCTCGGTGCCGTGCGACAGGATCACTTTGCCCACGAGCCCCATCGACACCGACACGATGCCCCGGACCGCGGAGTCCGCCCGGCCGAGTTCCTCCATGCCGAGGCAGTACGTGATGTAGTCGCCACCGAGGCCGCCGTACTCCTCCGGAATGGTCATGCCGAAGAAGCCGATGTCGGCGAGCTTCTCGACGATCGCGGTGTCGACCGATTCGGCGCGGTCCCACGCAGCGCGGTGTGGGACGACCTCTTTGTTCAAGAAGTCGCGGGCCAGCTGCCGGAACTCCTTCTGCTCCGCGGTCAGTGTCAGGTCCATGGATGCTCCTCGATGCCGTGTTGAATACACGATCACTATTTGTGAGTGACTACTCACTGCGAGTGAAGCTATATTCACTCCGGGGTGTCGTCAACCCCCGAGCACTGGCCCGGTGCCGCATCGGCTGAGTAGGCTCGACTCATGCCGGTCACCTGGTCGGATGGGGTCGATGACGTCATCGGCGGCGATCTGACCTGCGGGTTCGCGTACATCACGCCCGCAGGCGGGGCGGTGGTGACGGCGGTGGCACCCCTCGGGCTGAGCGACCGCGAGCGGGGAACGGTCGGCTTCACCACCTCGCTGGGGTTCGGGCGCAAGCTCGAACGCATCAAAGGTGAGCCCCGGGTGGCGCTCGCCTACCACGCCCGCGAGCACGGGATCGGCGACGCCACCAATCAGCGCTACGTGCTCGTGCAGGGTGACGCGACGTTCGACCCCACCCCCGACCCGGAACTGCTCGAAGACATCGGCCGGCGCTCGACCCCATACACGGGCGAGCCACGCCGCGGCGTGTTCTGGGACCGGTGGCTCAGCGCGTACTACGCCGACCGGGTACCGGTGACCGTGACGGTAAGACGAGTAGTCGCCTGGCCCGACCTGCACCTGACCGGCCCGCCCGAGGTGTTCGGCGCACCGCTACCCGCGGTCGACGCGGAACCCCAGACCCCGCCGAAGAAGGGCACCGGCCCCCGCGTGGATGCGACCAAGACCGGGGAGCGCGCGGCGAAGCTGTCGCACCGGCTGCTCGCCTACCGTCAGATGGACGGCTATCCGGCCGTCGTTCCGGTCGACGTGAGCTCTGCCAGCAGCGAGGGCGTGCGTCTGACGGTGCCCGCCGGGGTGCCGCAGGGCGGCCGCCGCGCAGGGCTGCTCGCCCACGCCTATCGCGCCGAGCTCGTCGGCCTCGAGTCGCGTCAGAACACCGGCTGGATCGAGGTCACGGGCACCGAGGCGCTGTATGCACCCCATACCCAGGCCGGGTTCGCGGCGCCGCCCAACAAAACCCTCCTGCTCCTCGCCAACGGCTTTCTGGCCCGGCGCGGGCTGGCGAAGGCCCGCAAGGAGGGTCGGACCCAGGCCACGGGCGCCTGATTCAGATCCCGCCGTTGGCGAAGACGACCTGGCCGCTGCCCCAGCACGCCGGGCCTGCGAGGAACGACACGACCTCGGCGATATCGGTTGACACGCCTACCAGCCACCCCAAATGGTCAAGTTTTCTGTCCCCGTTAGTCAAAAATCACTGTCTTGCGCCAGCTATCGTGACATCCATCACCTCAAGTGGTGTGGGCCGGGCAGGTCGCCGGAGATCGAGCATGAGTGGGCCGCTCCGATCTCCGCTGGAAGACGTCACCGGTGGCATCCAGCCGGCCCGTGCCAACCCTCACCCCTCTCGATCGGAGTTCTTCATGCATTTTCACGATGATGCCCTGTTCCCGGAGAACCAGGACAAGCTCGTTATCACTGTCGCGCCGTACGGCCCGGAGTGGGAGGTCGACGACTTCCCCGAGGACCTGCCGTTGTCGATGGACGAGCATGTCCAGCAGGCTGTGGACTGCTTCGAGGCCGGCGCGACCGTGCTGCACATCCACGTCCGCGAGCTCGACGGGAAAGGCTCCAAGCGGCTGTCGAAGTTCAACGAGCTGCTGGGCCGGCTGCGCGAGGCCGTGCCGGAGATGATCCTGCAGATCGGCGGCTCGATCTCCTTCGCCCCCGAGGGCGAGGGTGCGGAGGCGAAGTGGCTCAGCGATGACACCCGTCACATGCTGGCCGAGCTCGATCCGGCGCCGGACCAGGTGACGATCGCGATCAATACCGGCCAGATGAACATCATGGAGTTGATGACCGAGAACGACACGCGGGGAACGTCGTTGGAGCGTCCGGAACTGGTCGAGACCTACCGGGAGATGACTGTCCCGGCCGGCCCGACCTGGGTGGAGGAGCATCTGCGCCGTCTGCAGGCCGCGGGTATTCAGCCGCACTTCCAGCTTGGGAGCATTCCGCAGCTCGAGACCGTGGAGCGGTTGATTCGGCGGGGCTTCTACACGGGCCCGCTCAACATCACGTGGGTGGCGATCGGCGGCGGGCTGGACGGGCCGAACCCGTACAACATGATGGAGTTCATCCGCCGAGTCCCGGACGGCGCCTCGCTCACGCTCGAGACGTTGATGCGCAGCGTGCTGCCGGTTAACACGATGGCGATCGCGATGGGCCTGCACACCCGGTGCGGCAACGAGGACAATCTGTGGGCGCCGCGGGGCGGCAAGATCACTTCGGCGGAACAGGTGCGCCAGTTGGTGCGGGTTGCCGGTGAGCTCGGCCGGGACGTGGCCACCGCCAAGGAGGCCCGCGAGATCTACCGGATCGGTGAGAGCTACGCGGATGCGGACGAGACGCTGGCGCAGGCCGGTTACGCGCCGAATCGCCGGCCGGGGCAGGTCGGATTCACCCACTACGCCCAGCACCAGAACGCGTAACACCACATCACCAGACGTTGGGGGCATGGTGATTGCCCGTGCCCCCAACGCGCTCCCGGTCCGAAGGACCAGCCGATCGGCCCCGCGCTTTCGACACAATCTCGAACTTCTCGAAACAACCCCAAGGAAGTAGGCCATGGTGCTGCAAGATCAACCTGTCGAGGTCGACACCCCAACTCGCACACCCAGCCGGAAGCGACGGATCTTCCCCTGGGTGGTCTTGGCATTGACCTTCGGCCTACTGCTGTCGGACTACATGTCCCGCCAGGTGCTCAGCGCCGTCTTCCCAATTCTGAAGGCCGAGTGGGACTTGTCCGACTCGCACCTCGCCTCCCTGAACAGCATCGTTGCGCTGATGGTGGGCTTGCTGACCTTGCCTCTGTCGATCTTGGCGGATCGCTGGGGCCGGGTCCGGAGCCTGGTCCTGATGGCCGTGCTGTGGAGCGTCGCGACGCTGCTGTGCGCGATCGCCACCAGCTACGAGCAGATGCTCGGCGCCCGCTTCCTCGTCGGCGTGGGCGAGGCGGCCTATGGCAGTGTCGGTATCGCCGTAGCGCTCACCGTCTTCGCGCCCCGCGTCCACGCGGCCCTCGCCGGAGCTTTCATGTCCGGTGGATCGTTCGGTTCGGTGATCGGCGTCGCGATCGGCGGGTTCATCGCGGTCCAATTCGGCTGGCGCTGGTCCTTCGCCGCCATGGCGATCTTCGGCCTGATCCTGGTGGCGCTGTTCCGCGCCCTGGTGTCCGAGGGCAAGCTGGCCCGATATGCCATCGAGGGCCCGCCGACCGCGATCGGCGACCCACACAGGCCCGACGGTTACCGCGCCCCCCTCTCCAGCCTGTTCACCAACCCCGCAGTCGTGTGGACCTACGTGGGCAGCGGACTGCAGATGTTCCCGGCAGCGGTCCTGCTGGCCTGGATGCCGAGTTTCTTCAACCGGTACTACGGCCTGGCCCCAGACAAGGCCGGAGTGGTCGCGTCCGTCTTCGTGTTGCTCATCGGCAGCGGCATGGTGGTCTGCGGTGTCATCACCGACCGGGTCAGCCGCGAGACCCCGGCCACGAAGTGGACCTCGGCGACCATCTACTGCGTCATCGCGCTGGGCTGTCTGGGGCTTGGGTTCAGCATGAGCAACGGCCCCGTCCAGCTGGTCCTGATCGGCATCGGCGCTTTCTTCTCGGCGGGCTCCTCCGGCCCTGCCGCCGCGATGGTCGCCAACCTCACGCACACCACCCTCCGCGCCTCCGCGATGGGTGTGGCCACTATCGCGAACAGTCTTCTCGGCCTGGCCCTGGGCCCCTTCGTCATCGGGATCCTGGCGGACCACCTGGGCCTGCTCGACGCACTCAGGCTCTCGCCGGTGGCATACATCCTCGCGGCCTTGGCACTGCTACTGGGACGACGCCTCTTCCCCGCCGGCCTACGCAAGCTCCAGCAGCTGCGGCCGGGCGGCGTCTCGAACATCACCAACTAACTCCGGAGACCGCAATGGCCAACCCTGTCCCCACCGACCCCTCATCCCCCACAGTCGTGATCGTGCCCGGACTCCGGGACCACGTCGACGAGCACTGGCAGACCTTGCTGGCGAACAAGCTCGACCGGGTCCGCATAGTGCCTCCTCTCGAGAACAACAAGCTCAGTGTGAGCGCGCGCACAGCGGCCCTCGACGCCGTCATCCAGGACATCGACGGTCCGATCGTGCTCGTCGCCCACAGCGCCGGCGTCATGATCGCAGTGCACTGGGCTCAGCAGACGACCCGGCCGATTCTCGGCGCCCTGCTGGCGACGCCCCCCGACCTGGAACAGCAGCCCCCCGAAGGGTATCCGACACTGGAGGACCTCGACAGCAACGGCTGGCTACCCATCCCCCGCCGTAAGCTGCCCTTCCCGAGCATCGTCGCGGCCAGCACGAACGATCCGCTGGCCAGCCGCCGCAGAGTGGCCGGCATGGCGGAGTCCTGGGGCGGCCGACTGATCGACCTCGGTGAGGTGGGACACCTGAATCCGGCCTCCGGATACGGGAATTGGCC
Source organism: Rhodococcus sp. IEGM 1307 (assembly GCF_030056915.1). Taxonomy (NCBI): domain Bacteria; kingdom Bacillati; phylum Actinomycetota; class Actinomycetes; order Mycobacteriales; family Nocardiaceae; genus Rhodococcus; species Rhodococcus sp. IEGM 1307. The sequence goes on from NZ_JASHKW010000005.1 coordinate 71,612, forward strand.
ACACGCGGAGGAGCTCATCGAGGAGCTGCTCGAGGTTCGGAAGGTAGCCACCTCATGAGCAAGGTATTCGGCACAGCCTCCGCCGCGGTCGCAGACATCGAAGACGGAGCGTCCCTGGCGGTCGGCGGATTCGGCGCATGCGGCATTCCCGACGCGCTGATCAAGGCCATCGACGCGGCCGGAGCCACCAACTTCGAGGTGTTCACCAACAATTGCGGAGTGGAAGGCGTCGGTCTGGGAATCCTATTGGGGGGAAGAAAGATCCGCCGTGTAACGGCATCCTATGTCGGAGACAACAAGGACTTCGCCCGGCAGTATCTCTCCGGAGAGCTCGAGGTGGAGCTGACCCCACAAGGCACCCTCGCAGAGAAACTGCGCGCCGGCGGCGCCGGGATCCCGGCCTTCTTCACCCCCGCGGGCGTGGGCACCCCGGTCTCGGACGGCGGCCTGCCCTGGCGCTATCACACAGACGGATCCGTTGCGCTCGCATCGCCGCCGAAGGAGGTCCGCGAGTTCGCGGGCCGGCAGTATCTGCTCGAGGAGTCCATCAAGGCGGACTATGCGCTGGTGCACGCGCTCGTCGGCGACACCGCGGGCAACCTCGTCTTCAGCAAGGCCGCGATGAACTTCAACCCTCTCGCGGCGATGGCCGCCAAGGTGTGCATCGCCCAGGTCGAGAGACTTGTCGCGCCCGGTCAGCTCGATCCCCACCACGTGCACCTGCCGGGGATCTTCGTCGACCGGATCGTGCAGACCGGGCCGCAGGAAAAACACATCGAAAAACGCATCGTAACCACCGCCAACGGCAGAAGGACCGCCTGAGATGACCACGATTGTCGACCCGGCGACCCCCGAGGTCGTCGGCTGGACGCGCGATGAGATGGCCGCTCGGGCGGCGCTGGAACTGTCCGAGGGACAGTACGTGAACCTGGGCATCGGGTTGCCTACGCTGATCCCGAACTACCTGCCGGCCGGTGTGACGGTCACCCTGCACAGCGAGAACGGCATCCTCGGAACGGGCGCCTATCCCACGGAGGACCAGGTCGACGCGGACCTGATCAACGCCGGCAAGGAGGCGGTGACCGTCAACCCCGGCGCCTCATTCTTCGATTCCGCGACCAGCTTCGGGATGATCCGCGGCGGCCGTATCGACGTCGCGGTACTCGGCGGCATGCAGGTCTCCACCACCGGCGACCTGGCGAACTGGATGGTCCCGGGAAAGATGGTCAAGGGCATGGGTGGTGCCATGGACCTGGTCCACGGCGCCGCCAGAGTGATCGTACTCATGGAGCACACCGACAAATCCGGCGCGCCGAAGATCGTGCCGGCCTGCACTTTACCGCTGACCGGGGCAGGCGTGGTACACCGCATCATCACCAACCTCGCTGTCATCGACGTCACCGACACAGGTCTCGTTCTGCGCGAATGCGCTCCCGGCGTGACCCAGACCCAAGTCCGTGCCGCCACCGCCGCCGCGATCGCGTGACCCCCGATTCGAGTCTTGAAAGTGGGCCTGATGCTCAATTTGTCTGTTTTGCTGGAAGATTCGGTCCGGCGATACCCGGACCGCGATGCACTCGTACTCCGCGAACAGCGCCAGTCCTATGCAGAGCTGAATCGCCAAGCCAATAAGATCGCGAACCTGCTCGTGGCCCGCGGCGTCAAGCCGGGCGACAAGGTCGCGCTGTCCTGCCCGAACCTCATCGAGTTTCCCACGGTGTATTACGGGATCCTCAAGGCGGGCGCTGTCGTGGTGCCGCTCAACATCTTGCTCAAGGGCCGCGAGGTCGCCTACCACCTCAACGATTCCCAGGCGAGGGCCTACTTCTGCTTCGAGGGCGGCCCCGACCTGCCGATTGGCGAATACGGCCACGACGGCTTCCGCGACGCCCACGGTTGCACGGACATGTTCCTGCTCACCGCGGACCCGCACGCGCCCTCTCCGATCGCCGGCGTCGAGACAGCCGCCCAGGCCATCGCAGGGATGTCCGGTGAATTCGAGACGGTGGTGCGACAGCCCACCGACACCGCGGTGATCCTCTACACAAGTGGCACCACCGGACAGCCGAAGGGCGCGGAGCTCACCCACTCCAACATGGTGCTCAACGCGCTTTCGGCAAACCGTCTATTAGACAGCACGCCAACGCAACTCGATGTCTGTCTGGTCACGCTCCCCCTGTTCCACTCCTTCGGCCAGACCATCAGCATGAACTCCGCGCTCTGTGTGGGCTCGACCCTGGTGCTCATCCCGCGGTTCGAAGCCGCTGCCGCACTCGCCGTCATGGAGCGGGAGAACGTCACGGTTTTCGCCGGCGTGCCCACTATGTACTGGGCACTGCTCGGCGCGCTCGAAGGCCGCAACGCCGACGCGGACGTCGACAAGATCTCGCGGAACATGCGCAAGGCGATCTCCGGCGGCGCCGCGCTGCCGGTGGAGATACTCACTCAGTTCAAGACCAAGTTCGGCGTGCAGATCCTCGAGGGCTACGGGCTGTCCGAGACGTCCCCGCTGGCGCTGTTCAGCGACCCGGAACAAGACCCCCGCCCCGGCTCGATCGGATGCCCGGTCTGGGGCGTCGAGGCGCGGCTGGTGGACCAGAACTGGAACACGATCTCCGGCGAAGGCCAAGTGGGCGAGATCGCGCTGCGCGGGCACAACGTGATGAAGGGCTACTACAACCGGCCCGACGCGACCAACGAGGTGATCGACAACGGCTGGTTCCGCACCGGGGACCTGGCCCGCGTCGACGAGGACGGCTTCTACTACATCGTTGACCGTGCGAAGGACCTGATCGTGCGCGGCGGGTTCAATGTCTACCCCCGCGAGATCGAGGAGGTGCTGATGACCCACGCGTCCGTCTCGCTGGCAGCGGTGGTCGGACTGCCCGACGAGCGGCACGGCGAGGAGGTCAAGGCATTCGTCATCCTCGCGCCCTCGGCGCAGGTGACCGAGGACGAGCTGATCACCTGGTCGAAGGCACAGATGGCCAGCTACAAATACCCGCGCCGAATCGAATTCGTCGCGGCGCTACCGATGACAGCGACCGGAAAGATCCTCAAGCGCGAACTCGTCCGCGTTGAGGCTGCCCACTGATCCCGCACCACCCCACCGTTTCGGAGGAATGATGACCCAGAATGAAAACAGCTATCCCGTGGTGGAGGCGATGAAGGCCGGCGGCGGCTGGAATCCCCTCTGGGATGGGCTCAATGAGATGGACCCGGAGTGGACCGAGCTCTACATGAAGATGGCGATGCAGCCGTACCGGAGTGGAGTTCTCTCGCGGAAGGTCATCCAACTGCTGTGCATCGCCGTCGACGCCGCCGCCACCCACATGTACGCGCCGGGCACCAGACGCCACATCCAGGCCGCCCTGGACATGGGGGTGACACCCCAGGAGATCCTCGAGGTGCTCAAACTGTGCACCGTCGTAGGAATCCACTCCTGCAACCTCGGCGTCCCGATACTCGTCGAGGAGATGGCCGCGCACGAACGCCGTCAGGCGGCCAGCTGAGAAACGATTGAGTGCCGCGGCGCGGCAGGGTCTTCCGGCTTCGAGGATTTACGAGAGCCGGCCATGGACGAGAGGAAATCGAGATGAAGCTGCAAGGCAAGGTGGGGGTGGTGACGGGGGCGGCCCAAGGGCTGGGGAGAACCATCGCGGTGGCGATGGCCGAGGAAGGTGCGGACATCGTCGCGTGCGATATCCAGGAGGACAAGTTGGCCGACGTGGCGGGAGAAATCGAAGCACGCGGCCGGCAGTGCCTGCCCGTGAGCTGCGACGTCTCCGACAGTGCAGCGGTTCGAGAGATGTTCGCCCGAACCGCAGCCCGGTTCGGCTCCGTACACATCCTGGTCAACAACGCGGCTCGGGTACCGAACTCCCGTGCCGAGGAAGAGCGGCGCAACCGGCAATACGCACACCTGACCACGCCTACGCCGCGGCGGTCCCTCGGTATCACCAGCGACCTCACCGACGAGGACTGGCTCAAGTGGTGGGATGTCAACGTCCACGGAACCTTCTACTGCACGCGCGAAGCGTTGAAGTTCATGCAGGCGCAGCAGTACGGCCGGATCATCAACATCGCGTCGATCGCCGGCGTTTCCGCAGCCAGCACCCACAGCCCGGGATACTCCGCGAGCAAGGCGGCGGTCGCCAGCTTCACCAAGACCGTGGCACTCGATGTCGCCGGTGCCAACATCTGTGTCAACGCGATCGCCTGCGGGGCAGTGATGACACCATCGTTCGAGGAGTATCTCGCCCGAGCGACCGATCAGCAGAAAAATAGCCTGTACCAGATCATCCCGCTCGGCCGTCTCGGGCGCCCGGAAGAGTACGCCTCTCTCGCCGTCTACCTCGCCGGGGACTCTCACTACCTGGTGGGCCAAGTCATCAGCCCCAACGGCGGCGTGGTCATCTGACGGACGGTCCGCCTGATCTCGCAGGCGCAGAAGAAGTCCGGGTGATAGAGGTGGTTGAGTGCCGTACTCGTTTTTGCTGCGCTGAGGTTGGCGGTGTTCGTCGACCTCAACGGGTGCTGGGATATCGTCTACCTCGCCGCAGCGCTGGTGACGATCGTCGTCTTCTTCGTCCGAATACCCCTGGGAACCAACGAACACAGGTGCGGCACGGGCCGAACACACCCGGCATGTTCAGTCCGGAGTGAAGAACAGCTCCATCGACATGAAAATCCACGCCACCAACGCCACCACCGGCACGAACGCGCACACCAACGGCAGGGCGAACTGGCGGGCGGCGCGCCAGGGAACCGTCATCAGTCCGCACGCCACCACCACAACGGCTGGTGCTGCGGAACGTCCCCGTAGTGCTGCCACCGCAAAACCGCCGGCAGATAACAGAAAAACCACAGCAGCAGGCCCGCGATGACGCCCAAAGAAATCCGCCTGTCAGTGCTCGCTTCCCGCCTGCTCCGCTACCCAGGCGGCGATCTGAGCGCGGGAGGTGAAGCCGAGTTTGGCCAGGAGGTGCTCCACGTGGCCTTGTGCAGTGCGGGGTGAGATCACGAGTCGGGCCGCGATCGCCTTGTTGGTCAGTCCCTCGGCGATCAGGTCGGCGACCTGCCGCTCCCGCTTGGTCGCTTTCGCCGAGGTCCCGGTCGCCGAGGCAGGAGGGGCCGGAGGGGCCGGGGCGCGCTCGCCGAGGGCGAAGGCGATGGCTGCGTCGAGGCCCAGGCGTTTGCCCTCGCGGCGGGCCGCCTCGAGTCCTCGCTCGCCGAGTGCCCGGCGGCTCGATCGCTCGCACTGTTCGTGGTAGGTGCGCAGGGTGGGGAACACGACCCCGACACTGCCGATAGAGTGCCCCAGCTCCTCGGCGGCCGCCACCAAGACGGTGGCACGGTGTGCGTCGTGCTCGTCGGCGGCGATCCAGCCCAGTGCGTCGAGGCAGGTGGCGACGGTGCGGGGATTGTTCACCTGGCGGGCCAGCCGCAGCGACTGCTCGAGCAGCCGAGCGGCCCGCACTGCGTCGCCCTGTTGCCACACGGCAATGCCCATGGCCGCCAGCGTGTACGCGCGATACATCGATTCACCGCGTGCTGTGGTGATGGTGAGCACCTGCTCGTAGCAATCGATGGCCTGGTCGATTTCGTCGAGGAGGTCGCGGGCCACGCCGAGCATGTATAGCGCCCCGACGTGCAGTGGGTGGCCCGTCCAGGTGGCGAATGTTTCGAGGGCGTGTTCCAGGTGCGAGGGTGCACGCCGAGGGTCCCCGCGCAGGAGTGCGAGTGTGCCATCGGAGTAAGCGACCAGGGCGTGGATCAGTGGGTCGGTCGACTGTTCGGCGAGCGTGCGCCCCTCCTCGACCAGTGCGGTCCCGTTCTCGAAGTCTTTCTGCATTGCGGCGAGCACGCTGTCGGCGTACAGCGCCTTGACCCTCTCGACGGTCGGTCGCCCGGGATCGTGGGCCAGGAGGCGGTCGAGGTGGTGCCGTCCCTCGCCGAACCAGCCCTGGGAGAGCCAGAACGGGAACAGGGCGGCGGCGATGCGCAGCCCGGTCTCGGGATTGTCCGTCGTGCAGAACTCGAGCACCTCCCGCAGATTCGATTCCTCCCGCCCGAGCCGGGCGATCCAGTCCAGCTGCCGCGAACTGATCCACTCGGTCTCCGCCGTGAGCGCCAACTGCTGGTACCAATCCCGGTGCCGCCCAAGCAGTTGCAGATATTCACCGCTCTGCTGCAGCTTCTCGCGCCCGTAGTCGCGCAGTGTCTCGAGCATCCGGAACCGGACCACTGTGCCGTGTTCTTCCCGGATCAGGATCGACTTGTCCACCAGTGAGGTCACCGTGTCGAGGAGCTCCTCCGGAACCAGGTCGCGACCACAAATCTGTTCGGCGGCATCGAGTTCGAAGCTGCCGGCGAACACCGACAGCCTCGACCACATCCGTTGCTCCCCCGGTGTGCACAGGTCGTAGCTCCAGTCGACACACAGCCGCAGAGTTTGTTGCCGGGACGGTGCGACCCGGCTGCCGCGCGTCAGCAGCGCGTACCGGTCGGTGAGCCGGTCCAGGATCTGCTCCGGCGACATGGCCCGCAGCCGGGCCGCCGCCAACTCGATCGGCAGCGGCAGCCCGTCCACGCGGTGGCAGATCCCGGCCACCGCGGTCTGGTTGTCCTCGGTCAGCTCGAACCCCGGGACGGCGGTGGCGGCGCGGTCGGCGAACAACGCCACCGCGTCGTAGCTGGGCAGTCCGGACAACGACGACTGCCGATCCGGGTCGGGCACCGTCAGCGGCGGTACGCGCAGCACCGCCTCCCCACCGATCCCGAGGGGTTCGCGGCTGGTCGTGAGAATCCGCAGGCCCGGGCAGGCTTGTAGCAGTGTTCCGGTCAGTTCGGCCACGGCGTCCACGACCTGCTCGCAGTTGTCGAGGACCAGCAGCAACTCCCGGGCGGCGAGGAACTGCAGGACCTCCTGCAACGGGGTCGCCGACCGGTCACGCAACCCGAGCGCCGCGGCCACCACATCGGTCAGCAACGACCCGTCGGACAGCTCGCCCAACTCCACCAGCCACACACCGTCGCCGAACGCTCGGTGCACGCTGTCTGCCGCCCTCACCGCCAGCCGCGTCTTACCGACACCGCCGATCCCGGTCAGTGTCACCAGATGCGAGACCGACAGCAATGCCTTGGCGTCGGCGAGTTCCCCCCGCCGTCCGACAAAACTGGTCAGCTCGACCGGCAGATTCCCGGCGGCGCCCCGAATGGCAGGCGAGGTCGGCGGGCGCTGCCCCACCGCGACGCGTGCGGATGAGGCTGGGGGAACCGAGGGGTCTTGCTGTGCGCCTGGTTCGGCATGCAGGGCCATCTCGTCGACGGGGAAGCCGTTGCCGAGCTGGATCCGCCGTAATTGGTCACCGAGTTCCGCAGCCGAGGGCCGGTCCAGCGGGTTTGCGGCCATTGCGCGTCCGATCGCCGCCGACACGTCGTTGTCGATGCCGTGTTCGCCCAGGCCCGGTACCGGCTCGGTGGTGATCCGCAGGAGCGGGGCCTGCTCCTGTTCGCCGCTTGGGCGCTCGGCGGCGGCGGGCCCGGTCAGGGCGCTGAACAAGACGGCACCGAGCCCGTAGATGTCCGACGCCGGGCTCGGTGGATCGCCCCGGAGCACCTCCGGGGCGATGTACGCCGGGGATCCGGTGCCGGTCCCGATGCTGCGGGAGATGTGCGCGATACCGAAGTCGCTCAGCGCCGGTCCGTCGTAGTCGGTGAGCAGAATGTTCGTCGGCTTGATATCGCGGTGCACGATCCCGAGTTGGTGCGCGGTCTGCACCACACCTGCTATTTTCACCCCCAGCTGCAGCGTCTCGTCCAGCGGGAGCGGGCCGTGCCGGCGGATCCGCGCCTCCAGCGAGTCCCGCGGGTGGTACTGCATCGCAATGTACGGCCGACTGGCCTCGGTCGCGCCGACCTGCAGGACGGTGACAATGTTCGGGTGCCCGCTCAACCGGCCCACAGCCCGCTGTTCCCGGAAGAACCGAGCCCGGTTCATCTCGTCCAGGTCGCGGGTGAGAACCTTCACCGCCACCAACCGGCCCAACTCGGCCTGAACGCACCGGTAAACGACACCGAAACCACCACGCCCGATCTCCTCGGCATCCTCGAACCCCGCCGCTGTCAGCTCCGCAGCGACCGCTGAGTCCACGCGGTGCTGCGTTGGGAGTCGATCATCATTTCCGGCCATCGGCCACCCAGCAATTCATCCGGTCCGCGACATCTTCACGGTCGAAACCGTGCGTACTCACCTCTCGAGGTGTGTCCTCAGGATATCGCTGCCCACACCCTGTCCCCCTGATCCTCGTATTCCATCAGCAAAACATCGTCGAGGCGCCCGCTGAACGACGCCTGGATGTGCCGGGTAGAAGCACCGCAGCCGCAATAGTCACTCGTCGAGGTGTGTCGACCGCGGCGACCTTGTACGGCCCCGCCGTGGGTAGGTCTACGACGCCAGGGTCTTGGCTTCTCGGCGGTGAACTCGTTTCTCGGTGAGCACGCTTTGAGCCCGGAGCTCTGCGAGCTGCTAGTCCGCCGGAAGTCGGGGGATGAGGGTGCCGACCGCGGGAGACGTCGAATCCTGCGCTGCCTTCCATGCTTTCGGGCTGCACCCGAAGCGGTCTTTGAACCATCGCGAGAACGAACTGAGCGCGGAGAAACCGAGTTCACCGGAGATGTCGGTCAAGGATCGGGTCTGGCGGGCGACATAGCGTTGCGCCAGGTCGATCCGCACCGAATCGACCAGCGACGAGAACGTCTCGTCCGACCGGGCGAGGTGCCGGTGCAGCGTTCGCCGATCCATGCCGAGGCTGCGGGCGACATACGCGGCCGAGCACCTCTCGGTCGGCAGGAGCGACTCGATCATCGTTCGGACGCGATCAACGGTGGTCGTGTCCTCAGGCGGGACGAGGGCCTCCAGGTACTGCCGGGTGTACGGCCGCAGCAAAGGGTCGGACATCGCGTTGTCGGCATCGAGGTCGCGCGCGTAGACGACGATCCCGTTGAGTGTGTGCCCGAACTGGATTCGGGAGCCGAGGATACGGTGGTGTGTGCCGAGGACCGCCGGGGCGTCGTGCACGAAACACACCGTCAGCGGCTCCCAGTCGTCGTGGAGCAACTCCCGCAGGATCCGGCAGACCGAGGCGACGGCGATCTCGATGCCCTGCCGACCGAACGTGACACCCGGGGCAGTGTCGACCTGCACGGTGGCCAGCCCGTTCGCTTCGACCAGCCGGGCGCGCAGCGCCTCGTTGTGCAGATTGACATGCCGCAGAACCATGCCCAAGGCGCTGCGCACGTCCGGTTCCTCTCGCGCGATCAACCCCACCGGACCGAGGTTGGACATCCCTCGGGCCGCCGCCAGCCGAAGCCCGAAATCCTCGCACCGGGTTTCGGCGGCGGACAACTCGAACAGCCGCGACACCGAGTCGACGGACAGCCACCCGTCACCGGAACCGAGCGCGGCCGGATCGATCCCGACCGAGCGCATCACCGGGAGAGGGTCCTGCCCCAATGTCAGCATGAGATCGACATAGCCGTTGAGCACGGCGTTCCGCACCAGATACTGCATCCTCACCCTGTCCCGAACAGTCAAGTCTCCTGACCCGTGAGGTCAATTGTAGTCGTTCTTGCTGGCTGAACTGGACCCGAACACCACCATCATCCGTTTCGACGTGCCCGGGTCGACGTCCCCGGAGCAGGCGGATCCTCGCCCTCGTGCGTGCGTGCCCTACCTGGTCGAGGCCGGCACGTGGTTCACCGCCGACGCGTCCGTCGCGGTATTCTCACCTCAACCGAACCTTCGGTTGGCTACCGTGGATAACGGCTCACCGATGCGGCGGAGTTCTGCACCTGGAAGGATTGCGCGCATGACTACGGCACGCCCCGCACGGAAGACCGGATCGCCCGGACGTCCCGGCTACGACCTCGACTCGCTGCTCGCCGTCGCTGTCAAGGTCTTCAACGACAAGGGTTACGACGGCACCAGCATGGAGGTGCTGGCCCAGCGCCTGGGAATCACGAAGTCGTCGATCTATCACCACGTGTCCGGGAAGTCGGAGCTCCTCGAACTGGCACTGTCGCGGGCGCTCAACGCCCTCTTCGCGGTCACCACCGAGGAGAAGGCGACGAGCGGCCGGTACATCGACCGTCTCGAATACCTCGTCCGCCGCAGCGTCGAGGTCCTCGCCGCCGAGCTTCCCTACGTGACGCTCCTGCTGCGCGTTCGCGGCAACACCGCGGTGGAGCGTCGCGCGCTCGCCCGCCGCCGCGAGTTCGACGCGTTCGTCAGCGACCTCGTCGTCGCGGCGGCGGAAGAGGGAGACCTGCGGCCGGGCATCGATCCCGCGCTCACCAGCCGGCTCGTGTTCGGCACGGTCAACTCACTGATCGAGTGGTACCGCCCGCGCACCGGCGGGACGGTCGCCGACCTCGCGGACGCCGTCGTCGAGCTGACGTTCGACGGGCTGCGCCGCACCTGACCTCAGAGTGTGGCGACATCCAGCAGGTGTTCGATGCCGCGAAGATCGCCCACGTTGCGGGTGAGGAGTCGGGCGCTGTTCGCGTGCGCGGTGGCGGCGATCATCAGGTCAAGGGCTCTCGGCTGAGGTTTGCGGCCGCACGCTTGCACGGCAGCGGCCAGCTGCCCGTAACTTCGAGCGACACCACCGGCTGGAGGTTCACGGAAGTACTCGGCAACCCCGTACTGGGTGGCCAGGAACGTGGCGTGCGCCCGGGAGTACGGTCCGGTGTTAGCGCGTGGTACCGCCGGCCCGCGTCCGTCGTGCCCTCGATGTCCTTGTGCATGTCCCGGGCCATCTGAGCTCTGCGCCGGTCGGATCGTAGAGCGCGCGGATGATGGGCCCCACGGAACGGGCCAGCCGGGCCATCGCGTTGCCGAAGACGGCCGAGTGCTGCACGAGGGCGGCATCGATGACGGGATGCATCACCTGCAGCGTGCCTGACCACGATATGAGCAGCGCGGTTCGCCAGACCGAAGCGATGCCACGTCAGCGAGTCCGACCCGAGTAGCGGCAGAGCCGAATGGCGTTGGTAGGGGAGCTCGGTGGTGGTCATGGCGAGCTCCTGATGCGGTTCGATCGGGAACGTGGTGCATTCAGGATGACTGTTGACCTCACCTGATATCAACAGTTTGACCAGCTATTCAATCACGCCGACGGCGGCACCGGGCGGACAAGCGTCGGATTCGTTTCGTCACCGAGTCCCAGTCGATCGATGCTCGCCCCGAGGTGGCCGAAAAACGCAGCAGGACTGTAGAATGCGGAGAAGACTTGATCGTCGTGGAGCGGCGCAGCCGCTACGTCCGGCACCGGCATCTGCCCGGCGGGCACCGCGCCGAGCCCTTCGCCGCGGCTGAGTGCACTATTTGGATAGATCCCAGACGATTCCGGTTGGACCATGACCTGGGACCCGGGTACGGAGGTGGAACGGCACGATCTGTTCGGTCATCCATTCGTCGGACGACGCCTTTCTTGCTCATCCTCGCCTTGATGCGTGGCACGAACGCGACTCCCCAGCACATGCAGGGAAGTGCCCCACGAACGGATTGCTTCGGCAATTCCAGGTCTGAACCCGGGCCACGCAAAGAACTCCGAATGGCGCACACCGGCAGCGGTTCACGCCGAGGGCGTGACACCATGAATCGGAAGTCGTGCGACAACTATTCGAATTCGCCATTGAAACCGCCTGCCGTAAGGCGGTCAATATTCGGGTGCCGTTGACAACGCGTACAAACTCGACGACGAGAACGCCGACATACGGATTGGCGCGCTGCTGTTCACCGAGCGGCTCGTCTCAGTCCATCACAACGACCGCCCGGCCACTGATCTTGCCGGCTTCGAGGTCGTTGAAGGCTCTCAGTGCCTCGTCGAAGTTGTACCGAACGAGGTTGATATTGATCTGGCCGGTCTGGGCTAGCGCGACGAGGTCATGCAGGTCCTGGTATGTCCCGCCATATGGGCGAGTGATCGACGCTCCCCACGGCAACGAGGTAGATAGCTGGGAGGTTTCGAACTTGAAGACTCCGTCAGGCCGGGAACGCGGATCGCGCCGTACGGTGCAACCACCGCACCGGCAAGCTGCAAAGTTGCGGAGCTACCCACAAGATCGAGGACGAAATCGGCGCCGTAATCACCGGCGGCCTCCATCACCTGCTCGGCCACGTCGGAGGAACCGGATACGAAGGTGTAATCGACCTTATGGCGAACCGCAGCCAGTGCCGCCTCCTTGACGTCGAGCGCGATGATCCGAACGGAGGTGAGGGCCCTGAGCAATTCGACGGCGAACTGGCCGAGACCGCCCATTCCGATGATCACAGCGGTTGAACCCGGGCGCAGTGTGTCCTTGTCTGCGTTGATGGAGTGGTAGGGGACGAGGCCGGCGTCGGGGAGGACCGCCGCGAATGCGGGGTCGAGGCCGGTGGCGGGCACGAGGGCAGAAGCCGGAACCGTGACGAATTCGGCCAATCCCCCGTCGATGGAGATACCCGGGGTGGGCGCGGGGTACATCCGTCCCCCTGTGTTCAGGCAAGCGTTCTCCCGGCCGGCGACACATTGCCGGCATCGGCCGCAGGACCAGACGGGGTGTACGACGACGAGGTCCCCGATCGACAGGTTGTCCACGCCATCGGCGCGCTCCACTACGTGACCGGCGATCTCATGACCGAGAACAATCCCGGTGGGAATCATCTGCTCGCCGGCCGCGCGGACATGGATGTCCGTTTGGCAGATGCCCGCGGCGGCAACGCGCAGTAAGACGTGCCCGGGAGTGATCGGGGGACTTCCGACCTCGGTGTGCTCGACCTGGTTCACACCGAGGTATTGGATAGCTCGCATAGTTTCATCTCCTCTGGACTGTTGGGCTGCCGTGAAGTGATCGAATTAGCGCTGGAGGCCTGTTTACTCGAAAGATCCCGTGTCGCCGGATCTGCTGACGAACACCAGTGCAGGTTATGGACCCATGGAGGGCTACGATGCCGCAACCTGCACTGGTTCGTTTCGGGTTGGTACAGGGTCAGTCTTCACTCAGCATGATGGCTCCCTCGGGACAACTCTGGGCGCCGATGCGTGCCGATTCCTCGTGTTCGGGCAGCACCTCCCGTTCGACGTCTCGGTTGTCTGAAAATCCGTCGTCGTCGGGGGTGTACACGTCCGGGGCGATGGAGTAACACCGGCCGTGTCCTGTGCACAATCCTCCGTCGATCCTCAACTTCATGGTCGTCAGCCTTTCGTTTCTTGATCGACATCGAAGGTGATTTCCAGCGATGTCGTCGTCCTGAGTTGGCCCGTTTCTGTCTTGGCCGTCGTTCCATCGGTGATGTGGAAGTTCGGGATGCGGCGGAGGAACTCTTCGAGTGTGACCTTGAGTTCGAGCCGGGCGAGGTGGGATCCGAGGCAGCGATGCGGACCCATGCCGAAGGCCGAGTGCACCACTGCCTTGCGATGAATGTTCAGGGTAGTGGGATCTTCTGTGGTGGCGGGGTCGCGCGACACCGCCGCATAGTTGAGGGCGATCCAGTCACCCTGTTTGAGCTGGAGGTCGCCGAGAATTGTGTCCTGGGTGACGTACCGTGCGGGTGCCACCACGGGAGCGAACAGTCGAACGAATTCCTCGACGGCCTGTGGGATAAGGCCGGGGTTGTCGCACAGTTCTTTTCGCACGTCGTCATGCTGGGCGAGGTAGTTCACCGCGGCCGTCATCGCGTGGGTGGTGGTCGCTAGTCCTCCGAACACGAGATCCAAGACGATTGCGACCTTGTCCTCCCACGGCGCGGGCTCTCCGTCTTCCGTTGTGACGCCGGCGTTGACGATGTCGACCACATCACCCCGAGGAGCTTCTTTGCTGCGCTGTTCCATGTAGGTAGCGAGGTAGTCCCGCACCTTCACGAAGTACTGAGGCCGTTGCTCTACAGGGCCGAAGGTCCCTTTGTCGATTCCTTCGAAGAGTTCGGGGAGGTCCGCCTCGGGCACGCCCATCACGCACCGGAAGAACACCATGCCCGGCAGGTGGGCGGAGAAGTCGCTGACGAAGTTGCAGGAGCCCTTCGCATCGAAGTTGTCGATCAGCTCATTCGCGATCGTCCGGATCTGGTTCTCGAAGTCGGCGACGGCCGCCGGTGAGAAGAAGGGGTTGAGTACTTTGCGCCACTTGTCGTGGTACGGAGGATCCGATTCTTCGGGCAGGATCGTGGGCGTTCCTTCGGGACGGTTGACCGCGTATCCTTTCGCAGAACTGAAGGTGCGCCAGTCCTGTGCGGCCTTTTTCACATCCTTGTAGGTATTGATCACCTTGTATCCATGCCCGGTGCTGCTGTGCGCAACCGGGCATTTGGCGGCCATTTCGTTAAGCACTTCTTCGAAACGTTCATTGAACTCGGGGTCTTCGAAATCGAAGTCGGTGAACATGTCTCGTTTGAACGGGTTCACTTCTGGGGTGTGTGTCATGGTGATCCTTTCACTCGGGTGAGGGTCGTGCTCGTGCATCTGCCTCATCAGGGCTGTGCGGCGGGGACTGCCCGGACCGGTTGCCGGGCGGCCTCGGTCTATGTCAGGACGCGGTCCCGGGTTTCCGGCATCCGCGCGTACACGATTACGCCCACCAGTGCCGCCGCCGCGACATAGAGCCACACCCAGTCCTGCAGACCGTTGGTGGCCAACCATGTGGTGGCGTAGGGGGCCGTTCCGCCGAACACGGCAACCGCGATGGCGTAGGGGAAACCGATTCCGGTGGTGCGCACTTCGGCGGGGAACTGTTCGGCCATGACCGTCGCGATGAGCCCGGCGTAACCGGCCAACAGCGTGACGCCCACGATCTCGACGGCGAACAGTGTCCAGAAGCCGCCGGTCTCGAGCAGACGGAACGCCGGATATGCGAATACCAGGAAGCCGACTGCGAAGGTCAACATCACCGGTTTGCGCCCGATGCGGTCGGCGATGATGCCGACGAAGGGAAGGAGGCACAGGAAGTAGGCCAGCGCGATTGTGTTCGCCACGAGTGCGGTCTGCAGTGTCATCGTGCCGATCACCGCGCTGACGTAGCCCGGCATGTAGTTGATCCAGATGTAGTAGATCAGCACGCCGGCTGCTGCCATCCCGATCACGCGGAGTGCCGCACGCGGGTGCTTTCGGAACACTTCGGTCAGGGGATTTCGCGGAATGCGGTCCTCTTCTTGCGCGGTGCGGAAGCTGTCGGTCTCATCGAGGCCGATACGCAGCCACAGACCTACCATCCCGAGGAGTCCGCCCGCGATGAAGGCTGCCCGCCAACCCCAGGAGGACATGGTGTCCGGTTCCAGCGCGGACGTCAATGCCAGGGCTAGCACGGCAGCGATCAGGACACCCAGTCCTGCCGAAACCTGTTGCCATGAACCGGCGAAGGCGCGGCGCATTCCGGTCGCGGATTCGACGAGTAGTGCGGAGGACGATCCGAATTCACCTCCGGCAGAGAATCCCTGGACCAGGCGTGCCAGCAGGAGCACGATCGGTGCCGCCACGCCGATCTGCTCGTAGGTCGGGCACAACGCGATCACGAAGGCGCAGCCGGCCATCATCACGATGGTCAGCGTCAGGCCCTTCTTGCGGCCGTAGCGATCGGTGAAGACGCCGATGACAGCACCACCGACCGGGCGCATGACGAAACCGACCGCGAAGACGGCAAGCGTCGCGAGCAGGCCCGCACCAGGTGCGGCGGGCGGGAAGAACTGGGTGGCGAACACCGGCGCGAGCGCACTGTAGAGCGCCCAGTCGATCCATTCGACGGTGTTGCCGACCGATCCGGCGATCAGTGCCTTGCGTTTCTTGCGGGACTCGGTTCGAGCCGCACTCGAGTGAGTACGACTGCCTTGGACGGACAATGTCCAACCTCCTGTGGGGTTCCACGCTCAGGGTGTCTTCCGCATTCCCGACGGGTGACTGTGATCCAGATAACTACAGTTAATATAATTATGTTTACTTGGAAGGGCCGGGTTGTCAACCCTTGCAGCCGGAACCTTCGGGTCAGCTGGGTAGCGGTCTCCGCCTGACACAAACGGGTACGGGCAGAGCACTGCTCCGCCCGTACCCGTTGTCCTCAATTTCTTTCGGCGCGAAGTGATCAGCTTCCGACGAAGTGCGCCGGCCGCTTCTCGGCCAGGGCGCGCCGGGCTTCGCGGGAATCCTCGGTCGACATGACGACGGCATGGTGTGAGGAAATGAGATCGAGAGCCGTTCTCAGGTCGTGCTTCTCGCCCAGCTTCGCGCTGCGCTTGATCATCTGCACCGCCACCGGAGGCTGATGGGCTATCTCGGTGGCCAACGCGAGTATCGCCTCATCCAACTGGTCGTCGGGGTGGACGGAGCTGACCAGTCCGAGGGAGAACGCTTCCTGCGCGCCGACGACCTTCCCGGTCCACATCAGCTGCAGGGCGGTGGCGGTGCCGACGATCCGGGGTAGTAGGTAGCATCCCCCGTCGCCGGGAACGAGACCCACCCGGATGTATGCCTGGGAGAACCGCGCCGATTCGGACGCCAGGCGGATATCGGTGAGCAGCGCCATGTCCATCCCGGCACCGAACGCGTCCCCGGAGATCGCGGCCAGGTAGGGCTTGCTGAGCGCCTCAGCCGCGTGGGCAACCTTGTGCACGTGTTTGGTCAGGAGGTTCTTTGCGCCGAGGGGGGTCGGTTCGATGGTGTCGAGAACCGCGAGGTCGACACCGGAACAGAACGATCCGCCCGCCCCGGTCAGGACGACGACGCGGATATTGGGGTCGTGCTCGGCGTCGGTCAGGGCGTTTGCCCAGGTGTCGATCATCTCCAAGGTGAAGGCGTTCTTCCGCTCTGGGCGGTTGAGCCGGATGGTGGCAACGTGGTCGACCACTTCGTATTCGATTTCTGCCATGCTGTTTCCTTCGTTCTGGGTGGGCGGCCGGCGAACCACAAGGGGCCTGTTCGCACTGTCTTCGGTCAGTCCGCGGCACCGAGGACGAGGACGTTGTAGTACTGGGCGCCGGATCCGGCTCCCGCGACCAACCCGGTTCGCGCGCCGGGTACCTGCCTGTTGCCGCCGTCGCCGCGGATTTGCCGGACGGCCTCGATGATTTTCAGTGTCGGTGCGCCCCAGCCGATGTGACTGAAGGACAGGACGCCGCCGTCGGTGCAGGTGGGCAGTCCCCCGTCGATGCCGATTCCGGTGTCGAGGGCGAACGGTCCGCCGTCGCCCTGTTTGCAGAAGCCGAGGGCTTCGTACTGACGGAGCACCTCGGCGGAGTTGACGTCGTACAACTGGACGAAGTCGAGGTCGTGGGGTTCGATGCCGGCGGTGGTGTAGGCGCGGCGGGAGGCGTCGGCGCCGATCATCCACACGTCGTCGTAGCGGGGTGGGTCTACATATTGTTGGCGCATCCATTCGGCGCCGCCGCCGAGGATCCGCACCGGCGTCGACGGTAGGTCCCGGGCCCGGTCGAGCGTGGTCACGACCAGCGCGGCCGCGCCTTCGTTGGCCAGGCATACCTCCAGCCGGGTGAACGGATCGACGAGTTTCGGGGCGGCGAGGACTTCCTCGGCGGTGTACGGGCCGCGGCCGGCCATCACGGCGTCTGGGTTGGCCGATCCGGTGTTGCGGATGGTGGCGGCGACTTCGGCCATCGGCTCGCGGGCATGCGGATACTCGTGCAGGTAGCGCTGCGCCACAAGCGCGAACTGTGCGGTGGTGAACGAGCCGAAGGGTTCGACGAACTCGTTTGCCGGACGCGTGTAGGAGGCGACACGGCCGGCTTCGGCGGTCATCACCCCCGCCTGTCCGCCGGTGATCAGCACGGTGTGGCATTGGCCCGTCGCAATCGCCGCGGCGGCGTCGAGGACTGCAGGCACGCCCTGCGGGTAGGTGTCACCGATCCAGCGCACCGGGATGCCCAGCAGTCCCGCCCAGTCCGCCGATCCGGGTTGGAAGACGGTGCCGCCGGGTCCGGGCCAGCGGGCACAGATGCCGTCGACCTCGGTGCGGTCGATCCCGGCGTCCGCGAGGGCCGCCTTGGCGGCGTGCACACTGGCGGTCAGCGAGTTCATCTCGAGTCGCCGGGCCTGCTGGGTCATTCCCACGCCGACGACGGCGATGTCGTGGAACGGGTGGCCGGTGCTCATGCAACACCGGCCGGGGATGCCAGCTTCTCTCGCACTTGGGCTTTCGTGATCTTGCCGACCGCGTTGCGCGGCAGATCCTGCCAGACTTCGATCCGTTCGGGGACTTTGATGCTCGGGAGCCCCTGCTGTCGGCACCACTGCATGAGTTCGTCCGCCGATGGTGCCTGTGCCCCGCTCGCGACGACGACCGCGGCGATCGCCTCACCCCATTCGGGATCGTCGAGGCCGACGACCGCTGCTTCACGTACCTGTTCGTGCAGGGTCAGCACGTTCTCGATCTCGGTGGGTGCGATGTTGAATCCACCGCGGATGATGAGGTCCTTCTTCCTGCCCACGATCTTCAGATAGCCGTCGGATGTCCACTGCCCGATGTCACCGGAGTGCATCCATCCGTCGACGAGCACCTCCGAGGTCCGCTCGGGTTCGCGGTAGTAGCCGACCATGGTGTAGGGCGTGCCGAACACGATCTCGCCGCGCTCCCCCGGTGGGACGTCGGCACCGGTCTCGTCGGCCAGGCGCACCATCACCGCCATCGATTCCTTTCCGCAGGTGGTGAACAGTTCCGGGCGACCGGCCGCGGCAGCGGCGTGGTCGGTCTTGCGGAGCATGGTGCCGATCGAGGCGATCTCCGCCATGCCGTACAACTGCACGAAAATCGGGCCGAACCGCTCGACCAGGGCGGCGACGCGGTCCGGGGCAATGGGGGCGGATCCGTACCCGATCGTCTGCAGCGTCGGGATCGCGTCGGGGCCGATTTCGGATTCGAGGAGCCTGATCAGCATGGTCGGCACCAGGAAGGTGTGGGTGACCGCGTTCGCTCGCACGTCGTCGACGAACCGCGCGGGCTTGAAGCCCCGCGAGTCCGCGAATCCGATCGCACCGCCGAGGAGGGCGAGCGGGGCGAGGGTGATCTGCATGCTGGAGTTGTGGGGAATGGCGATCATCCACCGCGTCTGCGCGGACAGCTCGTATTCGGTGACCGCCACGGCGGCATGCTGCAGGGTGGCGCCGACGCTGAAGAGGATGCCCTTCGGTCGACCGGTCGTGCCGCTCGAGTAGACGATGCAGAAGTCGTCGCCGGGGCCCACCTGCCGCTCGATGAGTGGTGCGGCGGGGGACGAGGCGCTCAGCTGCTCGTCGTACTGGCTCGGATCGTCGATATCGAGCACGACGACGTCGGTGCCGTCGGTGAGCCGCCGCGCCATCGGGGCCAACTCCGCGTCGGCGAGAATGACTTTCGGGGTGCAGTTGGTGAAGATGTCGGCGTACTCCGGCTCACCCAGCCGAAAATTCAGTCCAACGTAGACGGCGCCCGCCTTGGCGCAGCCACCGACGAGTTCGACCACCTCCATCCGGTTGGCGACCAGCACCGCGACGCGGTCGCCGCGGGCCACCCCGTACCGGTCGATGAGCAGATTCGCCAGGCGGCATGCCCGATCGTTGACCTGCGCCCACGTGCGGGCTTGGGTGCCTGCGAAACATGCGAGGGCCTGCGGGTCCCGGCGGGCGTTTCTACTGAAGGCGAGTCCGATGTTCATCGCGGGGCGTCCTCTGGGTAGATGGTGTGGAAGGCGGGGAAGGTCCAGTTCTCGTCGATCTCGGTCCAGGTCACCTCGACACGGGTACCGATCGGTGTCGGCTCGTCCCGCGTGGTGACGATGTTGGTGAGCAACTGCCAGCCCTCGTCCATGTCGACAATCGCGAGCTCGTAGGGCGCCGGGATTGCCGGGGACGGCGGGCGGTGAACGATGGTGCTGCTGTAGACGCTTCCGCGGCCGGTGCTGGTCTGGTAGCTCCACTTTTCGCCGAGGCAGTGGGGGCAGATCAACTGGGGTGTGAAGAAGCTGCGGGAGCAGTCGTCGCAGACGGGACGGATCAGGCGATGCTCGCGGGCTGCTGCCCAGAACGGCGCCGTCAATTCGCTCGGGGTGGGCAGTGGCCGCTCGAGGTGCATGTCCATCACCTGCCGCCGATGAGCAGGCGGTGAGCGGCTTCCGCGACGGGCATACCGATGGTGACGCCGCGGTCGCGGGCGGGGCCGTTGCAGGCGCTGATCAGCCCTTCGTGGTAGCCGCGGAAGGCGTCGCCGATCGGCGCCGTGCGCCCGTCGATGCAGGCGCCGGCCAGTCCGGCGTCCTCGGCGGTGCGCAGTCCGACGATGCCGGATTCGTTCTTCGACATGCCGCCGTCGTGGCAGATGAAGGCCCATGGGTCGGCCTCGAGCAAGAACTTGGCACCACTGCGGCCAGTGTGGCCCGCGGTCACCATGACGCTGCGGCCGGCGTCCTCCGGCAGAGCCCACACGATGGAGTCGGTGACGACGATCCGGCGGCCGTCCGCAAGCTCCTCGACGATCTCACGCCTGATCTTGTTCCCGACGGCGGTGTCGGTCAGCTCTTTGTCGCGCAGGAGCTCGGCCGCTTCGCGAACGGGCATCCCGACTGCCACGCCCAGGCTTTCGGCGTGGTAGTTCACATGGGAGATCAGGCCGTTGTCGTAGAGGTCGCGTCCGTTGCCCATTTCCACGGTCATCCCGTCCGCGGTGGCGGCGGGGATGCCCAGCGCCTCCAGGTACCAGAGTCCGGCGATCCCGGCCCCGTCCTTGCCGATGCAGGCGTCGTGCCCGATGACGCCGCGGGGTCGGTGGATGGCGCACATGCGTGCGGGGAGGACGCCGATGTATGACGCCGGCAGGACGACGTCCCGGTCGGTGTTCCGCCCGTCGACCCAGCGGGCGGAGTCCATGATGATGATCCGTCGTCCGTCGCGTTCGGCGACAACTTCCTGGGGATGGTCCTTCTCCCGCTCGAGCAGGGTCTCGCCCACGTCACTTCTCCTCGCCAGTTCGGTACACGTCGTGCACCTGAAACAATATGTGGTGTTATCATAGACATATTTAATCGTGGCTGAGAAGGCCTCTCGGAAACCGATTCCCTTCGCACGCTTGTAGGTCGCGCGGCCGGCCCGAACGGCCCCGGAACCGATGGAGGTCTCGACTACCGGTCTTAATGATGTTTATATTATCTACGTTAAGTCTCTGACTCTGTCGAACAGGGTCGACCGGGCTTCGAGACGAAGGAGAATCTCATGAATCTTGACGGGACATCCGCGCTGGTCACCGGAGGCGCGTCGGGCCTCGGTTTGGCCAGTGCGCGCGCACTGGCGAAACGGGGAGCGCACGTGACCATCCTGGACTTACCCACGTCCGCCGGCGAGGAGGTGGCCGCGAGCTTCGGTGGCGGGGCCAGCTTCGCACCCGCCGACGTCACCGACGAGGAATCGGTGTCGGCCGCGCTCGACACCGCGCAGTCCCACGGCCCCCTGCGTGCGGTGGTGCACTGCGCCGGACGTAGTCATACGATGCGCATCCTGGACAAGGAAGGCCAACCCAACCCGCTCGGGAACTATGCGGGAGTCATCCAGACCAATCTCATCGGCTCGTATAACGTGCTGCGGCTCAGTGCCGCCCGGATGGTGAGCAACGAACCCCTCGACGGCGACCGCGGCGCGATCGTGATGACGGCATCGGTCGCGGCCTGGGAGGGCCAGGTCGGTCAGATTCCCTACGCTTCGTCGAAGGCGGGTGTCGTCGGCATGACGATCGTCGCCGCGCGAGACCTCGCCACGCACCAGATCCGAGTCGCCACGATCGCACCCGGCATCTTCGACACTCCGCTGCTCGCACGGCTTCCCGAGAACGTGCGCGACAAACTCGGACAGTCCGTCCCACACCCCAGCCGCCTCGGCGATCCGGCGGAATTCGGCGAACTCGCCGTCCACATCATGGAGAATTCCATGATCAACGGTGAAACGATTCGACTCGACGGTGCCATCCGGATGGCGCCGCGATGAGCACCACCGAGGCGCCCGCATCGCTGAAGATCGACAACCCGATGGACGGAGTCGCCGTCCTCACGATCAACCGGCCCGCGGCCCGCAACGCCGTCGACCTGGCCACTGCTCAGGCGATCAGTCGCGCCCTCGACGCACTCGACGACGACCCGAACTGCCGTGTCATCGTACTGACCGGCGCGGGCGGCCACTTCTCGGCGGGAATGGACCTGAAAGCCTTCCGGGCGACGGGCGAACGCCCGGTCGACGACAAGCGTGGACCATTCGGCCTGGTGCGCATACCGCCCGATACGCCGATCATCGCCGCTGTCGAGGGTGCCGCCATCGGCGGAGGATTCGAGATCGCCTTGTCATGCGACCTCATCGTGGCCGCCGAGGACGCCGTGTTCGGTCTCCCCGAGGTGCAACGCGGACTCACCGCCGCCGGCGGCGGCCTGTTGCGACTGCCCTCGCGCATCCCGTATCACCTTGCTATGGAGGCAGCCCTGACCGGACGGCGTCTGACCGCCCGGTGGTGCGCCGAACACGGCCTCGTCAACCGAATCGCAGCGCAGGGCCGTGCCCTCGCTACTGCGCTCGATCTCGCCGAGGAGATCAGCGGCAACGGACCGCTGGCCGTGCAGGCGTCGAAGAAGGTAATTATCGAGTCCGGTAACTGGTCCACCGATCAGGCATTCGAGGATCAAGAAGCCATTGTCGACCCGGTTCGTCACTCCGCCGACGCACGTGAAGGCGCGACGGCCTTCGCCGAGAAACGGCGCCCCGTCTGGACCGGCCGCTGACCGGCCGCGCCATGCGCATGAACAGGTATCCAACCGGGAAATTATCGCAGTAGCACGCATAGGTCAGCTGTAGATGGCAGGGAATGACCCTCGGATCCCCCGCAGCTACATCAGCGACACCAAGGCCCAAGGAGCATCGGTGCTGGAAGCGAATGGCAATGGCATCAACGTGAAAGACATGACACCGCAGGCCTATGAGCCGCGGATGCCACCGAAACGCTCGGAGGTGATCGCCCAGCGGATCGTCAAGGACATTCGGACTCGCGGGCTTCGTCCCGGTGATCCTCTGGCCACGGAAACGGAGATGTGCGCCTCCCACAGTGTTGGCCGAAGCACGCTCCGGGAGGGACTGCGAATCCTCGAGCTTCTCGGGGTGATCGAGATCCGTCCCGGGCGCGGTGGTGGGCCGGTCGTGGCTGCACCCAATTCACGCCATCTCGCGAGCACCATGGCGTTGTTGATGCAGTTCTCGGAGACCACGTTTCGCTCTGTC
Source organism: Rhodococcus sp. IEGM 1307 (assembly GCF_030056915.1). Classification (NCBI taxonomy): domain Bacteria; kingdom Bacillati; phylum Actinomycetota; class Actinomycetes; order Mycobacteriales; family Nocardiaceae; genus Rhodococcus; species Rhodococcus sp. IEGM 1307. Next base: position 94,876 of record NZ_JASHKW010000005.1, read on the forward strand.
ATCGAGTTGCGGGGTTACATCGAGCCCATCGCCGCATCGCTGTGTGCGGCACACCGGGACGAGCAGACGGTCCTCGCGCTGAGGGAGTCGGTGGCCAGCATGCGGGCCGACATCGACGACGAGGCCACGTTCCTGCACGAGAATCACCAGTTCCACACCCTCGTGGCCACCGGCGCCAACAACCCGTTGATCACGTACATTTCCAACTCCCTCGACTGGGTTCTCGACGGCGCGCCGCTGGGCGTGCAGTTCACCAGGACCGCTCGTCGTTCGGTACTCGCGGTGCACGAGGCGATCTACCAGTCGATCGCAGCGGGCCAGCCGACCGAAGCGGGGGAGGCAATGCAACGCCACATGGTCGAGACGGCGAAGTACTTCGAGAAGAAGTTCCCGAACGTCTTGCGTCAGGTGGTGACGTGGGAACTCTACGGCCTCTGACGTTCCTCCGGCCCAAGTAGACCGTATCCGCCCACCCGGGCCGGATACGGTCTTTTCATGCGGGGGCGTTGCTTTCTGCCGGCGGCAGGTGTGCCGGATATCCCGGCCACGGCACACCGAAGAGAGTGGTGGGGATGAGTCCACCGACTCTTCCCCACCATTCTATTTGGTGTGGGGGCGCTATCCCGAGTAGGCCCCGCAGAGCAGAATCTGCTTGAGTTCGGTGAATTCGAGGATTCCCTCGGCACCGCATTCGCGGCCCCATCCGGACTGCTTGACTCCGCCGAAGGGCTCGGTGAGCGAGCAACCCGCAAGATTGAGCGCGACTCCCCCCGACCGGATGCGCTTGGCGATTTCGAGCGCCTTGTCCCGGTCCTGCGCATAGACCGACGCGGCTAGTCCGAACTGGGTGTCGTTCGCGATCCGAACCGCATCGTCGAGGTCATCGTAGGCGATCACGACGGTGATCGGGCCGAAGACCTCTTCCTGTGCGATCTCCATGTCGCTGGTGACGTCACGCAGCAGAGTCGGCGCGAAATAGTAGCCGCGTTCGAGACCGTCCGGCCTCTTGCCGCCGGCCGCAACCACCGCACCCTGTTCGAGTGCCTTGGCCAGCATCCGTTCGGTCCGCTCGACGGATCGCTTGTTGGCCAGCGGACCGAGATCGGTGTCCGGATCGAAGGGGTCGCCGACCTTGATGGTCTCGAACGCCTCGGCGAGCTTGGTAACCACCTCATCGTAACGACTGCGGGAGACAAGAATTCGCGACAGTGCGACGCACACCTGCCCACAGCCGCCGGTGGCGCCGGGCACGAGGGTAGCCAGCACCTCGTCGATGTCGACGTCGTCGGCGATGATCGCCGGTGACTTGCCGCCGAGTTCGAGGGCGGTCCTTGCCAGGCGCTGTGAGGTCTGCTGGACCACTTCCTTGGCCACTGCGGTACCGCCGGTCATGTGGACCATGTCGATCCCGGGGTGCTGAACGAGGTACTTGCTGGTCTCGAGTTCCGCAGCGAGACCGCTGATGACCCCTACGGGGAACCCGGCGGCGTTGGCGGCGTCCATGATCAGCCGGGAGGTCAGCTGCGATTCGGGCGCGAACTTCACGACCACGGGGCATCCGGCGAGCAGCGCCGGGATGACTTTCATGCCCATCAGCGGCACCGGTCCGTTGTAGGTCAGGATCGCCAGGACCGTGCCGATCGGCTGATGCTGGACCAGCACCTCACTGGTGGCGTTCTTGCGGATCTCCTCCCATTGCAGGGTAGGCGCGATGTCGATCGCATGTCCCCAGATCGCGCTGCCCGCACCGGAGTTGATCATCTCGCCGTGCGCGCGGGTGTATCCCGACTCGAACATCCAGGCACGATTCATCGCATCCAACCGGGCTTCGAGCTCGTCGGCGAAGGTGCGGCAGATTCGCGCCCGCTCCTCGACGGTCATGCGCGGCCAGGGACCCTGGTCAAATGCCGCACGCGCCGCCGCGACGGCGGCGTCGGCGTCCGCCGTGGTAGGCGAAGGCACCGTGGCCACGACCTGTTCGGTCGAGGGCATGACCACGTCGATAGTCCCGGCACCGGTGGGCGTTACCCACTCCCCGGCGATGAACACCTTGTCGAGTTCGGGAACGGCGACGTCGAGCTCATTAGTGGTCGCGGCAGTAGTTGACATCTGAACCTCTCGGATTCGCGTGAGATGAGGTACATCCCTGTGACGGAAGTAACACTTTAACATATTTAACATAGATATGTTTTAAAAGTCAACGACGCAGCGGTGCCGGTGCGATACGCAATCCCCGGCTACCCACCCAGCGGCTGTGACCCAGATCTCGACAACCCGATCGACGGTCTGTAAGGTAGATAACATAGCACTATTTAACGACCCACCGCCTAAGCGAGGAAAGTGCCCATGACCACTGCGTATGCAGCACGACAGGCCACCGAGAAGAAGCAGTCGTTGGCGATCATCGACTCCGACGTCCATCCCTATATGGAGAACGGGCTCGCGACTCTGGTGCCGTACATGAGTACGGCGTGGCAGAAGCGCATCGGCGCCGGACTGGGCGGCGGCCACACGGTGGCGTCTCAGTTCCACCTTCCTTTGGATTACCTCTACATCAACTCTTCCGGCGGTATGCGTGGCGACACGTCCCGTCCCGGCATGTCGCCGGCCACCGACCCGGCGTTCACTGCCGCGCAACTACTCGACGGAGCCGGCATCGATCGGGCGATTCTGCTGTCCGGACACCTGCTGGGTATCGGAGCGATGCCCGATCCGCAGGTCGCCGCCACTATCGCGTCGGCATACAACGATTGGATGTGCGAGCGGTGGCTCCAGTTCGACAAGAGGTACCGGGGCGGACTCGTCATCGCACCCCAGGACCCCGAACTCGCCGTCAAGGAGATCGACCGGATGGCCGATCGGCCCGGCATCGTCGAGATCTTCATGCCGCTGCACGACATCCTGATGGGCGAGAAGCACTACTACCCGATCTACGAGGCAGCACAGCGCCACGGGCTCCCCATTTGCGTGCACCCCAGCGGAACCGAAAACGTCTACGCCCGCGCTCCCCGGATGGCCGGCACCCCGACCTACTACATCGAGTGGCACGCACTGCTGGGTCAGATTCATCAGGCCAACACCGCGAGCCTGCTCTGCCACGGCGTCTTCGAGCGTTTCCCCGAGCTGAAGGTCGTCATCGCCGAAGGTGGTATCGCATGGATCGCGGAGCTCAGCTGGAAGCTCGATGCCGACTGGTACGGACTGCGCGACGAGATCCCCTGGGTGAAGCGGCATCCCAGCGAGTACCTGAACGAGAACATGCGTTTCACGACGCAGCCGTTCGTCGAGCCGCCCAAGAAGCAGCACCTGCTTGCCCTGATGGACATGATCAACGCGGAGAAAGTCCTGATGTTCAGCTCCGACTACCCGCACTGGAACTACAACGACCCCACCAATGCCCTCGCCGGTCTGCCGGAGGATCTCCAGCGCCGGATCATGTTCGACAATCCACGGGAGTTCTACGGTGACCGCATCAACTGAGTGGGATACCACAGCCATGAATGTCATGCTGACTGCGAACGACTCCGAAGTCGACCTCGACCTCATTGTCCACGGCCGACGGATGCTGACGCCAGACATCGTGGCGCTGGATCTTCGGGCGAATGACGGTGCACTCCTTCCGTCATGGTCCCCCGGCGCACACGTCGAGATGAATCTCGCCAACGGGTTGTCCCGCCAGTATTCCTTGTGCGGGGACCCGACCGATCGGCAGACCTGGACTGTTGCGGTGCTGCGCGAGCCGAGCAGCCGGGGCGGTTCCGACTACATCCACGACAAGCTGCCCACAGGAACCAGCGTCAAGAGCCGGGGGCCGAGGAACAACTTCCCACTCGAGCCTGCGAGCGCGTACCGATTCGTGGCCGGCGGTATCGGGATCACTCCGATGCTGCCCATGATTCGAGCGGCGGAGACGTCGGGTACACCGTGGACGCTGCTGTACGGTGGTCGCTCACTCGAGACGATGGCCTTCCGGGACGAGCTGGCCCGGTACGGCGACAAGGTCACATTTCACCCGCAGGACACTCACGGGCTACTCGACCTGGCCACTGAACTGGCGAACCCCGCTCCCGGGGCCGCGGTGTACAGCTGCGGGCCCGAACCGCTGCTGGCCGCGATCGAAAGCTTCTGCGAATCGACCTGGCCTGCAGATGCATTACATGTGGAACGGTTTCGCGCCGATCTGCCGGATCTGGCGAACGCCCGACCGATCGAGGTGGAACTTGCTCAGTCCGGCATGACGCTGACCGTGCCGTCCGATCGGAGCATTCTCGAGGTGTTGACCGACGCTGGTGTCATGGTCGACGCCTCCTGCGAAGAGGGCACCTGTGGGACCTGTGAAGTCGTCGTACTCGAGGGCATCCCGGAACACCATGACGTCGTGCTGACCGAGAGCGAGCGTGAGAGCGGCGAGTGCATGATGATTTGCGTCTCACGCGCCAAGGGCAGTTGCCTCAAGTTGGATCTGTGACTGTCGTTGCACAGCAACGCGAGCATCACGATCCACACGTACTCGCCATAGTTGGCGGGCAGACAAGGAAAAACTATGTCTTTCGATCTAGACCAGAAGTATCTCGCGATACGTGACGAGGCGGTCGCGGTCGCGGCGGCCGCCGAACCGTTCGCCATCGAAGCCGACGCGATGAGCACCGTGCACGAGGGCATGCGGAAGATTCTCGCCGACAGCGGCCTGTGGACGTTGACCGTACCGGCCCGCTGGGGTGGGCGTTTCGACTCCGTCGACCCCCTGGCCGTGTGCATCGTGCGTGAAGTCCTCATGGGAACCTCGGCACATCTGGATTCGCTCTTCGCACTACAGGGCATCGGGAGCTTCGGATTGGCGCGCGCGGGAAGTGACGCGCTCCGGGACGAGTGGCTGCCCAAGGTTGCCTCCGGGGATGCGCTCGCCGGCCTCGGTCTCACCGAGCAGGAGGCCGGTTCGGACCTGAAGAACATCGTCACCGAGGTACGTCGAGATGGTGAACGATTGGTGCTGAACGGCAACAAGTCCTTCATTTCCAACGGCGGCGCGGCAGGGTTCTATTGCGTTCTGGCACAGGAGGGGCAGGGGCTGAGCTTGTTCCTGGTCCCGGCAGATGCGTCCGGTCTGACCCTCACCCCGACACCCGACATCATCGCCCCCCACATCCTGGCCGAGCTCGCCTTCGACGATGTCGAGGTCCACGAGGGCAACCGCATCGGTGAAATCGGCAAGGGACTCGAGCATGTGCTCGCCACACTCGCAGTGTTCCGGGTCTCGGTGGCCGGCGCATCGATCGGTCTCGCCCAGGCCGCCTTGGACGAGGCCGCCCGGCACGCCGGGACGCGCGTGCAGTTCGGGCGTCCCCTGGCCAAACTGGGCGCGGTGGCCGACATGCTCGGCGCCTCCTGGGCCGAACTCGAAGCGGCCCGCCTGCTGACCTACAAGGCCGCCGATATGGCCCGGGTCGACCCGGCCGCATCCCTGCACTTCAGCTCCATGGCGAAACTGGTCGCCAGTGAGACCGCCGGTCGTATCACCGACCGTGCAGTGCAGATTTCCGGCCGCTTCGGGCTGGTTCGCGATTCCAAGCTCGAGCGACTCTACCGCCAGGCGCGTCCGATGCGGATCTATGAGGGTTCCTCGGAAATTCTCCGGCTCGGTATCTCCAAGACGCTCGTGAGCACCATCCTCGCCGGCGATACGATGCAGGAAGGACTGCGACGATGAGCCGCGACACAGCGCATCAGGCCGTCATCATCGATGCGGTCCGGTCCCCGGTCGGCCGTGGCCATGCCGACAAGGGAGTCCTGCGGGACGTCCACCCCGCCGATCTGCTGGGGCAGTGCTACGAAGGCGTCCTGCACCGTCTGGGAATCGACCCGGCTGTCGTCGACAACGTCATCACCGGGTGTGCCAACCAGATCGCACAGCAGTCCTCCGGCATTGCCCGAACAGCGTGGTTGCAGAAGGGTCTCCCGGCGACGACGGGTGCGACGACGGTGGACATCCGCTGCGGGTCCGGTCAACAGGCCGCGCACTACGCGGCGTCGTCCATCACGGCCGGGATCGATCGAGCAGTGATCGCCGCGGGGATCGAGCACATGGGCCGCAACGGTTTCCGCGTGCACCAGGGATCCCAGGAACAGTGGGGCCTGGCGTCCACCGAGGAACTGCACTCTCGGTACCCCCTAGTTTCCCAGGGCGTGGCCGCCGAACGTCTGGCCGACCGCTATCGGATCAGTCGTGCCGAAATGGACGAATTCTCCGCCCGGTCTCACCAGCGCGCCGCCGCGGCCGTCCGGGACGGGCATCTCGCCCGGGAAATCCACCCGATCGATGTCAACGGCACCAAGATCGACACTGACCAGGGCATCCGGGCAGGGGCCACCACCGAATCACTCGCAGCACTGAAACCGGTCTTCGCGGACGACGGAAAAGTGACGGCAGGCAACTCGTCCCAGATCTCCGACGGTGCCGCCGCCGTCCTGCTCACCAACACTCAGTTCGCGCAGGAACACGGCCTCCGGCCTCGTGCGCGTGTCGTGGACCAGGTGGTCCTCGGGGTGGACCCGGTCGACATGTTGACCGGCCCCATCCCGGCGACCACACGAATCCTCGACCGGAACAATCTGAGCATCCACGACATCGACGCGATCGAGATCAATGAAGCGTTCGCATCGGTGGTGCTGGCATGGCAGCGCGAATTCCGGCCCGACATGGACCGCGTCAATGCCTGGGGCGGAGCCATCGCGATCGGACATCCCCTGGGTGCCACCGGGGCTCGGCTGCTGACCACGATCGTCAACCGGTTGGAGAACACCGACACCCGCTGGGGACTGGTGACGATGTGCTGTGGCGGTGGACTCGGTACCGCCACGTTGATCGAGAGAATCTGACCACCTACCTCCCACCGTTCCCGTCGACGGGAACGACCTCACCGCACGACTGGAGCACCACAATGACACGCCACGTGATCGGCAAACTGGACGAATTTCCTGACGACACCCGCCGCGTCGTCGACATCGACGGCGTGGACATCGCCGTCTTCAATGTCGGCGGCGCCTTTCACGCGATGCGCAACGCCTGCCCCCACAAAGGTGCGCCACTGTGCACCAACGCCCCCACCGGCATGATGCTCGAAAGCGCACCCGACGTCTACGACTGGGGACGGGAAGGCGAAATCGTGCGGTGCCCCTGGCACGGCTTCGAATTCAACCTGTCCGACGGCAAGTCAGTCGTCGCACCCCAGCTCAAGCTCCGGGCCCGCGTCTACAAGGTCGACGTCGAGGGCGAGGAAGTGGCGCTCTACGTCTGATCGATTCTGTCGTCCGCTGTGGTCGACAGCGAACCTGAACGACGGGCGAACACCGCCGAACAATCTCAGATAACACGCGACCCGGGCCGGTGAACACCGGCCCGGGTCGTTTCGTGACTGCCTCCGGATGACCGGTTGTGTGCGGCTGCCGAACGATTCGGCGGGCAGACAACTCGCGTTGAAATCGCAACGGCCCCGGTCCGTCTCTGCGCGAGATCGGACCAGGGCCGCTGGTGACGAAGGACGGAAGCCTCCGCCTGGTGACTTACATGACCAGGACTCCTCGCTCCGCGATCTTGTGCTCGGCAAGGTCCTGGAGGGCCTGGTTGACGTCGTCAAGACTGTAACGCGTGGCTTCGGCGTTGATTCCGTGTTCTTTCCAGAGGCTGATGACCGCGGCCAGGTCGGCGCGTGACCCGAGCGAACTCGTACTCACCTGCACTTCCTGGTTCGGACTCGTGTAGCCAAACGACAGAGTGCCCCCGCCGATCCCGACGAGGATCAGGGCACCGCAGGGGGCGATGACGCCGGCGGCGAGGGCGAGTGTGCTGTCGATTCCGACGAAGTCGATAACCGCGTCGACACCGAGGCCGTCACCGGACACGTCCAACAGCTGGCGGACAGCCTCGTCGGATGAGGAATCGACCGCCATGGAGGCGCCGATCGTGAGGGCGTGTTCACGCTTGCCTGCGTCGACGTCGACGGCGACAATTCGTGCCGGCGTCAGAGCCGACAGGTACTTGATCGCGAACTGACCCAATCCTCCGGCGCCGATCACGGCCACGCTTCGATCGGATTCGGTCAATCGGCCCAGGACCTTGGAGACCGCCCCATAGGCCGTGAGTCCGGCGTCGGTCAACGGCGCCGCCTGCACGGGATCCAGGTCTCCCAGCGGAACGAGGTGCCGGGCGGCGGGAACGAGCAGGTAGTCTGCCCATCCTCCGGGCTGGGTGACGCCGACATAGCTGACGTTCGGGCAGATGTGCTCATGGCCGGCCCTGCAGATCCGGCAGGTGCCATCACCCCACCCTGGCCATACCGCGACCGCATCCCCCACCTCGAAGCCGGTCACGCCGTCACCGAGCGCGCGCACGTGCCCGGTGTTTTCGTGTCCGAGCGTCCACGGAAAGTACGGCACGGAGGGCATGCCGGGTCCAGCTTTCTGGATGGTGACATCCGAGTGGCACACCCCGGACGCAGCGATCTTCACCACGACCTGGCCCGGCCCCGGGGTGGGGTCCGGGACTTCCTCGATGACGAGATCGGAGCCGGTGGACGGCAGTCGAGCAGCGCGCATGAAATTCCTTCCTCTTCGGAGTGCTGTTGCAGCGACCGACGACTCAGGCGGTGAACCGGTACCCGGCCAGACCCCGCACCCAATAGGACGGCATCCACTGCGGATCCGACTCGAGCGGCTGCAGATCAGGGAAGCGTGTCAGCAGCCCACTGACGGCCTTCGCGCACATCATGCGGCCGAGCGGCGCACCAATGCAGTGGTGGGCGCCGGTGGCGAAGGACAGATGCTTATTGAGGTTGGGCCGGTCGAGGATGAACCGCTCCGGCTCGTCAAACACCGTGTCGTCGTGGTTGGCCGACGCGATATACGCGAACACCATGGAATCGGCCGGGATGGTGACCCCCGCGACCTCGACGTCCCGCACGGCGGTCTGGAAGACCATCTGCACGGGCGAGTTCTGACGCAGAGTTTCCTGCACTGCTGCCAAGGCTCTACTCGGGTCGCGCCGCACCTCGGCCAGGATGTCGGGGTGCGTGAACAGGTTGTACACCGTCGAGCTGATCAGATGGGACGGCGTCTCGGAACCACCGAACTGCATCAACGCAACCAGGCTCAGGATCTCGGTAGCGGTGAGAGTCTGACTTTCTTCCTCGGCGCGAACAAGATCTGAGACCAGGTCGGTCCCGGGATTGGTTCGACGGTATTCGATCTGCTCGGTGAAGTAGGCGCGGAGCTCGGCGACACTCGTGCGGATCTGGTCGAGCTCGTCCTGAGGGAGGACTCCGCGGCTGGGCGACTTCAACAGATCCATCGTCCAGCGCTTGAAGTTCTCCCGCACGTCCGGGTCCTCGACACCGAGCAGGTCGGCTGTGACGTTGACCGGAACGTAGGCGGCGAAATCCGACACCAGATCGAATTCCGAACGCTTGTCCTCCAGGTTGTCGAGCAGACGGTTGACCACGGCGTCGACCTTCGGCTCCATGGACTTGATCGCACCCGGGCGGAAGCCGGCGTTGGCCAGGCGGCGAACGCGTGAATGCTCCGGCGGGTCCGTGGCGATGATGGACTTCACTTCGGGTACGGGATCGAACTCACCGAACGCGTTGGTGGTGAAGTCCTTGGCGGAATAGATTTCCGGATGCTTGAAGGTGCTCTCCACATCGGCATACCGGAAGATTCCCCATGCACCGACCGACTCGATGTACTGCACCGGCGCGTTCTGGCGCAGTTCTTTGTAGAAGGGGTAAGGGTTCTGCTGAACCAGGTATTCGAGCGGATCGAAACCGGTGGCGGTTGTCACCATGACCTCCAAATCAGGACCGGCCGACTCTTCTGAGTCGTGCTCGGACAGTTCGTTCTGTGACGCACAACACGTACTGAAATAACGTAACCATATTCATATTATCTGCGCAAGGGCTGCGGTCCTGTCGAAGAGTTTTGATGTTGGAACCCTCAGCTGAGTCGCCACTTTGGCTCCCGCCGACCGGTCAAAGAAAATCGGTTGTGCATGGCCAACTCTTGCGCACAGCCGACGTGGAGGCGACTCACCCGCCCCGTCAGACGGATACGGTCCGAGCCCCACCTCGTACCGGCGGTAGGGCTCGAACCGAACGATCGAGATCGACCGGGTCAGCTCGAAATATTCAGCAACCGAGCAAGATTCAACCCCAGGATGTTATCGACATCGCTTTCGGGCAGGCCCAGCTGCCGGACTGCCTGAATCTCCCGCCCTTGATCTGCCATCGGCCAGTCCGAGGCGAAGATGATTCGCTCGGGACCGTGTGACTCGATCACCTTCCGTACGTCGGTCGGGTTGAGCTCGGCAAGGCTCGGTGGCCACGAGGTGTCGAGGTAAACCGGCAGCCCGACGACCGCGTCGACCGCCGCCTGAAACTGCCGGTAGCCGCCGAAGTGGCAGGCAATGACGTCGAGCCTGGGGAATTTGCGCACCAGCTCTGCCAGCATCGCAGGACTGCAGACACCCTCTGAGCTGGCAGTGGAGATGGAACCGATATGGATGATGACGGCGAACTCGCCCTGCATCGCGTCGAACAGTCGGTCCATGCGTGGGTCGTCGAGCGCGTACTTCTGAAAGAAGGGATGAATCTTCACTCCCTTCAGTCCATGCCGGCGAAGGCTGTCGATGTTCTCCTCGACCGACAGCTCGGGGTGCACTGACCCGAATCCGATGAAGTACGCGGGATCGAGCGATCCGGAGAACTTGTTTGCCTTGTCGACGGCCTCCCCGTCGTTGGCCACAGCCAGGCAGACCGAGCGGTCGATGCCAGCTGCGGCCATCGATTCCTTGAGACCGTTCGCGGTACCGTCACCGCGGCGCTCGAGATCGGGTACCGAGCCGGCCAGTGCCTTGCGAGCGACCGCGTCCGGCCACATGTGCGTATGTGCATCGATGATCATTGCGAAACCCTCTCAGAGCCGGCTGACTTCGCCGCCGTCGATGACGGCGACCGAACCGGTGACGAAATCGGACAACGGGGACGCCAGGTAGGCCACCAGGGGACCGAACTCCGAGGGGTCCCCCATACGCCCGGCGGGGATCTTCTTCAGTCGCTTCGCGAGTACGTCCGAGGACTCGGTGACGGCGCTCTGCGCGTCCGTGGAGAAGGCGCCGGGGGCGATGGCATTGACCTGCACGCCCTTCTTCGCCCATTCACCGGCGAGCGCCTTGGTGAACTGCAGCACGGCGCCCTTCGACGACGAGTAGGCGACCAACGTCGGTTTCCCCTTGATCCCGGACGTGCTCGCCACGTTGATGATCTTGCCCGACCCCTGGGACAGGAGGTACTGCGCTGCCGCGCGGGTCAGCACGGCCGGCGCACGGACGTTGACGTCGAACACCTCGTCCCACAATTTCTGCGGTTGTTCGTCGAATCGGCCGGCCGGAGCGATGCCGGCGTTGTTCACCACGATGTCAAGACGACCGAAGGCCTCGACGGCGGCATCGGCGAGCGCGGCGACCGCATCCACGTCACGCATGTCGCACGGTTGCACAGCCGTGCGCTCGGGATACCTCTGGTGAACTTCTTCCAAGAGTTCCCGAGATCGCGCGACAAGGAGCACGGAGGCACCCTCCTCGAGCAGGGCTTCCGCGGCGGCCTTGCCCAATCCGCGGCTCGCGCCCGTCACGATCGCAACTTTCCCGCTCAGTCGCAGGTCCATGAAGTCATCCTTTCGCTGTCGGGAGCGTGCGGTGCCCGATCAATGGAAAATCGGCCCGAACGCTCCTCTATGACCCTTGCCATAGCCAGTAAATCTAATTATATTTGTCATATTAAACGCATCGCCGCCCACACGCCAGACCCCGAATCGCTTACGGAGCGACACCCAGCGGGTGCCGGACTCAGGTGGTCGATGACGTTTGATTCGAAACCGGTTGTAGCACAGGAGGAGAATGACATGAGCGTGCAGATGACGATCAAGGAAAACGCGCACTACACCCACACGGTGGAGGACATCTGGGCGCTGTGCGGCTCCCCGGGTGACATCGAGAAGTGGCTCCCGGCTGTGGAGAAGTCCTGGATCGACGGCGACGTCCGGTATGCAGAGCTGGCGGGTGGCGCGGGGCAGGCACGTGAACGCATCAGCGAGCACCTCGACGCACTCTACTACTACGACTACGACTACATCGACGGTCCCCTGGTGTTGAAGGCCTTCAGCTCGCGCTTCGCGGTTGTGCCCGCGGCGGATGGAGGCTCCGACATCCTCTGGACAGCGCAGTTCGAGGCCGACGATGAGGCCGGCGGTGCGGAGCTGGCGCAGGCGGTCAGTGGCATGTACCAGGGCGGTCTGCAGCGGATCGGCGAAGTTCTCGACGCCGGCCGGGCGTGAGCGTTTCGGACCGCCCTGTCCGCTGCCACCTGCACACTGGCTCCCAAGGAGAATGACGTGAATTCGAAACGGCTGTTACCGCGGGCGGTCGACGATCCGGACGACAATGCCGGGTTACGGGACGAGGTCCGAACGTTCCTCCGGAAGAGTAGGGAAGCGGGCGTGTTCATGCCCGGTGTGGACACCTGGCTGACCGAGTGGAATCCGGAGTTTTCCCGGCGACTGGCGGACCGCGGGTGGGTCGGAATGACGATCCCCACCGAGTACGGTGGCCACGGCCGATCGCACGCCGAGCGGTTCGTCGTCACCGAAGAACTCCTCGCCGCGGGGGCACCGGTCGCGGCGCATTGGATCGCGGACCGGCAGATCGCCCCGTCGCTGCTGAGGTTCGGAACGGAGGAGCAGAAGCACAAGTACCTACCCGCCATCGCGAAGGCCGAGTGCTTCTTCGGGATCGGAATGAGCGAACCCGACTCCGGATCCGATCTCGCCAGTGTGCGCACGAAGGCGGTGCAGGTCCACGGTGGCTGGCGGGTCACGGGCACCAAGGTGTGGACCTCTGGCGCCCATCACGCCGACGCCTTCTTCGCGCTGGCGAGGACCTCGCCGAAGGATTCGGCGGCCCGTCATGCGGGTTTGAGTCAGTTCATCGTCGACCTCCGTTCGGAGGGGGTGGAAATACGCCCCATCGTGTCGATGACGGGGAGCCACCATTTCAACGAGGTGGTGATGGATGACGTGTTCGTTCCGGACAGCATGGTTCTCGGTGGCATCGGCGACGGCTGGCGTCAGGTCACGTCCGAACTCGCCTACGAGCGCAGTGGCCCGGAACGATTTCTGTCGACGTTCGCCCTGCTCGCCGAGACCGCGGGGCAGGCCGCTGCCGGCCCTACTTCCGGCGACGGCGGAATCGGTCGCTTGATTGCCCGAATCACGGGCCTGCACCACATGTCCTCCGCCGTCGCCGGGGCTCTCCAACGCGGCGAACGCGCCGACAGCGCCGCCGCTGCGGTCAAGCTACTCGGGACGACAACCGAGGGCGACATCGCCGAGTACGCCGATCTCCTCCTCGATCGCGACGCGGAACCGACGGCCGGTCGTTACCGAGAACTGGTCGATCGCGCCGTTCTACAGAGGCCAGGCTTCACCTTGCGGGGTGGCACTACCGAAATACTCGAGGGCGTCGTGGCCCGCGAACTAGGACTACGCTGATGAATTCGCCAACACTGATCGATCCCGATCTGGTCGCCATGATGGAGTCGGTCTTCTCCGCTCACCAGAAACCCGAAATCGCTGCTACGGACAATGTCGCGTTCGACGGGGCACTGTGGAAGGTACTCGACGAGCTCGGTTTGGTACGGCTCACCGGCTCGGAGTCGCACGGTGGCAGCGGCGCCAACTGGCACGCCGTATCCGCGCTACTGGCCGCGGCGGCCGGGGCCGCTGTGCCTGTCCCTGTCGTCGAGCACGACCTGCTCGCAGGTTGGCTCCTCGAGACTGCGGAACTTCCCATGACCGAGGGCTTCCGGACGGCGTTCCTCATGGGCGAGTCCGGCACCTCCCCCGCTGTGCCGTGGGGGCGCCATGCCGATTTTGTGGTCCCGCTTCGGTACGACGGGTCGCGCTGGCTGGTGGCCGACGTCGCCGCCGACCGCATTCACGTCACGCCGTCCCGGAATCTGGGCGGCGAGCCGCGCGACGCAGTCCAGATCGAGATCGACACCGTGACGTGGTCACCGGTACCCACAGGCACGGCCGAGACCTTCCTCTTGCGGGGTGCGCTCGCCCGGGTCCTCCAGGCATGCGGCGCAATGGAACGCATCGTCGAGCTCTGCATCGAACATGTCTCCACCCGCGGGCAGTTCGGCCGACCGCTGTCGAAGTTTCAGGCCGTGCAGCGCCTCGTTACCGGCGTCGCGGCCGAGACGTCCCTCGCACGTGCAGCTGCCGACGCTGCCGTTTCGAGAGTCGAGCGAGACGGATGGCACTCCCCTGCGACGTATTTCGCCGTGGCAGTAGCGAAATCATGTACCGGTCACGCCGCCTCGACGGTGGTGCGAAACGCGCATCAAGTCCACGGCGCCATCGGCACGACTTGTGAGCACCAGCTTCACCGATACACCCTTCCTGTGCTTGCATGGCGATCGGAATTCGGGTCCGTCGGCCAATGGGACCAATTGCTCACCCGGACCGCGGTCGACGCCGGACGGGATGGGGCGTGGAGTTTGATCACCGAGGGAGGCCCAGTGTCGGGAGTACTCGACCTCATGGCATGAGAGACCATTAACACCCGGTTGTGCCGACTTCCCTGTCCACACAACCGGGTGTTGTCCCGCACGCTATTTCAGAGTTTGACGAGCATACTGTTCCACCGACGCGCCGCCCAGTCAGGATGCGTTCGTCACGGCCGCTGAGCACACAAGCGCCCTGCGATGAGTTCGACATACTTCTCGTGTCTCCACAACCGGCCGTCGAAAGCTCGTCCCACCCTCGACGTCTTCGTCGATCCCGTGGGCACGGAGGTGCCCTCCGATCTGCGGACCCGGCGGATCCTCCACAGGTCCACTCGAACCTCGAGCGGAAGCTCGCGCGCCATGACACTATCGAGGATGCGAGCAAGCCGCCTGAAGTACTTTTCCGGCGAGATTCCGAACTCGACGAAGATGTCGGACCAGCTACCACCGCCCCAGTGTCGCCACCTGGTGGCGAAGGCCAGGATGTCAGCGTCGCGATTCATTCGCCCCCCTCTTCCCCCGGCGGCCAATTATCGACCATATGCAAACCGCGTCCGAGATGGGCGGCACCGTCGATCTGTAACAGTTGACCAGTGATCATTCGTCCCGCCGGTGTGGCGAGAAACGCGACGAGTTCGGCAACATCCGCGGTCGGTGTGGGCCTGCCCGCCGGCACGGATTCGGGGACGACGCGATCACGCAGATCCGATGCAATCGCGCCGGGCAACGAATCCGATATTACAACCCCCGGCGCCACGCAATTGGCGCGTATACCCAGGTGTGCCCACTCGAGGGCAAGGGTTTTCGTCATCGCCAGCACACCCGCGCGGGCCGCCAACGAATGTGTCAGACCCACGCTCCCCCGCTCGACCCCGGACAAGGAGATATTGATGATGCTGCCGCCCCGCCGGGCGAGGAACTGCTTGGCTTCCGAGATGACGGTGAAGACCGCATTGAGATTCAGATCAACCACGGATCTAAATCCCTTGTCGGAGATCTCGTCCGCCGCAGCGTAAAATTGTCCGCCCGCGTTGTTGACGAGAAGATCCATGCCGAGCTCGGCTGACGCTTCGGAGATGACGGATCGGACCTGCGCGCAGTCTCGAACATCGGCCGGAAACCATTGAAAGTTTCCCTGCGTGCGCGCCACCAACTCCGCGGTGCGTTGCAGCGCAGAATCGGTGCGGCCGATCCCGGTCACGGCCGCACCGAGTTCGGCCAGACGAACACAAATGCCCTGCCCGATGCCGCTTCCTGCACCTGTCACCACAGCGTGAGTGCCCGCGAGCAGCCTCTGTTGTAGCACCTTGACGTCGGCAACTTCCCAAGCCAGGCCCGATTGCGGTGGATGCAGCCGATAACTTCCCATGCCGACTCCTTTCGGACACGACAGGGTCTCGCTGTCAGTCCTTCTAATTACCCCGACGAGATCTGATCGGCCCCGGAGTCTCCGCTCACTATGGTCGACTCCGCGGACACACGTTTTTACTCTATAACATATCTACATTTACAGTAGGAGGCTCCTCAGGTCAATCCTCATCGCTCAGCTGAGGCCGGTGGGAAGTCGATCTCGAAAGAGCACTGCCGACTCGATGGCAACCTCACAGTGTCGAGGGCGCGACCGCCCCTGAGCGCTTGACCCGGTCCGAGACCTTCGGAGACGGCAATACTGCCGCGCGTTCGAGGAGGTACACGGGGCGGACCGGTGCCGCGCGCCGTGGGAAGCTTCGACCGGTCCGAATCGGAAACCGGCACTATCGAGGGCGGACTCGGAGCAGAACCGCACGTACCTGTGGGCGAAATGTATGATGAACATATGCCAGGTAAAAAGGCGACCACGTCGACTACGACCGGAGGTCGCACCCGCACCGGTCGCTCCACCGCCTCAGGTGAGACCGTCACCCAGATCCTGCCACTCTTCCGCGACGTCACCCCCTTGACACGCCCGCCCGGAATGCCGCCGAAACGTGCTGAGATGATCACCCAGCGCATCGTGCACATGATTCAAGAACAAGGCCTGAAGTCCGGCGACCCCCTCCCCGTCGAGACGGAAATGTACGAGATGTTCGGGGTCGCAAGAAGCACACTTCGTGAGGCTCTGCGCATCCTGGAACGGCAGGGTGTGATCGTCATCCGCCCTGGCCGAGGTGGCGGACCTACCGTCGGATCCCCGGACTCGCGTCACCTGGCGAGCACGCTTGCGCTTCTGATGCAGTTCTCGGAGACCCCCTTTCGATCCGTGCTGGAAACTCGTGAATACATCGAGCCGATCGCCGCTTCCCTCTGCGCGCAGAACGGTGATGACCGAGTCGTCGACGGACTTCGCCAATCAGTCGACGCCATGCGTGCGAGTATCGCCGACGAAGATGCGTTTCTCTACGAGAACCATAGATTCCACGAATTGATTGCCGATGGGGCGCAGAATCCGCTCATCTCCTATTTTCTCAACTCGCTCGACTGGATCATCGACGGCGCGCGCTTGGGTGTCGTCTACAGTCAGGCCTCTCGCAAGCACGTCGCGACGGTTCACAACGAGATTTGTGAGGCAGTTGAAGACGGGGACAGCGACCGCGCACGGGATGCCATGAGCGAGCACATGAAAGAGACTCGGACATTCTTCGAACGAAAGCACCCCAAGGTGATGAACCAGACGCTGACGTGGGAGATGTACGGCCAGTAATTCGCCGGTCCCCTCGGTGGCCCGAGACATTCTGCTGATACCGGCGGCAGCGCTGCACCGCAAACCGGCGGATCCCGACCGCCCAGGGGGCAAGACTTTTCAGGAATCGGTAAGAGCAAGGGTTATCGCTGCTTCCGCACCCATCCGCGCGCCTTTACGGCGCCGGGATCGAAATTCCTTGTCGCCGAAACTGCTGCGGGCTGAATCCTCACATTCAGTGTGGTAAGTGCGAAGCTGATGGAAAAGAAGAGGCGAGCTTCCCACCGCAGATCCCAACGAATCGGCCGCACCCAACAGCATCGCAGCCCGGTCGAAATCCTCCTGACGACCGGCGATCCACGCCGCGGTCTCCAGGCATACCGCAGCTACGAGCGGCTCGTCGATCAGACGACACAACCGCAGACACTCTCCCAGGTACTGGTCTGCGCGAACGACATCTCCTTGCCGAAATACCGCAATGCCCATCCCCCACAGTGAATACGAGCGGTACACCGATTCTCCCCGTGATTCGGTGATCTCGAGAACCTCGCGGTGACAAGCGACCGATCTCTCGCTGTTGCCACTCAGCTCCCAAGCCACACCCAACATCATCAAGATCCACACCCGCACCCCGACCTCGTCCCGGGCGCTGAAGACTTCGAGAGCCTCTTCCAGTCGCTCAGCCGCCTGCGAAACATCGCCTCTGTAGAGTGCGAGAATTCCATTCGCGTGGGCAATGCGGGCGTCGCTGACAGGGTCCGACATTTCAGCGACAAGCAACTCACCCTGGACGATGAGGTTCGACCCCGCGGAAAAATCACCCTGCATTCCAGCAAGCACGCTATCGGCATAGAGGGCCTTGACTCGATCCTTCGATGCCCGCGCCGGTGATGAGCTTAAGG
Organism: Rhodococcus sp. IEGM 1307; assembly: GCF_030056915.1. Lineage (NCBI taxonomy): Bacteria > Bacillati > Actinomycetota > Actinomycetes > Mycobacteriales > Nocardiaceae > Rhodococcus > Rhodococcus sp. IEGM 1307. The sequence continues at coordinate 113,052 of NZ_JASHKW010000005.1, forward strand.
CGCGATCCAGCCAAAACCGCCCCTCGCTGAGAAGGTTGCGGGAAAGCCAGAATGGAAACAGCGCCGTCGCGAGCTCCAGTGCAGCCCCTTGCTCTCTCTCATCAGACTCGAGTACCGCGAACTCCATGGCCTCGCGGAGATTCGACTGTTCCCGACCGAGTCGTGCGATCCACCCGAGTTGACGGACACTGATCCAGTCGCGCTCGGCGTCGAGTACCAGTCGTCGATACCACTCGTGATGACGACGACGCAGTTTCGCATAGTCCCCGGACTCGCGAGCCTTCATGCGGCCGAATTCACGGATCGTCTCCAACATTCGGAAACCTACCGCACTGCCGTGCTCCTGCCGGACGAGAACCGATTTGTCGACCAACGAAAATACGCCGTCGAGCAGTTCGTCTTGTCCAATTTCCTCACAGATGAATTCCGCCGCATCAAGTTCGAAGTTCCCGACGAAGGTGGAGAGGTTGACCCAGATTCGCCGTTCCAGTGGCGTGCACAAGTCGTAACTCCACTCGACACACAGACGGAGGGTGCGTTGGCGGGCCGGCGCCGCCCGGCTTCCGTGGGTGAGAAGCTTGTATCGGTCGGTTAGCCGCTGAGCGATCTGATCGAGCGACATCGCCCGTAACTGTGCTGCTGCCAATTCGAGGGGCAACGGCAGGCCATCGAGTTGCCGGCAGATTTGCACCACGGTGTCGACGTTGTCGTCGGAGAGTTCGAAACCTGGCACCGCGGTAGCGGCACGTTCCTCGAACAGGGCGATCGCATCGTAGTTGGGCGATGCCATCAATGCGGGTTCGTGATCGGCGTCAGGTGTGCTCAGGGGCGGCACACGTAAGACGGACTCACCGGCGATGTTCAGGGGCTCGCGCGTTGTCGTCAGGATCGAGATGTCCGGGCAAGCTCGCACCACCGCTTCTGCGAATCGCGCGACCGGTGCAATCACGTGCTCGCAGTTGTCCAGCACGATCAACAGTTTCCGATCGATCAGAAAGTCGACGATCTCTTCCATGGGCTCCGAATGACTGATTCTCAGGCCGAGTGCCCGTGCGATCACGTCGACGAGAAGCGACTCGTCCAGAACTTCGCCGAACTCCGCCAGCCATACGCCGTGCGGAAACTCATTTCGCATGTCAGCGGCGATTCGCAAGGCGAGGCGCGTCTTCCCGACTCCTCCGATTCCCGTCAATGTCACGAGCCGTGCAGTGCGGAACATGTTCTTCGCCTCGGACAGCTCGTCTTGGCGGCCGATGAAGCTGGTCAACTCCAAGGGAAGGTTCCCCGGGCGACTCTGACGCGCGGTTCGGTGACCTGAGCTCTCCTCGGTGGATGCTGTCGAGGCGGCGTCGCGTCGGCCGAGCGGCGCCACGGGCCGCTCTATTGGCAGCGCCATTTCATCTACGTCGACGTCGTTGCGCGCTTGGATGGCCCGCAGCTCGTCGCCGAACTCCACAGCGCTTCCGGGACGGTCTCGGGGATCGCGGGCCATGGCGCGTTCGATCGCTGCGGCGATGTCATCGGAAATTCCGTGTTCCCGCAGGTCGGGCACCGGATTTCTCGTGATGCGGACGAACTGCGCCACGACCTGCTCACCCGACCGGCGTTCGAAGGCCGCGTGCCCGGTCAAGGCACAGAAGAGGGTCGCGCCAATGCCGTAGATGTCCGAGGCCGGCGTAGGCGGATCTCCTCTCAAGATCTCGGGAGCCGTGAACGCCGGCGAAGCCGTGATCGTGTCCTTCGCGGTCTCGAACCCGCCGGTGATGTGTGCGATACCGAAGTCGGTGAGGGCCGGTTCTCCGTAGCTCGAGAGCAAGATATTGCCGGGTTTGATATCGCGGTGCAGAATCCCGAGTCGGTGGGCGGTCTCCACGGCACCCGCGATTCTGATCCCCAGTCGCAGCACCTGATCAGGGCTCAAGGGACCGTCGTGCCGAATCAACGTATCGAGCGAGTCCAAGGGGTGATATGGCATCACGATGAAGGGGTGGCCGCTCGCCGTGGAACCGACTTCGAGGACATTGACAATGTTCGGGTGCCCGGTCAGGCGACCCATCGCACGCTGCTCTCGGAAGAACCGGGACCTATTTTCGTCGTCGATAGCCCCGGTGAGAACCTTCACCGCGACGGTGCGATCCAACGAGGGCTGCAGACACCGATATACCACCCCGAACCCGCCACGACCGATCTCGTACGCCTCCGTCAACCCCGCCGCAGTCAACTCACGTTCAATAGCCGCGTCGTCTCGCCGTGTCTTCAATCGACCATCCTCAACGATCACACCACTCACAGCCTGTGAGTTCGACCTGTGACAGCGCCTCGGCGATGCGTTCACCGCACCTAGTGAGATCGTCGTCACAAACGTCAACTCGATTGTGAATCTACCCGGCGTTCGAGATGGAGGCGGAAGGTGAGCCACTACTTCTCGCGCCGCCGTCGCGGGGTCGGTCGAGAGACGCCACCCGTACCCTCGGCGCCGGCGAATACTTGACCGCGATCAGCATCACCTACGTCGGTCGAAACCAATGACGCGAAGCCAATGTGCGTGGGCAGTGAGCGTTCACTGGACGCCTGGCGAGCGGTGCGTCGCACTGCTCGCAGATCGTGAACCGGTGCGATCACTTCAAGACGCCGCGAGACGCCAGGTTGTCGAGCAGTCGCCGCACTGCGACGCCGAAGCGACGCGGGCCGATGTCGGCGGAAAACTCCCCGTCGCGCGGGCACCCCGATCGTTACCGGGATCGATGAGACGATGACGGCATGACCGACAGCGAGAACCCTCGTGGAGCGCCGCGCAAATGGCGTGGCCGGGAGCCGGCCGACCGCCGCGCCGCGAGGCGTGCGGCACTGATCGAAGCCGGCCTACAGATCATGGGAACCGAGGGAACGGCAGCGACGACGATGCGCGCGACCTGCCGCCAGGCGGGCCTCACCGAGCGCTACTTCTACGAGAGTTTCGACAATCGCGAGGCGCTGCTCGTCGCACTCCTCGACCACGTCGTCCTGGGCGCGAGGGACACCCTGGTCGGGGCTCTCGAGACGGGCCCTGCCGATCCGGGTGAACTCGTCCGCCACGTCGTGAAGGCGTTCACCGGCTACATCGCCCAGGACCGGCGGCGGGGACGCGTCATGTTCGTCGAGTCGCAATCCGTGCCGGAATTGGCCCAGCGCGGCGAACAACTCGTCACCGAGTTCACGACTCCCATGACGGCGGCACTGACAATGCTGGGTGTCGACGGCGCACCCCGCGACGCCGTCAACACCCAGCTGAACGCGATTGCCCTGTTCGGGGCGATCGCCTTTCTGTACCAGCGCTGGCTCACCGGCAGCCCGAAGATCTCGCAGAAGCGGATCGTCGAGCACATCGCACTCACCATCGAGGCTCATGCGCCGGTGAACAGCACCCCCTAGACGTGCGCGGCGCGAACCAGCGGTCGCCGCATCGCTTCCAGGCCCGCGACGACCGCCACGGCGATCACCACGTGCATGGCCGAGAGCGCGATGGTGCTGGCGGTGTCGAAGTCGGCCTGAATGGTCAGGGCGATCGTCGCGAGCGGCAGCAGGGCGCCGATCACTTCGGCCGGCCGGATGACGGCCACCCATTTCAGCGAGATCAGCGCGGCCAGTGTCATTCCGATCAGTATCGGAATGACCGTCAGCATGACGACGCCGCCGGGCGCCACGCTGCTGGTCTTGCCGGCATCAGTCATCTCGAACGAACCGCCGGCAGCCAATCCCAGCAGCCAGATCACCAGGTTGGGGACGAGCGCGCCGATCGTCGTCGCGGCGATCGCCCACGGGCGGCTCAGTTCGAGCGTCATCGGGTTGATCCGTGAGGTCGTGGTTGCAGAAATCGTGGTTCCAGTGCTGGACATGTTCGTTTCTCCCTGTCGAGTGGCTCGAAGTGCTACTGACCGATCCTGCAACCTCAACCATTGTTTGGGTCAAGGCTTGAAATCGAGGTCTTTTCGGTGAGACCCGAACAGGTAGACCCGGGCGGTACGCAAAACTCATCGCGGTCGGCCCCGGTCGATCATCTGAGGGAAGATGGCGACTATGAACTCTGCCCCCACCACACCCTCCCGACCGCGGGGGCTCCGCAACCCCCTCCGCATACTCGCGCGCTGGCTCGGCACCCGCGAATGGGTGATGCGGATGGCGCCGATCATCATCTGGCTGGAGTCGCACCTGCGCGGGTGGACCGGCAACCGGGTGAGCCTGATCGGCATAGCCGGACTGCAGTCCGTGCAGGTGACGGTCCCGGGACGCAAGAGCGGCACCCCGCGCACGACGGCCCTTCTGTGCATTCCGTACGGGGACGGGTACATCGTCACCGGCTCGAATTGGGGACGTCCCGAGCATCCGACGTGGTCGGTCAATCTGCGTGCGGCGGACGAGGCCCAGGTGAAGGCCGGGTCGCACGAATCCCGGATGAGCGTCCGGATGGTCACCGGGGACGAACGCGAGAATCTCTGGAAACTGGTGGTCGACTACTGGCCCGGCTACCTCATGGAGCATCGACGGTCCGGCGGACGTGAGTTCCGGCTGTTCGTGCTCGAGCCCACGCGACCGACTACGGAGTTTCGCGAATCCTGAAGACCGGCTCCACGAAGCGTTCGACGGCGTGACGCTCGGCGGCCGCGTCGCCCAATGGCCAGGTCAACAGCGACAGGACGATGCGCACGATCCACCCCGCCGCCTCCTCGTCGGGCGCGATGCGGGTGAGCGAGATCGCCACCCGGCCGAGTTCGGGTGCGCGGGCCAGGTACTCGTCCGTACTTCTCGACCGTGACCCGGTGAACCACCGGGCCAGTGTCGGCTCGGCGCGGATCGCGGTCACCGACGCGAGTATCGCCTCGACGATCCGCTCCGAGTTCTCGAACGGTTCCAGCGACTGCTCGACGTGGTCCGCCACGGCTCCGGCGGCGCGGGACATCACGGCGTCGACGAGCGCCCGCTTGCCGCCGACGTAGCGATAGAACGTCGCGCGCGAGCACCCTGCCCGCGCGGCGACCTCGTCGACACCCACGCCGTCGATGCCCCGCTCGCGGATGAGGTCGGCCGCGGCGGCGTGAATCCGCTCGACGGCGAGCACCCGCCGGTTGCCGCCGGTCAACCAATCCGCGTGTTCCACCCGCTCCACCGTTCGACACGTCATTCTCACTTTGTCTCACCATGAGACGGATCTCCACACAATTCTAGAACATGTTCTTCAATTTGCATCCGTGATCAGCGACGATGTTTCCGGATCCACTCGTGGTGAGACATCGGGAAATTTGCGGCTGAACAGCGGCATCGCAGTCTTCTGGCCACCCTTGACAGCACCCTCCTTCGGCGCGAACTGTGATCATCTGTAACAGGTTCTCGTCAACAAGGAGTCCTCGATGGCCCACTCGCCGACCCACGGAATCGACATCTTCGATCCCGTCCATCTCGACGAACCGAACGAGCTCTACCGGATCCTCCGCGAACACTCCCCCGTCCACCGGGTCGCCGGCACCGACTTCTTTCTGGTGTCGACGTGGGATCTCGTGACCGAGGCGGCGAACCGCACCGACGTCTTCTCGTCGAACCTCACCGGTGTGCTGGTGCAGCAACCGTCGGGACCGCCCGCGACGTTCGACTTGGACGGCGGCGGTCAGGCCCTGCACGTGCTGGCCACCGCCGACGACCCGGCGCACCTGCACCATCGCACACTCGTGCTCACGACGCTCGGCCGCCGCATCCGCGCGCTCACCCCGACCGTGCACTCACTCGTCGACACTCTGTGGGACGAGGGACTGCGAGGCGGGCAGATCGACTGGGCGTCCGCGATGGCCGACCGACTGCCACTCGCGATGGTCGCGCATCTCATCGGCCTGCCCGAGTCGGACGTACCCCAGCTACTGACGTGGGCCTACGACAGCACGGAGATGCTCGGCGGGGTCGTCGCCGCGGATCGCCTCGGTCCCCTCGTCACCTCCGCGGCCGAACTGGCCGGCTATCTACGGGCCGAACTCGTGCGCGCGAGGACCGACCCACGCGAGGATCTCCTGGGCGTCCTCGCGCACGCATGCAATGCCGGTGAACTGTACGAGGACGTGGCGACACTCGTCCTGGTCCAGCTGGTCGGCGCCGGCGGCGAATCGACCGCGGGGCTGATCGGGGGCGCCGCACGCCTCCTCGCCACCCGCCCCGGACTGCAGTCCCGGCTCCGGCAACAACCCGCACTCGTCGACGCGTTCCTCGACGAGGCACTTCGTCTCGAGTCCCCGTTCCGCGGGCATCACCGGCACGTGCTTGCCGACACCACGCTCGGCGGCGTCGAACTGCCCGCCGGTAGCCATCTACTCCTGCTGTGGGGTGCGGCCAACCGGGATCCGGCCGTGTTCGAGCGTCCGGACGAGATAGTGCTCGACCGGCCGCACATCCGTTCGCATCTCGCATTCGGCAAGGGCGTCCACTTCTGTGTCGGATCGGCGCTCGCCCGCATGGAAGCGCTCGCCGCGACCACCGCATTGCTCGCGCGCACCGACAGCTTCTCCCTCGCCGCCGACGCCGAGCCACGGTGGGTCCCCAGCCTGTTCGTGCGGCGCCACAGCGCGCTCCCGCTCCGACTCGAGCAGATGTGACACGCAGTGATTGACATTGACGTCAATATCAACACATACTGTGACCGTGACCACAAGCGAGGCTCAGGAGCGGGCGCGGTCGGCGCGGAAAGACAACGACGGTCCCCGCCGCCGCGAACTCCTCCGGGCCGCGAGCGCCTGCTTCGCCGAACTCGGCTACGACCGGACGACCGTCGAGGTGATCACCACCCGGGCCGATGTGTCGCGGGCAACGTTCTACGCCTACTTCTCGTCGAAGGACGAGGTGTTCCACGCCGTCGCCGCCGACGTGTGCGAGGAATTCCTCGAGTCGCAGCACGTGGAAGGACCGGCGAGCGAGGACCTGCGAGAGGTGCTGCGCACCACCACGAAAGCGTTCGTGGAAGCCGTGTACGCCAACGGACGCGTCCTCGAACTGATCAGGCATCGCGCCCGGCTCGACCCCGAGGTCGGCCGAAGCTGGACCACCGTGCAGACCCGGCTCATCCGCCGCTACACCCGGTTCATCGAGCGCATCATCGCCACGTGCGACGTCACGCCGTGCGCGCCGCCCGCCCGCATCGCGCAGACCCTCGCCGACGCCCAGCTCGCGGGCGCCGCCCGGCTGGTCGACGCGACGGCCCGTGAACAGCGCCGGTACACCGCCGACCTGACCGCCATCTCCGAAAGACTCATCGGCTTCGCCTGACAACGACAATCCGCACAGAATCGGGAGTTCGGTATGCCCACTTCGCCTTCGAGTGACCTCACGGCCCTGGAATCGGCCCTCGCCGAGATACGCGAACTCCAGGACGCCGCGTGGCCACCGCAGGTACCGCGGACAGTCGAGTACCCGATCGAGGGCCGCACCGTGATCGACTACCTGCGGCACTGGGCGACGGCACGACCGCAGACTGTCGCGATCGACTTCTACGGTCGTGCGATCACCTACGCCGAACTCGACGAACTCTCCGACCGCTTCGCCGGCTGGCTTCTGCAGCGGGGCGCGTCCGCCGGTGACCGCGTCGGAGTCCATCTCACCAACTGTCCGCAGTTCCATGTGGCGATGCTCGGGATCCTGAAGATCGGCGCCGTCCACGTCCCGATCAATCCGCTGTTCCGGGAGCACGAACTCGCGTACGAACTCGACGACGCCGGCGTGGAGGTCCTGCTGACGCAGGATTCGTTCGCGGCCATGATCGAATCCGTGCGCGACCAGACGGCGTTGCGGCACGTCGCGATCACCGCCCTGTCGGACCTGCTGCCCGCCGAACCCGGCGTCGCACCGCCGTTCCCCCTCACCTCCGCGCCCACCGACTGGGCGGAGATCGTGAACTCCGCACGCGCCGAGCCTATTCCGATGGACCCCGACGCGTTGGCGGCACTGAACTACACCGGAGGCACCACCGGGATGCCGAAGGGCTGCAAACACACCCAGGCGCACATGGTCTACACCGCAGCCACCGCGACACTGGCCGGCGGCAGGCAGGTGGGCGAGGCTCCCCCGGTGGTCCTCGGGTTCCTGCCCATCTTCTGGATCGCCGGCGAGGACTTCGGCATCCTGTATCCGCTGATCAACGGCGGCACCGTGGTGCTCCTCAACCGCTGGGACCCGGATGCCGCGGCGACCCTCGTCGACAGTCGTGGGGTGACGTCGATGGTCGGGACGGTCGACAACTATGTCGAACTGATGGATTTGCCCGGCTTCACCGAACGTGATTTCTCCACGCTGGACAACGCGATGGCCGTGTCGTTCGTGCTCAAGCTCGACCCCGCGATTCGCGGCCGCTGGCGCGACGCCACTGGGCACGTGCTGCGGGAGGCCAGCTACGGGATGACGGAGACGCACACCGCCGACACCATCACACTCGGTTTCCAGACCGACGACGAAGACCTGCTCAGCGAACCCGTGTTCTGCGGACTCCCGGTTCCGGGCACCGACGTGCTGATCGTCGACGAGGCCGGGGCGCCCGTGCCGGTGGGGCAAGCCGGACAGATCGTCGTGCGCAGTCCGTCGCTGCTCACCGGTTACTACGGCAAACCCGACGCCACCGCTGCCGCGCTCCGCGACGGATGGCTCCAGACCGGCGACGTCGGCAAGCTGAACGATAAGGGCGCACTGCACTATCTGGCGCGCAACAAGGAAATGATCAAGACCAACGGAATGAGCGTGTTCCCCTCCGAGGTCGAGGCACTGCTCATGCTGCACCCCGACATCCAGTCGGCCGCGGTGGTGCCGAAGCCCGATCCGGGCAAAGGCCAGGTGCCGTTCGCGTTCGTTCAGCTCCTGCCCGACCGTGAGGTCTCGGGCGAGGAACTGCGAGAGTGGGCCGCCCGGAACATGGCCACCTACAAGGTGCCCACCGTCGAGGTGCTCGACGCACTACCCATGACAGCGACCGGGAAGGTCCGCAAGGCCGACCTGTTCGCCCTGGCCGAGGAGTACAAGTGACCCTGCTGGTCGCCAACCGTGGCGAGATCGCGCTCCGCATCATCCGCACCGCCGAGGAGATGTCGGTCGACACCGTCGCCGTCTACGCGGAGGACGACGCGGACAGCCCCCACGTGCGCGCGGCAACCGAAGCGGTCGCGCTCCGCGGTTCCGGCCCGTCCGCCTACCTGGATCCTCGGGCCATTCTCGACGCGGCCGCCGAGTTCGGTGCCACGGCAGTGCATCCCGGATACGGATTCCTCAGCGAGAACGCCGCTTTCGCACGCGCCTGCGCCGAGGCCGGACTGGCCTTCGTGGGTCCGAGCCCCGACGTGCTCGACATCTTCGGCGACAAGTCGTCGGCGCGTGAGGCCGCGGTGGCCGCGAAGGTGCCGGTGCTCGCCGCGACCAACGGTCCCACCGACCTGGACGGCGTCCGCGCGTTCTTCGCGGAACACCCGGGCGGCATCATGATCAAGGCGCTCGCGGGCGGCGGCGGTCGCGGCATCCGTGCCGTCCGCAGCTCGGACCGGATCGAGGAGGAGTACCGGCTGTGCGCGTCCGAGGCGCAACTCGGATTCGGCAACCCCGCACTGTTCGCCGAGGCACTCCTTGACGGCGCCCGGCACATCGAGGTGCAGGTGGTGGCGGCCCCTCAGGCGGGCGTGACGCGGGCCAGGGCCGTCGGTGACCGCGACTGCAGCGTGCAGCGCCGCCACCAGAAACTCGTCGAGATCGCCCCCGCGCAGGGGCTCGACCCGGGACTGCGCAGCGAACTGCACGAGGCCGCGGCCCGGCTGTGCGCCAGTGTCGGGTACCGGGGACTCGCCACCGTCGAATTCCTGGTGTCCCGGGACGGCTTCGTGTTCCTGGAGGTCAATCCCCGAATCCAGGTGGAGCACACGGTCACCGAGGAGGTGACGGGGATCGACCTCGTCGCCGCGCAGATCGACATCGCCCGGGGTGCGGACTACGGGGATCTGTCGCTGCCCGAGGGCGTCAGCGCCGTGGGGCTCGACACGTCGGGCACCCCCGCTGCCGCGCGCGGAATCGCCGTCCAGGCCCGCGTCAACATGGAGACGATGCGCCCCGACGGTCAGGCCGTTCCCGCCGCGGGCACCTTGTCCGTCTTCTCGCCGCCGACGGGACCGGGTGTGCGCGTCGACACCTACGGCCGGCCCGGACTGTCGCCGAGCCCGCGGTACGACTCGCTCCTCGCGAAGGTGATCGTGCATTCGCGGGGCCCGTCGTTCTCGGCCGCGGTGCGCAAGGCGGATGCGGCGCTCGCCGAGTTCGTCGTCGAGGGCGTCCCCACCAATATCGGCTTCCTCCGGGCGATTCTGGCGGATCCCGGCTTCGCCGACGGCGTCGTCGGCACCGACCATCTGACTGAGCGGATGAGCGCGCTCGTCGACGCCGCGCACGTGCACCAGCCGGCGGAGGTGGCGTCGGAAGCACTCGAGTTGCGGGCGGGTGAGGACGTGCTGCGCGCCCACATGGCCGGGACCGTCGTGGAGTCGGCCGGCGACGGTGCAACGGTGGAGTCGGGTGCCCAGCTCGTGGTGCTCGAGGCCATGAAGATGCAGCACGTGATCGCCGCACCCGCCGGTGCGGTGGTCGAGCGGAATCTCGTGTCGCCCGGGCAGAACGTCAACGCCGGCGACCCGCTGGTCGTGATCCGCCGCACGGGATCGGAGGCCGGCGACGTCGCCGACAGCGCAACCGATCTGGATCGTGAGCGCGCGGACCTGGCGGAGATCCGGCAGCGGCACGAGGTGACCCTCGACGCCGCCCGGCCCGCCGCGATCGCGAAACGCACGAAACTCGGGAGGCGCAGCGCACGCGCCAACATCGACGATCTGGTCGACCCCGGCAGCTTCGTCGAATACGGACCGCTCGTCCTGGCCGCGCAGCGCAGCCGCCGCTCCGAGCAGGACCTGATCGAGAACACCCCCGCCGACGGTCTCGTCGCCGGGCTCGCCACCGTCAACGGTGACGTGTTCGGTTCGCGCGACGCCCAGGCGGTCGTGCTGTCGTACGACTACACGGTGCTCGCCGGAACCCAGGGCATGCGCAACCACGCGAAGACGGACCGGGTGATCGAACTCGCCGGCCGCAAGCAGGTCCCGGTCGTCCTGTTCGCCGAGGGCGGCGGCGGACGGCCGGGCGACACCGATGCCGGCCCGGCAGCAGGGTTGGACCTGAACACCTTCCGGTCGCTGGCGGCACTGAACGGGAAAGTTCCGCTGGTGTCAGTGGTCTCCGGCCGCTGCTTCGCGGGCAACGCCGCCCTCGCCGGAGTCTGCGACGTCCTCATCGCCACCCCCGACGCGAACATCGGCATGGGCGGCCCGGCAATGGTGGAGGGCGGCGGACTGGGTGTGTACCGGCCGGAGGACATCGGACCCGTCGACGTGCAGCGGCGCAACGGCGTCATCGATCTGCTCGCCCGGGACGAGGCGCACGCCGTCGAACTGGCCAGGAAGTACCTGTCGTACTTCCAGGGCGCACTCCCCGACTGGGAGGCCCCCGACGAGCGGCTCGCACGCCACGTCGTCCCGGAGAACCGGTTGCGCGCCTACGACGTTCGCAGTGCCGTGGAATCCATCGCCGATGTCGGCTCGGTCCTCGAACTACGCCGCGACCACGGCGTCGGCATCGTCACCGCGCTGATCCGGGTGGAAGGGGCGCCGTACGGGCTGGTCGCGAACAGCAGCCACCACCTCGGCGGCGCGATCGACGCGGTCGCGGCAGACAAGATGGCCCGCTTCCTGGAGCTGTGCGAATCGTTCGGTCTGCCCGTCGTCTCGCTGTGCGACACACCGGGATTCATGGTCGGCCCCGACTCGGAGAAGGAGGCCACGGTTCGCCGGTTCGGCAAGCTGTTCGTCGCGGGCGCGCGAATGACCGTGCCGTACGGGACCATCATCCTGCGCAAGGGGTACGGCCTCGGCGCGATGGCCATGGCGGGCGGCTCCTTCCACGCGTCCGAGTTCACGATCGCGTGGCCGACCGGCGAGATCGGGGCCATGGGGCTGGAGGGCGCGGTGCGGCTCGGATTCCGGAAGGAACTCGAGGCCATCGACGACCCCGCCGAGCGCGACACCGCGTTCGCGCAACTCGTCGACGCCGCCTACCAGCACGGGAAGGCCTTGAACGCGGCGACGATCTTCGAACTCGACGACGTGATCGACCCGGCCGACTCCCGTGCCTGGATCGTGCGCCTCCGGCACCCGTGAGTACTTATTAACCGCGGGACGTTAATAAGTACTCACAGGGGCGACGCCCACGACGGCCCGGCCGGAGTAGGTGCCTGCGCGCACCTGGTCGATCACCGAGACGACGTCGGCGATCGGAACCTCGTGGGTGATCGACTCGAGCCGGGACGGCGCGAGGTCGGACGCCAGACGGCCCCACAGCCGGCGCCGCTGCTCGATCGGGTACTGCACCGAATCGATGCCGAGCAGGCTGACACCCCGCAGGATGAACGGCAGGACCGTGGTCTCCAACTTCGGTCCGCCGGTCAGCCCACTCGCCGCGACCGCGCCCCCGTACTCGATGGTGCTGAGCACGTGGGCGAGGGTGGCGCCGCCGACGCAGTCGACGGCGGCGGCCCACTGGGCCTTGCCGAGCGGACGCGGTTTCGTGTCGGGCTCCGGGAGGCGGCCGATCACCTTGCTTGCGCCCAGTTCGGTGAGCAGTTCCGCCTTCTCCGGCTTTCCGCTCGACGCGACGACCTCGAAGCCCGCCGCGGACAGCAGGTCGATCGCGACGGTGCCGACGCCGCCACTCGCACCGGTCACGAGCACCGGACCGTTGCCCGGCTCGACTCCGCGGGACAGCAGCGCCTCCACGCTCATCGCGGCCGTGAAACCGGCGGTCCCGATCGCGGCGGCGGTGCGGGTGGACATGCCGTCGAGTTTCACCACCCAGTCGGCCGGGACGCGGGCGAACTGCGCGTACCCGCCGTGACGGGCGGTGCCGATGTCGTAACCGTGCGCGACGACCGTGTCACCGACGGAGAACTCCGGGGACTGCGACTCGACGACCGTGCCTGCCACGTCGATGCCGGGCACGATGGGGTACTCGCGGACCACTCCACCCTTCGGTGTCAGCGCCAGTGCGTCCTTGAAGTTCACGCTGGAGTACTCGACCTGGATGGTGACCTCGCCCGGCGGCAGGAACGACTCGTCGACCGTCTCCTGGGAGAGGCCGATGGCGCCCTCGTTCTCGCGAGCGATCCAGGCGGTGAATTCCTTCATCAGCTTGCTCTCCTGACCTCGGGGGTGCGTCGAGACCATCATGCGACAGCCGTGTCCCGCAGACGAGGCCGGGGCGACGATCCCCGGATCAGAACCGCAAGAGCACCTTGCTCGACGAGGACGCATCCCTGGCTGACGCGAAGGCGGTGAGCGCATCGGCGACGTCGTACTCCGCCGTGACGATCGGATCCACCGCGAGGGAGCCGTCGGCGAGGGCGGCCACCACCTCGTCGATCTCGTCGTTGAACCGGAACGAGCCGACCAGATCGAGTTCCCTGGTGATCGCGATCGACACGGGTACCGGCTGATCCCCCGAGGGAAGCAGACCGACCATCACGACGCGGCCACCGCGGGCCGTCCCGTGGATCGCCGATGCCAGACCGCGATGGTTGCCGGAGCATTCGATGGTGACGTCCGCTTCCACCGCCGCGACTGCGTCGGCATCGGCGGCGGTGAGCGTCGCGTCCGCACCCACGGCACGCGCGATCCTCAGCGGGTACTCGTGCATGTCCACCGCGGTGATCTTCCCGGCGCCCGCCCGCTTCAGCACTGCCACGACGAGCGCGCCGATGGGTCCGGCACCGATGACGAGGACCGACCGGTCCTTCACCTCCCCTGCCCGCGCGACCGCGTGCCACGCCACGCTCGCCGGCTCGGCCAGTGACGCCAGACGAAGATCGAGACCGTCGGGAAGGACCCGGAGCATGCGGGTCGGGACGGCGACGTGGCTGACGAACAACCCGTCCGCGTGCGGGAAATGTGCCGCGCTGCCCAGGTACGTGCATCCGGGCGAGATGTTGGGGCGATCGGCCGGATATTTCGCGCTGTCGCCGCCGGGGGTCGCGGGATGGATGGTGACGGGGGTGCCTGCGCCGGGACCGGTTCCGTCTTTCGCGCCGATCAGGACGGTTCCCGACGCCTCGTGTCCGAGCCGCATCGGTGCGCGAAGGATCGATTCGCCGGCGGCGCCGTGCTGCCAGTAGTGGAGGTCGGATCCGCAGATCCCGCCATAGGCTATGCGGATCACCGCTTCGTCCGGTTTCGGTGCGGCGATCGGCACCTCCTCCACGCGCAGGTCCTGCGCACCGTGGGCGACGACCGCCTGCGCGTGCGTAGGAACCTCGGTGGCGTGTGAAGCGGCGGTCGGGCTGGTGTTCATCGGTGAAGTCCAGTTCTGTCGGAGGTCGGAGCCTGTCATCTGGTGACGGGTTCCGCGGTGGTGAGGAGCCCGAGTTCGTCCCGGCGCGGCATGCCCTCCCAGTCGCCGGACACGGTGCACGCGAACGCCCCGACCGTCACAGCGGTTCTCAGGCGGTCGGCGGGTGCCTCACCGGCCAGTCGTTCCGCGAGGTAGCCGGCGACGAAACCGTCTCCGGCCCCGACGGAGTCGACCACGCTCACCGGCACCGCGGGCAGGGAGTACGTCTCTCCGTCGACCATCGCGAGGCATCCCTGGTCGCCCAGCTTCAGGATGCTTTCGCGTGGTCCGAGGTCGCGGACTCGGGCGACGAGTTCGGCGGGGGTGCCCTCGCCCACCGCGATCGCAGCCTCGTCCTCACCTGCGAAGACGATGTCCGACAACGCGATCAGCTCACGGAAGACGGGGGCCGCGTCGTCCGGCGACCACAGCGCGCGGCGATAGTTGAGATCGAACGACACCGGAATGCCCAGTGCGCGCGCCCGTTCGACGCAGTGCAGGGTGGTCTTCCTGGCGGTGTCGGACAGGGCAGGGGTGATGCCGGTGACGTGCAGCAGGGACGCCGACTCGAGGTGGTCGTCCGCGATGTCCGACATCGTGAGCCGCGACCCCGCGCTGCCGGTCCGGTAATACCAGACGCGGGTGGCGGTGGCGGTTCGCCGCTCCTTCACCATCAGTCCGGTCGGAGCATCCGGATCGCGGATGACGTCGGCGGTGATTCCCTCGGCCCGGAGTTCCCGTTCGATCAGGTCACCCAAACTGTCCTGGCCGACGCGCCCGATCCAGGTGACGTCGACGCCGAGTCGCCGCAGCGCGATCGCGAAGTTCGATTCGGCGCCGCCGATTCCCAGGTGGAGCGTGGCGGTGTGGGCGAGCGGTCCGGTGTCCACCGCCCTGGTGAGGGCCATCGTCTCGCCGAATGTCAGCACCGTCATCACGAGACCTCCAGTTCGGCGACGACGTCGCCGAGGCGCCGGCATCGTTCGGCCAGCTGCCCGAGGTCGCCGCCGCGGAGTGCGTCCCCGATCAGCGGTCCGCCGAGGCTGACCGCCGCCGCTCCGGCCGCGAACCACGCGGGGACGTCCTCGATGCCCACCCCACCCGAGGGAACCACCTGGATGTCGGGGAAGGGGCCGCGCAGGTGCCCGATGTACTCCGGCCCGACTACCGACGCCGGGAACAGCTTCACGGCAGTCGCACCCGCGTCCCATCCGTTCCACAGTTCGGTCGGGGTGAATCCGCCGGGGTAGATCGGAACTCCGGCACGGACGGCCGTGGCGATGACGTCGAGGTTGGTCGTCGGCGTCACGAGGAAGTCGGCACCCACGTCGAGGGCGGCGCGGGCCTGGTCGACGGTGGTGACCGTCCCGACCCCGATCTCGACGCCGTCGGGTGCGGTGCGCCGGATGCTGCTCAGGGACTCGAGGGTGCCGGGCGTGCTCATCGTCAGCTCGACGGCGCGCACCCCGTTCTCGGCGAGGACGGTCACCACGGGGGCATACCGGTCGGCGTGCGCGGCGCGCAGCACCGCGATGACGGGGGCGATCATGCCGCCGTCACCTCCCGGTCGGTGGAGTTGGCGGCCAGCGTGAGGTCGCGGTCGCGGGTTTCCGGTGCCATCGTCGAGGCGATCAGAACGGTCACGGCCATCACGATCATGTAGACGGCCACGGGGATCCACGAGCCGGAGAAGGCCGTGACGAGGGCCGCGCAGATCAGTGGTGCGACACCGCCCCCGAAGATCGAGGCGAATTCACGGCCGAGAGTGACGCCGGCGTAGCGGTAGCGGGAGCCGAAGATTTCCGGGAAGTAGCTCATGGTGACGCCGACGGCGCCCTGGCAGGCCAGGATGAAGCCGACGATCATCGCCATCGTGATCAGCAGGTGTGAGCCGGTGTTCAGGGCCAGGAAGGTCGGCACCGGCAGGATGATCAGGGCGATCACGATCGAGATGTAGACCGGCTTGCGGCCCACCCGGTCGGACAGACGCCCGAACCCGTATGCCGCGATGCCGCCGCAGATGGCCCCGACCAGCAGCACCTTGGGAATGAACGTGGGGTCGACGTGCACGTCGTTCTTGAGGTACGACGCCATGAACACCTGGTACGTGTACGACTGCGCGCTGATGCCGATCGTCATGAACATGACGATGAACAGCGGCTTCTTGCCGTTCGCGAAGATCTCCTTCACCGGCGTCTTCGGAACCTGGTGCTGCTCCTTGAGTTCCTGGAACACCGGGCTCTCGTTGAGCTTGCGACGAATGACGAACGCGGCGACCGTGACGAACAGACTGCTGATGAAGACGAGACGCCAGCCCCAGGACATGAGCTGCTCTTCCGGCAAAAGCTGCGCGGCGATCCACGCGACTGCGCCGAGCGCCGTGCCCAGTGCGGCTCCCGTCATCACCAGGGCGGCGAGCCTACCTCGCCTGCCTATCTGTGCCGTCTCCGTCAGAAGGGTTGCACCGCCGGACTGTTCGGCTCCCGCTCCGAACCCCTGGAAGAATCGGCATGCGACGAGGAGCGCGGGTGCGAGCAGCCCGACCTGACTGTAAGTGGGCAGCAGGCCGATACCCAGTGTCGCGCCGCCCATCAGCATCAGCGTCGCGACGAGCACCCACTTGCGGCCGAGACGCTCTCCGTACCGCGAGAAGAACAGGCCGCCGAGCGGCCGGGCGAGAAACCCGACGGCGTAGGCGCTGAAGCTCGCGAGGATGCCCGCCGCGGGCGAGATGTTCGGGAAGAACAGGGTGTTGAAGATCAGCGCCGAAGCGGTGCCGTAGATGACGAAGTCGTACTGCTCGAGCGTGGTGCCGATGAGCCCCGCCCACGCCGCCCGGCGGACCGCGGACGGGTCTGTCTGGGGTGTACCGCCACCGCGGCCGGGAGTTTTCGGGTTCACCGTGGGGTCGAGTGTAGTGTCCATGGATTCCTCCATTGGTGGTCCCGGAATAGTCCGGGCAAGGGGTGAGGGAGTCAGATGGTCGCGCTGGACCGCAGCGACGTGATCGTCCCGAGGTCCGGGACCGGGTCGGATGCTTCGCCGGCGGCGACTGCCGGCCCGTGACGGACGATGATGTCGACGAAGTCGGCGATCCGCGAGACGAAGTCGGTGTGCGAAGCGAGAGTGCTGGGAAACAGACCTCCGTCGACGAAGACGGAGCGAACGAATTCGGTAGTGGACGCGGCGTTGTCGGCCATTCCTGCCAGGCGCGGTCGAGCGGGGTCGGTCATGGATCGTGCGTGGGGGCCGGGATCGAACCCGGGCGGCGGGGCGATGCAGCAGAGGTATGCCGCCACCGTCAGAGAAAGGTACTGCGGGACCGTACCGCGGCCGAGGTGTTCGAGCGCGGGGATCGGGATGCGCTGCGTCAGTTTGACCGATCCGTCGGATCCGACCTGCGAGGTGCGATGTCCCAGAGCGGTATTGGACCAACGCGAGAACAGCTGCCGGATGTAGTCGTCCGTGTCCACCGATGCGGGAACGGTGACCGTCGGCAGGTACTCGTCGCAGAGGATCCGCCGCGCTGCGGCCTCGACGAACGGTTGCGCAACGGACTCGGGGATGGTGGCGCGCCCGTCGAGTGCGCCGAGGTAGGCGATGAGCGAATGTGTCCCGTTGAGCAGTCGGACCTTCATCAGCTCGTACGGCTCGACGTCGTCGGTGAACAGCGCGCCACCGTGCTCCCAGGCGGGACGGCCGGCGGGGAACCGCTCCTCCATGACCCACATCGTGAACGGCTCCGCGGGGACGGCGATCGTGTCGCGCACGCCGAGGTGTGCCCGTGCCGTCGCGTTGTAGCGGTCCGAGCCGGACGGCACGATCCGGTCCACCATGGAGTTGGGGAACGTCACGGACGAGTTCATCCAGGACAGCAGGTCGTCGCGGAGAGGTGGGGCGAACGTGCCGACGAACTCGCGGACGAGTCTTTCGGTCTGGCGCCCGTTGGACAGCAGGTTGTCGCAGCTGAGGATCGTGACCGGGGCGGCGTGTGTGCTCGCCCGCAGGGCCAGTCCGCGGGCGATCTGCCCGATCGTGGTGCGGGGCGTCCGCACCTCGCCGAGGTCGCGGCGAACGACGTCGGAATCGAGGTCGAGGGACCCGGTTTCGGGTGACACCGTGTACCCGTGTTCGGTCACCGTGATCGTGACGATCTTCGTCGCCGGGTCCGCGATCGCGCGGACGACCGACTCCGGGTCCTGCTCGGCCACCAGCGTTCCGGTGTGCGAACCCGGGACGCTCACACGAGCACCGTCCGGCGAGATCTCGACGACGCCGTACAAGAGGTCCTGCGCGTTCATCGCGTCGGCGACGGTGCTCGAGCGGCTCGCCACACCGAGAATGCCCCACGGTCCGGGTTCCCGTTCCATCGCGAGCGCGGTGTACACCGCCTGGTGTGCGCGGTGGAAGTTGCCGAGGCCCAGGTGAACGATCCCGGTCCCCTCCGGTACCCGCCGGTGAATCAACGCCGCAGCGGAAACGTTTCGGCGCGAAAGTGTCGGTTCGGACATGCTCGTCACCAATCCGTCATAGAGCCGTCGCGGCGCCGGGCGACCGGGAGATAGGCCTGCTCGTACGGATACTGCTCCGCGAGTTCCTCGTTCATGCTCACTCCGATGCCCGGAACGTCGCCGGGGGTGAGGTGCCCGTCCGAGAACGACCACGCGTGGGGGAAGACCTCGCTGACGAGCGGGTCGTAACCCATGTATTCCTGGATTCCGAAGTTCGGCGTCGCGAGACCGAGGTGCAGACTCGCTCCCAGGGAGATCGGCGAGACGTCCGACGGGCCGTGCGGTCCGCCGCGAATCTGGTACACCTCGGCGAGCGCGAAGATCTTGCGAACGTGGCTGATTCCGCCCGCGTGGACGATGGCCACCCGGATGAAGTCGATCAGCTGTTCGGTGATCAGGTGCTGGCAATCCCAGATCGTGTTGAAGACCTCCCCGATCGCCAGGGGTGTGGTGGTGTGGTTGCGCACCAGGCGCAGTGCGTCCTGGTTCTCGGCCGGCGTGACGTCCTCGAGCCAGAACAGGTCTACGTGTTCGACCGACTTCCCCAGTCGCGCGGCCTGCTGCGGGGTGAGCCGATGGTGGGCGTCGTGGAGCAATTTGAGTTCGGGGCCGACGTGTTCACGGACGGCTTCGAGGATCCGGGGTGCATGGTTGAGGTACGCGTCGGTGTCCCACACTTCCTCGACCGGCAGGGCGCCGCGACTCGCGGGCTCGTATCCGGCGGCGCCCTGGTGCACGCCGTACACCGAATCCAGTCCGGGAACCCCGGACTGCACTCGAATCGCCTGGAAGCCCGTCGCGCGCTTGGCGTCGACCGAGTCGAGCAACGCGGGCGCGTCCCACCCGGTTGCGTGGGTGTAGGAGAGCACCCGGTCGCGGACGGCACCGCCGAGCAACTGGTAGACGGGCTGACCGAGGGTCTTGCCCTTGATGTCCCAGAGGGCGACGTCGACGGCTCCGATCGCGGCCATCGTGACGGGCCCGCGCCGCCAGTACACGCCGCGGTAGAGGTACTGCCAGGTGTCCTCGATCCGCGCCGCGTCACGCCCGATCAGCAAGGGCGCCACATGGTCCCGGAGATACGACGCGACGGACAGTTCACGGCCGTTGAGCGTGGCGTCACCGTAGCCGACGACGCCGTCGGCCGTGGTGATCTTGAGGGTGACGAAGTTGCGGGTGGGGCTGCAGACCAGCACGTCCGCGGAGATGATCTTGTCGGTCATGCCCGTGATCCTTTCGAGCCGACCGCGGGTGCGACGACGTTGCGCAGTTGCTCACCGCGAGCGAGTCGAGTGATGTTGTCGGCGATGTCGTCGACGCGGCCGACGAAAGTCTGCTGTGAGACTCCGGAAGAATGCGGTGTCATCAGGATGTTGGGGAGTTCGGAGAACGGCAGAGCGCTGGGCCTCCCGCGACCGTCGGGTCCGGGATAGTCGTACCAGACGTCGATGGCCG
Organism: Rhodococcus sp. IEGM 1307; assembly: GCF_030056915.1. NCBI lineage: Bacteria > Bacillati > Actinomycetota > Actinomycetes > Mycobacteriales > Nocardiaceae > Rhodococcus > Rhodococcus sp. IEGM 1307. The sequence goes on from NZ_JASHKW010000005.1 coordinate 133,478, forward strand.
CAGCGGCGATGGTCGACGAGGACAGTGCGTCGAACAGGGCCTGCTCCTGGACGAGAGGTCCGCGGCCCACGTTGACCAGCACCCCGTCGCTGCCGAGTGCGCGCAGTTCGTCGGCGCCGATCATGCCCCGCGTCCGGTCGTCGAGCGGTGCGGACACCACGACGACATCGGATTCGACGAGGAGACGCCCGAGCTGGGAAACGTCGGCCGCCCAGTCCAGTCCCGCACTCGGCGCGTCGACGTTGCCACGACCGGTCACGGCCGCTCCTGTCGCGCCGAATGCTCGGAACAGAGTCCACGTGGCATGGCCGATGTGGCCGAATCCCACGAAGCCCACCCGCGCGCCCTGCAGCGAATTCGACTGCGTGAGAAGGTCGTCGTAGACCGAGGTCGCCCAGACGCCCTGCCGGAGCGCCGTGTCCTGCGCGACGAAGCCGCGCCGGAGCATCACCGCGGCCGCCACGACGTATTCGGCGATCGACTTCTCGTGATGGAAGGTGTTCGCCACCAGCACGTCCGGTGCCAGGGCATCGAACGCGATGTTGTCCGTGCCGGCACCGGCGACGTGGACGAGACGCAGCCGCTCTGCAGCCGACGCCATGGACGGTGTGAACTTTCCCCCGACGTAGACGTCGGCGTCGCGCAGATCGTCGATCAGGGCGGCCTCGTCGAAGCTGTCGTGCCAGGACAACCGTGCATCGGACGGAACTGCGGCCTCGAGCCGGGGTCGGTGCGGGATCAGGTTGCTGTCGGCAACAACGATTTTCATCTAGCGGCTCTCTTTTCCGGGGCGAAACACCCGATCGTGCGCCGGTCCGGCCGAAGCCCGGACGACCAGTTGAGTGGGGAGATGGATTTCTCGGATATCGGAGTCCGGCTCGTTCGCGCGCTGGAACACCAGGTCCAGACTCAGCACGCCGGCTCGCGCCATCGGCACATTGATGCTTGTGAGCGCGGGGCTGGCGAGTTCGGCCAGCGGCGAGTCGTCGATGCCGACGACGCTCAGGTCCGCTGGCACCGAGAAGCCCATTGCGCGGACGCCGTTCATCACTCCGATGGCCATCGGATCGTTGTGCGTGATCACGGCGCTCGCGCCCGTCGCGATCACGCTCGCCGCTGCGGCGTGACCACCCGCGAGGGTTTCCTGCTGCCAGCCGAGCAGACTCAGCTGCACGTCGCGGGCCTTGCAGAATTCCTCGACCGCGGCGACGCGGCGCTGGTTCGACCAGGATTGAGGCGAGCCCTGGACATACGCGAGGTGCTCGTGTCCGAGGGCGACGAGGTAGTCGATGGCCTGGCGAATTCCGTCTTCCGAATCCGCCACGATGCAATCGCATTCGGGTGACGAGCGGTTGACGAGCACCAAGGGTGTGTCGCCGGCGAGCTGCACGATGTCCGATGCAGGCAGCCGCGGAGCGCAGACCACGAGTGCGTCGACGCGCCCCTGCAACTCGCCGAGAACCTCACGCTCACGGTCGGCGCTGCCGTCGGTGTCGGTGAGGAGCACGGTCTGGCGCCGGTGCCACCCCTGCGCCTGCGCCGCCTTCACGAAGCTCGCGAACACGGTGTGCCCGATGTCGGGTACCACGACCGCGACGGTGGTGGCGGTGGGGCGCACGACGTCGGTGCGGGTCGGTGACGCCGCCCGGTAGCCGATCTCGTCGGCGACCGCGATGATCCGCGCGAGCGTGTCCGGTCCGATCCGGTCCGGGGCACTGAACGCCCGTGACGCGGTGGACAGGGATACCCCTGCGCGTTGTGCGACCTCGGTCAAGGTGGGTGCCACGGTGCTACCGCCTCACTGTTCGTTGTGACTGCCGACACACACTATTCACCCGCTTGCGCAAGATTGTCAATAGTTGCGCAAGGCTTGCAGCAAGCCGTGTGCGTCGTGCGAGTTCACACGTCCAGGAGCGACAACTGCCGATCGGATTCGAACAGCGCGGCCCGGTCGAACGTCGACGTCGAGGCCAGTAGTTCGTCCGCACCGGTACGCGCGGCCAGGGCCTCGAGCGCGACCCTCACCTGCTCGGCGGTGCCGTGAATGGAGTTCGCGATCGAGGCGTCGACCTGTTCGCGCAGCCGCGGAGTCCACGCCTGCCCCCGGATGTCCGCGACCGATTCGAGCGGCGGGAACTCGCCGGTCCGGCTCGACTGTGCCAGCGCCCACGCCTCCGGAAGCAGCAGTTCACGGGCCCGGTCTGCGTCCTCGGCGATCATCACCTCCAGCGAGACGACCACGTACGGGGACCGGTTTCCGGCGGACGGGACGAAGCTGTCGCGGTACCGGTCCAGTTCCGGGACGTTGGCGCCCGACCCTCCGAGTACCGGACCACCGACCACCACCGGCAGACCGGCCTTCGCGGCGAAGTCGAGCCCGCGCCGGGTAGCGAGAACGAACATCGGCGGTGGACTCGTCACGTGGGGCCGGGCCGTCACGGCGCCCTTGCCCTCGAGGTAGCTCCGCACCTCGTCGAGGTCGCCGGCGAACGTGTCGGGGGCGTTGCGGTCGCGGCGCAGCGCCTCGCGTACCGGCTTCGTGAATCCCAGCGACCGTCCGACGCCCAGGTCGATCCGGCCCGGGTAAATCGCCTCGAGCATCAGGAACTGCTCGGCCACCACGAGGGGCTGGTGGTTCGGCAGCATCACACCACCCGAGCCCAGCCGGATCCGGGCGGTGCGGGCACCGAGGGCCGCGAGCAGCACGGGCGGCGACCCACTCGCGATGCCCGGCACGGCGTGGTGCTCGGCCACCCAGAACCGATGGAACCCCAGTTGCTCGGCATGCACCGCCCGCTCGATCGTCCCGGTCAGCGCGGCAGAGTCCGGCGCACCCCGGCGCGTGCGGGACCGGTCCAGAATCGAGAGTTTCACCCTCGGGGGAACCGCCGTCCTGCCGGCGGTATTTCCTCACCCCGTCCGCACTCGGTGGACGAGTGTGCGCGCTTCGCTGACATACTGACCGCCGCAGGATCCACGATCGCCGGGAGGTCAATGGTGAGCAGCACGGGGACTATGTCGTACTCGCTGGACGTCACGTCGCGGTCCGCAGCGCAGATGCGGGAGTGCGCAGAGTTCTTCAGCGAGCCCGAGCTGGCCCACCTGCCCACGGCCCGCCTCGCGGACGCACTGGAGGCGCTGGCGGAGACGGGCCGCTACGAGCACACCGTGGAGGAACTGGAAGTCGGCTCGCAGCTGGCGTGGCGCAACCACGCCCGCTGCGTCGGTCGCAAGCACTGGCGCACGCTGAAGCTGATCGATGCCCGGCACGTCACCACCGCGGACGAGATTGCGGAGGCGTGCTGGGAGCACCTGCGGGTCGCGACGAACGGCGGCGCACTGCGCTCGGTCATCACGGTCGGTCCCCTGCCGCTGGCGGACGGACGCGAGTACAAGATCGTCAGCCCGCAACTGATCCGGTACGCGGGCTACCGCCACGCAGATGGGACGGTGACCGGGGACCCCGCGCAGGTCGGAATCACCGAGGCGGTGACGAAGATGGGGTGGCGAGGCGCAGGCACTCCGTTCGACGTGCTGCCGCTGTTGATCAGCACCCCCGACGAGACGCTGCGCTGGTACGAGATTCCATCCGATCTGGTGCTCGAGGTCGAGATCGAGCACCCCGACTACGCATGGTTCGCCGATCTCGGTCTCAAATGGCATGCGGTGCCCGCCGTGTCGAACATGAGCTTCTCGGTCGGCGGGCTGACCTACCCGCTCGCCCCGTTCAGTGGGTGGTACGTGAGCACGGAGGTCGGGGCCCGCAACCTCAGCGACCAGGATCGATACGACATGCTGCCCGCCATCGCCGAACGGTTGTGCCTGGACACGACGTCGGAGCGAACGCTGTGGCGCGACCGCGCACTGGTCGAACTGAACCGCGCCGTGATCCACAGTTACCGGCAGGCCGGTGTGCACATGGTCGACCATCACACCGTTGCCAAGCAGTTCATCAGCCACGTCGAACGCGAAGAGTCACTCGGCCGGAAATGCCCGACGGACTGGTCGTGGATCAACCCGCCGATGTCGGCGGCGCTGACCCCCACGTTCCACCGGCTCTACGACGCACCCGACATGGATATCCGCCCGAACTTTCTCGCTGCCCCCACGGCATCAGGATGTCCGATCGTCGGCGGGAGCCTGTAGGACGTCGGCTATCAACTCCCGCAACCAATCGACGCCCGGCGACGGGAGAGCCCGCCGCACGGTAAAGAGCGAAACCTCGACGTTCGGGATCTCGACAGGTAGCGCGAACGTTCGGACGGGCGAGGACCGGGTGAACAGTTCCGCGACCCGGCTCGGCACCACGGCGAGGTGCCGGGTCTGCGCCACCAGTTCCGGCAGCACCGCGAAGTGCGGTACCCGCACGGCAATGTCACGGCGACGCCCCATCCTCGCGAGGGCTTGATCAGCGTCCACGTGCCCGGCGGCGGCGTCGACGACGATGTGCCGTTCGGCAAGGAAATCGTCCAGGCCGGGTTCGACTCCGATCCGCGGATGCCCGAGTGCGCACAGTCCGAGATAGCCTTCCCGAAACAAGGGGTCACGGCGCAGATCCGGCGCGTCGATACGCGGTGTGCAGATGACGGCGTCAGCACGACCCTGGCGCAGTTCCTCTGCGGCACTGGCAAAATCGAGCGGCGTTACTTGCACGGCGCAGCGGGGCGCGCGGGTTTCCAGCGCCGCGAGCACTCCGGGGAGCAGTGAAATCTCCCCAAGATCGGTGGCGCAGATCCGGAAGGTTCGGTCCGACGTCTCGGCGTCGAATTGACCGACACCGGAGACGGTCTCGTCGATAACCTCCAGCGCCTGATGCAATTGCGGGTACATACTCGCCGCCAGAACCGTGGGCGCCAAGCCGTCCGGCGACCGGATGAAGAGGTCGTCGTTGAACTGCCGCCGCAGTCGGCGGAGCGAATGGCTCACCGACGGCTGCGTGATGAACAGCAACTCCGCCGTACGGGTGACGCTCCGCGTTTCATACAGCAGCACGAAGGTCCTGATGAGGTTGAGGTCCACGTCGGCCATATCGGTAATATAGACCCTGTCTATGTGCTGATCGACAGCATTCATTGGACCTATAGGGCGCGGCTCCCTACCGTGGTTCACGTCACACCGCGAGAACCATGCGAAGAAATGGAGAACACCTGATGGCCGACGTCAGCGAAGCGACCTATGACCTACTGCGGGCGCATGGCCTGACCACGATCTTCGGCAACCCCGGATCGAACGAGCTCCCTTTCCTCGCCGGGATGCCCGACGACTTCCGCTACATCCTGGGCCTGCACGAAGGCGCCGTCCTGGCCATGGCCGACGGGTACGCCCAGGCCCGCGGCGGCGCGGCCTTCGTCAATCTGCACGCCGCCGCGGGCACCGGCAACGCGATGGGCGCGCTCACGAACTCGGTCTACTCCCACAGCCCGCTGATCATCACCGCCGGGCAACAAGTCCGCTCGACCATCGGCCAGGAGGTGATGCTCGCAAACGTGGACGCGCAGTCGCTACCGAAACCCCTGGTCAAGTGGTCCTGCGAGCCGGCGTGCGCGCAGGACGTGCCGCGGTCGATCAGCCAGGCCATCCACATCGCAAACCTGCCCGCGAAGGGTCCGGTCTATGTGTCGGTGCCCTACGACGACTGGGCGCAGGAAGCACCCGCCGAGACGAAGCATCTCCTCACCCGCGCCACAACCACTGCCGGTTCCCTCAGTGCGGATCAACTCGCCACCCTCGTCGGCGCCCTCGACCGCGCCGAGAATCCGGTCCTCGTACTCGGACCGGAAGTCGATGCCGAGTACGCCAATGACGACGCGGTCCGCCTCGCGGACGCACTCGGCGCCCCCGTCTGGATCGCGCCGTCCCCGTCACGATGCCCGTTCCCCACCCGCCACCGCAGCTTCCGCGGGGTCCTGCCCGCCGCCGTCCAGGGCATCACCGACGCACTGGTCGGACACGATCTGATCCTCGTCGCGGGAGCACCCGTGTTCCGGTACCACCAATTCGTCCCCGGCGAGTACCTGCCCGACGGCGCCCGGCTCATCCACCTCACCAGCGATCCCGGCGAGGCCGCCCGCGCCCCGATGGGTGACGCACTGGTTGGTGGTGTGCGGGATGCGTTGTCCCGCCTCGCCGACAGCGTGACGCCGGGCCGCCGCCCGGTCCTGCCGCCGCGGCCCGACATCCCGCAGGCCAGGACGTCGTCCGAGCGCGTGCATCCGGAGGAGCTGTTCGAACTGTTGCGCGGCACTGCGCCGGACGACGCCGTGTACGTCAAGGAGTCGACGTCCACCACCGGCGCGTTCTGGTCGCAGGTCGACATCTCCCGCCAAGGCAGCTACTTCTTCCCCGCATCGGGCGGGCTTGGATTCGGACTGCCCGCCGCCGTCGGCGCCCAGCTGGCGAATCCGGACCGTCAGGTGATCGGCCTGATCGGAGACGGCTCGGCCAACTACGGCATCACCGCCCTGTGGACTGCCGCGCAGTACGACATTCCGGTGATCATCGTCATCCTCAAGAACGGGACCTACGGCGCACTGCGCTGGTTCTCAACGGTGCTGGGATCCGGCGAGACCCCCGGCATGGACGTTCCCGGGATCGACTTCACCGCCATCGCTGCGGGGTACGGCGTGACGGCAACCGCGGTACGGACCGGCGACGACTTCGTCCGCGCCTTCAAGACCGCCCTCGGCAGCGGAAAGCCTGCCGTGATCGAGGTCGAGACCGACCTCACCGAGCCGTAATCGCCCCACTCGTTCCCACGGCAGCAACGCTGCCCCGCATCGGGAGTATGCCCTTGTCCCAGAACCCGCTGTCCCAGAACACAGTTACCTCGATCGTCTCCAACGCCCGACTGCGGCCGTTCCATTATGGTGTCGTAGCCCTGTGCTCACTGCTGATGGTCATCGACGGATACGACATGGTCTCGTACGGCACCGTGATCGTCCATCTGATGAACGAGTGGAACATGGACCCGGTCACCGCCGGTACCCTCGGATCCACGGCGCTCGTCGGCATGCTGATCGGCGGACTGTTCGTCGCCCCGCTCGCCGATCGGTACGGCCGCCGTCCGCTCATGCTCATCTGCGTGACGGTGGCGAGCGTGGCGTCGTCCAGCTGCGCCTTCGCCGGCGCCCCGGCGCAACTCGGCATCCTCCGCCTCGTCGTCGGTGTGTCGCTCGGCGCGCTCGTACCCAACTTCACGGCCCTGATCGCGGAGCTCGCCCCACGCACGTCGAAGGCACTGCTCGTCACGTTTGTGTCGTCGTTTTACTCCGTCGGTGGCATCGCCGCCGCGGTGTTCGCAATCAACGTGGAGCCGCTCTGGACGTGGCGCGGTGTGTTCTATGTCGCCGGTCTGCCGCTCCTGTTGTTACCCGTTCTACTGAAGTACCTGCCGGAGTCGCCGGAGTTCCTCGCCATCAACGGTCGTCAGGACAAGCTAGAGGCTGTGCTGTCCAAGGTCGACCCGGGTCGCGACCTGAGCGACGTCGTGGCCACGCCACGTCCGGAAGTTCGGAAGGCACCTGTCGCGCAGCTCTTTACCAACGGAAACGCCCTGAACAGCTTCCTGATTTGGATCTTCTTCGCGATGTGCATGTTGTTGAGTTACGGGCTCAACACGTGGCTACCGAAACTGATGCAGACCGCCGGCTACGCTTTGAGTTCCGCGCTGTGGACCCTGGTGGTGCTGAATCTCGGTGGCATCGCCGGCGCGATCTTCGGCGGCTGGCTGGCCGACCGCTGGTCCTACCGCAACACCCTGATCACGTATTTCTCCCTGGCATCCCTGTCGCTGGTGGGACTGTCCTTCGACCCGGCCGCCGCACTGCTCAACGTGCTGCTGTTCGTCGCCGGTGCGGCGACAATCGGCGCGCTCGCCATCATCCACGCGTTCGCCGTCGAGTTCTACCCGACCGAGGTACGGTCGACCGGCGTCGGGTGGGCTGCGGGCATGGGACGGATCGGTGCGATCGGTGGCCCCACCCTCGGCGGCGCGCTCCTCGCTCTTCATCTACCGTTCCAGCAGAACTTTCTCGCAGTCGCCGTCCCGGGAGTCGTCGGCGCTGTCGCGGTGGCAATCGTCGCCAAGCGGAAGTTCCGCTCACCCCGCACCGAATCCGCAGCGCCGTCACCCGTACTCGCGTCCTGACCGACCTCACCGAAAGAAGGATCGACCATGAGCCTGCTCGACATCGACTGGGAGAAGAAGGTCTTCACCGGCAGCTGGACCGCCGCCGAAGGCCCGTTCTCGGAGGTCGTGGAGCCCGCGACGGGTAGCACCCTCGGTCACGTCGGCACCGCGACTGCCGCCGACGTGACCGCGGCCTGCGCCAAAGCCGCCGAGGTGCAGCGCCGCTGGGAGAAAATGCCTTTCGAGGATCGGGCCGCGATCCTGCGCCGCGCCGGTCAGCTCTTCGAGGAGCACGCCTCCGAGATCGAGACGTGGATCGTCCGGGAGGCCGGATCGATTCGCGCGAAAGCGAGCCTCGAGACGCATGTCGCAGCGCAGGAATGCTACGAGGCGTCGGCGTTGCCTTCGCATCCCAAAGGTGAGGTGCTCCCGTCCGCCGACGGACGTCTGAGCTTCAGCCGTCGGATCGCGGCGGGTGTCGTCGGCGTGATCGCTCCGTTCAACTTCCCCCTGATCCTCTCGATCCGCGCAGTGGCACCCGCACTGGCGCTGGGCAACTCGGTGGTTCTGAAACCCGACACCCGGACCGCGGTGTGCGGCGGTGTGGTGCTGGCGGCCGTGTTCGCGGCCGCCGGGGTACCGAACGGCGTCTTCCAGATGCTGCCCGGCGGCGCCGATGCCGGTGCCGCCCTCGTCGCCGACCGGCACACCCGCGTCATCGCGTTCACCGGCTCCACGTCGGCGGGACGGAAGGTCGGCCAGGCCGCGGCCGCGCACCTCACGCGGGCACACCTCGAACTCGGCGGCAACAACGCCCTCATCGTCCTTCCCGACGCCGACATCACCAAGGCTGCGTCGGCCGGAGCCTGGGGCGCATACCTCCACCAGGGCCAGATCTGCATGGCCGCAGGCAGGCACCTGGTCCACGAATCGGTTGCCGACGAATACGTGGCGGTGCTCGCCGAGAAGGCGCGAGCGCTCCCCGTCGGCGACCCGTACACCGGCGAGGTGGCACTCGGCCCCATCATCGACGCGGTGCAACGCGACAATATCCACCGACTCGTGACCGAGAGCGTCTCGGCCGGAGTGACCCTCGTCGAGGGCGGCACCCACGACGGGCTGTTCTACCGCCCGACCGTCCTCGACCACGTGCAGCGCGACACACCCGCGTTCTGCCAGGAAGTGTTCGGCCCCGTCGCTCCCGTGCTCCGCTACTCGACGATCGACGAGGCCGTCGAGATCGCGCGCGACACCGAGTACGGATTGTCGCTGAGCGTCCTCGGCACGGATGCGATGGCGGCATGGGGAGTGGCGCAGCAGATTCCGACCGGGCTCGTGCACATCAACGACCAGACCGTCGGCGACCACGCCCACATCCCGTTCGGCGGAATGGGATCCTCCGGCAACGGCGGACGAGTCGGCGGCGCCGCTGCAAACCTCGAGGCGTTCACCGAACTCCAGTGGGCCACCATCCAGGGGCCGATTCAGCAGTACCCGTTCTGATCGGACAGGCTGACCCCCTGCCCTACTCAGCCGCGGTAGGGCGGGGCCACGCCCCAACCCCAGTGCGGCACCGGCGCGTGCTCGACCACCTCGGCGCCGGGGCTCGAGTTCTGCAGCGCGAGTCTGGTCCCCCACTCGACGTAGGCCATGAATGCGGAACGGAATTCGGGATCCGACGGGAGGTCGGCGTCGTCGGCGGCGAGGCTCATCGTTGCCGCGAAGCGGTGCCGCTGCTCCGGGCTGATGGCGAGGCCGATGTGGTGGCGCAACATTCGTTCGTATCCGCCGAGTTGTTCGGTGTAGCCCGGCGGGCCGCCGAACACCTCGCACCACCACAGCGTCACGTTGCGGCGATGCTCCTCGTGCACTCCGCCGGGGAACATCGGCGACAACAGTTCGTCGCCCTCCACCCGGTCGTAGAAGGCGTCGATCAGCCGCCGGAACGACTGCTCACCGCCCGCCCACTCGTACAGGGACGGTGTTTCCTGATCACTCATGGGAGCTCCCGATTTCCATCGTCTGTCCATTACAATACACATCAGTATTGGATTGAAAAGAGGATCGAGCATGAGTGTGGCCGGGCGCAGTCGCGACACCGATATCGACACTCGCGTGCTGAAAGTGGCGGGCAGGCAATTGTCCCGGGCCGGATACGACGCGATGTCGATCGCCGCGATCGCCGCGGAGGCCGGCACCACCCGGCAGGCGCTGTACCGGCGGTGGGCGTCGAAGTCGGCGCTCGCCGCGGCAGTCGTGGCGCAGCTGGCCGACGAACAGTCGGGGCGGTCGTCGGCCGATCCCTTCGGGGATCTGGTCCGCGAGCTGACCGACTTCCAGCACGGGGTGTCGCGGAGCGGCCGGTTGTCCCTGGTCGGCACGATGCTGCAGGACACGACGGACGCCGAGGTCCGCGCGCAGTACCGCGCCCGGGTGGTGGCGCCGCGCCGGCGCCGCATCCGCGACATCCTGGACCGCGCCGCCGAACTGGAGCTGATCGACGCCGACGCCGATCTCGACGTCGCCGTCACCATGACCACCGGCAGTTGGTACGGCCGGGCGCTGGCCGGTGACCGCCCACCCGCCGACTGGCCGGCCCGGACCGCGACACTGATCTGGCGGGCCGTCGGCGGGGTGCCGCCGACCTGACGCTATTGCTACGCCGTCGACGCGCTCGTCGACCGCCGGTCTCCCATGTTCCGTGACATCAGGACGCCGATGAGGAGGAGGACGCCCGCGACGGCGATGAACCAGCCCGTGCGGTGCAGTCCGTCGTCGCCGATGACGTGACCGGCGGTGGTCTGCAGCACGACGGCCGACAGGTTCGCTCCGATGTACTGCACGGTGCGGTACATCCCGATCGCCGTGCCCACTTCCTCGACGGACGTGACCGAGCTGATCAGGTTCTGATTGCCGATATTGTTGAACCCATTGGGAATTCCCAGTACTGCGGCCACGAGGAGAAGCACGACGATCGGGGACGTACTGCTCTCCACCGACGCCAGGAGCAGTCCTCCCACCAGGAGCGCACACGTTCCGACGGTGAGCGTTCGGCGCACCCCGTGTCGCCGATACGTCCGTGACGCGAACAGCGTGGAGCCGATGCCGACGACGGCGACGGGCAGCATCGTCAGACCGGCTTCGGTGGCGCTCATTCCGCGGGAGTACTGCAGCCACTGCGGGATTCCGAAGAAGATGCAGTAGAACGCCGTGTAGGTGAGGAGGGTGCGGGCGAGTGTGGCGCTGAGCGCACGGTTCCGGGCCAGGGCCCGAACGTCGATGAACGGTTCGTCCGCGCGTCGTTCCCAGTGGACGAACAGGGCGAACACCAGCGCCCACACCGGGATCAGCCACCAGACGGGATCGGTGGTGAGCGACAACAGGAACAGCATCGTCGACGAGACGAGCCCGAGGAACAGCAGGACCCCGGCCACGTCGAGCGCGTGCAGCAGTTGCCGACCGCTGACCGAGATGCCGCCGACGAATCCGACCTTCGCGAATTTCGTGACCGCCACCGCGCTGAACGCGACGATCGGCAGGTTGATCCACATGATCGACTGCCAGCCGAACGCCCCGACGAGCAGTCCGCCGAGCGTCGGGCCCAGTGCCACGACAGCCTGGCTGCAGATCGCGAGGGTCGTGATCGCGGTGCGCGGCTGCGCGCCGTGTCGTTCCGCGTATCCGCGAATCATCGTCATCGCATTGGGATACTGTGTGGCGGTTCCGATTCCGACGAGGATGCGGGAGAAGATGAGCCAGCCGACGCTGGGTGCGAGCAGACCGGCGATCGAGCCCAGCGCCACCAGGGCGAGGCCCCCGAGGTAGACCTTCCGGGCGCCGAGCAGCGCGCCGAGCTTGCCTGCCATCGGGGCGGTCACGGCCGTGGCGATGTAGAGCCCCGAGATCACCCACGTGATCCCGGACGAGGAGCCGAACTGGGCGGCGATGCCGACGATCGCCACCGCGATCATCGACGAGTTCAGCGGTTGGAGGATGCTCCCGGTGGCGACGGAGCCGCTGACCCGGAACGGTACGGACGGGGACTTCTGCGCGAGGCCGGTATCGGCGACGGTCGCGCTCACGAGTTCATCAGTGACTCCTGCGGCGCCGGCTCGGGAGTTCCGGCGAGCCGGCGGAGTAGCCGTCCGGCGATGAAGAGGAGGTCACGTTCGGCGTCGGTGCATTCGGCGGCGAGTGCGGCCGTCAGCCACTCGCTACGCCGCGACCGATCGTCGACGAGCGTCTGCAATCCCAGCGCGGTGACCGCGACGATGCTCGCGCGCGCATCGTGGGGGTCCACGGTCCGGGAGACCATTCCGGACTCCTCGAGGATCGAGACGGTCCGCGCGATGGACTGCGGCGCGACCTGCTCGAGATCGGCGAGAGCGCGTGCGCTCATCGGACCTTCCCGGTCGAGGTGCGCGAGGGCTTGGAGTTGCGAGGGGGTGAGCAGGTGCCCGGAGCGCTGGGTTCGGATACGTCGGTTGAACAGAACGACGTCCTCGCGGAGCTGATCGACCTTCTGGTCCATGTGGCTGCCTCCCTCTCACTGGTCAGGTTCATTAGCCAGTCTAGCTGTTTTATTTGCATTCCTCAATGATTCATCTACTGGGGATAATGGTTATTCTGAGGCCGAATTTCGTCAGCACTGCTGCCTAATGGTCGCGGGGGAGGCGTCGCGCGCTCGAATTCCTGCAGGTGGGGCGGGCTGGGCACGCGTCTCACAGGAAACTCCGAGGCTATCGCTGGCAGTATGAGGACGGCGAGCGCTGATCCAGATCCGAAAGAAGGTGGTCGTGACTCTTCGCACACGGACAGCCGGCATTGTTGCGGTGGTGGCCCTGACGTTCCTGGCCACGGCGTGCACCATCGGAGAAACCGGCACGTCGGAACCCCCGGCCACGTCACAGTCCGCGCCCGCCTCGATTGCCGTCCCCGCTGCCGACGGGGCGCCGATCAATCCGACCACCCCGATCGTGGCCACCGCGTCAGGCGGCAAGCTGACCGCCGTGACCGTCACGAATCCCGCGGAGCAGAACACCCCGGTCGCCGGCAATCTCACACCCGACGGCACGAACTGGACGAGCAGCCAACCACTCGGCTACGGCTCCACGTACACAGTCGTCGCGGACGCAGTCAACCCCGACGGCGCCCCGGTCGAGCAGACCTTCACCGTCACGACGTTGACGCCCGGCACCACCGCCTACGCGAACGTCGTCCCGGCACCCGAGGTCGTCGCCGACACCGGCATCGGCGTCGGCCAGCCGATGGTCTTCCAGTTCACCGCACCGGTCGTGAACAAGGCCGAGGTCCAGCAGCGACTGCACGTGACGACGACACCGCCGCAGCCCGGCGCCTGGTATTGGACCGACGACCAGAACGCGCACTATCGCGCGGCGGGATACTGGGCGCCCGGCACCAAGATCCACATCGAGGCCGACGTGTACGGCGTCGATCTGGGCGACGGCGTCTTCGGCGCCGAGAACAACTCCGCCGACTACACCGTGCACGACTCGTGGGTGGCCAAGGCGGACGGGGCGAGCAAAATGCTCACCGTCTTCCACAACGGCGTCCAGGAGAACGCGATGCCGATGAGTCTCGGCACCCCCGACCACCCCTCGCACGAGGGTCCGCACGTGATCTCCGACAAGCAGCAGAGCATCATCATGGACTCCTGCACGTACGGGGTCTGCGCCGGCGATCCCGACTACTACCGCGAGAAGGTCGATCTCAACCTGCGGATCTCCAACGACGGCGAGTTCGTCCACTCGGCGCCGTGGTCGGTGGGTGATCAGGGCAGCAGCAACGTCTCCCACGGCTGCGTCAACCTGGCACCCGCCAACGCCCAGTGGATGTTCGACCATTTCGGTATCGGCGATGTCGTCGAGATCACCAACTCGGGCGGACCGCTCCTGCCCGTGTGGGACACGTACGGTGACTGGGAGGTCCCGTGGGATCAGTGGCAGGCAGGTAACGCAACGGGATAGGAGGCGCTCGTGAATTCACCATCCGCGGAGTGTGTCGCGCAGTTGAAGGCGGTCCTCCCGCACCGGGTTCATCTGCCGGACACCGGCGACTACCGCACCGCGCTGGGCAGAGTGTTCTTTCCCGATGCCGCGAGACGCCGGCCGTCCTGCGTCGTCCAACCGGTGTCCGTGGAGGAGGTCTCCACCGTCATGAGGGTCGCGCATCGGACGGGCGGCACCGTCACCGTCCGCGGCGGCGGGCTGAGTTCCAACTGCGTCGCCGACGATGCCGTCATGCTCGACCTGTCGGCGCACCTGAACACGGCCCGACCCGAGGACGACCGGGTGGTCGTCGCCGGCGGCGCCACCGTGGGAACCATGCTGGACGCCCTCGCACCCACCGGCCGCGTGGTTCCGGTGGGGATCGTGGGCCACGCCGGCTTCGGACTCGTCACCCGCGGCGGCGTCGGATACCTCACGCGCAGTCTGGGATTGACGATCGATCAGCTCGTCGAGGCCGAACTGGTGCTTCCGTCCGGTGAGGTCGTCCACCTGTCCGATGCCAGCACCGGCGACGAAGCGGACCTGTGGTGGGCGGTCCGGGGATGCGCACCGTGCTTCGGCGTCGTCACGTCGGCGGTGCTGCGCACACACCCGGCGGGTCCGGTGTGGGTCGACCGGATGGTGCTCGGGCTCGAAGCGCTCGCCACCTACTTCCGTGTCGCACCGACGCTTCCGCGGGACACGACGATGGGCGCGGTACTCGGTTACAGCGCACTGTCTCCCGACGAGCCCGTCCTCTTCGTGTACACCGCGTGCGCGAGCGGGGACGAGTCCGACATCGACCGCGCCCGATCCGCCGCCACCACGGTCGCCGACGTGTCGGGCACCGTGCTGTACCGATCCGAGACGTCCGGCACGTACCTCACCGGGTTACCCGAATTCGCGCCGCCCGGCCCCGACGGCGAAGAACCGGAACCGATCCGGCTGCCCGAACCGGGCGAGCGCCGAGGGTCGTTCTTCGGGAAGGCCGTCTTCACCGGACCGACCCTCGACTCCGAACTCGCGGAGGCCCTGGCCACTCAGATCCGTGGGGCGCCGACGCGGGAATGTCGTATCGACTTCCAGCACACCGGCGGCGCCCTCGCCGACGTCGGTGACGGCGACACCGCATTCTGGGGCCGAAGCGGCGAGTGGAACATCCCGCTCAACGCCATCTGGTCCGACCCCTACGACGGAGCCGCCTGCCTGTCGTGGGCGGGCGGCACCCTCGACGCGCTCGCACCCCACACGATCGGCGTCTACAGCGTCGAAGTCCGGCCCGGCTTCCCCGAGACCGGAGCCGAGATCGACGCGGCCTACGGTGGAAACCTTCGCCGACTGCGCGAACTGCGGCAGAGGCACGATCCGATGGGGGTGCTGACGCACTATCCGCTCTAGGACATGCCCTAGTCGCCGATCCGCTCCCCCGTCTCCGGGTGGAACAGGTGGACCGCTCCGTCCCGCTTGCGCAGGGACACCGTGTCGGCCAACCGCGCGGGGGTGCGGGTCAGTGACCGGGCGGTGAGTTGCGTACCGTCACCGGCGATGTGGGTGTGGACGTAGGATTCACTGCCGAGTTCCTCGACCAGGTCCACGATTACCTCGATGCCGCCCTCTCCGGTCGACAACTCGAGCTGCTCGGGGCGCACACCGACCGTGACGGTCTCCAATCCGGCGGCGTGCAGCGCCGACAGCTGGTTGCGTTCGAGCGCGAGCGTCGAGTTCCCGAGGCGCACGCCGTCGCTGACGATGGGCATAGTCATCAAATTCATGGCGGGCGAACCGATGAAGCCGGCGACGAACGCGTTCTTCGGGCGATCGTAGAGTTCGGTGGGAGCCGAGAACTGCTGCAGCTTGCCGTTCTTGAGGACGGCCACCCGGTCACCCATGGTCATGGCCTCGACCTGGTCGTGGGTGACGTACACGGTGGTGGTGCCGAGCCGGCGCTGCAGCGCCGCGATCTGCGTGCGGGTCTGGACGCGCAGCTTGGCGTCGAGGTTCGACAGGGGCTCGTCCATGCAGAACACCTGCGGCTCCCGCACGATCGCCCGGCCCATCGCCACTCGCTGGCGCTGACCGCCGGACAGCTTGCCGGGCTTACGATCGAGGTAGTCGGTCAGGTCGAGCAGCTTGGCGGCATCGGCCACCTTCTTCTTCCGTTCCTCCACCCCGACCCCGCGCATCTTCAGAGCGAAGCCCATGTTCTCGCCCACCGTCTTATTGGGATAGAGGGCGTAGTTCTGGAACACCATCGCGATGTCACGGTCCTTCGACGGAACACCCACCATGTCCTTGCCACCGATCTCGATGGTGCCCTCGTCGATGTCCTCGAGGCCGGCGAGCATCCGCAGTGCGGTGCTCTTGCCGGAGCCGGACGGTCCGACGAGGACGATGAACTCGCCGTCTTCGATGTCGAGGTCGAGCGTATCGACCGCCAGCGTGTCGGCGTTCTCGTAGATGCAGGATGCGCCCTTGTACGCGATGTCAGCCATGATTGCTCCTCTTGTGGGTACCGAAGTCGGGGGAAGTGGTTGCCGGGGTGATCATTTGATCGCACCGAAGGACAGGCCGCGGACCAGCTTGTTCTGTGCGACCCAGCCGGCCAGGATGACCGGGAGCGCCGCCAGCGTCGCCGCTGCCGACAGCCGGGCCCAGTACAAGCCCTCACCGGTGATGAAGCCGACGAGGAACACCGGAATGGTCTGTGCCTGAACGGCGGTGAGGTTGACGGCGAAGAAGAATTCGTTCCACGAGAAGATCACGCAGATCAGGGCGGTGGCCGCGATACCGGGGGACACGAGCGGAAGGATCACCTCGCGCACCGACGTCCACAGGCTCGCGCCGTCCATGCTGGCGGCCTCGAGCAGTTCGCCCGGAACCTCGAGGAAGAACGAACGCATCATCCACACCGCGATGGGCAGGTTCATCGCCGTGTACAGGATGATCAGCGCCCAGATGTTGTCGAGTAAGCCGATGTCGTTGACGATCACGTACAGCGGGATGATCGCGGCGACGATCGGGAGCATCTTCGTGCTGATGAAGAAGAACAGGGCGTCCTTCGTCTTGCGGACCGGTCGCAGCGACAGCGCGAACGCCGCAGGCACACCGAGCACGAGCACCAGGATCGTCGACATGGCGGTCGCGAACGCCGAATTCAGCAGTGCGGTGCCGATTCCGCTGTCGAGGACGGCCTTGAACTGGTCCAGGGTGGGCGTGAAGAACAGTTTCGGCGGAGTTGTGTAGGCGTCGCCCTCCTGCTTGAACGCGGTGAGCACCATCCACGCCACGGGGAAGAAGAAGCCGAGCGCCACGATCCACGCCACTACGCTCCACGGACTGAACTTGCGGTGCTTGCGCGCCCGCTTCGTCTCCGGCGCGGTGGGGGTGGACTCCACCGGCGCCGCCGCAGTGTCGGTACTCATTACGCTGCCTCCTCGTTACCGGTAAAGCTCTTGAAGATCAGGCGCAACGCCAGGGTCGCGACGACGATGGTCGCGATCACGACGATGACGCCCATCGCGGCGGCCTGCCCGATGTCGAAACCGAGGAATGCGCGCTGATAGATGTAGAAGGGGAGGTTGGCACTGGCGGTGCCCGGCCCGCCCTGGGTCATCATGTAGATGGCGTCGAACGTGTTGATCAGGTAGATCGCGCCCAGCACCGCGCCGAGTTCGATGAACCGGCGGAGATGCGGGAGTGTCAGTTCGCGGAACATCGCGATCGGCTTGGCGCCGTCCACCCGCGCCGCCTCGAGGATGTCGCGCGGCATGGACTGCAGACCCGCCAGGATCAGCAGCATCATGAACGGGGTCCACTGCCAGATCAGGTTCACCATGACCGCGGCGAGCGGGAACTTGCTGACCCAGTCGACCTGTCCCACCCCGAACGGGGAGAGCACGAAGTTGACGATGCCGAACACCGGGTCGAACATCGTGGTCTTCCACAGCAGCGCACCGGCGACGGGTGTCACCAGGAACGGGGTGATGAGGAGGGTACGCACGATGCCGCGGCCCAGGAAGGCGCGGTCGAGCAGCAGGGCGAGCAGCAACCCGAGCACCACCGAGATCAGCACGGTGCCGACGATCAGGATCACGGTGTTGACCGCGACCTCACGGAACTGGCTGTCCTGGAACACGTCCACGTAGTTCTGCAGCCCGACGAACGCCTGGGAGCCCGGACGCACCAGGTTCCAGGACTGCGTCGAGTAGTACAGCGTGAACAGGAACGGGATCTGGGTCACCACGATCATGAAGATCAGAGCGGGAAGCAACGGCCCCCGGCGACGCCATCCCTCGGCGCGGGAGACGCTGTCATCCTTGGCCTCCCGCAGTTCCCGCACCCGGTCGGCGGTGCCGTCCGCGGTGGGTTTCTCGGCGATGGTTGTCATCGTTCCTCCCGATAGGTCGCGCCGACCACCTCGGCGTACTGCTGTGCCTGGGCGAGCGCCTCGGGCACGGTCTGCTGGCCTGCGATCGCCGCACTGATCTGCTGGCTTACGCGGGTTCCGAGATCCTGGAACTCCGGGATCGCCAGGAACTGCACGCCGGTGTACGGAACCGGTTGCACGGTGGGCGCATCCGGTGTCGCGTCCTCGATCGCCTCGAGCGTCAGCGGTCCGTAGGCCGCCGAGGCTTCCTTGTACTCGGGAATCTCGTAGGTCGACAGCCGGCTGCCCGGAGGCACCCGCTCCCAGCCCAGATCCTCACCGACCGTGCGTATGTATTGCTTGTCGGTCATCCACGAGATGAACTTCCACGCCGCATCGGGATTCTCGCTGCTCTCGGGGATTCCCAGCGACCAGCTGTACAGCCAGCCGGAGTTGTCCTTCACCTCGATCGGCGCGGGGGCGTACCCGATCTTGCCGACGACGGCGCTCGACGCCGGATCCTCCAGGGTGGACACCGCGGACGTCGAGTCGTACCACATCGCCACCTGGCCCTGGGCCAGCTGTGTGGCGCACTCGCCGAAACCGCTCGTCGCGGCGCCGGGCTCGCCGTACTCGCGCACCAGGTCGACGTAGAACTGCACCGCGCGTTCCACCTCCGGGCTGGTCAGCTGAGCGTTCCAGTCCTCGTCGAACCAGCGGCCACCGAACGTGTTGATGACCGTGTCGAGGGGTGCGAGCAATTCACCCCAGCCCGGCTTGCCGCGCAGGCAGATGCCTGCCATGTCCTCGGAGTCGAGTTGCTTCGCCGCCGCTGCGACCTCAGTCCAGGTCGGTTTCTCCGACAGGGTGATTCCGGCCTGCTCGAACAGGTCCTTGCGGTACATCAGGAACGAGGACTCGCCGTAGAACGGCACCGAGTACATGTTCCCCTCGTAGGACAGCGACTCGCGCAGGGTGGGGATGAAGTCGGCCTCGTCGTAACCCTCCGTCGCCTCGGCGTATTCCGAAAGGTTCTTCAGCCAGCCGTACTTGGCCCACTGCGGGGTCTCGTAGTTGCTGATCATCACGACGTCGAACTCACCGCCACCTGTTGCCGTGGACGCCGTGATCTTCGCGCGCGCCTGGTTCTCCGACAGCGTGACGAACTTCAGGTCGATGTCGGGATTCTCTTCCTCGAACTGCGAGGCGAGCTTCTGGGCATCCTGCATCTGTGAATTGGAGACCATCGCGATGGTGATGGTCTGGTCCGACGCGCCCAGCGATCCGGCGCCCGCACATCCGCTCAGCGTGAGGCAGAGCGCTCCCGCTCCGGCTACCAGCATCGTCGCCGGTTTCCTGTGTTTCTTCACCGATCTTCACCTCTCTTGCGTGGTGCTACTGATCGAGCAGCCAACGCGCGCATTCGATGTCGCAGACCAGCATCTTGGCCAGTCCGCCGTGGAGGGCACCCAGTGCCGCTTGGTGTTTGGCGACGCCACCCGTGACGAGGATCGACCCCTCGCACGCGCGGATGTCGTCGAGAGGAACGGACATGGCCCGTTCGTCCAGAGGGCCGGCAACCTCGGTTCCGTCGAGCCGGTAGAAGCGTCCACCGACTTCGCCGACCGCGCCGAGGCCGGTGAGCACGGACAGCATGTCCGTGTCGATGAAGCTGCCCTCGAACAGGGTGGTCGACGTGGACACGGCACCCGTTCCAAACATCATCATCTCCGCGGTCCGCCCGGCCTCGAGCGCCTTGGAGATGACGGAGTCGCCCCGCATGGATACCACGGTCGACGCGTCCGCGTACAGCGGAACGGGAAGCCGAACAGTGTTGGCCTGCAGCTGCTCTGCGCATCTACCCAGGACGTACTCCGTTCCGGTCTGGTAGTTGATGGCACTCACCGAGCCGTCGAGCTGGACGACGGACGCGCACGTGGCCGCCCCGGACGGCAGCCCCTGCGCGACGGCGACCGTCTCCGGCCCCCACGTGAATCCGAGGGTGTCGCCTTCCCGAATCCGGCGAACCAGCAGCGACGCCGCGGCCCGCCCGACGCCGGCGAAGCTGTTGTGGTCGTCGATCGCACCGGCGGCGTCGACGGAATCGGCGACCACCACCGCCTCGACGAGTCCGTACTTCTCCTCGAGCGCGCGCTCCTCGTCCGAGCGCAGCGCATCACGCAGATGCGCGGGTGCCTGCACCTCGATGCGCACCAGGCCCTGGGCGCGGGCTCGTGCCACCAGCCGGCCCGCGGTGGGGCGGGAGACACCGAGTCGTGTGGCGACCTCGGCCTGGGTCATTCCGTCGAGGTAGTACAGCGTTGCAGCGCGCAACGCGAGGCGCAGATCCTCCGTCGTGGACGGCGGTGGTGCCGTGATGAGAGACGGCGTCGGGGCCGTCGAGTTGGGGGACGTCACTGGTTCTCCTCGCCATGATCCCGGGTCCGTCGTGTGTGTCTTCGGAGCCCCGGGGAAACCGTGAGCAAATGATCACTATGCGTTCATCTGCTCAGTACGCTAGCATCGAAGTGTGACCCACACAACACTCCCTTCGGATATCCCCAGGACGATGCGTGCCAGCGTGCTCGTCGAGCCGGCTGTGATCGAGATCCGGGAACGCCCCGTGCCCACTCCCGCCCCCGGCGACGTCCTGGTCCGCGTGGCCTCGGTAGGTGTCTGCGGATCGGACGCCCACTACTACCGCGAGGGCCGCATCGGCGAGTTCGTGGTCGACCAGCCGATCGTGCTGGGCCACGAGGCGTCGGGCACCGTCGTAGGTGTCGGCGACGGGGTCCCGGCAGCGCGTATCGGGCAGCGTGTCTCCATCGAACCGCAACGCCCCGACCCGGACACCGACGAATCCCGGCGCGGTCTCTACAACCTGTGCCCGCACATGCAGTTCTATGCCACCCCGCCGATCGACGGGGCGCTGGCCGAATACGTGACCATCGGCTCGGCGTTCGCCCATCCGATTCCGGACGAGATGTCCGAGGACGCGGCCGCGCTGTGCGAGCCGCTGTCCGTGGCCATCGCCACCACCCGCAAAGCCGGAGTGACGGCGGGATCCCGTGTTCTGATCGCGGGCGCGGGGCCGATCGGAATCGCCATGGTGCAGACCGCCCTCGCGTTCGGTGCCACCGAAGTGGTCGTCTCGGACCTCGATCCCCGGCGACGCGACGTCGCAACCAAATTCGGTGCCACCGCGGTGCTCGACCCCCGCGAGCAGGACGTCGCGGGACTCCACGTGGACGCGTTCGTCGACGCGTCCGGCGCCCCGAGTGCGGTGCTGGCCGGAATCCAGGCCGTCAGGCCCGCGGGATCCGTGGTTCTGGTGGGCATGGGCGCCCCCGAGATGACACTGCCGGTCCAGACCATCCAGAACCGGGAGTTGGTACTGACCGGGGTATTCCGCTACGCCAACACGTGGCCGACGGCGATCGCCCTCGCGCGGTCGGGGCGGGTCGACCTCGATTCGATGGTCACCGGAAGATTTCCGCTCGCCGAAGCGGAGCAAGCACTGAACGCAGACCGGACGCCGGGCAGCCTCAAGGCCGTCGTACGCGTCCAGGAATGAGGAGAGACCGATGCAACTGTGCGCGCAGGCACTGCAACAGTTCGACGACACCGTGCAGGTGCCGAATTACGATCGAAGCGACATCACCGTAGGGATAGTGCATTTCGGTGTCGGCGGATTCCACCGCGCACATCAGGCGATGTACGTCGACCGGTTGCTGCGACGCGGGGAGGCCCGCGAGTGGGGCATCTGCGGGGTCGGGGTCCTGCCCGGTGACCGGCGCATGAAGGACGTCCTCGACGCGCAGGACGGCCTGTACACGCTGGCGCTGCGGCACCCGGACGGCACCTGGGACGTCAGCGTCATCGGGTCCATCGTCGACTACCTCTTCGCCCCCGACGACCCCGAGGCCGTGATCGAGAAGATCGCCGCGGAGTCCACGAAGATCGTCTCACTGACGATCACGGAGGGCGGCTACAACTTCACCCACGACACCGGCGAGTTCGATGCCGAGAACCCGGATGTCGTACACGATCTCACCGACGGCGCCGCGCCGCGGACCACATTCGGACTCGTCGTCGAGGCACTGGCCCGGCGCCGAGCGCGCGGGCTGCCGTCGCCGACCATCATGTCCTGCGACAACATTCAGGGCAACGGCGACGTGGCGCGCAAGATGTTCCTGGCGTACGCCGAGTTGAAGGATCCCGAACTGGCGGCCTGGATGCGCGCGGAGACGTCGTTCCCCAACTCGATGGTCGACCGCATCACGCCCGTCACCACCCCCGAGGTGACGGAGGCGCTGTCGTCGCGGTTCGGCATCGACGACCAGTGGCCCGTCGCCGCCGAACCGTTCACGTCGTGGGTGCTCGAGGACGCCTTCCCGCTCGGTCGCCCGGCATTCGAGGACGTCGGCGTCCAGGTGGTCGACGACGTCGAACCCTACGAACTGATGAAGCTGCGTCTGCTCAACGCGAGCCACCAGGCCCTCTGCTACTTCGGCTACCTGTCGGGATACCGGCTCGTGCACGACGTCGCGCAGGACCCACTCTTCGCCGACTTCCTGCTCGCATACATGGACGAGGAGGCCACGCCCACCCTGGCGCCGGTGCCCGGAGTCGATCTCGACGAATACAAGCGCACGCTCATCGAACGATTCTCCAACCCCGAGATCCGCGACACCGTCGCCCGCCTGTGCGCCGAATCCTCCGACCGCATCCCGAAGTGGCTGCTGCCCGTGATCCGCGAAAACCTGCTGGCCGACCGGCACATCCGGCTGTCGGCCGCGATCGTGGCGAGCTGGGCCCGGTATGCCGAGGGAGTCGACGAGGACGGCGAACCCATCGACGTCGTCGACCAATTGAAGGACTCCCTCGTGCCGATCGCGCGCAGCCAGCACGAGAACCGCACTGCCTTCATCGAGAATCAGTCTGTCTTCGGCGACCTGGCCGACAATCCGCGCTTCGTCACCGCGTACCTCTGGGCGCTGGACTCGCTGTACAGCGTCGGTGCACGGGAGACACTCGAGGCTCTGCGTGAGAAGGTGCAGTCATGAGTCTGGTCATCGGTGAAGCTCTCATCGACATCGTGACGGCGGGCGACGGCGCCACCACCGAGTATGTCGGCGGCAGCCCGCTCAACGTCGCGGTCGGCCTCGGCCGGCTCGGTCGTCCGGTCGAATTCGTCACCCGGATCGGCGACGACACGAGAGGCGGCGCGATCGTCCGGCACCTCGAGCAGTCGGGAGTGAGCCTCGCGCCCGGCAGCATCACCGCGCAGCGAACGGCGACGGCCCACGCCACCCTCGATTCCGCCGGATCCGCCACCTACGAGTTCGACATCGAGTGGGACCTTCCCTGCCCGAGCGGGTCGTCTACACCGGCGCTCGTCCACACCGGTTCCATTGCCGCCGTGATGGAACCCGGCTGCGACGTCGTCGCAGACATGCTCGACCGCCGCCGCTCGTCGGCGACCATCAGCTACGACCCCAACGTACGACCGGTGTTGATCACCGACAAGGCACGCGCCCGGCAGCGGATCGAGCACCTCGTGTCGATCTCGGACATCGTCAAGGTCAGCGACGAGGACCTCCGCTGGTACGACCCCGACCTAAATCCCGAGGACATCGCCCGCGAGTGGCTGTCCCGCGGTCCGGCGATGGTCGCGGTGACGAAGGGCGCCGAGGGCGCATTCGCGGTCTGCGCGGCCGGACTCGTCGAGGTCGGGGCCCGCAACGTCGAGGTGGTCGACACGGTCGGCGCGGGCGACGCGTTCATGGCCGGGCTCCTCGACGGGTTCTGGTCGCACGGCTTCCTCGGCGCGGAGAGCCGCGACGCCCTCCACGCGATCGCCCCGGAGGAGGTGCGGAACGTGCTGGACAACGCGGTGCTGATGTCGGGTCTCACGGTCGCGCGTGCCGGGGCGGACCTGCCCACCCGCGAGACACTGGATCGCGCGGCAGGTGTCCGGCAATGACCCTCGTCGCGGGCATCGATTCGTCCACCCAGTCGTGCAAGGTGATCGTCTGCGACGCCGACACCGGTGAACTCGTCCGCGAGGGCAGGGCGTCGCATCCGGACGGCACAGAGGTCGACCCGCAGGAGTGGGCTGCGGCCCTCGACAGCGCCATCGCCGCCGCCGGCGGACTCGACGACGTCGCCGCGGTGTCGGTCGGGGCGCAACAGCACGGCATGGTGTGCCTCGACGACACCGGGACGGTCGTGCGTCCGGCGTTGTTGTGGAACGACACTCGTTCCGCCGAAGCCGCCGCCCAGCTGGTGGACGACCTCGGTGGTCCGGACGCGTGGGCGGACGCCGTCGGTGTCGTGCCGCTCGCCGCGATCACCGTCAGCAAACTGCGCTGGCTCGCCGATTCCGAACCGGCGAACGCCGACCGGACGTCCGCGGTGTGCCTGCCCCACGACTGGCTCGGCTGGCAGCTCACCGGCAGGTCCGATCTCGACACCCTGGCCACCGACCGCGGCGACGCCAGCGGCACCGGATACTTCTCCGCGGCCACGGATTCCTACCGTCCCGACCTACTGTCGCTGGCGCTGCGCGGACGCACGGCCACCGTGCCGCGCGTGGCCCGCCCGGCCGAGAAGATCGGGGAAACCCGCTGGGGCGCCGCCGTCGGCCCCGGAACCGGCGACAACGCCGCCGCCGCACTGGCTCTCGACGCCCAGGAAGGTGACGTCGTCGTCTCCGTGGGAACGTCAGGCGTCGTGTCCGCGGTGTCCGTGACCCCGGCGAACGATCCGGGCGGTTTCGTCGCAGGCTTCGCCGACGCCACCGGACGTCAACTACCCCTCGTGTGCACGCTGAACGCCGCCCGGGTGCTCGACGCGACCGCCTCGCTGCTGGGCGTCGATCACGACGAGCTGTCGCGGCTGGCGCTGTCGGCGCCGTCCGGCAGTGGCGGCCTGGTGATGGTGCCGTATTTCGAGGGTGAGCGCACCCCCAACCGTCCGAACGCCACCGGCTCCGTTCACGGACTCCGGCTGGCCAATTCGACCCCCGCCCACCTCGCCCGCGCGGCGGTCGAGGGCCTGCTGTGCGGCCTGGCGGAAGGCATCGACCACCTGACCGCCCAGGGCGTCACGGTGCGTCGCATCCTCCTCGTCGGCGGCGGCGCCCGCTCACAGGCACTGTGCGAACTCGCGCCCACCATCTTCGGGGCCCCGGTCCTGGTGCCGCAACCGGCGGAGTACGTCGCGATCGGCGCATGCAGGCAGGCGGCCTGGACGCTGGCCGGGACCCCGGAACCACCCAAGTGGGATCAGACGTCCACCCGGCGCTACGAGGCCGACCCGGCACCCGAAGTGCGCGAAAGGTATTCCTCCGTGAGGCGCTGACGCGCCTGTGCGCCTTTTTGGTTGCTCCAGCTACCAAAAAGGCGCACGGGTGGCTACGCCACCTTCACCAGCATCTTCCCGACATTTCCGCCGTGCATGAGCTGCAGGAACGCGTCGACCGAGTTCTCGATGCCGTCGACGACGGTCTCGTCGTGAACCACGTCGCCGGATGCGAGCCACGGTCCCATCTTGGCGGCGAACTCGGGGAAGACGTGCGTGTAGTTGCCGAGGGTGAAGCCCTCGAGGGTGAGCCCGCGGCTGATGATGTTCACCATGTTGTCGGGGCCCGGTGTGCGCTCGGTGGCGTTGTACGCGGAGATGGCACCGCAGAGGGCGGCGCGGCCGCCGTTCCGCATGACGTCGAGTGCGGCCTCGAGGTGGTCGCCGCCGACGTTGTCGAAGTAGACGTCGATGCCGTCGCCCGCGAGTCCCCGGAGTTGCTCACGCACCGGTGCCTGCTTGTAGTCGAAGGCGGCGTCGTATCCGTAGCGGTCGGTCAGCAGCGCGACCTTCTCCGCGGACCCGGCGGATCCGATGACGCGGGACGCGCCCTCGAGTCGTGCGATCTGCCCGGCGGCCGTCCCCACCGCACCCGCGGCGCCGGAGATGAACACGGAGTCGCCGGCCTTCAGGTGCGCGATGTGGACGAGTCCGACGTACGCCGTGAGTCCGGTCAGTCCGAGAATCCCCAGATAGGCCGAGATCGACACTCCCGGAATCTCGTCGACGACGCGGAACGCCGAGGCGTCACCCTGCGCGACGTCCCGCCACCCGAGATCGTGGACCACCACCGAGCCGACCGGATGCGTCGCGGCGGTGGATTCGACGACGCGACCGACAGCTCCGCCGGTCATCGTCTCGCCCAGCGCGAACGGCGGGATGTACGACTTCACGTCGTTCATCCGGCCGCGCATGTACGGGTCGACGGAGACGAACTCGTTGGCCACCCGCACCTGGTCGGGCCCGAGGTCGGGCAGCTCGACGGTCGCGGTGCGGAAGTCGTCCTGGGTGGGCCAGCCCACCGGCCGGTTGATCAGCT
Organism: Rhodococcus sp. IEGM 1307; assembly: GCF_030056915.1. Lineage (NCBI taxonomy): Bacteria > Bacillati > Actinomycetota > Actinomycetes > Mycobacteriales > Nocardiaceae > Rhodococcus > Rhodococcus sp. IEGM 1307. Next base: position 160,384 of record NZ_JASHKW010000005.1, read on the forward strand.
GAATCTGGGTGCTCGTGGTCACGGGTGTTCCTTTCGATACGTCTGAGGTCACAGCGCCAGTCCGAGCGCGAGGAGGAGTAACGCGAGCAGCGGAAGTGTTCCCTGGGTGATCGCCGCGCGAGCCTTGTCGGGCGACGACAGCAGGAGCACGAGGGCCGCGAGCAGCATGGAGCCGGCACCGGCGAAGACGAGGGCAGCACCGACGGCGGTCGCGCCGATGATCACGGCGACGATGCCGACTGCCGTCACGATCGCCAGGAAGAGGTTGTAGAAGCCCTGGTTGAAGGCAAGCTCCTTGGTGGCGTCGGCTTCTTCGGCACTGGTTCCGAACGTCGCGCGGGTGCGCGGCGCGGTCCAGAGGACGGACTCGAGCACGAAGATGTAGACGTGCAGCGCACTGGCGAGTGCGGCAAGAACAAGACCCGCGGCGACCATACGAAATCCCTCCTCGTTCTGAACTGACCATTTCAATATATACTGAAATGGTCGTTTCACAACCAGGAGTGAGGATCGTCATGCCGCGCACGCAGGATTTCGACACGGCCGAAGTGGTCGGCCGCGCCCGCGACCTGTTCTGGGACAAGGGCTTCGAAGCCACGTCGATACCCGACCTCGAGCGCGTCACCGGATTGAATCGGTCGAGCCTGTACAACGCGTTCACCAGCAAACGCGGACTCTTCGACGCCGCCGTGCACGACTACCTGGACCGGGTGGTTCGCCCCCGGCTCCGCATCCTGACCGACGAACCGACGCGCCCCGACGCCGCCGTGCGCTACTACCGCAGCCTTGCAGGCGCCCTCGCGGCCCTCCCCGACGAAACCCCCGGACGCGGCTGCCTGCTACTCAACAGTGCCGCCGGTTTCGCCGCGCACGACGACACGCAACGGTCCGTCGTCGACGCATACCAGCGCGAACTGTCCGGGGCGCTCGCCCACGCACTCCGCGCCCACGACCCGGACGCGCCGACCGCCACCCTGGCCCACCGGACCCGGCTCCTGACGTCACTGTCCGTCAGCGCGCTCCTGCTGTCGCGGGTCAATCGGGACGAGGCCGTGGCGGTCGCGAACACCGCCGTCGAGCAGTTGGAGGAATGGCGCCGCACGTGAGTGGCAAAGAGTGCCCCGACACGCTTTGCCACTCACGTGCGCTACCGCTGCCCGCCGGCCGCCGTCCGGCAGCACTCCGCCTCAGCCGTAGAGGCTCTCAATCACGCCGGTGTACTTGCCCACGATCGAACGGCGCTTGAGTTTCATCGTGGGTGTGAGCTCCGCGCCGTCCGGCAACCACTCTTCGTCGAGAAGTTCGTATCGCTTGATCTGCTCCACCCGCGACAACTGACCGTTGGCCCGCTCGACTGCGGCCGCCACCGCAGCCTGGACACGCGGATCCTGCGCGCCCGCGTGCGCCGGCGAATCGGGCAGACCGTGCTCGGACGCGAATGCGGCTGCGGCGTCGGGGTCGAGCACGAGCAGCGCGACGTTGTAGGGCCGTCCGTCGCCGACACAGCATGCCTGCCCGATGAGCGGAGACGCCCCCTTCAACGCGCTTTCGATGTTGACGGGTGACATGTTCTTGCCCGCTGCGTTGATGATCAGTTCCTTCTTGCGGTCGACGATGCGGACGAAGCCGTCGTCGTCGATCGTGGCGATGTCGCCGGTGTGCAGCCAGCCGTCGTCGTCGATGGCCTCCGCGGTCTTCACCGGATCCTTCCGGTATCCACGCATGACGTGCGCCCCGCGGAGCAGGAGTTCTCCGTCGTCGGCGGTACGCGCCTCGGTGCCGGGCATCGCTTTGCCGACGCTGCCGAGCCGGATTTCGCCGGGCAGGTTGGTCATGCCCAGGGCTCCGGTCTCGGACATGCCGAATCCCTCTGCCAACGGCAGTCCGATCGCGAGGAAGAACTCGTGGACGACAGAGGGAATGGGTGCGGCGCCGGTCATGAGGAGAACGACTTCGTCGAGTCCGAGTTGGGTGCGCAGAGGTGCGAACACCGTCGAGTCGGCTTGGGCGTAGGTGGCAGCGAGGTCTTTGGGTACCGGCTTTCCGGACTGTTCGGCTCGGACCTTTCGCAGCCCGGCGTCGAGTGCGGCGTCGATCGCGGCGCGTTGTTCGGGCGGATTCGACGCGAATCGAGCGAGCAGTGCCGACCGCAGCTTCTCCCAGATGCGCGGTACCCCGAGGAACCAGGTGGGATGGGTCTCCGCTACCGCAGCGAACAATTGTGCCGGGTTCTGCACGGTAGTGAGGGTCCAGCCGGTGACCATGTGGAGGTAGTGCGAGAACACGCGGTCGGCCATGTGCGCGGTCGGCAGGTAGGAGATGCACTGTCCCTGGTCGGGAAACGGGAAGCGCTCGTGACACGTCCGGAGAACGAAGGTCAGATTGGCGTGTGTGAGCTCCACTCCCTTGGGAGGGCCGGTGGTTCCGGACGTGTAGATGAGGGTAGCGATGTCGTCCGGTTGGACGGCGCGCCAGGCGACCTCGAAGTCGAAGCCCTCGGGCGTTCTGGTGCGCAAGTCCTCGAGCGAGAGCACATCCGTGTCCTCCGCCGTGGGGTCGACGACCACGATGTGTTCGAGATGCGGTGTCGCCGCCGCACGGATCCGATCCAGAAACGAACGCTCGCAGATCATCACCCGATTCTCCGCGTGCCCGAGAAGGTATTCGATCTGATCCGGCGCCGATGTGTTGTAGATCGAGAACGGTATCGCACCGAGGTGCAGCGCCGCGGTGTCGACGAGATGGAACTCCGGCCGGTTCGTCATCATCAGGCCGACGGTCTCGCCGCGGCTCACGCCGAGGCCGGCGAGTCCGCCGGCGATGGCCTCCACGGCGACAGCGTACTCACGACGCGTTAGTGCGATGGTGTCGCCGTGGGCACGCAGTGCCGCCGAATCCGGGTCGGTCGACACGGTGTATTGGAAAGCGGCGCAGAGGGTTGCCGCTTCAACGCCGGGTGCGGTCGGCGATGCCGACGGTGTTGCTGAGGTCGTCATGATTCCTGACTATACAGTGTGTTCGTACATTGCAAATGGACAAATTGTCGAGCAAAGGTTCCGATCAGACCGGCGGCAGATGTCCGCGCAGCAGCAGCCACGCGATCGCGGTGACGAGATTCTGAACGGGATCGACAAGATCGATGAGGACCATGAGAGTTCTTCCTTCTACTGCGGTAGGGGTTGATTGATCAGAAGAGCGGGTCGAAGCCGGAGATCAACCAGGCGCCGTCGACATGGCTCAGCGTCACGCGGACGACATTCTGGGTCTGTGACGGTTCGGGGGTCTCGGCCATCGTGGTCGTCTGGTTCACGTACACGAGCACACGCGCGGTGTCCGGGGCCACCGACTCCACCGAGGCGCCGACCGGCACCGCCTGCATCGTGACCCCCTTGTCCTTCGCGGTTGGACCGACGACGTCGCCAGCGAGCTGTCGATACGAGTTCAGGAGGTCACCGGTCAGCAGTCCCGAGGCCCGGTCCAGATCCTCGTCCACCGTCTCGGGGGTGTACGAGAGGAGCGCGGCGGCGCCGTCCGAGGCCAATTGGACCGTTGTCGCGCGGGCGTCCGAGATGCTCACGTCGTCCGCGCGCTGCACCCCGACCTGCACGGCGACTAGCGCACCGACCGCGACGACCGGCGCCGCACACAGCGCCAGACGTTCCGCCCGGCTGATCGTTCTGTCCAACGCGCTCCCGAGGACCGTTCGCCCGGCGGTGGATCCGGCGCGCCGGCGACGGACCACACTGTTCCACCCGACGTATAGAATTGCGCCGCCGATCGCGACCACGGCGGCCGCGATCCCCCAGACCGCGAAGTTCGACACCGCCGCCAGCGCGAGACCGGCGACACCGACAACGACTGCGGGGAGCACGTCGACGGCCACCGCCGCCATCCGCCTGGCCGCTGAGGTGGCATCGTCGTCCGGCGAAAGGTCGCTATCTATGTCGAGGTCTTCCTTTTTGACGTCCACTGCGGTGCTCATTGGACGAACCCGACACTCGAGAGCTTGGGCTGGTCGTCGACCATGGTGACTCCTACTCGGATCTGGTACTGCTGAATCTGCGGTTCCGGGGCGGCGGGGGCGGCGGGGTCGGCCGTGACGGGGGTGGTCTGCGCCGTCGCGGAGACGAGGACTGTCGTGGTTTCGTTCTCTCGTCCTTCGATTCCCGCTGCGAGGGTCCGGCCTGCGGTCCGGTTTCCGGCTTGCCGCATCGTGTCGATCGTTGCCGTCTTCCGTTGTTCGAATTCGGTGCGCCAGTCGCCGGTCGAGTCCGCGAGGACGCGGTCGACGTATGACGCGGCATTGTCGGTGTCGGTCGAGAGCAACCGTGCCACTGCTTCCTCGGTGAAGGCGAGGACTCGTGTGTCGGCGGCGATGCTCCGCTGGGTCGCCTGGTGATCGAGGGTGGTCTGTCCCGCAAGCGCGCCGGCGCCGAGGCAGGTCACGGCCGCCGCGGCGACCGCCACCCGATAGCGGGCCGACCTGCGCCCCGTCGGCTGGGTCTTCGGCAGCTCGATCGCGTCGTCGGCGCCTCGTTCCTTCTCGGCGTCTTCGGCGGCCGCTCGGGCCGCTGCCGTGGCCGAATCCGCCGCCGCCCGGGCGCGCTGCACCTGCTCCCGCAGGTCTTCGACTCGATCGGGACGTGCTGTCTGCCGGCTACGGCGTCCGAACACCATGTCTGCTCGACTCCTTCTCATGATCTACTGCCTTCACAGGGGCTCGAGGTCGGAGATCGACCAGGATTGGCCGGTCCGTTCGGCGCGTACTCGCACGCTGCTCGACAGTTCCTCGGGTTGGGGTGTCGCGCCTCTCGTCACGGTGCCGTGCAGAAAAACCAGCACGGTGGCGGTGTCGGCTTCTGCCGTGACCAGTGACGTACCGGTCACGTCCCACTGCGCGCCGATCGTGTCCTGTTTGGCGCGCGGCACGATGTCACTGGCGCCGAGGTCGCTGAACTCGGTCAGAAAATCCCCGGTGAGATGCGATTTCGACGTCGCCACGTCGGCCTCGACGGTGTCGGGTGAGTAACTGAGGACGGCGGCGGTCAGTTTCCCGATCTCCTCGGCGGCACCGGAACGCACCTGTTCGAGGCTGCGGTCCTGAGCACCGATGGCGAAGTGCATGATCGCGCTGTAGCCGGCGAGTGCCAGTGTGATCGTCGCGAGGACGATCAATGCCCGCGACGAGCGCCATCGCCGCGTCGGCTCGGCAGGTCCGGTGTCGTCGTTCGTGTCGGTGACGCGTTCGAGCGTGTGGTTTACGGTCATGGCACTACCTCGATTTTCGCGAGTTTGTAGAGCTCCCCGTCCTTGCCGACCTGCACGCGCAGCCGCCAGGTCCGGGGTTCGTCCTTGGCTCCCGCGGCGTTGGTCACCTTGGTCACGGCGGCCACTATGACCGAGGTGGTGCCGTCGTCGTTCGCGCGTTCGATGCCGGCGCCGAGGATTTCGCCTGTCGATTCGGTCTTCGACTGTGCGATGGTGTCGATGAACTCCGTTTTCGTGCTTTCGAATTCGGTCTTCCACTCCCCCGTGGCACCGTCGAGAATCCGCTGTGCGCTTCCCGCCGGGTCGGCAGCGCTCGGGGTGATGAGGTTGATCACCGCCTGCCGGGTTCCCTGGAGAAGTTCGAGATCGTGGTCGGCGGCCGCTTGACGGGCGGCGTGGGAGTGGGACAGCCCGACGGACGTCGACGCGAGGGCGACCACGGCAACGGCAACGGCCGAGACTACGGCACCGGCGAGGGCACGGCGTGGACGCTTCCGGGCCCGCCTGACGGATACCTCGGCGTCCTCTGCACCCTCGTCCGCGGCGTGGGACTCGTCCTCGGCCAGTGCCCGGGCGAGGGCTGCCTCGGCCTCGCGCGCTGCCGTTTCCGCATCGGCGGCGGCTCGGGAGGCCTGGGCCGCGGCGTCTGCCGCGGTGGCTGCGGGTCGGGAAGTATTGCGTCGCACCATGATCAGCGTCCTTGGGTAAGCAGATTTTCGAGGGTGGGCACCCCGCCCGGTGCCAGGTTGGACTGGCGGTAGACCTGTCCGTCGGCACCCTGGTATTCACCGGTGGAGGGGTTGTAACCCGCAGTTCCCACCGACGCCGGCGCGGCGGCAGGTTGCGGGACACCGATCGCGTCGAATGCGGCATTGCCCTCGGCGGCGAGCGGGTTGTCGGTGGTCGGGGTGGGATTGCCCACCCAGGGGTTGGTGCCCTTGGGGACGTATTCTTCGTCGCTCTTGCAGATTTCGACGGTGGGTGCCCGTTTGCCCGGCTTGTCCATGCAGGGCATGTTCCGGGCACCGCGAGAAGCGACGTCGGCGTCCTGCGGAACCGCGCAGTAGATCGGATCGGAGGTGCGGACGGGCGAGTCCACGGCCGATCCGTCGCGCCGCTCGGAGGCCGGGAGGAATCCTGTGGTGCATGGCGGAGAGGTGTTGAGGTTGAGGTTGAAGTCCATCAACGCCGCACCCGTCGAGTCCTCGTTCGGGACGGTCATCGTCTTCATCAGTCCGACGCTCGGGGGCACCAGCACCAGCGCCTGCTCGAGCGACCGGTTGTAGGTGACGGCGACCTGGCCGAGGCTGGTGAGATTGGCCAGCAGGATCGGGGTCGTCGGGCGCAGTCGCCGGAAGAGTTCCGTCAGCTCCGTCGACGCCGTCGGCGCGGTCTGGAAGATGCTGCGTACCTGCGCGTCACGTCCGGCCGCTTGCGCGCTGATCTCGCGGAGGTGTCGTACCCATTCCTGCAGGGCCGGGCCGCTGTCCACCTGGGATCGGAGGAACGGTGCGGCGTCTTCGATGAGGCGGGCGGTGGGGTCCGCGGTGTCGGCGGCGGTGGCTGCCACCGCGCTCGACGATTCGAGCAGTCGTTGGATGTCTTCACCGGTTCCGTTGAAGGCGTTGTAGCTTTCGTTGATGAGGGTGGCGAGCTTGTCCTCGGGGATGGCCTCGAGGCCCTTGTTGACGGTGTCGAACATCGGGGCGATGTCCTGCGGAACCGATGTCCGGTCGGCGGGGATGACATCGCCGTCCTGCAGGTACGGGCCGTCGAGGCCGGTGGGGACGAGATCGACGTATTGCTCGCCGATCGCCGATCGGCTGTGCACCTCGGCGCGGGCGTCGGCGGGGATCTTGGTGGTGCTGTCGACTCGAAGGGTCGCCCGCGCTCCCGTGTCCGTGGGCACGACGTCGGTGACCGTGCCGATCGTGGCACCGCGGTAGGTGACGTTGGCGGTTCCGTAGAGGCCGCCGCTCGTGGGCAGGTCGACCGTGAGTTGGTATTGGCCGATTCCGGCGAGTGCGGGGAGGCGCATGTAGTGCAGGCCCATCACTGTCAGCGCGACCACGGTGAGGATGCTGAAGATGGTCAATTGGATGCGGACGAATCGGGTGAGTATCACTGTCCACCTCGGATCACGACCGACTCGAGGGGAGCGGTCAATGGGTTCTTGTCCGCGGTCGGCATCCGGCCGACGGTGCGGCCCAGGGCGGTCTCCGCGTTGTAGAGGGTGCCGGCGAGTGGCGTGCCCTGGAGGAAGTTGGCGTCGATGCGGCCCAGGGTGAGGTCGAGGGTGGCGGAGAGATTGCCCGCGTCGCCCTGAATGTATTTGGGGAGACCGGCAAGGGGCCACGGGAAGGTGGGGAGCATGCCCAGGGAACCGGCGAGGCCCGGTCCGGCGTTCGCCAGCTCGCGCAGGGTCGGCGCGAGGTCCCGCAGGTTCTGTTGAATGTCCTCCGAGCCGGCTGTCACCGTTCGGTTCGCGACGTCGGCGAAATTGCCGACGGAGGTCACCGACCCGGTCAGGTTGTCCTTCTGCCGGTTGAGGGTCTCGATGGCGGGCGGTATCCGTTCGAGTGCGCTTTCGAGGGTCTGTGTCTGCTCGTTCGCGGTGAGCGAGAGCCGATCGAGTCCCTCCAACGCCGTCAGGATGTCGTCCTTCTGGGTGTTGAGTGCGCTGGTGAACGTGTCGAGCTGGGTCAGGAAGGTGCGCACGTCCGATTCGCGGCCGCCGAGGGCTGCGTTGAGCTGGGTGTCGATCTCCTGCAGCTGGCCGAGGCCGCCGCCGTTGAGCACCACCGACACGGCCGCCAGTGTCTGTTCCGTGGTCGGGTATTGGCCCGCATGATCGAGGGGGATGGTGTCGCCGTCCCCGAGTGAGCCGCTCGGTGCCTCGTCGAGTGGTTCGGCGAGCTCGACGTGGAGCGAGCCGAGCAGGCTGGTCTGTCCGATCTTCGCGGTGGCGTTCTTCGGCAGGGCGACACCGCCGTCGAGCCGCACGGTGACCAGCGCGTGCCAGTCCTGTAATTGCACGTCGGTGACGTTCCCGACGGTCACATCGTGTACCCGGACGCGGCTGTTGCGCTGGATCGACGTGACGTTCGGCATCTGGATGGTCACGGTGTACGAGCCGGCTCCCGATCCCTCGGTTCCGGGGAGCGGCAGTGAGTTCGCGCCTTCCCAGCCGCAGCTGGTGAGCAGTGCCGCGGACAGTCCTGTCAATGCGAGGCCGATCGACCGTCGTAGGGGTTTGTGCCGGAACATCATCGGCCTCCACTCGTCGTCGGTGTCGCCAGTCCGAGCAGGCCCGCGATGCCGCCGCGGGCGTCGATCGTGCGCACCGGTGCCGTCGGCACCGTGCCGCGCAGCGAGTCTTGGCTGTAATCGATCTGGTCGGGGCGCACCTGGACGCTGGTGATCGGGTTCGCGCCCGCGGGTGGGTAGTTCATCTGGATCAGATTGAGGACCGGGGCAAGATGCTGGACGCAGAGTTTCGCCGATTCGGCGGCACCCTTCTGGCTCGCGGCCTGGATTGCACCGCAGATGAATTGGATGGGGTTCTGCATCTGGGTCACCGCCAGCGCACCGGTCATCGAGCCCTGCGCCGGCTGGTAGATGTTGTAGAAGTTCTGCAGTGTGTTCGGCAGAACGTGGAGAAGTTGCTCGATGTCCGGGCGTGATTCGTTCAGCATCGTCGTCACCGCGGCGAGATCGTCGACAGATTTGCCGAGACCTTCCCGGTTGTCGCCGATGAACTCACCGATACGGTGCACGAGGGCGTCCACGCTGTCGAGCGAGGTGGCGAGTTCCTGATCGGAGTTGGTGAGAACACCGGAAACCGACGCCAGATTGTGATTGAGCTGGACGATCTGCTCGTCGCTCGCGGCGAGCGCGGAGACGAACACCTGCAGGTTGCGCACCGTGGCGAACACGTCGTCCCGCCCGTCGGACAGTGTCGACATCGCCTCGGACAGCTTGGTCAGGGTGGTGTTGATATCGGTTCCCTTGCCGCTGAACGAATCCGCGGCATCGTTGACGAACTGGCCGAGCGGTCCGTTGGCGCTGTCCGGGGTGGGGCCGAGCGACTCGGAGAGGTGCTGGAGTTGTGCGCGGAAGTCGTCCCACTCGATCGGCACCGCGGTGCGTTCGAGCGGAATCTCGTCGTGATCGGCGAGGGCGGGCCCGCCCGTGTAGGCGGGGGTCAGCTGGATCGCCCGGGAGGTGACGAGGCTCGGGGAGAGGATCGCGGCCTTGGCGTCCTGGGGAACCTGATACTGCGAGTCGTAATGGAAGGTGACCTTCATCCGTTCGCCGTCGGGCTCGATCGCGTCGATCTTGCCGACGTCGACGCCGAGGATCTTCACCTGGTCGCCGACGTAGATTCCGTTGGTGTTCGCGAAGTACGCCGTCACGGTCGTCGTGGACCTCGTGCGGTAGAGACTCCACGCGGTGGCGGCGACGACGGCGAGGGCCACCACGACGAGCGCGGCGATCCAGACGCGGCGTGAGCCTCGGAGTGCGTTCAACATCGTCGACATGTCCTATCCGCCCAGTCCGGGCAGTGGGGGCAGACCGGGCATCGAGATCTGCGGCAGCGCGGGGAGAGCGGGTGCCGCCGGGGCCTGCGTCGAGTTCGCGACCGGAAGCTCGCCGGGCTGCACCGGGCAGTTGCTCGGGTTCGGCAACGGTGTCGCGCTGCCAGGGGGTACGGCGCCCGGTGCGCTGTTGTCGCCGCAGGTCACCGGGAAGGTGTTCTGCCCGTTCAGGGTGCCGGGGTTGATGCCCTGCTCCGCGAACGCGGCGTCGATGAACGGCTGCAGGTACTGCCCGGGCAGCAGGTTCATGATGTAGGCCTTGAAGAACGGGCCGGAGGCCACAGACTCCCCCAGGGACGTCGCGTACTGCGACAACGGCTTCAGCGACGCCGCCAGGTTGTCCTTCTGCTGGTTCAGCAGATCGGTCGTCGTGTTCAGCTGCTCGAGAACCGGCCGCAGCTGCGCCTCGTTGTCGTCGACGAGACCGTTCACCTGCGCCGTCACCGCCGTGACATTGCCGAGCAGGGTGTCGATCGCCCGGCGTCGCTGCGCGAGTGAGGCGAAGAGGGTGTTGCCGTCGACGAGCAGCCTGTCGATCTGATTGCTCCGCTCGGACAGCACCCCCGTCACCGATTCCGCGTTGCGGGACAGGTCCTGGATCAACTGGTCCCGGGAGCTTACGGTGTCCGAGAACCGGGACATTCCGTCCAGTGCCGCACTGAGGTTCGGTTGGGTCTGATCGAGCGTCTCGCCCAGCGTGTCCAGGGCACCGGTCAGTTTGTCGGTGTCGAGTCCGCTGATCGTCGTGGTGAGGTCGCCGAGGGCGTCCGTGAGCAGGTACGGCGTGGTGGTCTGGGCGAGCGGGATGACGTCGTCCGTGGCGAGGAGGTCGTCGTCGCCGCGCGGCGTGACCTGGAGGTACTTGTTGCCGAGCACCGTCCGCGTCTTGATCGACAGTTCCGTTTTGCTGCCGAGGCGTACTCCGTCCGCCGTGAACTCGATGAGGACCTTGTCTCCGTCGAGTTCGACGGAGTGGACCTTGCCGACCTCGACGCCGGCGATCATGACCTTGTCGCCGCTGAGCAGGCCGCCGGTGTCACCGAAGTACGCCGAATAGCGGGAGGACGTGGTCAGGTACTGCAGCTTCTCGAAGTTCATGGCGGTGAGCACGACGATGAGGGTGATCGCGACACCGATCAGGCCGATTCGTGCGGTCTTGGAGCGAATCATTGTGGTGTGCACCTCCCGGCCCGCTGGCCGACGATCGGTATGTACACGGGGTCTCCGTTCGGACCGTTCACCTTCAGCTGCACATCGCAGAGGTAGAACGTGAAGAAGTCGCCGAACAGGCCCAGCCTCGACAGCTTGTTGTAGGCCGCGGGAAGGGAATTGAACGCCCAGTTGATGTAGTCCTGGTCGGCGACCACCTGGTCGGAAAGCCTGCCGGCCTGGGTGATGTCTTCCTTCAGGTCCGGGCGGGTCGACTCGAGGAGCGCGGCCATCGAGTTGGATGCGTCGTCGATGTGGACGAGGGCGTCGCCGAGCGGGTCCGACTGCTCCCCCAGCCGGGTGACGAGTTGCTGGAGCTGGTCGATGCCCTGGTTGAACTCGGCGTTCCGTCGGTCGACGGTGCCGAGCAGGGTGTTGAGGTTGCCGATCACGGCACCGATCAGCTGGTCGCGGTCGGCGAGGACCGAGGTCAGCTGTCCGGCTTGCTGCAGGAAGTGGTCGATGGTGCCGCCCTGCCCTTGGAAGACGTCGACGAGCGAGGTCGACAGCGCATTGACCTGTTCGGGATCGAGCGCCTTGAACAACGGCCGGAAACCGTTGATCAGGGCGTCGAGATCCAGCGCAGGAACCGTGCGTTCGACGGGAATGGTGTCACCCTCGGCAAGCGGTGTGAGCGGACCGGACCCTTCGACGAGTTCGAGGTAGTGATCGCCGATGAGGTTGCTGAACTTCACTGCGGCACGGGTCGACTCGGTGAGTGGAACGTTCTTCGTCAGCGCGAACGTCACCATCGCCGTGGAGTCCTCCCGCACGTCGACCGATGTCACCTTGCCGACCTCGACGCCGGCAACCCGGACGAATTCGTTGTCCCGGAGCCCGGACACATCGTCGAACACGGCGCTGTACTGCCTTTCGCTGCCGAAGCGGAACTGCCCGAAGACGATGACGACCGCTGCGGTGAACAGCACCATCACGATGGAGAAGATCGCGAGTTTCGTTGCGGTTGCTGAAATCTTCATCGCGGAGCCACCCCTCCCACGGCCGTGCCGAAGAGGTACTCCACGAAGCTCGGCGATCCCGCGCGGGGCGCGGTCGCATTCGCGATGTTCGCGCCGCCGTCGACCACCAGGTGCGGGGTCGGGAACATGTCCTTGGTGATCTCCGGATAGCAGCCGGGAGCGCCACCGGGGCCGCCCCGCCCCTGGACGATCGGAAGATTCTCGGGATACGTGTAGTTGTCGTCACCGGGCATGATTCCCGCATCCAGTTCGAGTGAGTAACCGGTATTTCCGGCACCGAAGCGCTGCTCGGCATCCGCGGTCGTTGCGGCCTGCTGGAAGAGGCAGGCGTACTCGGGGCTGTATTCGGCCAGCAGTGCCGTCGTGGGTACGAACAGTCTCATGGTGTCGAGGAAGCTCTTCTCGTTCTCGGATGCGATACCGAATCCCTCGTCGCCCATCGCTCGGAAGGCCTGCAGCGTGGACTCGAGTGGCTTCTCCTCGGCAACCAGGGTGTCCGAGGTGACGCTGGCGTTGCCGAGCAATGCCATGAAGTCGGGCACCGCCTCCGCGTAGGTATTCGCTGTGATGGCGGTGTCGCGCCAGTCGTTCGCGAGGGTCGGCAGGGTCGGATTGACCGCTGCCAGGAAGGTGTTGGCGTCGGTGAACGTGGTGCCGAGTTGATCACCGCGACCGCGCAGACCGGTGGCCACCGCGCCGAGTGTCGCGTTCAGCTTCGCTGCGTCGACGTGCTCGGTGACCGACGTCAAGTTCTCGAACACCGTGTTGATCTCGGTCGTCACGTTGCGCGAACGCACCTCCTGTCCTGCCGCGAGCGGCTCACTCGACGCTCCGTCCGGAACCTCGAGGGCCACGTACTTCGACCCGAACGCGGTGGTGGCCTTGATCTCCGCGACGGTATCGGCGGTGAGGAGTCCGAACCACTGCTCGTCGATGTCGAGCTGCAGGCTCGCTCCGTCGGCGACGTGGTCGATCTCACGGACCTTGCCGATCTGGACTCCGTTCAGCTGCACCTTGGCTCCCTCATCCATCACCAGGCCGGAACGGTCCGACACGACGGTCAGGGGAACCGTGCTGTTGAATGCCCCCTTGAAGGACAGCAGGCAGCCGAACAGAATCGCCGCGAGTCCGACGAGGAGTGCTGCGCCCTTCGTTTTCAGCGGCGGCGGGTGATAGTGCGACTTGGCACTTCTTCTCGAGATCATGATCCTTACCCCTAGCCCGCAAGATTGAAGTTGCCGGACGCTCCGTAGATCGCCAGGGACGCAATGAGGGTGACCGAGACGACCGCGATCAGCGACGTCCGGACCGCACGTCCGACCGCTTCTCCCACGCCGGCCGGTCCACCGGAGGCGTGGTAGCCGTAGTAGCAGTGGATGAGCATCACCACGAGCGCCATGACCACCGCTTGCAGGAACGACCAGAACAGGTCGGTGGGCCGCAGGAAGGTGGTGAAGTAGTGGTCGTACACGCCGGACGACTGCCCGTACACGTATGTGGTGGTGAACTGGGAGGCGACGAACGACATGATCACGGCCATCGAGTAGAGCGGGACGATCGAGATCATGCCGGCGATCAGACGCGTCGACACGAGATAGGACATGGACCGGATGCCCATGACTTCGAGGGCGTCGATCTCCTCGCTGATGCGCATGGCACCCAATTGGGCGGTGGCGCCCGCGCCGATCGTGGCGGCGAGGGCGATGCCCGAGATCACCGGGGCCACGATGCGGACGTTGATGAACGCCGCGAAGAATCCGGTCAGGGCCTCGACACCGATGTTGCCGAGTGAGCTGAATCCCTGGATCGCGAGAAGTGTTCCGCCGGAGAGCGTCATGAATCCGACGATGACGACGGTACCGCCGATGATCGCCATCGCGCCCGAGCCCATACCGATCTCGGCGATCAGTCGCACGGTCTCCTTCTTGTAGCTGCTGATCGCGTGCGGGGCGAGCCGGATGGTCTTGCCGAAGAAGTCTGCTTGATGCCCGATTGCTTGGAGGATGCGGACCGGGACCCCGGCCGTATCAGCCAGTTTCGGGTGCCGGCTTCCGGCAACGGTCTTGTGCACTGCCATGGTGGTCAGGCTCCTGTTCCGAATTTGACGCCGATGGCGGTGACCACGACGTTGACCGCGAACAAGGCCATGAAGGCGTAGACGACGGTCTCGTTCACCGCGTCGCCGACACTCTTCGGGCCGCCCTTCACGGTGAGGCCGCGGTGACATGCCACCAGGCCGGCGATCAGCCCGAACAGGGTGGCCTTGACTTCCGAGATGATCACCTCCGGCAGCCCGGTCACGAACGTCAGCGAAGAGACGTACGCACCGGGGGTGACGTTCTGGATGTAGACGGAGAACAGGAACCCGCCGGTGAGCCCGATCGTGATGACGAGGCCGTTGAGCAGGACCGCCACGAACATCGACGCCAGCACGCGTGGCACGACGAGTCGTTGGATCGGGTCGATTCCGAGCACCCGGATCGCGTCGATCTCCTCCCGGATGGTGCGGGCACCCAGATCGGCGCAGATCGCCGTGGCACCCGCTCCCGCCACGATGAGCACGGTCACAAGTGGTCCGATCTGCGTGACCGCGCCGAGTCCGGCTCCGGCACCGGACAGGTCGGCCGCGCCGAACTCCACGAGCAGGATGTTGAGGGTGAACACCACGAGCACGGTGAACGGCAATGCGACCAGGAGCGTCGGCAGCAGCGCGACTCGCACAATGAACCACGACTGCAGCACCAACTCGCGCCACTGGAAGGGGCGCTTCGCCATGGCCCGGAACGTCTCGCCGCACAACTCGAAGAAGCCTCCGACGGCGCGCAGCCCCGTGTCGACGCCGGACGCAATTTTCGCGGTCGCGGACTCGCGCACAGGCACACTCATGACGGGCCCTTCTCTGGATACGGAGCTGTGCGGGCACCGCGGGATACTCGAGATGACAACGCTCTGGTTCCTTTACGGCGAAGAGGGTGGTCGGACGATTCCACGCCGGCAGCTATCCCATGAGGCGGCGGAGCAGCCGGGTCGCGAAGGCTCCGTAGGGCGGGTAGGCGAACGACGGATCCGGATTGGTCGGCTTGCGCAATACGGACTTTCTATGACTGAAGGTCGCGAACCCGTGCTCGCCGTGGTAGTCGCCGGTCCCGGAGGCACCGACGCCGCCGAACGGGAGGTCGGGGACGAGTAGCTGGTAGAGGAGGTGATTGACACCGACCGAGCCCGAGGAGGTGTTGCCCAGGACGGTCTGCACGGTGTCGTCGTTCTCTGTGAACAGATACAGCGCGAGAGGCTTCGGCCGGCTGTTCACCATCTCGACGGCGTCGTCGACGGACGTCACCGTCACCACCGGCAGAATAGGCCCGAAGATCTCCTCGGTCATGAGCGGCGAGTCGAGATCGGGGTCGGTGACCACCGTGGCGGCGAACCGGAGGGTGCCACGGTCGCGTTGCCCACCGGTCGTGTCGCCGCCGTGTCCGTCCAGGAGTGCGGCGAGGCGATCGAAGTGGTTCTCGTTGACGATGCGGGTGGGTTCCGCTCGCCAGGCGTTGTCGAGCTCCCTCAGGAGCCGTTCGACGAACGCCGGCCGCACCGAGTCCTCGACGAGAACGTAATCGGGTGCAATGCATGCCTGTCCGCTGTTGACGCATTTCGCCCACGCGATGCGCCGCGCGGCGACGTCGAGGTCGGCGTCGGCCGCCACGATCACCGGGCTCTTGCCGCCGAGTTCGAGCGTCACGGGGGTGAGGTGCTCGGCAGCCGCGGTCGCGACCAGTCGCCCGACGCGCGCCGATCCGGTGAAGAACACATGGTCGAACTTCTCCCGGAGGACGGCAGCGCTCACCTCGGCGCCACCGTTGGCGACGACGACCGCGGACGGGTCGAGATACTTCGGTAGCAACTCGGCCAGCACCTGCGCGGTGCGCGGGGCCAACTCCGACGGCTTGACGAGCACGACGTTGCCGGCCGCCAGAGCGCTCACGAGGGGTTGGAGGGTGAGCAGGAGAGGGAAGTTCCAGGCACCGATCACCAGGACCACGCCCTTCGGTTCCGCCACGGTCCATGCCTTTCCCGGCTGCTGCGTCACGGGCAGCGCTGTGCGCTGCGGCCGTGACCACCGCTCCAGGTTTTTCAGCGTGTGCCGGATCTCGGCGTGGACCGGGGCGAGGTCACCCATGAAGGTTCCGATCGCCGAGCGTCCCAGATCCTGTTCGACCGCGGCCGCAAGATGGCTCTCCCGCTCGGACAGGAGTCGGGCGAGACCCTCGAGTTGGGCGCGACGCCAGGTGAGCGAGCGGGTGCGTCCGCTGCGGAAAGTCGCGCGCAGCAGGGCTACCTGCCCGGCGCCGTCCGTTATGGCGGCGATCGGTGCCGGTACTGGGGCGGCCTTGCGAGTTGCGGTGCTCATGCGAAGCTTCCATCCGTCCGGGCTGCCGGTGACAGCGCTGATTCCACGTCGAAGTCGTCCATGTTCGGCTGGTGCGTGCGGCGCCAGTACTCGATGTACTGCCAGGGGCTGTTGGTCACCACACGTCCGCGGCTGTTGCGGTAGTAGGTCGTCATGCCGGGGTGGGTCCAGATGGTGCGCGACAACGCTTCTCCGAGTTCGTCGTCGTACTTGTCGAAGGTGTCCTGCCGGACTTCGACACTCGCGAGACCCTCGTCGATCATCTCGGCGAGGACACGTGTGACGTACTGGACCTGGATCTCGGTGCCCGCGACGACGGTGCCGCCGTGACCGGTGTTGGTGTTCGGACCGTAGAGGCAGAAGAAGTTGGGGAAGCCGGGGACGGTGATGCCGAGGTAGGCGCGGCCGTCGTCGTGGCCCCAGTAGTCGCGCAGCGATTGTCCGCCCCGCCCTCGGATGTCGACCGATCCGAGGACTTGGACAGCGTCGAATCCGGTTGCCAGAACGATGATGTCGGCCTCGTGTTCGACACCGTCCGCGGTGCGCACGCCGCGCGGGGTGACGGTCTCGATGTTCTCGGTCACCAGGTCGACGTCGTCGCGGCGGATCGTGCGGAACCAGCCGTTGTCGATGAGCAGACGCTTGCCGTAGGGAGGGTACGACGGCAGGCTCTTCTCGAGAAGGTCGGGGCGACCGTCGAGTTCGCTCTCGATGTGCGCAGTGAGGATCCTGCGTAGTTTGTCGTTGCTGCGGTTGATCGCGCGGTCGGCGTGCGGGTACTCGGGATCGATCTGCAGGAGACCGTGGAGTTTGTCGCCCATCCGCCAGAACAGTCGGAGGCGGTACCAGCCCTGGTAGTGCGGGATGTGGCGGTTCAGGAATGCGACGCCCTCGGGAATGTCCCGGCGGTAGTTGGGGTGTGGCATGGCCCATTGGGGGGAACGCTGGAAGACGCGCAGGTTGCTCGCCACTCCGGCGGCGGCGGGCACGAACTGCATCGCGCTCGCCCCCGTGCCGATCACCGCGACGCGTTTGCCCTCGATGTCCACGTCGCGGTCCCAGCGCGCGGTGTGCAGGCAGGGGCCCTCGAAGGTGTCGAGTCCGGCGATGGCGGGGGTGCTGGGGCGGTTCAGCAGGCCCACCGCGCTGACGAGGATGCCGGCGTCGAGTTCGTCCTCGAGCCCGTCCGCGCCGCGCGTCACGATCTTCCAGAGCGCCTGATCCTCGTCGTAGTTGGCCGACACCGCCTCGGTCGAGAACAAGATGCTCCGGCGGATGTTCCACCGGTCCGCGAGCGACCGCCAGTACTCGGCGAGTTCGTCGCGGCCCGCAAAGAACCGGGTCCAATCCGGGTTCCGCGCGAACGACAGGGAGTACAGGTTGCTCGGGGTGTCCACACCGCAGCCGGGATAGACGTTCTCGTGCCACGTTCCGCCGACGTCGTCGTTCTTCTCGATGATGACGTACGGGATCTTCGCCTGTTCGAGCCGGATCGCCAGGCACAGCCCCGACAGCCCGGCCCCGATGATGGCGACCCGCAGTGGAACCTCACCCTCGACGGCCGCCGCGGGAACCGACGCTCGGGGGTAGATTCCGAGTTCCTCGCCGAGGAGGTTGCCGTAGTCGGCGGGCAGTTGCTCCCCCAGCGACACACTCAGGAGCCGGACCAGCCTGGCAGGATCGGGCACCGGCCCGGGTTCGAGCTCACCGTCGCGAAAGCGGCGTAGGACCTCGAAGGCCTCCAGGCGGATCCGCTCCTGCATTTCCTCGGTGAACCCACCGGAGTCGTGGTCGCCGAGGTCCGTGGGCGGTGTCGGAACGAACGGCTCTTCGATCCAGCGGTCCTCGCCGGTCAGGTGCGCCAGTGCCGCGAGCAGCGCGGGCAGATTCGCCACGGCCAGTGCGTCGCGGAGGTCTTGGTCAGTAAAGGAATCGGGCGCCGATCCCGGCGTCGTAGTCTGCTGCATATAGTGACCATACATAGTGTTCATACGTGATGTCAATCACTCGGGGCGGAGGGAAAATGGCACGAGAAAAGGGGACGAGCCGGACGAGCCACGGCCGACAACGGCAACCGTGAAACGAACTCCAGCCCATCCCCTTCCGTGGGGATCGGGAAATCAGTCCCGGAAGAGCAGCGCGAACGGATCGTGATCCTCGATGGCTGCGGCGTACCGATGGGCCATGGCGGCAACGGTTTCCGAGGGCTGCATCACGGTGGGAACGCACATCCAGGCGAACCCGTGCAAGGTGTGCCGTCGGTAGTCCGCCCACGCCTCGTCGGGCGCGATCCGCGGTCCGCCATGCGCTTCGAGCGCATCGAGGTAGTGCGCGAGCAGATCGCGTTCGTGCGTGCGACGGTCTTCGATGCTCAGCGCCGAGCCGATGAAATAGGCGACGTCGTGCGACCACGGCGCCAGGCAGGCCGTCTGCCAGTCCAAGAACGCCGGCGCCCGTCCGGGAATCCGGTACAGCTGTGCGAAATGCGCGTCGCCATGGTTGATGGTGTGCACGGCGTTGTCATCGTGCTCCCACAGCGCACGAAAGGCCCGGCGGACACGTTCGTCGTCACGCAGCCCCGCAGACAGTTCGGGAACCTCGTCACGACTGATCAGGGGGTGGAATTGCTCGGGGCTGAGCATGACCTGGAACGCCTGCCGGGCCGCTTCGACACCGACGGGAAGCCAGGCGTACCGGCCCTTCGTACTGCCCCACAGGGGACCGTGCCAGCTTGCCTGGACTTCGAGTGTCTCGGCGACGGTGTCGATGGACCACAGATTTGTGGCCTCGCCGAATTCGGCGCCCCGTGCCGTGAGGTCTTCGAGGATGACGATGCCCTGCTCTGGTTCGGCCTCAGCGTAGAAACACGCGGGAACCTCCGCCCGGAGGTTCGGCGCGAGATCGCGGTAGAAGCAACCTTCCAGCTCGTAGGCGGCTCCGAGACCGAATGCGCGGCTACGTTCGTCGAATCCCCCCTTGATGCAGACTCTTTCGGGAATGCCGTGCGACTCGCCGTCGAACGTGAGCTTGGCGAACGCCTTCGTGGCGGATCCCCAGATGACACGGTCGATGTCCACTCCCGTCACCCGGATTCCGGGCCGTTCCTTGGCAAGTGCGGCGGTCATCCATTCGGGAGTCAACTCTTCAATGGTGCGGACGAGCGGAGCGGCCGAGGCAGCGCCGTCGGTCACGGGAGAGGTGGAGGTGTGAATCATGTCACCGACAATACAAAGTGTTCAGACGCTATGTCAATGCTCTCCCGGGTCCCGCCACCTGCCGATTCGGACGTGTCAAACAAGGCGTCTGTCCAGTACGAACAGACACGATTCCTAGGCTGAACGCCAAAAAGGCACGCCACACGAGGAGGCGTGCCTATCGACCTGTTCGTACTCGTAAACCGGGCTGAACAACGCGAGCGGTCAACCAGTACACATGGGGTCAGATACCGTAGATGGCAGAGACGAGCAGCTCGCCGAGCAATTTCGTGACGGAGCCGATGTCTTCGAGGTATTCTTCCTGCGCCATCGAGCCGGCCACCGTCCGCTCGATGGTCCACATGATCACGGCCGCGAATTCAGCCGCGGGAGGGCCGTCCACGGCGATACCGACAGCACGGTCCGCCTCGATCATGGCCTGTAGCGCGGTAGTCATCCGGCTGACCGTCTCGAGGTAGAGGCGACGCAACTCGGGACGACGCGGCCATTCGTGAACGGCGTTGCGCGCCACCGCGAGAGTGGCCTCGTCGAGGTCGAGCCAGGCAGCGACGAGTTCACTGATCCGGGCCGGGTCGTCCCGGTCTACCTTCACGAGCAATTCGAATCCATTCGCGATCCGTTCTGCGAATTCCTTGAACAGCGCGACGAACGCGTCGTCCTTGCTTCCGAAGTAGAAGTAGAACGTTCCCCGGGAGGCGTCGGCGCGTTCGAGTATCTGGGCGACGCTCAATTCGTCGAGAGACTCCTCCTGCAGCAGGTCATTGACGGCCTTCAGGATGGTGGCGGCAGTATCGGTACTCGCCGTCGCCTCTCCTGCGGCCTGCGCTGCCGCAATCGTGGCCACCGCGTTTGCGCTCTTCGCTGCGGACTTCTTACGCCGGGCGCGTTTGACCGGCCGCTGGTTGCCGTAGATGGCCGCGAACGTGAGCGCCACGATCGAGTCGAGGGCGCTCTCGGCGGATGGCAGTCGCTCGTCCAGGTTCTTGGAGCCAACGTAGAATGTGCGCTCCACACCGCCCACCAGCATGGTGGCGATCATCTCGGGTGGTGCCCCGTCGGGTGCGGTCCCGTTGTCGCGTTCGTGGGTGATCTGCTCGGAGATGGCCCGAACGAACTGTTCGAGCATCACCTTCCAGGCCGCGGCGACGGCGGGGACGGTGTGCATCTGTTCCACGGCAGCACAGATCACCGCGCCGTGCTCGGACCACATATCGATGGTGCCGCGCATGCTGGCGTCCATCGATTTGGCGCGGGTCTTGCCGGGCGGCGCCTGCCAGGGGACGGCATCTGCGTACGCGTCGTCGAACAGCCGCGCGATCATCGCGACGAGGACGTCGTACTTGGAGGCGAAGTAATGGTAGAAATTTGCTCGGGACAGGCCGGCGCGTTTGATGATCTGCGCGACGGTGAGGTCCTGCATCGAGGTCTCCTGCAGTAACTGCTCGGTTGCCTCGAAGATCGCGACCTCGGCGCTGCGTTGCCCGTCGTGTGCGCGTGGTCGTTGTCGCGTTACCGGCCGTGTACTCACGTTATCGAGAATATCCTATGTCTGGACACTGTGTGTGGACGGGGACTCGACGAGTGTCATCGTGGGCCCCGGGCCCTTCCGAAGGGCATGCAGCAGGGCCGCGTCGAAGGCGTCGGCCATCTCGAGCATCGGGTAGTGCCCGCAGTCGAGTTCCACGAGCGTGCTCGAGGTCTTCTCGTGGACCCATCTGGCGCCGCGAACGGACAACGCCGGGTCCGAGGTCCCGATGATCTGGGTGACCGGGACGTCGATGTCGCCGAGAATATGCACCTGGCCGGTGCGCAGGAGTGTGGTCATGCACGCGTTGGCGGCCCAACTCGGTGTCTGCAGGGAGATGCGGTGCAGCCAGTCCAGGATCTGCTGGTCCGGTGGCGTCCCGAACGGGTCTCCGACGGCTCGGCGGCGGTAGGGCAGCCGGTTCGCGTGCTCGGCGGCGTGCATCTCGCCCTCGATCGCGTCGGCGGGTACTCCGAATGGATAATCCGGCTGCCGGGCTCCGGCCACACCGTTCGACGCGACGAGCACCAGGCGATCGACCAGCGCCGGATAGCGGTGGGCCATGCGCAGCGCGGTCATCCCGCCCAACGACCAGCCGACGACGGCGGCGCGGGGGGCACCGAGCGCCTCGAGGACGGCGGCACCGTCGGCGGCGAGGCGATCGATGCCGTAGCCGCCCATAGGGGCATCGGAGCCGCCGTGTCCCCGCAGGTCCATCGCGAGCACACGATGCCCGGCTTCTGCGAGCACGCGGATTTGGCGGTCCCACACCTCGGAGTTCAGGCTCCAGCCGTGGATCAGCAGGACGGGATCGCCCGCGCCGAGTTCGAGGACATTGACCCGCACACCGGGCTCGACCTCCACCAACGTCGCACTCATGTTTCTCCTCTTCGCGCTCCGCGACCGCACGGCCGGGAGAAGTGGAATGCCGGGCGGACGGGGCCGGATCGACTCCCGTCCGCCTGGCCGTCTAGGGGGTACCGACCAACTCGGCGGATCGGGACCGCGCGAGTGTCGTGCCCGATTCTGCGAGTTGCAGAAGCGATTCCGGTGGGGTGAAGCGCTCGCTGTAGGTCTCGGCGAGGTACTGGGCTCGGGCGACGAAGCCCGCCACACCGCCCTCGTACCCGTCGATGAACTGTAGGACTCCACCCGTCCATCCCGGGAACCCGATGCCGAGGATCGAGCCGACGTTGGCGTCGGGGATCGCTTCGAGGACCCCCTCGTCGAGGCACTTGACCGTCTCGATCACCTCGGCGAACAACAGCCGCTCGACCACGTCGCCGAACGGAAGATCGGTATTCTCACCGCCGAAAGCGTCCGGCAGTCCCGTCCAGAGGCGGGTACGTTTGCGGTTCCCGTCGTACTCGTAGAACCCGGCTCCGACCAGCCGGCCGGCGCGACCGTATTCGGAGAGCATCCGGTCCAGGACCACCTCGGCGGGGTGTCCGACCCACGTCTGTCCGCCCTCCTCGGCAGCTCGTTGCGCGGCGTCCCGAACGCGTCGGAGCAGCTCGAGGTTGAGCTCGTCCGTCAGCTGCAGCACGGGAGCCGGATAGCCGGCCTGTGAGCTCGCCTGCTCGATCGTCGCCGCCGGAACGCCCTCACCGAGCAATGCCAGGGCCTCGTTGATGAACGTGCCGATCACTCGGCTGGTGAAGAACCCACGGCTGTCGTTGACGACGATCGGCGTCTTCGAGATCTGCTTCGCCAGGTCCAGCGCCCGCGACAGCGTGTCGGGGGACGATTTATTCCCCTTGATGATCTCCAACAGTGGCATCCGGTCGACGGGACTGAAGAAGTGGAGTCCGATGAAATCCTCGGGGCGGCTGACGTTTTCGGCCAGGCCGGTGATGGGAAGAGTGGACGTGTTCGATCCGATCAGCGCTCCCTCGGCGAGGTACGGTTCGATCTCGGCGAGCACCTGGGCCTTGACAGCGGGATCCTCGAAGACTGCCTCGATCACCAGATCGGCGCCTTCGGCCGCCTCCGGGCGGTCGGTGGGTGTGATGCGCGCGAGGAGTGCGTCGCCCTTGTCGCTCGAGGTCCTACCCGCGGCGATTTGCTTGTCGATCAGTTTGTGGGAGTAGCCCTTTCCTCGTTCGGCGGCCTCCACAGACACGTCCTTGAGGACGACGTCGATTCCGGCGCGGGCGCATTCGTAGGCGATTCCGGCCCCCATCATTCCGGCGCCGAGAACCACGGCCTTGCTGGCGCGCCAGGGCGTGCGGTCGGCGCTACGACCGCGGGCGCCGTTCACGGACTGCATGTCGAAAAAGAAGGCCTGGATCATGTTCTTGGCGACCTGGCCGGTCGCGAGGTCGAGGAAGTAGCGGGCCTCGATCCGCAACGCGTTGTCGAAATCGACCTGTGCGCTCTCCACGGCCGCCGACACGATGTTCTTCGGGGCCGGGTAGTGCGCTCCCTTCGACTGTTTGCGCAATAGCGCGGGGATTGCCGGGAGCTTGGAGTGCAGTGGTTCGCTCCGGTCGCCGGGTGCTCCACCGGGAATGCGGTAGCCTTTCACATCCCACGGCTGAACCGCTTCCGGGTGCGCGAGGATCCACTTCTTGGACACCACAATCAGTTCCGACTTCGACTCGACCAGCTCGTCGATGATGCCGAGTTCGAGTGCCGATCGGACGGTGCGGCGTTGCCCTTGCAGCAGCAGCTCCGAGAGCGCGCGCTCCACGCCGAGCATCCGCACCGAGCGGACGACGCCACCGGCGCCGGGCAGCAGGCCGAGCGTCACTTCGGGCAGTCCGACGTAGTTGCGCGGACCGTCCAGTGCGACGCGATGGTGTGCGGCCAGCGCGAGTTCGAGTCCGCCGCCGAGCGCCGAACCGTTGACCGCCGCGACGACGGGCCTGCCGATCGTTTCGAGGCGGCGCAGGAGCGCGCTGTTCCGGTCGACGAACTCGGCGAACTCGTCGATGCGATCCTTGGTTGCGTCCCGAAGATCGTTGAGATCTCCACCGGCGAAGAAGGTGTCCTTACCGGACGTGACGACGACGCCGGCGACGGTGTCGCGCTCGGTCTCGATGCGGTCGAGTGCCGCCTCGAGCGCATCGACGAACTCCGCGTTCATCGTGTTGACGCGTTGATTGGGATCGTCGATCGTGAGGACGACGATGCCGTCGTCGTCGCGTTCCCAGCGGATGATGGGGTTCTGGCTCATAACCTTTGTGGTCCTTCCGGTTTCAGCTTGCCTGGAGTGCTTCGACCACGGTGGCGATCCCGATACCGCCGCCCACGCAGAGGGTGACGAGGCCGTAACGTCCACCGGTGCGGTGTAATTCGTCGAGGAGCGTGGACACGATCATGCCGCCGGTGGCGCCGAGGGGATGTCCCATCGCGATGGCGCCTCCGTTGACGTTGACTTTGTCGAGGTCGAGGTCGAGGTCGCGGACGAACCGCAGGACGACCGAGGCGAACGCCTCGTTGATCTCGACCAGGTCGAGGTCGGCAGGGGTCAGTCCGGCCTTCGCCAACGCCTTCCACGACGCCGGCGCGGGACCGGTGAGCATGATGGTGGGGTCGGCGCCGGACACCGCGGTGGCCACGATGCGCCCACGTGGAATGAGCCCGAGTTCCCGTCCGAGGTCCTCGCTGCCGATCGCCAACAGGGATGCCCCGTCGACGATGCCGGAGCTGTTGCCCGCGTGGTGAACGTGTTCGATGCGTTCGACCGTGTGAAACTTCTGCAGCGCAACGGCATCGAAGCCGGCCATCTCACCAAGGGCAGCGAAGGACGGCTTCAGACCGCTCAGCGACTCAACCGTCGTGCTCGGCCTGATCATCTCATTGGCGTCGAGCACGACCCGGCCGTTCAGATCGCGGACGGGCACGGTCGAATGGTCGAACCGGCCCTCCTGCTGAGCGCGGCTCGCGCGCTGGTGCGAACGCACGGCGTAGGCGTCGACGTCCTCGCGGGTGAAGCCCTCGATCGTCGCGATCAGGTCGGCGCCCACGCCTTGGGGGACGAAGTGGCTGGCGAGATTGGTGGCAGGATCGTCCATCCACGCACCGCCGTCGGAGCCCATGGGCACCCGGGACATCGACTCGACACCCCCAGCGAATACCAGGTCCTCGAAGCCCGACCGCACTTTCTGAGCTGCGATGTTCACCGCTTCGAGCCCCGACGCGCAGAAACGGTTGATCTGCACACCCGCCACCGTGTCCGGCAGGCCGGCGGTGATACTCGCTGTGCGCGCGAGGTTGCCGCCCTGCTCGCCAACCGGTGAGACGACACCGAGCACGAGGTCGTCGACACGGTTCGGGTCGATTCCGGGGTTGCGATCGAGCAGATCACCGATCAGCCCGACTGCCAGGTCGATCGGCTTGACGGTGTGCAATGCGCCGCCCGGCTTCCCTTTTCCCCGTGGCGTCCGGATCGCGTCGAAGATCAGCGCTTCAGTGGCCGGCATCGAAAGACTCCTTGTTCTCGCTGAATGGCTGCTTCACCGCAGCACAACGCGACCATACAGCGTGTTCATATAGATTGTCTACACCTGTGCGTGGCGCTAGAGAAGTGTGGCTACCAAGACGGGACCAAGGGCGAAACGCCGACATACACAGACCAATACAATTTCGCGACTGGGGGTTCCGCGAACGTGATGGAAAGTGGTATATCTCATAGCCAATCATCGCTGGGCCTTCGCGCAGTGGACGAACTCCATCCATCCGTCGGGTGCGTCGGTCCGTGCACATCTCGCGCCCGGCCCCGGTTCGCACAGCGTCGGACCGGCCCCAAGTCACATGGAGGTTGTCGTGGGTGTCGAGGTATCGGTCGAGGGACTGACGAAGTCGTTCGGCTCTCAGAGGATCTGGCAGGACGTGTCGTTGACCCTTCCGGCCGGTGAGGTCAGCGCGTTGCTGGGTCCGTCGGGTACGGGTAAGTCGGTGTTTCTGAAGTCGCTGATCGGTCTGCTCCGCCCGGAGCAGGGTTCGATCGTGATCGACGGCACCAACATTCTCGAGTGCTCGTCCAAGGAGCTCTACGAGATCCGTAAGCTGTTCGGCGTGCTGTTCCAGGACGGCGCCCTGTTCGGCTCGATGAACCTGTTCGACAACGTGGCGTTCCCGTTGCGGGAACACACGAAGAAGTCCGAGTCCGAGGTCCGCAAGATCGTCATGGAGAAGATGGAGCTGGTCGGCCTGCTCGGGGCCGAGGACAAGCTGCCCGGCGAGATCTCCGGCGGTATGCGCAAGCGCGCCGGCCTGGCCCGCGCCCTGGTGCTGGACCCGCAGATCATTCTCGTCGACGAGCCGGACTCCGGTCTGGACCCGGTGCGCACCACGTACATCTCGCAGACGTTGATCGACATCAACGCCGAGATCGACGCGACGATCCTGATCGTCTCGCACAACATCAACCTCGCCCGGACGGTGCCGGACAACATCGGGATGCTGTTCCGCCGGAAACTGGTGATGTTCGGACCCCGCGAGGTGCTACTCACCTCGGACCAGCCGGTGGTCAAGCAATTCCTCAACGGCACCATGATCGGCCCGATCGGCATGTCCGAGGAGAAGGACGACGCCACCATGGCAGCCGAACAGGCCATGGTCGACGCCGGTCACCACGCCGGTGGCGTCGACGACGTCGAGGGCATCGTCCCGCAGATGAAAGCCACCCCCGGAATGCCGTTCCGCCAAGCCGTCGCCCGCCGCCGGGAACGCGTCCGCGACATCCTGCACACCCTCCCCCGCGAGGCCCGGATCGCCATCCAGGAAAGCCTCGACGAAACCACCGACTACGGGTTCTACGAAGGCGCCACCGCGCCGCTGGAAGGTGCGGCCGATGTCCATTGACCCGTCCACCATCATCATCGGGCTAGCCACGGCCGCAGGCGCGTTCGTCCAAGGCACGGGCGCACCGCCAGCGATTACAGACCCGGTAACCCAAACCCTGGAGTCCATTTCGGCATCAGACGTCGACCAGCAGGTCGACGATGCCGTCACATCGCTACCCGAACCGATGCGCGCACCCGCACAGCAGGCCGTCGACGACACCGCCGCCGCGGCCGCCGACATCCTGTCCCCACATCTTCCGCCCGGGGCACTCTCGCCACCGGTCCCCGCACCCGCGCCCGGCGTCCAGTCGAGCGAGCCACCGCCATCCCAACCGGATCCTCCTGCACCGGTTCTCCTCTCGAGTCCGCCTACCGACGGAGGCGATTCACCGGCCGCGAAGGGCACCGTGCTGCCGCCGGTTCCGGCTGCCTTTCCCCGCGCGTCCGTTGCTCCGGTCGGCGCGATCGCGCTGTTCGCTCCGTGGCTTCGCAAGGCGGGCGCGATCTGCGACGGCATCAAACCCGCCACGTTGGCCGCACTGTACGCGGCGGAGAACGGATTCCGGTACGGCCCCACCGCGCCCGTCTCCCCCACCGGTGCGCGCGGCCCAGGGCAGTTCATGCCCGAGACGTGGTCTGCGTACGGCAAAGACGCCGACGACGACGGCACCACCAACATTCTCGGCATCGCGGACCCGGTGATGGCATCGGGAAACATGCTGTGCGACATGTTCGAACAGATCGGAAACTGGAAGCGCCAGGGCCGGGTGTCCGGAGACACCCTTGACCTCACACTCGCGGCGTACAACGCGGGCGCCGGCGCGGTACTTCGCTCCGGTGGGATGCCCTCCGGCAGCCCGGATTACGAGAACCAGACCAAACCCTATGTCGCCAAGATCCGGTCGAGCGAACCGTCCTTCGCGGAACTGCTCGCCCCATTCATCGGGCTGCCCCTCGCCGGCGGTGCGGGCAGCGATGTCGTCGAACAGGCGATCCGCTACCTCGGCCTGCCGTACGTGTGGGGCGGCGGCGGGGTCGAGGGCCCATCCGGCGGCGGCTTCGACTGCTCGGGACTGACATCGTTCGCCGTGCACGCCGCCACGGGACTCACACTGCCCCGCACCTCGGAGACACAGTGGACCGTCGGCCAGGAAATTCCGATGGATCAGGCAAGGCCGGGCGACCTACTGTTCGGGAACTGGCAGTCGGGTGGACCGGGCCACGTCGCCATCTACATCGGCAATGGTCAGATGGTGCACGCACCGACCACCGGCGATGTCGTCCGTATCGCCGACGTCTTCCCCGAGATGAAAGCCCGCCGGATATTCTGACGGATCATTCCGACCACGACGTCCGGTGCCGCCACCATGCCGGACCGCACAGCAAGCACCGGACGCTCACGCCTCAGCTCTCGACCCAGGTCGCCAGGTCATCGCGCGACTGACGATCCGTCCGGTACGAGTTGATCGGGTGGTCGACATCGGGGTATCCGAACGAGATCCCGAGGAGCACCAGCCGATCCTGGGGAATACCGAAGAATTCCCGGATGAAGGGTGCCTGACTGGCAAGCGCCGCCTGGGGGATGGTCGCGACATCGTGGCTGTGGGCGGCGAGCACGAAGCTGTTCACGAAGACTCCGCAGTCGACGGCGCCGTACGTCCCGAGCTTGGCCTCGGTGGTGACGATGGCGACGTGAGGAGCGTCGAACAACTCGAAGTTGCGCATCATCTGTTTGGCGGATGCGACACGATCCCCCTTGGCGATACCCACACTCTCGTACAGTTGCCATCCGCTGGCACGCCTGCGTTCCTGGTAGACGCCCTCATATACCTCCGGAAAGGCGATGTCCGGGTTCTCCGTAGGTGCCTGCCCGACGTGTGCGGTCAGTGCTGCGCGGAAGCGGTTCGTTGCGTCCGCGGAGGCGATGTGGAGATGCCAGGGCTGGGTGTTGCACCAGGACGGGGCGCGCCGGGCCGTCTCGAGGATCGCCTCGATCACCTCGCGCGGGACCGGGTCGGGCCGGTAGCCCCGGCAGCTCCAGCGGCTGGCCATCAGGGCGTCCAGAGCCTCGTGACCAGCAGCGACGGGGACATCCATCGTCTGTCGTGCCATCGTGTCGTGCCTCATTTCTCGAATATGTCGGACGCCTGCGAACGAGTGACCGTTCGCGTTCACAGTGCGACTGGATACAGTCACCATACAGTGAGTGTAGACAACATGTTCAGTGTCGCCTAGGCTGCCAGTAACGGAAGTCACAAGACGGGCCGACGCGGCTCAGACGTGAGGAGAAGGAAATGACTGCGACCACCGAGACACCACGACGCGAGGGCGCACTCGACGTTCCGGAGGGGCTGCCGCGCGGCATCGATCTCGGTCGGATCAACAATCGGGACAAAGCGATCGCTATGTACGGCCGCGAGTTCACCGAGAAGCTGACCGATCACGCGCTCCTCGCCGACGAAGCCGCGTACCTGGCCATGCGCGACTTCCGCGACAAGTCCACGGGTGCCAACTGGCGCACGTTCGACACTGCACTCGACCACGGCATCGACGCGCTGGATGACCCGTCCCCCGGAATGGTGGAGCTGTTCCGTCAGCTCGAGCACATCCCCGACTGGGTCGACTTCGACCAGCTCTACCGCGGTGCCGTCGCCTTCTGGCGGGCCGGGCCGATCGTCCCGCCCATCCTGGCCTGGGCCACCATCGCCGGCGGATTCTCGATGTACAGCGCCACACGCCCGGTCCTGTTCAGCGGCCGGATGCGCAAGGCCGACCACGTCGGCACCCGGCTGGTGGAGAGCTTCCGCTACGTCGTCGCCGCGTACGCCCCGGGCGGGATGGGCCGCTTCGAGGAGGGGTTCCGTCTCACCGCCAAGGTCCGGATGATCCACGCGGCCGTCCGTCACGGTCTGAGCCGATCGGACGCCTGGGACTGGGCCAACTGGGGCATCCCGATCAACAACCTCGACGGCATGGTCACCCAGGCCGGCCAGTTCGGCGTGAAATTCATCGACGCCGTGCATAGTTCCGGAATCCGTTTCTCGGACCGGGAAATCGAGGACATCTTCGCCCTCAGCCGCTACGTGGGATGGGTGATCGGTGTGCCGGAGGACATCCTGCACACCGACTACGACGACGCCCGCAAGAAGACGAACTTCCACACCCTCATCGAGCAGCCCACCGACGACTTGTGCCGCGACGTCGTCCACTCCGTGATCAAGTTCAGCGTCGAGAATCCCCCCGGCGACGTGGAAGTGCTACCCGCACCCGTCGCCAAGTTCATGACCACCGACCGCCGCCTCAAGCTCGCCTACGGTCTGCTGTCCACCTGGCTACCGGAGAACGTCATCAAGGACCTGCACGTCGAGCCCACGCCGTGGCGTTTCGTGCTGCCCGCAGTGAAACCGCTGCTGACACTGTCCAACCGGGTTGGGCGCATCCTCCCGCACGATGACGAGGCGGCCACCTTCCGAATCCTGAAGCAGTTCAACGCCGCCATCGCGGTCCCCGAGTCGGAGAAGGCGAAAGCCGTCGCGAATCCCGACGAGGTCGGGGCCGACGCCGCGGCCAACAAGGGCGGCATGCCCGTCGTCGCGAAGGCGGTCTGACGTGGCAGACAAGACCGAGGCTCCCCTCGCCGGCGTCCGGATCATCGAACTCGCCGGCATCGGCCCCGGACCATTTGCGGGAATGATGCTGGCCGACCTCGGTGCAGAGGTGATCTGCGTCGACCGTCCCGGCGGAAACCCCTGGGCTGCGAGCGGGCACGGGGTCATGTTCCGCAGTCGCCGGTCGATTGCGGTCGACCTCAAGTCGTCCGGTGGCGCCGAGATCGTGCGCCGGCTCTGCGCGAGCGCGGACGGAGTCATCGAAACGTTCCGGCCCGGGGTGGCCGAGCGCCTCGGAGTCGGCCCGGCAGATTGCACGGCGGTCAATCCCGCTCTGGTGTACGGCCGGATGACCGGCTGGGGCCAGGACGGTCCGCTGGCGTCGATGCCCGGGCACGACATCAACTACATCGCACTCACCGGAGCGCTGCACGCGATCGGTCGCCGCGACGAGGCACCGGTCCCGCCGCTCAACCTCGTGGGCGATTTCGGCGGCGGTGGAATGCTTCTCACCGTGGGAATGCTCGCCGGGATCATGTCCGCGCGGTCCACGGGTGTGGGGCGCGTCGTCGACGCAGCAATGATCGACGGCGCGTCGGCCCTGATGGCGATGTTCCACGGTCTCCGCGGCGAGGGGACGTTCAGCGAGAATCGCGGAACTCACCTCCTCGACACGGGTGCGTTCTTCTATGACGTCTACCGCACCCGGGACGACCAGTGGGTGAGCATCGGCGCCATCGAGGATCAGTTCTGGAAAGACCTCTGCGACGCGCTCGACCTCCCGGACGATCTGCGACACAACCAATTCGACACCTCCCGCTGGAACGAATTCCGCGACATCCTCGGACGGCGGATCGCCACGTTCGACCGGGCCGAACTCGATGACCTGCTACTCGGCCGCAACACCTGCTACGCCCCCGTCCTGACGCTCGCCGAGGCGGCGGCGCACCCGCACCACGTTGCGCGCGGTACGTTCATCGAGGTCGACGGTGTCGTGCAAGCCGCGCCGGCTCCCCGCTTCGACGGGTCGCCCGCCACCAAACCGGGAGCACCGCGCAAGCCCGGTGCCGACACCCGCCAGATCCTCGCCGACGCCGGGTACGACGCCGCCGAGATCGAGCAACTGATCACCAGTGGTACTGCTGCAGAATAGTTTTCACAACTATAAAGGGGCGGGCCGGGAATTCTTCCCGGCCCGCCCCTTCTACGGTGTTCTCACAAACCCAGTGAGCGACCTACGATCTCCCGCATGATCTGGTTGGTGCCGCCGTAGATCTGCTGGACCCGGGAATCCCGCCAGCGCCGGGCCACCTCGTACTCCTCCATGTATCCGTACCCACCGTGCAACTGCAGGCACGTGTCCAGGGCCTCGAATTCGAGCTCCGTGGTCCAGAACTTGGCCCCCGCCGCATCGGCCGCAGTGAGCTCACCGTTCCCGTGGGCGTCGAGACAGCGGTCGAGGAAGACGCGGGCGATCTGAACCTTCGTCGACAACTCGGCCAGTGTGAACCGATTCGCCTGGAAACTCCCGATCGGACTGCCGAACGCGCGCCGTTCCTTCGCGTACGACAGCGCGAGGTCGAGGGCGTACTCGGCGCTCGCCACCGCGACAACGGCCATCGACAGCCGCTCCTGCGCGAGGTTCGCCATCAGATAGCGCAGACCCTTACCCGGCTCGCCGAGCACGTTCTCCGGCTGCACCTCCACATTCTGGAAGAACAATTCGGCCGTGTCCTGGGCCTTACGCCCGATCTTCGACAGCTTGCGTCCACGTTCGAAGCCCGGCTGCCCGTCCTCGACGACGAACAGACCGAAGCCACCACCGTCGTCCTCGGGGATCCGGGCGGCGACAATCACGAGGTCGGCCTGCATGCCGCTGGTCACGAACGTCTTCGATCCCGTGATCCGCCAGCCCGATCCCTCCCGGCGCGCCGTCGTCTTGATCGCGCGCAGATCCGACCCGGTCCCCGGCTCGGACATCGAGACAGCGATCGTGCGCTCACCGCTCACGATGTCGGGCAGCCAGCGCTTCTGCTGCGCCTCGTCGGCGAGGTCGAGGAAGTAGGGCAGCACGATGTCGTTGGTGAGGGAGAACCCATCACCGACCGTGCCGGTCCTGACGACCTCCTCGTTCAGTACCGCGTTGAAACGGAAGTCGCGCAGACCGCCGCCCCCGAACTCCTCCGGAGCGGCGAATCCGACGAGACCCTGCGCCGCAGCGCGGCGCCAGAAGCCGCGGTCGACCATCCCCGCTTCCTCCCATTCCTCGGAGTGGGGCACCGCCTCCTTGATCAGGAACGCGCGAACCGCCTCGCGGAACTGCTCGTGCTCGGGTTCGAAAATGGTGCGCTTCATGATCAGAGGCCCATCGATCGGCCGATGATTTCCCGCATGACCTCACTCGTGCCGCCATAGATCCGTCCGATCCGCGCATCGACGTAGGCCCGCGCGATGGGGTACTCGGTCATGTAGCCGTAACCGCCGAACAGCTGCAGGCAGCGGTCGGTAGCGGTGCCCTGCAACTCCGATGCCGCGAGCTTGGCCATCGCCGCGCGTTCGGGCGTCAAGGTGCCGGCGACGAGTTCGGTGACGCAGCTGTCGACGAAGGCCTGCATCACCTCCACCTCAGTCTTGATACTGGCGAGCACGAACCGGGTGTTCTGGTAGCTCCCCACGCTGCGCCCGAATACGCGTCGTTCCTGCACGTACTCGACCGCCCACTCGAGAGACTGAACCGCGGATGCCACGCTCGCCACGGCGATCGTCATGCGTTCCTGTGCCAGATTCGAGACGAGCGATCGGAAACCACTGCCCGGCTTCCCGAGAAGGTTCGCCGCGGGCACGCGCGCGTTGTCGAAGAACAACTCCGCGGTGTCCTGCGCATGCATGCCGATCTTCTCGAGGTTGCGACCCCGCTCGAATCCGGGAGTATCGCGCTCGACCACGATCAGCGACAGGCCACCGTGACGGTCCGAGTCGCGCTCCGTGCGGGCCGCCACGATCACCAGATCCGCGTTGTGCCCATTAGAGATGAACGTCTTGTTGCCGTTCAGAACGTAATGGTCACCGTCGAGGGTCGCCGTGGTGCCGATGCCCGCCAGGTCCGAACCCGTGCCCGGTTCGGTCATCGCGATCGCCGCGATCAGCTCGCCCGACGCCAGACCAGGCAGCCAACGTCTCCGCTGCTCGTCGTCGGCGTAGGCGAGGAAGTATGGGACGCAGATGTCGTTGTGCAGGTTGATGCCGACCGAGACCGTCCCGGTGCGAGCGATCTCCTCGGCGACGACCGCGTTGAAACGGAAGTCCGACACTCCGCCACCGCCGTACTCCTCGGGAATCTCCATGCCGAGAAAGCCGAGGTCGCCGGCTTCGCGGAACACCTTTCGAGGCACAATGCCGTCGCGCTCCCACTGGGCGTACTGCGGCACCACCCTCGAGTCGAGAAAGGCACGGAAGCTGTCACGGAAGGCTTCGTGGTCGTCGGCGTAGAGGGCGCGGCGAGTGCGCGTGGGCTTGTCATTGGTCATGCCCAGAATCGTACAATCAATCCATACACCATGTATAGCCTTAATGTATTCCGCCGCGGACGGGTGCTACCGCTGCCCGCTGACCCAGTCCGCCATCACGTCCGCCAGCGCCTCGGCGCCGCGGTTGCAGTCGTCCGCCTCGGCGAACTCGTCGGGCGAGTGGGACACGCCGGTGGGGTTGCGGACGAACATCATCGCCGTCGGCACCTTCGCGGACAGGATTCCGGCGTCGTGGCCGGCAGCGGTCGGGAGGACGGGAATGTCACCCAGGTGGGCGAGCGAGCGGCGCAGTCGTTCTCGGGTGGAGTGCGGGAACTCGACGATCGGCGTGACCGATTCGGCGTCGACCTCGAGACCGATACCGTCGGCGGCCGCGTAGGCCTGCGCCTCGGCGGTGATCTGCTGCACCAGCTTCGTCAACGTCTCCTCGTCGGCGGCCCGCGCATCGAGCCACGCCCGCACCTCCGACGGAATAGCGTTGGCACCGTTGGGAAGTACCCGCACCTTGCCGAACGTCGCGACCGCCTCGTGCAGCGTCGCGGCGGTCCGGGCGGTGTGAACGGAGGAGGCGAACGCGAGCATCGGGTCGCGGCGGTCGACGAGTCGAGTGGCGCCGGCGTGGTTGGCCTCTCCGGAGAACACGAACTGCCACCGGCCGTGCGGCCAGATCGATGACGCCACGGCGATGGGGCTGTCGATCAGGTCGAGCGCGCGTCCCTGTTCGACGTGCAACTCGACGTACACGCCGACGCGGTCGACGAGGTCTGGGTCCTCGCCGAGATGGTGCGGGTCGCGGCCGGCGCCGACCAGTGCCTCGCCGAGGCTGATGCCGTCGTTGTCCCGCAGCGCCAGCGCGCGTTCGGGTGCCAGCGCCCCGGTGGACAGTTGCGAGCCGACGCACGCGACACCGAACCGTGCGCCCTCCTCGTCGGAGAAGGCAGTGACCGCCACCGGACGCGTCGGCGTGATCCCCCGCTCGCGAACCAGGTCGATCGCGGCGAACGCGGACACCGCCCCCAGCGGTCCGTCGTAGGCGCCTCCGTCGGGTACCGAATCGAGGTGCGATCCGGTGACGAAACTGTCGCGGGGGTCGCCGTCCCAGCCCTCGGGCATCCACCACGCCCACAGATTGCCGTTGCGGTCCTCCTCGACGCTCATGCCGCGTGCCTGCGCACAGTCCGAGAACCATTCGCGCAGTGTCAGGTCGGCGTCGTTCCACGCGAATCTTCGGTATCCCCTGGTCGACTTGTGCTGTCCCACATCGAGGATGCTCGCCCAGAGCGAATCGAAGGAAGTCATGTTCTCGGTCCTCTACTCATAGTGTCAAAGCCGGCAGGCGCTTCGCGCCCGTGCGCCTTTCTGGTTGTCCCAGCTACCAAAAAGGCGCACGGGTGGCGGAGCCGCCTACAGGGCGCCGGGGATCCAGGTGGTTCCGGCGAGGGGCACGCGGGCCATCGCCGACGCCTCGACGGTGAGGGCGACGAGGTCCTCGGGTTCGAGGTTGCGCAGATGCGACTTGCCGCAGGCACGGGCGAGGGTCTGCGCCTCCATGGTGAGCACCCGCAGGTAGTTCGCGAGCCGCCGTCCGCCCTCGACCGGGTCGAGGTTCTTGGACAGTTCCGGGTCCTGGGTGGTGATGCCGGCAGGGTCCTTGCCGGCCTGGAAGTCGTCGTAGAACCCGGCCGCCGAGCCGAGATCCTCGTACTGCTTCGCGTAGCGGGGGCTGTTGTCGCCCAGTGCGATCAGGGCGGCGGTGCCGATCGCGACAGCGTCCGCCCCGAGCGCCATGGCCTTCGCGACGTCGGCGCCGCTGCGGATGCCGCCCGACACGATGAGCTGTACCTTGCGATGCACCCCGAGTTCCTGCAGCGCCTGGACCGCCTGCGGGATCGCGGCCAGGGTGGGGATGCCGACGTGCTCGATGAACACGTCCTGGGTGGCGGCGGTGCCGCCCTGCATGCCGTCGACCACGACGACGTCGGCACCGGCCTTCACGGCGAGCTTCACGTCGTAGTAGGTGCGGGTGGCGCCGACCTTGATGTAGATCGGCTTCTCCCAGTTGGTGATCTCGCGCAGTTCGATGATCTTGATCGCGAGGTCGTCGGGACCGGTCCAGTCGGGGTGCCTGCACGCCGACCGCTGGTCGACACCCATCGGGAGGGTGCGCATCCCGGCGACACGTTCGGTGATCTTCTGTCCCAGCAGCATTCCGCCGCCGCCGGGCTTGGCACCCTGGCCGAGGACGATCTCGATGGCGTCGGCCTTGCGGAGGTCGTCCGGGTTCATCCCGTACCGCGACGGCAGGTACTGGTAGACGAGGTTCTTCGACTGCCCGCGTTCCTCGGGGGTCATGCCGCCGTCACCGGTGGTGGTGGATGTGCCGACCTCGCTGGCGCCGCGGCCGAGCGCTTCCTTCGCCTGCCCGGACAGTGCCCCGAAGCTCATGCCGGCGATGGTGATCGGGATGTCCAGGTGCAGCGGGAACTTGGCGTTGCGGTCGCCGAGCACGACGTCGGTGTCGCACTTCTCGCGGTAGCCCTCGAGCGGGTACCGCGACATCGACGCACCGAGGAACAGCAGGTCGTCGAAGTGCGGCAGCGTGCGCTTGGCACCCCAACCGCGGATGTCGTAGATGCCGGTCTCGGCGGCCCGCTGGATCTCGGAGATGACGCCGCGGTCGAACGTCGCCGATTCGCGCAGGGCCGGGTTCGGGGTGTTCATGACGGTTCTCCTAGTACGCGCTGGCGTTGTCGACGTGGAAGTTGTAGAGCTTGCGGGCGGAGCCGTAGCGGGTGAACTCGGACGGGTCGGCGTCGAAACCGGCCAGATCCAGCAGTTCCCGCAGTTCCGTCAGGTGCTCCTCGCGCATGTCCTTCTTGATGCAGTCGGCGCCGAGGGAGGCGACGGTGCCGCGCACGTAGATGCGGGCCTCGTACAGCGAGTCGCCGAGGGCCTCGCCGGCGTCGCCGAGGACGACGAGACGTCCGGCCTGACCCATGAACGCGGACATGTGGCCGATGTTGCCGCCGACGACGATGTCGACGCCCTTCATCGAGATGCCACAGCGCGCAGCGGCATTGCCGTCGATCACGAGGAGGCCGCCGTGGGCGGTGGCGCCCGCGGACTGCGACGCATCACCCTTGACGTGCACCGTCCCCGACATCATATTCTCGGCCACGCCGACTCCGGCGTTGCCGGTGACGGTCACCGTCGCGTGCTGGTTCATACCGGCGCAGTAGTAGCCGACGTGCCCGTCGATGGTGACGTCGATGTCGGAGTCGAGGCCGCAGGCCAGCGCGTGCGCGCCCTGCGGGCCGGTGACGGTGACCGTCTTCGGGGCTTCGGGTGAGGTGAGCCGCTCGTTGACGGCACGGGTACTCGACGTCTCGAGGTTCAGGACAGTCGCTTCGGTGGTGGCTACCGGTGCCATACGTACACCTCTTCCGGTTCGGGCTCGAAGATTCGGGCGTTGTCGACGCCGGGCAGGTTCGCCAGGGCGCGGTATTCGGAGGCCATCGCGACCCACTGGTCGGTCTCGGCGATGACGGCGGGCTTGCAGGAGATGGCGTCCCGGACCACGGCGAACGAGTCGGCCGTCGAGACGAGCAGGGTGTAGAAACCGTCGAACGTCTCGTTCAGCATCAGCAGCGCCTTCTCCAGGTCGACGCCCTCGGCGAGCTGCTTGGCGACGAACCGCGCCCCGACCTCGGTGTCGTTGGCGCTGTCGAAGACGACGCCGTCACGTTCGAGCTGATGCTTGATGCTCATGTGGTTCGAGAACGAGCCGTTGTGCACGAGGCACTGGTCGGGGCCGACGGAGAACGGGTGCGACCCCTCGGCAGTCACCGCGGATTCGGTGGCCATGCGGGTGTGCGCGACACCCTGCCAGCCGCTCGCCGACGGCAGCCCGAACCGGTTCGCCAGGTCGATGGGGTTTCCGACGCCCTTGAGGACGGTCAGGTCGTCGCCGAAGCCGATGACCCGCGCCGACGGCACCACGCTGCGCACTGCCGCCGCGAGATCCTCGGCGACGACGACGCCGTGCAGGATCGTCGTCGGGGACAGGTCGATTCCGGTGACGGTGGTGTCGAGTGACGCCGACAGCCTTGCGGCGAGTTCCGTTGCGGGGATGGGGCAGTCGAGCAGTGAGACCGTGGAATCCCCGACCGGTGACCAGGCCTGGTCCCCGTAAATCGCCATGCCTGCGGAATCGGGTCCGCGGTCGCACATCTGACCGAGCATGTCGGTGAGCAGGGCGCCGAGTTGTGGGTAGAGGGACGGCTCACGCAGGTGAAGTCCGACGATTCCACACATGGATGTCTCCTTTCGGGAGGTCTGTCAGAACGCTGTCAGGTAGTGGTCGAGTTCCCAGGGGGAGACGGTGTTGTGCCAGGCGAAGAACTCCTCGCGCTTGAGTGTCGCGAAGTACTCGGCGACCCCGGGTCCCGCGACGTCCAGGGCGCCCGTCACCACCGGATCCGTTTCCAGGGCGTCCATCGCGTGTAGCAGCGTCATCGGCAGCATGTCGCTGGGACTGTCGCCGGAGCCGGGGGTGCCGGGGTCGAGATCGCGTTCGATGCCGTCCAGGCCGGCGGCGATGGCGGTGGCCGCGGCGAGGTAGGGATTGGCCGAGCCGTCGCCGCCGCGCAGTTCCACCCGGTTCCTGTCCGGAACCCGGAGGTAGTGGGTGCGGTCGTTGCCGCCGTACGTGGCGTAGCGAGGCGACCAGGTGGCACCACTGCTCGTCGACGTGGCGCCGGTCCGCTTGTACGAGTTGACGGTCGGCGCGATCACACCCTGCAGTGCGCACGCGTGCTCGAGGATCCCCGCGATGAACGCGTACGCCGTCCTCGACAGTCCCAGCCCCTTCGGGTCGTCCCCGTCCGGGAACACCGAACCGGCGTCGTTCCACAGCGACAGGTGCAGGTGCATCCCGGAACCGGTGCGGTCGGAGAAAGGTTTGGGCATGAACGTGGCCTTCATGCCGCGCTTCTCGGCGATCACCGACAGCAGGTACCTTGCGGTGATCACCCGGTCGGCGGTGGTCATGGCGTCGGCGTAGTCGAAGTTCTGCTCGAACTGCCCGTTGCCGTCCTCGTGGTCGTTGGCGTAGTTGCCCCACCCGAGCGTGTTCATGGCCGCGGACACCTCGGTCAGATGGTCGTACATCCGGGTGACGTCGCGGGCGTCGTAACACGGCTGACGACTGACGTCGGCCGTGTCCGCGGTGGTGAGGGCGCCGTCTCCGACGCGGTGGACGAGGAAGTACTCGATCTCCGCGCCGACGTTGACGGACAGGCCGAGATCGGACGCCTTCTTCAGCGTCTCCTTCAGGATCACCCGCGGCGCATACGGCCAGGGCTTTCCCTCCACGTGCGGGTCGCAGTGCACGATCGCCAGTCCGGGCTTCACGAACGGGATCGGCGTGAACGACGAGACATCCGGTACGGCAACGAGATCGGAATCCTTGGGCTCCTGCCCCATGTGCCCCGCCGCGTAGCCGGCGAAGCCCACGCCGTCGTCCTGAAGCTGTTCGACGGCCTCGATCGGGACCAGTTTGGCGCACGGCTTGCCGGACAGCGTCACGAACAGGGCGAGGATGAAGGTGGTTCCGGTGGCCCGGGCCACCTCGGACAAGGTCTGCGGTGGGGTTGTCACGATGTTCTGCGCGGTGAACGCGTCAGCAGTGTCGACAGCCATGGGTAGCTCCTGAACTGGTGGTCTACGGGTGAGGGGGTCTGTGGGTCAGCGCATCTCGCCGGCGCCCTCGTAGGGGTGCAGGCTGAACAGGAGGTCGCCCTCCTCGAAGCGTGAGTAGCGGAAGTCGGACGGCTCGACGTTCGGGAGGCTGGTCGTGCCGTCGTCGAGCAGCATGTCGGCGACGAGGCGACCGACCGCGGGTGAGATCTTGAAACCGTGACCGGAGAACCCGGTGGCCAGGAACAGTCCGTCGACCGGTGCGGGTCCGATGATCGGGTTGTAGTCGGGAGTGACGTCGTACGCGCCGACGTAGCTCGAGGTGATCCGCGGATCGGGCATGTCGGGCAGACGGTTCCCGAGCTTGCCGATGTTCTTCTCGATGG
The DNA here is from genome assembly GCF_030056915.1 of Rhodococcus sp. IEGM 1307. Classification (NCBI taxonomy): domain Bacteria; kingdom Bacillati; phylum Actinomycetota; class Actinomycetes; order Mycobacteriales; family Nocardiaceae; genus Rhodococcus; species Rhodococcus sp. IEGM 1307. The sequence goes on from NZ_JASHKW010000005.1 coordinate 200,597, forward strand.
TGCTGTCGTCCGCGCGGTTGCTGTACTTGTCGGGGTCGATGTATTCGGGCGCGGCGTGGTCGCTGTTGCCGACGAGCAGTTCACCGTTCGGCTCACGGCAGATGTACTGCAGTCCGGCCAGGTCCGACAGCACCGGCACCTCCGGAGTCGGAACACCCTGGTCGATCAGGACGAGCTGTGCCCGTTGGGCTTTCACCGGGATGTCGACGCCGACACCGGCGCCGAGTTCAGGGGCCCACGGACCGGTCGCGAGGATCACCTGCTCGGCATGCACTTCGTCGCCGTTCGTGAGCGTCACCCCGTAGACGCGGCCGTCCGCGTTCTGCAGCAGCGACGCCACCGGCGTGCTCTGGCGGATTTTGACGCCCAGCTTGCGGGCCGAGGCACCGAACGCCATGCCGGCCATGTACGCCTCCCCGCGGCCACCGAGGGGCTCGTACGCGAAGGCGGCGAAGTCGTCGAGATGCAGCCCCGGCCACAGTTCGGCCATCTTGTCGTGTCCGATGTAGTCGACGTCGATACCGAGGCCCTGCATCATCGCGACGTTCGCCTTCAGCGGGTCGATGTTGTTCTCACCGACGCCGACCACGTATCCGCACTGGCGGAATGCCATGTCGTCGCCGAAGATCTCGGTGGCCCTGGTGAAGATGTCGACGCCGTACCACGACATCGCCGCCAGCGACGGCGTCCCGTAGTGGCACCGGACCACGCCACTGGACTTGCCGGTCATGCCCGAGCACAGGGTGTCACGCTCGAGGACCAGGACATCGGTCTCGCCGCGGTCCGCGAGCGACCACGCGATGGCGAGACCTTCGAGTCCCCCACCGACGATCACGAACTTTGCTGTCTGTGTCACGTTGCTTCCTTCATTCGGCCGGATGATCGGGCGCTGTCGGCTTGGGTAGCGGTTCGTTTCACCTCATGAATCGCTGTTGTTCACTATGAAACAGTTCTACTATGTCGATCGTGTTACGGCAACGTTGTCGGTGCATCACCAAATCACGGCGCTCAAAAGCTTTTTCAAAAACTATCTTCGCTCTCATCTGCATGTTTCCGGCCTCTCCGGATTGATTTACGTCATCGAAATATGTCTTGTGGTTTCCTGTTGCTACTCCTCGTTTCATACAGAGGAGTCGCGGACCCAACTCACCACACCTTCAGGGAGAACCCATGACCACGACCGACAAGCCCACCGCCGTCCCGTTCCGCGTCACCGCTGGATTCCACGAGAACCTGCCTCAGATGCCGGTCTCGGAGTACCCGGGCACCAAGGGATACATCGACGACGTCTTCGCCAACCCGGACGGCTCGGAGATGTCGGCCGGCTACTTCGAACTCCAGCGCACCGACGCCCCGCTCGACTACTACTACGCCTACGACGAGATGAAGGTCGTCCTCGAAGGGGAGTTCACCCTCGAGAACCTCGACACCGGCCAGGTCGAGGTGGCGAAGGCGAAGGACGCGATCTTCTTCCCCAAGGGCTCGCGCATCCGCTTCACCACCCCCGACCGCGCGTTAGCCTACTTCGTCGGCCACCGTTCCTTCGCTCCCTGATCCGCGATGGCGGTTTCGATGAGGTCGACCAGCGTCCCCCGGTGGCGATCCGATTACTCGGCCGTCGACGACCTCGCAGCGGGCGCTCTCGTCACCCGCTACGTATTGGTCTCGGACCGCACGGTCGGCGCGCAGGTCCTCCGCGCGCTGTCCGAGCGCGTGGCGCCCGTTCCCACTCGCACGGTGATCGTCGACGACGGGGCCGGATCCGGGTTCGGCGGGCTCGACGAGCTGTTGTCCGAGGCGCGCATCGGGTGGCGGTTCGTCGTGGCGGGACCCGACCACATGGTGGGGGCGGTGCGTGCTCGGCTGATCTCCGCGGGCGCGGTGCCCAGCGAGATCGCCGTGGTGATCACCGACCCCGACGTATGGATGCGCGACGTGTTCTGCGCGCACTGCCACACGACGTCGTCCTCGGTGCCGGTAGCCATCGGCGGCCGGACACCGTGCAGCGGTTGTTCCGCCGAACTCACCGTCTACTACCACTACTCCCGGCGTCACAGCGCCTACCTGGGATATCGAGCCGACTCGGAGGAACTGCCATGACCACGGCCCTCGAAACAGTTGCGGGCGAGAGCATCACCGGAGGGCTCACTCTGACGGTGCGCGAGGCACGGCTGCTGTGTCCGGGCATCCGGCACGTCGTGCTCGCGGACCCGGCGGGCCGCACCCTGCCGTCGTTCACCCCGGGCAGCCACATCGCCGTCACCTGGGCCGAGGGTCGGCAGAATTCCTACTCGCTCACCGGCCCCTCGATCGAGCCGGACCACTACGCGATCTCGGTCCGGCTCGACGAGAACGGCCACGGGGGTTCGCGCTGGGTCCACGACCTCGAGCCGGATCAGCGCATCCGTGTGAGCCTTCCGCGGAGTGCGTTCGCGCCCGTGCTCAATGCTCGGCACCACCTGCTGGTCGCGGGTGGAATCGGCGTCACGCCGATCCTGTCGCACGTCCGGGCCGCGCTCGAGTGGGGTCGTTCGTTCGAAGTGATCTACTCATTCCGCGATCAGTCGGGAGCGCACGCCGACAAGTTGGCGGCGCTGTGCGGTGACCGGATGATCACGGTCTCCACGCCCGGAGAACTCGCGGACCGCCTCGTCCCGAAGCTGGCGGACCAGCCACTCGGTACCCACGTCTACACGTGCGGTCCCGCGCCGATGATCGCGGCGGTGGCCGAGTGGGCCCGCGACTGCGGCTGGCCGCCGGGGCGCGTGCACTCGGAGGCGTTCGGGGCGGGCCCGCTGCCCGAGGGGGCGCCCTTCGCCGCCACGCTCGGGCGCACCGGAATGATCGTTCCCGTGCCCTCGGGCACCAGCCTCCTCGAGGCGTTGCTGGACAAGGGAATCAACGTCCCGAACCTCTGCCGGCAGGGTGTGTGCGGCGAATGCCGGCTGTCGGTCCGCGGCGGCGCGATCGAACACCGCGACCTGTTCCTCACCGACGAGGAGAAGGCCTCCGGAGATTCGATCATGCCGTGCGTATCACGTTCCGCAGGAGACCGATTGGAGCTGGATCTGTGACATCGACCGACTCGCGTGCCGACCACATCGCGCGCTTTCCGTTCCCCTTTCCGCGCGACCAGTACCGCTACAGCACCAACGTCGAGCCGGCCGGGAACCCCACCGCCACCGTGGCTGGCAGCTGGGGTGACACCCGCATCGCCATCGACGCCCACTATCACCGGGAACTCGCCGAACGCGAGCGCATCCTGGCCGTGGATCCGTCGCGGCACCAGTGCCTGCCCCACATGGTCCCCGCCGCGTGGGACGCGATGCTCACGCTGATGCGCATGCTTGCCGACGAATACCCCGACACCATGACCCTCGCGCGGCGCGAAGACGGGTGGTTGTGGAAGAACGACCTCCTCGGGATCGAGCACAACTTCGTGTTCGGGGATCTCGACACGTTGCCGGCGCCGCCGCTGGTGTACATCTGCGGCCAGATCCAGGAGGACGTCGTGCTGCTCGATCAGCGTGAGGGCGAACTGTGGGGTGACGCAGGTCTGGTGACGTTCGCGGCGGACTGGTCCTTCGGATTCGACGTGGGCATGAGCTTCCTCGAGATCCACGGCCCCGTCCCGCGCGTCCACAGCGAGAAGATCATCACCCGCGCACACAACTTCCTGATGCGGCTCGAGCCCGGCCAGAGCTACCGACGCACCAACTGGACGCTGACCGTCGACGGCAAACTCGACACGTCGACCGAGACCTACCCCGAGTGGGGGAAGGACCGGCGCACCCTCGCCGACGGCCCGCTGGACGAGGTCGGGGACCGCCTGTTCCTGAGAACCGAAGTGCAGCACCTCATCCGGCTCGCCCACTCCGGTGCCGTCATGTTCCTGATCCGGACGTATCTGCTTCCGTTCCGGGATATCGCGACCGTTCCGGGATGGGGCGATCGGCTGTACCGGGTGCTCGAGGACCTTCCGGTGGACATGGCCGAATACAAGGGCATCAGTCGCACCCGGGAACCCGGCATGAGATGGCTGCTGAACCACGGGAATGTGGAACTGTGACGCTCACCGATCGGGCAGCACCCCAGAGCGATCAGACTCTCTACCTCGTTCTCGCGACGGTCTCCGTGATCGCCCGCGACGGCCTGCGCGGGCTGACGACGCAGGCCGTCGCCCGGGAGGCCGGCATCTCGGACGAGGCCGTCCTGCGCAGCGCCGGGTCGACGGACGCCCTCCTCGACGCCGCGCTCCGGTACGCGCTCGACAAGAGCGCGAGCGTCTTCGCCGACATCGCCGCCGGCTCGTCGCTCGACCACTTCGTCGAGCACCTCACCGACCTCGTCGCCCGCGACCCCGACCTCCAGGTCTTCCAGTACGAGCTGATGCTCGAATCCCGACGCACGCCACGCCTCGACCCGCACGTGAAACTGCTGTACGCCACGTACATCGAGGCGACGTCCCAGGCACTGACCCGGCTGGGCATCACCGCCGACGAAGACCTGACCCTGCTGGTGTACTCGGCGATCGAGGGATTCATCATGCACCAGCTGATCGCGAAGGATCGTCCCGCGACCGAGCGCGCGATCGGGCGACTACGCCGGATCCTGTCGACCGCGAGGTAGTCCCTGCACGTGAGTGGCAAAGTGTGCCCTGGCACGCTTTGCCACTCACGTGCGGGCGAGGACCTCCGCCACCACGACCGACGCCTGCCCGGACAGCCGCACCGACCCTTGCTCGACGAGGAGACAGTCGCCCGGTTGGACGGGACCGAGGTCCGTCGCCAGCCGCCCATCGAGAACCAGGACGAGGACGGCAAGCCGCCCGTCAGCGGTGACGTCCTGCGCCGCTCCGATGTCGACGACGTCCACGGACGCCGCTGTGGTGGACCTGTGGACCATGACGTTGAACGCCTCGGTCAGCCCTTCCGCCACACAGTCGGGGCTGCGTTCACCGGCGAATGCCGTCGGACTCAGGCGCGGAATCAGGGTGGGGCCGCCGCCGAAGTCGAGTGACACGGGATGGTCGCCGATCACCGTGAAGATGCGGTCCACCTCGGGGAATGGCGAGAACGTCGAACCCGCCTCGAGCGTCGCGACGCTGAAGCGCCACCGGGACGCGACACCGGCGGCGATCTCCGCTGTGGTGCCCGCGCCGTTGGCCCACGGGGTGGTCCGCCGATCCGAGCGCCGGGCGATGCGGGCCTCGCGAACTGTGGTCACTCGTTCTCCTTACCTAGAAAGTCCACTGTCAAGATACTTTGTTTCGCGCATCGGCACGCAGGCGCACGCCGAATTCCGTTACGCAGTTGTCACTCAGCGAACTATTTCCGCAATCTCCGCTTTGGTTCACTGACACTAGACATTGATTCCCAAAGGCGGACGCGACAAGTGTCACGCCATCCTCGATCAAGGTGGACGACTATGAACGAAGCAGTCGCTGCGGCCGACACCGCCTGGATTCTCGCGGCCTTCACGGCAGTGAGCCTCATGGTGCCGGGCCTGGCCATGTTCTACGGCGGAATGGTCAGCGTGCGCAACACGCTCAACATGGCCATGATGACGTTCGGCGCGTTCGCCGTCGTCGGGGTGCTGTGGATCGTGTTCGGCTACTCCGCCGTGCTGGGTAACTCCCTCGGCGGTCTCGGCATTCTGGGCGACCCCCTCGAGTTCTTCGGCTCCAGTTCATTACTGGAGGCCCCCGCCGAACCCGGACTGCCGCCCGCGCTGGTCTCGGGATTCCAGCTGTTGTTCGCCGGCATCACCGTGGCACTCATCTCGGGTGCGCTGGCCGACCGGATGAAGTTCGGCGCCTGGATGCTGTTCGCCGGACTGTGGGCGACGTTCGTCTACTTCCCTGTCGCCCACTGGGTGTTCGCGTTCGACTCCGCGGACGGGTCGGTGATCGGCGGATGGATCGCCAACACCCTCGGCGCCATCGACTTCGCCGGCGGCACCGCCGTGCACATCAACGCCGGCATCGCCGCCCTCGCCGTCGTCCTGGTTCTCGGGGCCCGCAAGACGTTCCCAGTCTCGCCCCGCCCGCACAGCCTTCCCCTGACCATGCTCGGCGCCGGCATCCTTCTCTTCGGCTGGTTCGGATTCAACGGCGGCTCGGCGCTGTCCGCCGGGAACAGCGCGTCCGTCGTCATCCTCAACACCGTCGCCGCGGCGTGCGCGGGTATCTGTGCCTGGCTGGCAGTCGAGAAACTGCGTGAAGGTCACGCCACCTCGCTGGGCGCCGCTTCGGGCCTGATCGCCGCGTTGGTCGCCATCACACCTGCCTGCGGCGCCGTCTCACCGCTCGGCGCTCTGGTCGTCGGAGGCGCCGCCGGCGCGGTCTGCTGCTTCGCGGTCTCCTGGAAGTACCGGCTCGGCTACGACGACGCGCTCGACGTCGTCGGTGTGCACCTCGTGGGCGGCATCCTCGGCACCGTTCTGATCGGTTTCCTCGCGGATCCGGCCGCTCCCAACGGCGCCGCGGGGCTCTTATACGGCGGCGGCGTCGACGTGCTGTGGCGTCAATGTGTCGCCGTGGCAGCCGTTCTCGCCTACTGCTTCGTCGTCACACTGGTGATCGCACTGGCACTGAAGAAGTTCATGGGCATTCGCGCCGACCAGGACAGCGAGTACGACGGCCTCGACGTGTCCGTCCACGGCGAAACGGCCTACGTACTCGATGCCGTCGGCCTCACCGGCGCCTCGAAGCATGGCACCGACGCGGTTCTCGGCGCAGAAGCAATCACGACCAGGGCTGCGGACCCCGCCAAGGCCTGATCCCGGTCCCGAGACAGACAGTGGTCCTGCCCCCAACACTCCGCGGGGCAGGGCCACTGGTGTGCCCAGCTAGGTCAGGCTCTGAGCCAGACCCCGAAGCCTTGCACTGTAATTGTTCGGCTGAGCGGACAGGAACTGACTCAGCACGATCAGTTCGAATTCCTCCATGGCGGCCGAATCTGCAGTAATCGCGGTATGATTCGCCACTTCGTGCTCCAGAAGTTCGACCGCCTCCCGCCACCCTCGGATCGCGGGTCGTCCGAGTTCCATCTGCGGCTCGAATCTCAGCGGTTCACCGAGTGGGCTCCCGAGAATTTCCTGCAAGTGCTCCTCGAGACTTCGGCGCGCCAGTCGGATGATCAGCTGAGATTGCCCTTCGTGCCACTGCATGGTGGCGGAGCGTCCCGGCTGCAGAATCGACGCGATCGACATGGTCGAATCGAACTCCTCGGCGCCAGAAGTAATTCGGGCCGTACCCGACAGCGGGATCTGAACGACGTAGAAGTCGCCGAGATCATCCGAGTTCATCCGCGCATCGGTGCCGTAGTCGAAATAGTAGACACCGATCGTGCCCGCGGTGGCCAGGTGAACCGGCTCGAGGCGGTCGAAGGGCAGCGCGGACTGGCCGTCGGACGCTATCTGAACTGTCGCTATCACCGTAACCACGACCTTTCGAACCAACCGCCACTCTACGCCCGGCGCGGAGGCGGAGGAAGGTCGAAATTCCGATTACGGCCGTCAGTCCTCGTGGTGGTCGGGGTATGCGGTGACGGCGAGAAAGCGGATGGGCAACCGCACGAGATCGTTGGGCCCGTGCAGACCTTCACCGTCGAGGAGCAGCGAATCCCCCGGCCGCAGCGTGTACTCGGCCTCGCCGTGCCCGTAGACCATGACGCCCTCGAGCATGTAGAGCAATTCGGTGCCGGCGTGCTGGAACAGCGGAAACGTCTCACTGGAGTCGGTGAGCGTGACCAGCACCGGCTCGAGTCGCTTGTGCTGGCCGCGCAGTGCGCCGAGAAGTTCGTAGTGGTGTCCCACCCGGGTGCCTCGCCCGACGATGACCGCACCGCGGCCCGCCTCGACGTACACGGCGTCGCGGGCGGTGTCGGCGCCCCGGAACAGAGAGGTCACGGGCACGTCGAGCCCGGCTGCCAGACGCGCCAGCGTCGACAGACTGCACGAGGTCTGCGAGTTCTCGATCTTGGACAGCATGGCCTTCGAGATTCCGACTTTGGCCGCCATGTCCCCCACTGAGAGTCCACTGGCTTTGCGGAGCGACCGGACCTGCCTGGCGATCACCTTCTCGAGATCGGGCCCGGTCGGCGTATCGGACGGCACCTCACGCTCGACGGGCGCGGGGTCTCCCGTGTCGCGGTGGACCTCGGTCTCGGGTCGAGTGGTCACGTCCGCATCGTAGCAGCGCCGTTTACTGTCAGGAAACCGCGACTCACTACGCCGGACGGCGAATCGGTGCGCATACGAGCAATAACTATGCGCATGCGTGCAAGACGACGCCGCGCCTCCGCCCGCATGCTTGTGACAGCCATCACAACACCACCGGGAGAGTTGACGCCATGACCGCAGTACACGAGAACGTCAGTGCCACAGGACTTCCTGATGGAACCGCGACCGAGTTGTTCATCGGCGGGCAGTGGCGCACGGCGTCGGACGGCGGGACGTTCACGGATCTGAACCCGGCCACCGCTCGCCCCCTCGCCCAGATCGCGTCCGGCACCGCCCAGGACATCGACGACGCGGTCCGGGCCGCCCGCACGCAGCTGAACGGTGAATGGGGTTCACTGCCCGGCGCCGCCCGCGGACGGATCCTGAACAAGGTGGCCGATCTCATCGAACGCGACGGCGAGATCCTGGCCCGGCTCGAGGCCCTCGACGTCGGCAAGCCCGTCGGCCAGCCCACCATGCTCGACATCCCGATGGCCGCCGGCACGTTCCGGCACTTCGCCGGCTGGGCCGACAAGATCACCGGCCAGTCCATCCCGACTGCCGGCTACTTCGGCCAGCCCACCCACTCGTACACCGTCCGCGAACCGGTCGGCGTGATCGGCGCGATCGTTCCGTGGAACACCCCGCTGATGATCTCGGCATGGAAGATCGCCCCGGCCCTCGCCGCCGGGAACACGCTGGTGGTCAAGCCGCCGGAGGACGCACCGCTGTCGATCCTTCACCTCGCGACGCTGCTGGAGGAGGCCGGACTGCCCGCAGGCACCGTCAACATCGTGCCCGGGCTCGGCGAGGTCGCGGGCGACGCACTCGCCGGCCACCCCGGCGTCGACAAGATCAGCTTCACCGGCAGCCCCCGCGTCGGCCGGATCATCGCCAAGCGCGCCGCCGACACGTTCAAGCGCACCACCCTCGAACTCGGCGGCAAGTCCCCGCAGATCATTCTCCCCGACGCCGACCTCGAGGCCGCCATCAACGGCACCGCGATGGGACTGTTCTTCAATCAGGGCGAGGTCTGCGCCGCGGGCACCCGCATCCTGGTGCACCGCTCGCTGTACTCGCAGGTGGTCGACGGTCTCGCCGCCGCCGCGTCCGCGCAGGTCCTCGGCGACCCGTTCGATCCGGCGACCACGATGGGCGCCCTGGTGAACGCGAAGCAGCGTGACACCGTCCTCGGCTACATCGAGGCCGGACGCAGCGAGGGCGCCCGGGTCGCCGCCGGCGGTGGCCGCCCGGACGGGGACGGGTTCTTCGTCCAGCCGACCATCTTCGCCGACGCGAACAACGACATGAAGATCGCGCGGGAGGAGATCTTCGGACCCGTCGGCACCGTCATCGCGTTCGACACCACCGATGAGGCGATCGCGATCTCCAACGCCACCGATTACGGGCTCGCCGCCTCGATCTGGACGCGCGACGTGTCCCACGCCCACACCCTCGCCGGCAAGGTCCGCGCCGGAGCGGTCGCGGTCAACGGCTGGGCACCCATCGACCCCGCCCTGCCCTGGGGCGGCATGAAGACCAGCGGCACCGGCCGCGAACTCGGCTGGGCCGGAATCGAAGCCAACACCGAGGAGAAGGTCGTCACGATCATCCTCTGATCGCTCACAGCATCGACGTCGTCGGACAGGAGCAGGACTTATGAAAACCCAGGCCGCAGTGTTGTGGGAGCCCGGTCAGCCGTGGCAGATCGAAGAACTGGAACTCGACCCCCCGAAGCACGGAGAAGTGCTTCTGCAGCTGGCGGCGTCGGGGATGTGCCACTCGGACGAACACGTCCGGGACGGCAGCCTGCCGCTCGAGTACTACCCGTTCATCGGTGGCCACGAGGGCGCCGGCATCGTCCTCGAGGTCGGGCCCGGTGTCACCAGCGTCGAGAAGGGCGATCACGTCGCCCTCGGATTCATCCCCGCGTGCGGCCGATGCAGGCAGTGCGCGACCGGCCAGTCCAGCATCTGCGACCTGGGAGCCCACCTGCTCGAGGGCTGGCAGATCTCGGACGGCACGGCGCGGCATCACGTTCGCGGCAAGGACGCCGCCATCCAGTGCCTGATCGGAACGTTCTCGCCGTACACGGTGGTCAACGAGGCGTCGTGCGTCAAGATCACGAAGGACATTCCCCTCGACAAGGCGGCGCTGGTCGGCTGCGGTGTCACGACGGGCTGGGGGTCGTCGGTGTACGCGGCCGGCGTCCAGGCCGGTGAGACCGTCGTCGTGATCGGCATGGGCGGCGTCGGGTGCGGGGCGGTTCAGGGCGCCGCGCTCGCCGGGGCGCGGCACGTAGTGGTGGTCGACCCGTCGGAATTCAAGCGGGAGCAGGCCAAGATCTTCGGTGCGACCCACACCGCGGCGAGCATCGACGAGGCGCTCCCCCTCCTCCAGGATCTGACGTGGGGCCAGCTCGCCGACAAGGTGCTCATCACCATCGCGAATGCGAGTGGCCGCATCATCGCCCCGGCGATGAGCCTGGTGGCCAAGGGCGGCACCTGCGTCCACGTGTCGGTCGGCGACGTCACGCAGAACGACGTCGATCTGAACCTGTTCGATCTGACGGCGATGCGCAAGACCCTCAAGGGGGCGTGGTTCGGCAACGCGAACATCCGGTTCGACATCCCTCACCTACTGCGCCTGTACATGGAGGGTCAGCTGAAGCTCGACGAGATGATCACGAGGACATACACACTCGATCAGATCAACGACGGCTACGAGGCGATGCGGAAGGCCGAGAACGTCCGCGGCGTCATCATGTATTCGTAGATCGGCACGGTCGGGAGCGGTGGGGCGCTGCACGCCTCTCCGCTCCCGGCCTGGTTCCCTGCCCCCATGCCGTACGTGTTCCTGCTTGCCGCGATCGCCGCCGGTCTCGTCGTCTCGGGAGTGGTCGTTCTCAATCTCGGCGGAGCTCATTGATACCGTGGTCGCATGATCGCTGGTGGGGCAGGTACGCGTCGTGCCTAAGCTCGTGGATCACGACGAGCGTCGGCGCAGCATCACCGCCGCCGCCTGGCGGCTGATCGCCGCCCGCGGTATCGATGCTGCCAACATGCGCGACATCGCCACCGAGGCCGGGTACACCAACGGCGCCCTGAGCCACTACTTCGCCGGCAAGGACGAGATCCTCCGTACCTCGTACGAGCACATCTCCGAGGCCACCGACCGCCGGATCGCCGAGGCGCTCGGTGACGCGACCGGACTCGACGCACTGCGCATCCTCTGCCGCGAAGTGATGCCGATCAACGAAGAGCAACTCCTCGAGGCCCGGATCGCCGCCTCGCTGTGGCCGCGGGCCATGTACGACGAGCAGATGGCCGCGACCAACCGCCGGACGATGGACAATTGGCGTGAGCAGATGGCGATCTTCCTCGATCAGGCGCGCGAGGAGGGCTCCGTTGGCGACATCGACGTCAGCATCGTGGTCGAGCAACTGCTCAACATGATGATGGGCATGCAGATTCTGGGTGTCCTCACGCCGGGCGAAACGTCGTCGGAGCGTCAGCTGGAGATGCTCGAGCAGTTCGTCGCCGCACTCTGAGCCTTCCGTCGCTCAGCCAAAACCGTTGCTGCGGAATCCGATAGAGAACCATTTTTGACCGAACGGTCAGTTTGTTCGGGCGCGAAACTCACTGTTTACACGAGGGCACCTCGGCTGTAACGTACGTCACTAAGCTTTTTATTCAACACCCGTAGAACCAAAGGATCGCGACATGCCCACCCTTTCCCCTGCGCGTATCGACCACCCGCTGTCGCTGCCGACCGTCGAAGAAATCGCCTCCCTCCGCGAGATCCTCGAGGCCGCCGACGCGCTGACCGAGCAGACGAGATTCGTCTACGTCGGCCTCGAGGAACCGGACAAGTCGACGCTGTACACGGCGGAGGCCCCCGAGACCGATCGCCGATTCCGCGTTCTGCTGCACGACATCTCGTCACCCAACGCGGTGGACGCCGTCGTGTCCGTGACCCAGCGGTCGGTGATCAGCTCGGTGACCCTCGACGCCGCCCGTGACGGTCAGATGCCCGTCCTGGACGAGGAGTTCGAACTCGTCGAACAGGTGCTGGCCGCCGACGAACGCTGGCTCGCCGCGCTCGCCGCCCGCGGACTCGACGTCGCCGACGTCCGAGTCGCTCCCCTCTCGGCCGGTGTCTTCGACTACCCCGGCGAGACGGGCACGCGGATCCTCCGGGGGCTCGCGTTCCGCCAGGACCACCCGAAGGACCACGCCTGGGCGCACCCGATCGACGGGCTCGTCGGATTCGTCGACGTCATGAACCGGACCGTCACCGACGTTCTCGACCTCGGCGCCGTCCCGATCCCCGAGGAGTCGGGCAACTTCGACGACCTCACCGTCACCGGCCCCCTGCGCACCACCCAGAAGCCCATCGAGATCACCCAGCCCGAGGGCCCCAGCTTCGTCGTCGACGGCAACCGCGTCGACTGGGAGAAGTGGTCGTTCCGCGTCGGCTTCGACGCCCGCGAGGGTCTCGTCCTCCACCAGCTCGGGTTCGCCGACGGCGACCGGGTGCGCCCCATCATCCACCGCGCGTCCATCGCCGAGATGGTGGTGCCCTACGGCGACCCCTCGCCGGTCCGGTCGTGGCAGAACTACTTCGACACCGGCGAGTACATGGTGGGCCGCTACGCGAACGCCCTCGAACTCGGCTGCGACTGCGTCGGCGACATCACCTACTTCGACGCCGTCATCGCCGACGAGTTCGGCACCCCCAAGACGCTGAAGAACGCCGTGTGCATGCACGAGGAGGACTTCGGCGTGCTGTGGAAGCACACCGACCTGTGGGCCGGCTCCGCCGAGACCCGCCGCCAGCGCCGTCTCGTCATCTCCTTCTTCACCACCATCGGCAACTACGACTACGGCTTCTTCTGGTACCTCTACCTCGACGGCACCATCGAATTCGAGGTCAAGGCCACCGGCATCGTCTTCACGTCGGGTCACCCGGGCGGCGACTACCCGTACGCCTCGGAGATCGCCCCCGGCCTCGGCGCCCCGTACCACCAGCACCTGTTCAGCGCCCGCCTCGACATAATGATCGACGGCGCCCGCAACTCCGTCGAGGAGGTGCAGACCAAGCGGGTGAAGATGGGCCCCGGGAACCTGCACGGAAACGCGTTCACCCTCGAGCGCACGCCGCTGACGAAGGAATCCGAGGCGCAGCGCCTCGCGGACAACAGCGTCGGACGCGTGTGGCACATCAGCAACCCGAACAAGCTGAACCGTCTGGGCAAGCCGGTGGCGTACGCACTCCACCCGGAGGGTCAGCCGATCCTGCTGGCCGACGACGACTCCTCGATCGCGGCGCGGGCGACGTTCGCCACCAAGCACCTGTGGGTCACCCAGTTCGATGAGAAGGAGCGTTACGCGGCAGGGGATTTCGTGAACCAGCACGCGGGTGGCGCCGGACTGCCCAGCTTCGTCGCCGGTGATCGCGATCTGGAGAACGAAGACGTCGTCGTCTGGCACACGTTCGGCCTCACGCACTTCCCGCGACCGGAGGACTGGCCGATCATGCCCGTCGACTACACCGGATTCACGTTGAAGCCCAGCGGCTTCTTCGACCGCAACCCCGCTCTCGACGTTCCCCGCACGACGTCGAAGCACTGCGCGACCGGAGGCGGCAGCTGCCACTCGGACGGGGGAACAGATGTCTGACACCACCACGGGTTCGGGTGCCGGCAAGTTACGCGGATCCATCGGCGTCGTCGGGATCGTCTTCCTCGTCATCGCTGCCGCCGCGCCGCTGACCGCGATCGGCGGCGCTCTGCCCGTCATGATCGCGATCGGCAACGGTGCGGGCGCCCCGACCGCCTATCTCATTGCCGCACTGGTCCTGCTCGTCTTCAGCGTCGGATACGCGGCCATGAGCAGCCACATGGTCGACACCGGCGCCTTCTACGCCTACGTCGCCAAGGGGCTGGGTGAGTCCTGCGGGCTCGGCGCAGCCGGCCTCGCTCTGCTGACCTATACCGCCATTCAGGCCGCCGTGTACGGTCTGGCGGCCGCGACGATTCAGGGCCTCGTGGTCCAGTACGGCGGACCCGACCTGCCGTGGTGGATGTGGGCGCTGGTACTCATCGCACTCGTGGCCGTGCTCGGATACCGCAGCATCGACCTCGGCGCCAAGGTCCTCGGGGTGCTCCTCGTGCTCGAGATCGGCATCATCCTGGCGCTGTCGTTCGGCGTGCTGGTGCGGGGCGGGGCCGCGGGTATCGACTTCGCGTCGTTCACCCCGACGTCGTTCTTCAGCGGATCCCCCGGTGTCGCATTGATGTTCGCTATCGCGTCGTTCATCGGATTCGAGGCGACCGCGATCTACGGCGAGGAGGCCCGCAACCCCCGACGCACGATTCCGATCGCGACGTACGCCGCCGTGATCGTCATCGGGCTGGTGTATGCGCTGGCGAGCTGGGCCGTGGTGCTCGCGTTCGGCAGCGACAACGTCTCCGCCGCGGCCGCCGCCGACCCTGCCGGTCTGACGTTCGCCGCCGCCGCGCACTTCCTGGGCGGACCCGCGGCCGACGTCATGGCCATCATGCTCGTCACCAGCCTGTTCGCCGCACTCCTCGCCTTCCACAACGCCATCTCCCGGTACGTGTTCGCCCTCGCCCGCAAGGGGGCGGCTCCGCGCGCACTGTCCCGCACCCACACCAAGCACGGTTCCCCGCATATCGGCTCGGTCGCCCAGACGATCTCCGCGACGGTGGTCGTGGGGGTGTTCGCCCTCGTCGGCGCGGACCCGGTGCTGGAACTGTTCACCTGGATGGCGGGTCTGGCCACCGTGAGCATCCTGGTGCTGATGGTGCTCACCAGCGTCGCGATCATCGCGTTCTTCGCCCGCACCCGGCTGGATACCCGGCTCTGGCACACCCGCATCGCTCCGGTGCTCGGATGCGTGGGCCTGGTGGCCGTCACCGGGTTGGTGCTCGACAACTTCACCACGCTGATCGGCGGATCGGAACTGCTCGCGGACATCCTGCTGGCCGTGATCGCACTGTTCTTCGCCGCCGGTCTGGTCGTCGCCCGGGTCACCCGGCAGAGCCGGGCGGATGTCGGGCAGCGTCGCGAACTCACCCCCACGATCTGAGTCCGGCGATGTTCGAGATCCCTGCCGTGCACGCGGCGATGCTCGTCGGAGCCGTTGGGGCGATGGTGCCGATGTGGCGGGCACACGGCACGGACTGCCGGGTGCGGATCGCGCACGGCGCGATGGCGGTGTCGATGGTCGCGATGATGATCCCCGGCCTGCCGGCGGGGATTCACCTGCTCGAGGGTGCCGTCCTCATCGCCCTCGCCGTGTTCGTCACCGGTGAGACCATGCACCGCCGGACCGCCGTGCCCTGTGCGGTGGACCTCACCGCCATGGGGGTGCTGCTACTCCTGGCCCCGACGTCCGCCCCCGCCCCGGCCGCGTCGGCGTCGTCGGGCCACCACCACGGTGGCGCTGGAATCTCGACTGGCTGGCTGCCACTCCTCGTGCTCGTGTGCTGGGCACTGTTGACACTGCATCTCTTTCGCTCCACCCCGCGCCGCGAGCGCCGCTCCGGCGTCAGGGCCGCGGCGGCGGGATCCGCACTGATGATCCTGGGCATGGCCCCCATGGCCGTCTGACAGCTCTCCCACGACTGCAACCTGGAGGACACGATGAGTTACGCCGATGCCGTCTACACCCACGGCAAGGTTTTCACCGTCGACGCGAACTTCACGATCGCCACCGCCCTCGCGGTGCGTGACGGACTCGTCCACGCGGTGGGCAGCGATGCGGAGATCGAAACCCTGATCGGACCGGACACCGTGGTCACGGACCTCGGTGGGAAGACGATCCTCCCGGGAATCAACGACTCGCACCTGCATGCCATCGCCTACGGGCTCGACACTCCGCCGCTGTCGCTGGACGTGTCGTTCCCGGCCGTCCGGTCGATCGCGGACGTCCGTGAACTCGTGCGGGAGGCCGCCGCGGCGGCCGAGGACGGCGAGTGGATCATCGGAACCGGCTGGGACGACGGGTATCTCGACGAGTGCCTCGCCGAGGCCGGACGGACGCCGACCTGCTGGGACCTCGACGACGTGTCCCCGAACAATCCCGTGTTCCTGCAGGACTTCTCGCGGCACACGTCGTGGGTGAACAGCGCGGCGCTCGCGCTCGCCGGGGTGGACGAAACCACCCCGCTCCCGCCGGGCAGCCTCATGCCGGTCGGCGAGGACGGCCTGCTGACCGGCATCGTCATGGAGGGTGCGCAGGCCCTCGTGCAGCGTGTTCTTCCCGCCCTCACCCGGGAGCGCCGGGAGGAGGCACTCCGCTCGGCGATCTCGATCCTGCAGAGCGAGGGCATCACCAGCTTCACCGATCCCGCGATCGGCCCCGGCGGCGAGGCCCTCGCCGGCGGCGCGATGGGTGCCGAGGGTCTCGCGGTGTATGCCGATCTCGCCCGCCGCGGCGAACTGGGCGCCCGCGTCAACCTTCTCCTCCTGCCCACCGGAATGTCCGGATCGGCCGAGGATTTCGGACAGAACCTCGCGAACATCGACGTTCCGGAATCGGTGGACCCGAGAATGTTCCGGGTTCTCGGGGTGAAGGTGTTCGCCGACGGCATCCCGCCGAGCAAGACCGCGTGGATGCACGAGGAATACGTCGGCGGCGGCTGCGGCTCCCTGTGCGTCGGCGGCGACACCGACGAACGTCAGGTGTACGAGGTGACCGAGATGGTCCGCATCGGCCACGAGGCCGGCCACCAGATCGGTGTGCACGTCACCGGTGACCGTGCCATCGACACCGTCGCCGACGCGATCATCGCCGCGCAGAATGCGCACCCCCGCGAGGATGCCCGGCACTACCTGATCCACGGCGACTTCATCAGCGAAGCCACCCTGAAGCGACTGGCCGAGAACGGCATCGGCGTCAACATGAATCCGACGATCAAGTGGACGATCGCCGACCTGGAGGTCGGGGTGGTCGGGACCGAACGAGCCGCCTACGAATGGCCGTATCGCAGTGCCGTCGAATCCGGGGTGCACCTGATGAGCAGTTCCGATGCACCGGTCACACCGCCCGATTGGCGTCAGGGCATCTCCACGATGATCCTGCGCGAGAGCAAGGCCAGCGGCGCGGTGAGCGGGCCCGACCAGTGCATCGGCCTCGCCGACGCCGTCCGCACCTACACGATCAACGCGGCCTGGCAGGACTTCGCCGAGGACTGGAAGGGATCACTCGAGGTCGGCAAGGTGGCCGACCTGTGCATCCTCGACGGCGACCTCGAGACCATCGACCCGCACGACATCCCGGCAATGCAGGTCGTCTCCACCGTGCTGGGTGGGGAGGTCGTGTTCCAGCGCGTCGCCGAAAGCGTCGCGTAGCCCGGTACCGATACGTCGGAACTGCCGGTTCGCCGCTCGGTCGGCGAACCGGCAGTTCGGCGTCTATCCGATCCACCGGTTCACTGAGCCCACGCCGCCTCGGCGATCCAGTACTCGCTCCCGTCGGCGCTGATTCCGCGTTGCCAGTCGGTGGTCCGTCGCAGGTTCGGTTCGACGCGCGCGGTGGCCGCGTCGGCGCCGTCCGGTCCGTCCTCCCGGGTCTGCCAGTGGACCCAGTTCACTTCGTTGCCGTCCTCGTCGTGCACGAAGAGGTCGACGTGGTGCCACCCGTAGCGATGGGTGTCGGCGTAACAGGTCAGGAATGTCCGGTAATGATGCGAATAGTCCACGAGGTACCTCCGGGCCGCGGTGGTGTTTCCCACCACGCTAGAACCGGATCGTGCCCAACGGAATCCAAGAAACCTTTACCCGCGTGGGGGTCGGCCGCTCAACGGTTCGGATCGGCGGGCAACGTGAACGTGAAGACGGCCCCGTGCGGATCGTTCTCGCGCGCACTGAGTGTCCCGCCCTGGCGGGAGATGATGCGGTGGCTCAGCGCGAGCCCGATTCCGTGACCCGTGGACTTCGAGGTGAACGCGCCGTCGAAGATTCGGCCGTCCGGGATGTGCGAGAGCCCCTTGCCGTGGTCCTCGACGCTCACGACGCCCTCCGTCTCGGTGATGTCGGTGCGTACCGTCACGATGCGGTCGGCTGCCGGCCATTCCGCCATCTCGTCGATGGCGTTGAAACACAGGTTCAGGATGACCTGCCCGGTGAGCACCCGTTCGCACACGACGGCAACCGTGTCGTGCGCCCGGCGGTACTCGACGTGAACTCCCTTCTGCCGCGCCCGGATGTCGATGAAATATGCGCATTCGTCGACGATGTCGTTGAGATCGACGATCTGCTGCGACTCCTCGAGTTGTGTCACGTATTCACGCAGACTCCGGACGATCTGATTGGCCCGGTCGATCTGCTTGCGCGCCTCCCCCAGGCCCCAGCTCACCTCGTCGTGACCGCTCCGGCCGTCGTCGAGGCGGCTCTGCGTTCCGGCGATGAAATTGGTGGCGGCCGCGAGCGGCTGGGCCAACTCATGGGCAATGGCCATGGCCATGTCGCCCATCGCGTTGTAGCGGGCCAGGTAGTTGAGGTACTGCGAGTCCCGTTCGTGCTCCTGCTCGGTGCGGACGTGTTCGGTGACGTCGTGGAAGAGCAGGAGGTGGCCGCTCAGATCGTTCTCGATACCGATGTGCTGGCAGCTCCCCGCATGCCACCGGCGCTCCTCGGCTGTCAGTTCCACCTCGTAGCGCAGGCTCTGGGAACCCCCGTCGGCGGTCGTCAGTTGCAGGGCGCGGCGCACGCTCTCCCGTGACTGCCCCGCCCGGCAGAACTCCGTGAAGCGTTCGCCGACAAGCGATGCCACCGGGACCTTCAGGAGCTCCGACGCCGCCTCGCTCGCATACGTGATCCGACTGTCGTCGTCCAGGACGAGGATTCCTTCGGCCATGTTCCGCAGGAACGCGGCCAGCCGGGCCTCGGTACGGGTGAGGTCGGCCTCGGTGCGGGTGAGGTCGCGGCGCATCGACGTTTCCTGCTCGATGTCGCGGAACTGCACCATCACCACGGTCCGGGCACTCAACTCGACCCGGATCGCGATCGCCTCCGTCAGGACTTCTCGCCCACTCTTCGCGCGATACGTCCATTCGATGACCGCCGCCCCGTTGTCGACAGCCTCCTGCAGCCACCGCCGTCCCACCGACCGGCGGTACCGTTTCGCCGGGGAACTCATATCGGGCGCCTTGAGCGGTTTGAGTTCTTCGACCGTGAACTCGAGCAGTTCGGACGCCGCCCGGTTCGCCCAGAGGATGTCCTTGGTGGCCGCATCATGGACCAGGACGCAGTAGCGAAGGGACTCGACGAGTCGTTCGTAGTCGGACGGCGCGAGATCGGACAATGCGGCCTCCTTCGGCTCATCTCGAGTCTACTGAGCGGACGGACCGCGGACGCGATAGGGAAATCCTTTACTCCTAGGCGACATCTCTGCATGTCCGCGGGAGGAAGCACCGATTGAGTGATGCCGACCACCGCAATAGCGTGAATGCGACACGAAAAACGCCACACCCCTTCTACTTCGCGTCGATCGGAGTAATTGATGACCAACGCACCGACCCTCGACACGACGGACGCCACCGCGAACGGGACGCTGTCGTTCGAGGACGTCCTCGAGCACGTCGCATTGCGGCGGGAAGAGTTCGCTCGCCAGAAGTTCGTGCCTCGCGACATGATCGACGAGTTCAAGCAGATCGGTATCTACCGCGCGGCGACACCCCGCCGATTCGGCGGCGACGCGCTGCCCCCGAGCGAGTTTCTGCGGATGATCGAACGCATCTCCGCGGTGGACGCGTCGGCGGGCTGGGTCGCCAGCTTCGGCTCCGCCCTCGTCTACCTGGCGGCACTGCCGCTCGCGACACAGGCGGAGTTGTACAAAGAGAGCCCGGACCTCGTCTTCGCCGGCGGACTGTTCCCGGTGCAACCCGCCGAACAGGTGCCCGGAGGGCTGAAGATCCACGGGCAGTGGAAATTCGCCAGCGGATGCAAGGGCGCCGACATTCTCGGCGTCGGGATTCGAGGCGGCGACTCCACGGCGGGTAAGCCTCGCACCGCCCTGCTGTGGCCGAAGGACGTCGAGATCGTCGAGAACTGGGACGTGGTCGGTCTGTCGGGTACCGGAAGCCACGAACTGAAGGTCGACGGCGTCGTCGTACCCGAGGACTGGACGTTCATCCGGGGTGGAACCCCCACCGTCGACGAACCCCTCTACCGCTACCCCTCCATCGCCTACGCCGCCCAGGTCCTGGCCGTCGTCAATCTCGGAGTGGGCCGCGCCGCGCTCGACTACGCGATCAAGGTCGGAGCGGGACGCACCGGAATCACCGGAGCACCCAAGCTCGCCGATCGCGCCTACTACCGCATCGACCTGGCCAAGGCCGAAGCGACGCTGAGGTCCGCCCGCGCCTTCTTCTACGAGGTCACCGACGAGGCGTACGCCACGGTGGTCGCCGGCGACCCCGTCCCGGACAAGCTTGCGGCACTTCTTCGCCTGTCGTCGACGCACGTGGCCAAAGCGGGCGCCTCCGCCGTGCACACCGCATTCCAGTTGTCGGGCACCGGCGCGATCTACGACGGCAACGCGATGCAGCGGTACATGCGCGAGGCCCTGGTCCCGCCGCAGCACGCCTTCCTCGGCGACGGCATCTACGACAGCGCCGGTGCGGTGCTCATGGACATCCCGCCGTTCCCCGGCTTCATCTGACCACCCCGTTCCAATCGAGGAGACCATTCGTGAGTGACACCAAGACCGCACCGCTGCGAGTTCTGTTCTGCATCGGCATCAACCAGAACTTCTTCGACCTCCCGACCGGCCAGGGCGGGCTGGTGTGGAAGGCGTTCTCCGGGATGATGGACGCGGTGGCCGACACACCCGGCGTCCGGGTGATCGGCGACATCGACGACGACAGCCACATGGTCGGACCGTCGGACGGCTGGCCGTGGACCTGCTACATCCTCGCCGACGTCGACACCCAGGAGACCGTCAAGGCCGTCTGCAACCTCTTCCGCACCACCTCGGTCGGCGAGTACACGCTGTGGCGATACGCGAAGATCGAAGCCCGCATCGGCCGTGCGCTCACCGTCCGCGAAGACGTCGGCCTCGGCGCGTGAGCGGAATGCACTCTGCGACCGCGGCCGAGCGCATCGAGAGCCGTGCGGCCGTGCACCGCGTGATGTGCCGTTACATGGAACTGTGCGATGTTCCCTCCGTGGCGTTTTCGGAAGAGGAACTCGCCTCGCTGTTCACGCCCGACGCGGTGTGGGAAGGCATCGGCGCCGAGTACGCGCACAAGTTCGGCACGCGGCGGGGCCGACCGGAGATCGTCGGAATGCTCACCGCGTACCTTCCACCGAACACCCATTTCCGGGGAAATGTGCACCTGCTCGGCAATGCGCAGATCGAGGTGGACGGCCCCGAGGCGCAGGGGCGGTGGATCATGCAGCAGCTGTCGCGATACGAGGACGGATCGGCCGAACTGCTCGTCGCACGCATCACCGCCGAGTGTGAAGTTCGGGGCGGTACCGCCCGAATCAAGCACTTCACGACCGAGAAGCTGTTCGTCACTCGCCTCGACGAGGCCACACGACTGCTCGAATCGAATGGAAAGAGAACGTGATGACCACTTCGCTGGATCCCACCAACTTCGCGGACCTCGCCACGGACGACCGCGTGGACGGATCGCTGTACACCGACCCCGACATGTTCGAGGCGGAACTCGAGAGGATCTTCTACCGCACGTGGGTATGGGTTGCCCACGAGAGCGAGATCCCCGAGGCCGGAAGCTACAAGATGGCGACCATCGGCCGGCAACCGGTGATCGTCAACCGCGACCGCAAAGGGAACTTCAACGTCCTGCTGAACCGGTGCCGCCACCGCGGGGCCAGCGTCTGCGAGGTCCCCAAGGGCAAGGCGAACGGGTTCACCTGCCCGTATCACAGCTGGTCGTATGCCCTCGACGGGCGACTGCGCGGAATCCCGTACCCCGACGGTTACGACGAGGACCTCGACAAGAAGGACCTCCCCCTCCAGAGTCTGCGGGTGGAGTCGTACGCCGGCATGATCTTCGCCAGCTTCAACCCCGACGTCGAACCCCTCGACGATTTCCTCGGCGACGCGAAGGTGTGGATGGACCTGTTCATGAAGCAGGGCGCCGGATACCCCGTCAAGACGCAGGGCGAACATTGCTTCCGCTTCCGCGGAAACTGGAAGATCCAGTTGGAGAACACCACCGACGGATACCACTTCCCGATCGTGCACCGGTCCTGGATGTCCTCCGTCGACGCCGAGACCGCCGACATGCTCTCCTTCATGACCGACGACAACGCCGTCACCCACGCTCTCGGAAACGGCCACAGCGTCGCCATCATGGTCCCGGAGCACGTCGACCTGGACCACGACGACGGCACCGAGAAGATTCAGGCGCGTTTCGACCACATCGTCGAAGAGCTGTCGAAGACGATGCCCGCCGACAAGGTCCGCCGCATCGTCCGCTCCATGCACGGCGCCGGGTTCAACCTCAACATCTTCCCCAACGTCGCGATGTCGATGTCGTTCTTCCGGGTGCTGCGCCCGATCTCCGTCGACGAGACCGAGATCCGGCACATCGCCCTCGGCATGGACGGCGGACCGGAGATCGTCAACCGCGAACGCCTCCGCATCCACGAACATTTCCAGGGCCCGTTCGGGTTCGGCAGCCCCGACGATTCCGAGGCCTGGGACCGGGTACAACGCGGATCCCGCGGCGCACCCGGAATGCCGATCATGGTGAACCGTGGTCTCAATCGTGAAGCGCTAGACAGCGACGGACACCGCACCTCGCACGTCACCGACGAAACCGGAATGCGCGAGGCCTACGCAATGTGGAAGAGGATGATGACCGATGAGCACTGATCTGATGACCGCCCAACTCGCCGACACCCGGGTACTGCAGGCGATCCAACTCATCTGGCACGAAGCGGCACTCCTCGACGCCAAGGACTACCAGGCGTGGGACGCCCTCTGGACCGACGAAGGCCGGTACGTCATTCCCATCGACCCGGACACCGACGACTTCGACGGATCGCTGAACATGGTCAACGACGACACTCGCATGCGGCGCATGCGCATCGAACGCCTGACCTCCGGCTACTCGATGTCCGCGCTCGCCGCCGCCCGGACGGTCCGCACCGTCTCGCGCTTCACGGTCGAGGAACGGACCGAGGACTCGATCACGGTGAGGTCCGCGCAGATCCTGGTGGGTTTCAAGCGCGACGACCAGCAGACCCTCGCCGCCGACGTCACGCACCGCATTCGCTACACCGAGAGCGGGCCGCGGTTGGACCTCAAGGTCATCCGGTTGGTGAACTCCCAGGCAGCGGTCAACGCCTCCGGCTACCTGCTCTGACCAGCACTTTCCGAACCTTATCGATCGAACAGGAGCTCGACGTGGATTCTGTCGCAGTAGTCACCGGCGGCGGACGTGGCCTCGGTGCCGCGATCGCACAGCAATTGCACGACCGCGGATACCGCGTCGCGGTCGCGGACATCGACAACGGCGCAGCGAAAGAGACTGCGGCGGAGCTGGATCCGGAAGGCGAAACGGCCATCGCCGTGGAACTGGACGTCCGGAAGCGGAAGAGTTTCGAAGCCGTCCGTGACCGGGTGATCCAGGAGTGGGGCGGCATCGACGTCCTCGTCAACAACGCCGGCCGGTCGCAGACGGGCTCGCTGATGGACATCGCGCCGGAGGAATTCTCCGACATCGTCGAGATCAACCTCAACGGCGCCTTTCTCGGCTGCCAGGTGTTCGGAAGTTACTTCGCCGCGAAGCGATACGGCAGAATCGTCAACATCGCGTCGCTGGCGGGGCAGAACGGTGGCACGGCGACCGGAGCGCACTACGCCGCGGCCAAGGGCGGCGTCGGCACATTGACCAAGGTCTTCGCACGCGAACTCGCCCCGTCGGGTGTCACGGTGAACGCCGTCTCCCCCGGGCCGCTGGACCTGCCGGTCGTGCGCGAGACGGTGCCCGCGGACAAGCTAGCCGCCATCCTCACCACGATTCCGGTGGGCACCCTGGGCTCGCCCGATTTCATTGCCGAGACCGTTGCCCTGCTCGCATCGCCGACGGCCGCGTCGGTCACGGGTGCCTGCTGGGACGTCAACGGCGGCCTGTACATGCGCTGACCCCCGCCCGCGGGCGACGGGTCGCAGCACCGGAGGAAGAATCACCATGAGCATGTTCACTGTCACTGTCGCGGACATTGTCGAGGAAACGCCGGACATCAAGTCGTTCCGGCTTGTTCGGACGGACGGGCCACCGTTCGACCCGTACCCGGCGGGCGCCCACATCGACATCCTCGGTCCCACCGAGGTCCTCACCCAGTACTCACTGTGCAGCCCGCCGCACGAGTCCGAATCGTACGTTGTCGCCGTCAAACGCGAGACCGGCCCGCGCGGTGGCTCGGCCGCGCTACACGATCGTGTGAGGGTCGGCAGCGAGTTGCAGATCAGCCGGCCCCGCACTTTGCTCACGCTCGCCGAGGGTGCGGATCGGCACATCCTCGTCGCGGCGGGGATCGGGTTGACCCCGATGCTGAGTCTGGCGTTCGCGTTGCATCGGCAGGGGCAGCAGTTCGACCTGCACTACTTCGCGCGGACGAGGGCGCGGGCCGCGTTCGTCGACCTGCTGGAGAGTGCGGATTTCCGCCGGGACGTGCACCTGCACTTCGGCCTGACGAGGGACGATCAGTTGTCGGCCCTCGAGAAGATCCTGGCGGACGCGTCGGCCGCCACCCACGTCTACACCTGCGGCCCCGAAGGTTTCATGGATCGGGTGCGCGGATTGGCGGAACCGGCGGTCGGTGAGGACGCGGTCCATTTCGAACGCTTCGAGGCGGCGACACCTATAGCGACCGGTTCGGACACGGCGTTCGAGGTGGAACTCGACACGGGCGAGGTGTTCGAGGTGCCTGCCGGGAAATCCATCGCCGACGTACTCGAAGAGAACGACATCGAGATCGACACGTCCTGCAGGGAAGGTATCTGCGGCACGTGCGTCCTGGACGTATTGGAGGGCGAACCCGACCACCGCGACAATTGCCTCACCAAGAGTGAGAGAAAGGCGGGAGACAGAATTGCCGCGTGTGTGTCGCGCGCGAAATCCGGGCGGCTCGTCGTCGAACTTCCCTGAAAGTGCCGAATAATTTCAGGTCACGGCAATTCCGGCCTGTAGAATATCGCGGACGAGAACGGCGATGCTTTCTGCTCCGGTCTTTTCCTTGATACGGGTGCGATGCACGTCGACCGTCTTCACGCTGATACCCAGCTCCTTGGCGATGTTCTTGCTGGGCAATCCGTCGAGGACGAGTGCGAGAATTTCCCTTTCGCGCACCGTCAGCGTGTCTATCCGGCCCTGCAGTTCCGTTCTGTTGCGTCGCTCGCCGAATCGTTGACGCGCGACCCGGAGCGCATCCTGAATCACGTCGAGCATGTGCTGCGGATCGTAGGGCTTCTCGATGAACGTCAGCGCACCCCGCTGCAGCGCCCGCACCGACATCTTGATGTCACCGTGTGCCGACACGAAGATGATCGGGATCGGGGATTCGTCGGCGAGGAGTGCCTCCTGCAGCTGGAATCCCCCGACTTCCGGCATCCGGACATCCAGCACGAGGCAGGCCGGGATGTCGCGGCGGTACTCGTCCAGGAACGACTGCACCGAGAAGTAGTACTCCGACGTGATGTTGACCGAATCGAGTAGCCACGCAAGCGATGCGCACAACTCCTGATCGTCGTCGACGATGTATACCCGTGTTTCCTGCTGATCCATCGAATCCTGCCTCGCACAGATGGCTTGCTTCCTCGTCCAGTCAACACCGACCGTAACGGAAGCGGTAGGCAACTGAAGGAATCCCCTACTCGGATACGCGACTTACTGCGAGAAAGTAGCGTCGCCGCCAATGTTCCAGCACACGACGCGCGTCATATCCTTCTTGCAGGAAGGCCGGCGCAACGTGGTGACACGACTTCCTGTTCCAACTCATGGAGACGAAATGCCCGAACTCACAACAATGCAATCGAGCTTCCGCACCGCCATGGCGAATCTGCCGGCCGCGGTCAACATCGTGACGACCGACGGCCCGGCCGGGCGCTGCGGAATGACGGTGACCGCCGTCTGCTCGGTCACCGACTCCCCGCCCACCGCACTCGTATGCGTGAATCAGAACAGTGCCATGCACAACGTGTTCCAGAACAACGGCAGAGTCGGTATCAACGTGCTCTCCGGCGACGACGAAGAACTGGCCATGCATTTCGCGGGCGCAACACAAGTCGCGATGGCGGACCGGTTCGAGTGGGACATCTGGGAAGAAGACACCGACGACGGTGTTCCGATCCTGCGCGCCGCCCACGTGCTGCTCGCCGGCCGGATCGCGGACAGCAAGACCGTGGGATCACATTCGGTGATGTTCATCGAACTGGACCGCGTGCAGACGCGCGAACACGGCGATAGCCTCGTCTACTTCCAACGCAAATTCCACCGTTTGTCGGTTCCGGTCGAGTCCCCCGACTGGCTGTTCTACGACGAATGGTCCGATCCGATCACCGTGACGCCCACCCTCGTTCCCGCCGCAGCCGGAGGTAAATAGCCATGGTCACCTCGTCACCGCCCGAACAAGTCCCACAGAATTCCGACCTGCAGGTGCTCGCAGACACGCGCGCCGCCTTGACCTTTCGTCTCAGCGCCCTGGTCCTCGCACTATTCCTGCCCCTGCCGATCCTCGGTGGGTTCACCTCGCTGCTGGACGGCGTCGTCTTCAGCGGTGTCACCGTGGCGTGGCTCTACGCGGTCGCGCAATTCGTCGTCGCCATCGTCGTGGCCCGGTACTACATGGCGCGGGCAGCCGAACTCGACTCCCGAACCGTCTCGCGGGCGAAAGGATAACAGCCATGAACCTCGTCTCCGCATCGCTCTTCGCGGCCCTCGTCGCCGTCACCTTGATGATCACCGCGTGGGCTTCCAAGAGGAACAAGTCGGCCGCCGATCACTACGTTGCTGGCGGCAGCCTCACCGGCAGACAGAACGGTGTCGCCATCGCCGGCGACTTCATTTCTGCCGCCTCGTTTCTCGGAGTCACCGGTGCGATCGCCCTGACCGGTTTCAACGGGTTCTACCTCGCGGTCTTCGTGCCCGTGGCGTTCGTCCTCGCGATGCTGCTGATCGCGGAACCCCTGCGCAACCTCGGTCGCTTCACGCTGGCGGATGTCCTCGCCACCCGGTTCCCCGGCAAGGACGTGCGGTCGATGATGGCGATCAGCACGGTGGTGATCAGCGTGGTCTATCTCGTGTCGCAGTTGGTCGGTGCCGCGCTTCTGGTGTCGTTGCTGTTCGACCTCGACTACGTCGTGGCCGTGTTGATCATCGGAACACTCACCACCGCGTACACGTTGGTGGGTGGAATGCTCGCCACCAGCTGGATCCAGATCATCAAGACCGGTCTTCTCATGGTCTGCGCCGTGGTGCTGTTCGTTCTCGTGCTGGTGCGGTTCGATTTCAACCCCTTCGGCCCGTTCAGCACCGCGCTCGCCGAGTTCGGGCAATCGTTCGTCGCGCCGCAGCGTACGTCCGGTGCCGCCTCGTTCGACCAGTTGTCGCAGACCGTCGGGCTCGTCCTCGGCGTGCTCGGCCTGCCGCACGTGATGATCCGATTCCTCACCGTTCCGGACGCGAAGCAGGCGAGAACGTCTGCCTACACGGCGATTTGGATCTTCTTCGCCTTCTACCTGCTGGTTCCCGTGCTCGGTTACGGCGCCGCCAAGCTGGTCGGTGTCGAGGTGATCAAGTCCGAGAATCGGGGCGGCAACCTCGCGGTCGCGCAGCTCGCCGAGACAGTCGGCGGCGGAGTCCTGCTGGCGTTCGTCGCGGCCGTGGCGTTCGTGACCATTCTGGCCGCACTGTCCGGCCTGGTGATCGCCACCTCCGGTGCGATCGCACACGACCTGTACGGGCAGGTGATCAGGAACGGATCGGTGTCGGCGAAGGCTCAGCACCGCGCAGCCCGTGTCGCGACGGTGGCCACCTGCGTCATCGGTGTCGCCATCGCCTTCGCGGCGCAGAAGCAGAACGTCGCGTTCCTCGCGTCACTGGGCATGTCCATCGCCGCGTGCGCGAACCTGCCGGCGCTGCTGCTGACCATGTACTGGAAGCGCATGACGGCGCGTGCCGTCATCTCCGGCATCGTGGTCGGGCTCGTCCTGTCGGTCACCGTCATCCTGCTCAGCCCGGTCGTGCAGGGACCGGACTCCATTCTCGGATTCTCGAACCCGGCACTCGCCGTCGCACCCCTCTCGCTGGCGGTGTCCATCATCGTCGCGCTGGTGTCGGCGCCGTCCGGGGAGACGAAAGCGCGAGCAGATCGCCTCTTCTCGGTGATGCGCACCCGAGCGCTCACCGGGCAGACCGAGACGACGAACGACGACACGATGGTGGCGATGCAATGAAGACGGAACTACAGTCACCGAGCCCACTCCGGGACCTGGCGGAGCAGCTGGCGACGGGCGCGACGACGCCCATCGACGTGGCGGAGGCGGCACTCGCACGGATCGCGGACCTCGAGCCGGAAATCCACGCCTGGGCCCACCTCGACGCCGACGCGGTGCGGTCCGCGGCCGCCCGGATCCAGGACGGCGGCCCGGATGGCGCGCTCTGGGGCGTGCCCGTCGGCGTCAAGGATCTCATCGACGTCGCCGGGATGCCGACGCGCTGTGGCAGTGAGCTGCGGAGTATGGACCCGGTGACGACGGACGCCGACTGTGTGGCGCGGTCGCGCGCACTCGGCGCGCTCCCGTTCGGCAAGACCGTCACCACCGAGTTCGGGTATTTCACGCCCGGCCCGACCCGCAACCCCCGCGCCCTGGGTCACACGCCCGGCGGGTCGTCGAGCGGCTCGGCGGCAGCGGTGGCCGTAGGCATGGTGCCGCTGGCGTTCGGCACGCAGACCGCGGGGTCGCTGACGAGGCCGGCGTCGTTCTGCGGAGTCGCAGGTTTCGTCACCGCCCACGGCGAACTTCCGACCGCGGGCATCACCGGATTGAGTCCCAGTCTCGACACGGTCGGGCTGCTGGCGCGAACTGTGCCCGATCTCCACTTCGCGTGGACAGCGCTGCGCGACGGCACGCGGGCACCCGTCCTCGTGCCTTCCGCGCCGAGCCGGCTTCGCCTGTGGAGTGGGTTCGAGCTCGGCGAGGTGTCCCGAGGGATGACGGCGGCGCTCAGGACGACCGCCGATTCCGCCGCGTCGGCGGGGATCGGGTGCCGTGAGTTGGACGCCGCCGCAACGATCGTGGCGCTGACGGAACACCACCACACGGTGATGGCGTACGAGGCGGCCAGAGAACGCGCCGCCGAGGCCGCGCAGACCGACAGAATCAGCGCGGCCCTCGCCGAACTGTTCGCCGCGGGGGCAGCGACCACCGACGCGGACTACCGCGCCGCCCTCGCCGGAATCAGCGAGACCCGACAGCTGCTGCTCGCGGCGTTGGACGAGGACGAAGCCATCCTCGGGCCCGCGGCGCTCGGCGCCGCTCCACCCGGGCACGACGCGACGGGCACGCCCCTGCTCAGTCGGCCGTGGCAGGCCATGGGTCTGCCGGTGGTCACGATCCCCGGGAAGCGCGACAGCGCAGGGCTTCCCCTCGGATTGCAGCTGATCGGACGTCCCGGCGCGGAGCAACGCCTGTTCGAAACGGCCGCATGGCTGGAATCCGTGCTCTGACAACGACAGAAGATCGTCAGTCGACGAAGATCGACGGTTGGCGATCCTTCCACGGCGCAGCCTGCTCCAACTGCGCGGCCACCTGCAGCAGCAGATCTTCTCTGCCGGTGGCCGCGACGAGCTGGACGCCGATGGGGAGGCCCTCCCTGCTCAGCGCGAGCGGCAGGCTGATCGCGGGATTCCCGGACACGTTGAACGGTGCCGTGAACGGTCCGAACTCGAAGATGCGGCGTAGCCACGAGCGCACGCTGTGCCGGGGGTCGTCGTAGTCGAGGGTGCCGTGCGGCACCGGCAGCCAGGCGACGGTCGGGGTCACCAGCAGATCGAATCGGGTGAAGAACAGCCCGATCGACCGGGTGACCCGGTGTTGCGCGTCGAGTGCTGCCGCGACGTCGAGCGCGGTGAACACCTGGGTCTCCTGCAGCACTGTCCGCGAGACCGCTTCGAGCAGAGCGGGATCGGGCCTGCGTGGAGCGCGCAGGATCGCCGCGCCCGTGGCGATCGCAGTGAGGGTCGATGCCTCGACGACGTCCTCCGCGTCGAAGTGCGGGCGCGTCTCGGTCACGGTGTGGCCGATCCATTCGAGGATCGTGCCGGCGGCGACCGTGGCCGCCGATACCTGCGTCTCGACCGAACTCCCGCCCCACGGTTCGGTTGTCAGGGCCACCCGCAGACGGCCGGGATCGGCGCGCGTCGTGTCGGCGTAGCGACCGGACTGCGCCGGGGCGGTGTACTTTTCACCGACCGGCGGGGCGGCGACGGCGTCCAGCAGATGGGCCGTGTCGCGGATGGTCCGGGTGAGGGCGAACTCGTAGATGTGCCCGAACCCGGCCTCGCCGACCAGTGGGCCACAGGGGATTCGGCCGCGGCTCGGTTTCAGGCCGACGAGCCCGCAGCACGAGGCAGGCACCCGTAGCGAACCGGCGCCGTCGTTGCCGTGCGCCAGCGGAACCGCCCCGGCCGCGACGAGCGCGGCGGATCCGCCACTCGACCCGCCGGTTCCCCGATCGAGCGCCCACGGATTGCGCGTCGGCCCGTACCGCACCGGCTCCGTCGCGAAGTTCAGTCCGAACTCCGGCGCTGTCGTCTGCCCCAGGGCCACCAGTCCGGCCGACCGGAACCGGGACATCAGTTCGTGATCCACACCGGCGACGGCGCCGCGGATGCTGCGGCTACCGAGCGTGAACGGCACCCCCTTCGCGAACGGGCCGCTGTCCTTGATGACGAACGGCACCCCCGCCAGTGGCCCGTCGGACCGGTGGTCGAGGGCCGGATCGAACATCGGCACTGTCAGTGCACCGAGGTCGGCATCGGCCTGCGCGATCGCGACGCGCGCAACGGCTTCGACCTCCGTCGCCGTCACCTCACCCGCCCGGATCAGCTCACTCAGACCGACGGCGTCGAGCCCGGTGTACTCGTGCAGTTCCAGCGGTCCCACTCCTCAGGTCGCGACGACCGATTCAGTGTGACCCGGAGGGCCGTGCGGCGCGACCGAATTTCTGCCGTCGTCACACGGTGATCGACAGCAGTTCCTGTTCGCGGAAGGCGCGCGGCGAGACCCCGTACGTCTCCTTGAACAGCCGCGAGAAATGCGACGAGTTGACGAGACCGTATCGGGCACAGATGGTTCCGATGCTGTCGCCGCGGAATCGGACGTCCTTGAGGTCGCGGCGGCACTTCTCGAGCCTGCGGTGGCGGATCCACCCGGCCACCGTGTGTCCGTCCGCCTCGAACATCTTCTGCAGGTGCCGCGTCGATACGTGGTGGTGGGACGCCACCGTGGCGGTGTCGAGTGTGGGGTCGTGCAGGTGCGCGTCGATGAATGACCTCACCCGTAGTAGCAACGACGCGCCGGGAGCGGTGGCGTCGGCGGGCGCCTCCGATTGCACCGCGGCACTGAGCAGGTCGAGCACCGCGTCCTCCACGAGGGGCGTCGACGGCATGGTGCCGGTGACGACGGAGTGGTGGAGGTTCGTCAGGAACGGAGAGACGAGCGCGCCCATGCCGGTGCTGCCCTGGATGCGGCGCGCGGAGACGGTGCCCAGTTCCCGCGAGGCGATGCGCAGTAGTTCGCGGGGAAACATCAACACGAACATGCTGAAGTCGCCCGCGAAGTGCAGGTCGTACGGCTTGCTGGTGTCGTAGACGGCGAAGTCGCCGGGCCCGAGCACGGCCTCGCGATCGTCCTGGACGATGACGCCGCTGCCCGATAGTTGCAGGCCCACCTTCACCAGGCCGGGGTCGGACCGCTTGATCGACGTGCGGGTTCGGCGGACGTCGACCGCGTGTCCCCCGACCTCGCTGAGCTGCAACCCGCCGAGCGCGGTGGTGCGCAGGGTCCCGGTGAAGCGCCCCGGTCCGTCCTCCGCCGTGGACACCACGGCGAGCGGGACGAATGCCGTGGAGACGGCCTGACGCCAGTGCTCGAACTGCCCGTCGTCACGTGCGGGCCCACCACCGAGACGCACCTTCGATCACCTCACTGAGCGGAGCGGTTGTCGATCAGTCGACGTGCCTTACCGAGTGAGCGTTCGAGGTCGCCGGGAGCGACGACGTCAACCTTCACGCTCACGCCGATCCTATTCTTCACCAGCTTCTGCAGTTCACCCGCGGCCCGCGCGTGGTCGTCGGTCACGGCATCCGGACGCGATTCCACCCGCACGGTCAGCTCGTCCATGCGGCCCGGGCGGTCCAGGATGCACTGGAACTGGGGTGCCAGCGCCGGCACGGCGAGGATCAGTTCCTCGATCTGGGTGGGGAAGAGATTCACCCCGCGCAGGATGATCATGTCGTCGGTGCGCCCGGTGACCTTCTGCATCCGCCGCACCGACCGCGCCGTTCCCGGCAGCAGCCGGGTGAGGTCGCGGGTGCGGTACCGGATGATCGGCATCGCCTCCTTGGTCAGCGACGTGAAGACGAGTTCGCCCTCCTCACCGTCGGGCAGCACCTCCCCGGTGACCGGGTCGATGATCTCCGGGTAGAAGTGGTCCTCCCAGATGTGCAGGCCGTCCTTGGTCTCGACGCATTCCATCGCGACACCCGGGCCCATCACCTCGGACAGCCCGTAGATGTCGACGGCGTCCATGTTCAGCTGCTTCTCGAGTTCGGTGCGCATCTCCTCGGTCCACGGCTCCGCCCCGAACACACCGGTCCGCAGCGACGTCTTCGACGGATCGATGCCCTTCTTGATCATCGCGTCGACGATCGTGAGCATGTACGACGGCGTCACCATGATCGCGTCGGGTTCGAAGTCCTCGATCAGCTGGATCTGGCGGTCCGTCATACCCCCGGACATCGGGATCACCGTGCAGCCCAGCCGCTCGGCACCGTAATGCGCGCCGAGGCCACCGGTGAACAGACCGTACCCGTACGCGACGTGCACCTTGTCCGTCGGCTTCACCCCACCCGCCCGCAGGCTCCGCGCGACCAGATCGGCCCAGTTGTTCAGGTCGCCCGTGGTGTACCCGACGACCGTCGGGCGCCCGGTGGTCCCGGACGACGCGTGGATGCGCGAGACCTTCTCCTGCGGCACCGCGAACATCCCGAACGGATAGTTCGCCCGCAGATCCGCCTTCGCCGTGAACGGGAACTTGGCCAGATCGGACAGGTCCTTCAGGTCACTCGGGTGCACACCGGCGTCGTCGAACGCCTCCCGGTAGTGCGGAACGTTGGTGTACGCGTGGAGAAGTGACCACTGCAGGCGTTCGAGTTGCAGCGATGAGATCCGGTCGCGCGTGGCGAACTCGATGTCCTGCGAGGGGGCGGCGATACTGGTCATTCTAGTCTCCGAGGTGTGCGGGCTGGGTATGGTCAGGCGTCGAAATCGACGGTCACGTTGTCGCTGACCGGGAAGGTCTGGCACGTCAGCACGAAGCCGGAGTCGACCTCGTAGTCCTCGAGCGCGTAGTTGCGGCGCATGTCCACGTCACCGCACGTGATCTTGGCGCGGCACGTTCCGCAGACGCCGCCCTTGCAGGCGAACGGAAGGTCCGAGCGGTACTTCTCGGCGGCATCGAGGATCGCCTCGTCCCGCGGCAGCGTCGCGGTGGTCGAGCGACCGTCCAGGACAACCGTCACCTCACTGCTCGGCCCGGTGACGCCGGGCTCGCGGTGGGTTTCCATGGGCGGGGGCACGTCGTCGACGAAGAACAGTTCGTGATGCACGCGGCTCTTGTCGATCTGCAAGTCGCCGAGAACGGTCTCGGCGTCGGTGACCATGCCGTACGGGCCGCACAGCCAGAAGTGATCGATGTCGGCCACCGGGACCACGGCGTCGAAGATGGCGCGGAGCCGGTCGGCGTCGAGACGGCCGGTGAACAGTTCGACCTCGCGGGGCTCGCGGGACAGGACATGGATGATGTCGAAGCGCGACCCGTACGTGTCCTTGAGGTCGGCGATCTCCTCGGCGAACATCACCGAGCGGGTGCGCCGGTTGCCGTACAGGAGAACGACTTCGGCCTCGGGGTTCGCCAGCATCGATGCGGCGATCGACAGCATCGGCGTGATGCCCGACCCGGCGGCGATCAGCACGTGGCGACCGCCGGCCGCGGGGTCGGCGACGAACGTTCCGCTCGGGCCCTGCACCTCGATCCGGTCGCCGGGGCGGACGTCGTGCACGAGCCACGTCGAGAACAGACCGTCGGACACCTCGCGCACACCGACCCGCGGCGCGGAACCGGAAGGCGCGCAGATGGAGTACGAGCGGCGGTGTTCGACACCGTCGATCGTCCGCCGCAGCGTGAGCGACTGTCCGGGACCGAACGCGAACTCGTCGGCGAGCTCGGCCGGCACGTCGAACGTGACCGCGACCGCGTCGTCGCACAGGGATTCGACGTCGGCGACGGTGAGGGTGTGGAACGCCCTGTTGCGCAACGCCGCGCCGGGTTTCGGGGAGACCGCTGTGGTCATGGTCAGATTTCCTTCACGTGATCGAAGGGTTCGAGGCAGTCGAGGCACCGGTAGAGCGCCTTGCACAGCGTCGCCCCGAATTCCGAGTCGAGCCGGGTGTTCGCCGAGTGGCACTTGGGGCATGCCACGGGTCGCGGCTTGACGGTGAGCGTCAACGGCACCGGACCCGATGCGCGTCGCGGCGCGGGACCGGGTGTCGAGTAGCCGTTCTCGCGGAGCGCGCGCAGCCCGTTCTCGCTGATCCAGTCCGTGCTCCACGGCGGCGACAGGACGGTCCTGACCTCGACGCTGCCGAACCCGGCGTCCTGCAGGATGTGCTCGATGTCGTCCCGCATGGTGGCCATGGCGGGGCAACCGGAATAGGTGGGGGTGATGGTCACGACCACCGACCCGTCGGCGTATTCCTCGACGTCGCGCAGCACACCGAGATCGGCGAGCGTGAGCATCGGCATCTCGGGGTCGAGCACGGATTCGGCGAGGCGACGGGCGTCGCTGCGCACGGCGGTGGTCATGTCACCACACTCCTTCGGGGTGCGCCCGGGCCACGCTCTGCATCTCGGCGAGCAGCAGTCCGAGCGCCTCGGTGTGCAATCCCTGCCGTCCTGCCCGGCCGCCGACGGTGCCGACGGTCCGGCCGGTCGGTGCGGTGAGCTCGGCGGCATGCAGCACCTGCTCGAGCACGGAATCGAATTCCTCACGCACGTCCCGCGGGTCGACGCCCACCCCCACCGCCGCGAGCGCGAGCTCCTCGGTGGTCGGGACGAACAGTTCCTCGACATACGGCCACACGTGGGTTAGCGCCGCTCCCATCCTGGACTTCGACTCCTCCGTCCCGCAGCCGAGCGTCACAACCCAGCGGGCCGCATAGTCGCGGTGGTAGGTGAGTTCCTTGACGCCCTTCACCGCGACCGCCGCGAGAACCGGGTCCCGGGACGTGCGGAGACGATCGAACAGCGCGAGACGCCACGTCGAGAACACCAGCAGTCGCGTGACCGACTGAGCGAAGTCGCCGTTGTCGAGTTCGGCCAGCCGGGTGTTGCGGAACCGATTCTCGTCCCGGAAGAACGCGAGCGCGTCCTCCGCGGGAACCGGGCTCGTCTCCGAGATGTACGGCACCACCGACGCGTCCGCCACGGCCGCACGGGCGAGCAGCAGTCGCGCCTGACCGAGCAGGTCGAGCCCGACGTTCGCGAGCGCGACCTCCTCCTCGAGTTCCGGTGCGCGCGTGCTCCACTCGGCAAGACGCTGTGAGCTGATCAGTGCATCGTCACCCAGCATCAGGCAGTAGCCGGCCAGCGCGGAGAGGTCGACGTCCTCCGGAACCGTGGTGTCGACACCCGCGAGGGGATCGTCGAAGCTGGTGCCGAACGCCCACTGGCCGTGGCTGTCTTCGTCGACGAGGCCTTCGTAAGCATTGTCGTGGTCGGTCATCGTCAGCCTCACATGTGGGGAACGTTGTCGGGGATCTCGTAGAACGTGGGGTGCCGGTACACCTTGTCGCCGCTGGGCGCGAAGTAGGGATCCTTCTCCGACGGGCTGGACGCCACGATCGAATTGGACCGAACCACCCAGATGCTCACGCCCTCGTTGCGGCGGGTGTAGACGTCCCGGGCGTGCCGGACGGCCATCTCGTCGTCGGCTGCGTGCAGGGATCCGACGTGAACGTGGTTGAGTCCGCGCTTGCCGCGCAGGAACACCTCGTACAGGGGCCAGTCCGCGCGCACTGCGTTGTCGTCCGTGCTCATCGTGCGTTCTCCTTGCTGCTCTCGCGGCGGGCGAAGGCCGTCGCGGCCTCCCGCACCCACGCCCCGTTCTCGTGTGCTGCCCGCCGGTTGGCGACGCGCTCGACGCTCGATGCGCCGTTGCCCTTGATCACCTGCATGAACTCGCTCCAGTCGGGCTCACCGAAGTCGTGAGCGCCACGCTCGGCGTTCCACTTCAGGTCCGGATCCGGGAACGTCACGCCGAGCACCTCGGCCTGCGGGATGGACATGTCGACGAACCGCTGACGAAGTTCGTCGTTGGTGTGCCGCTTGATGCGCCACTTCATGGACTGCTCGGAGTTGGGCGACTGATCGTCCGGCGGTCCGAACATCATCAGCGCCGGCCACCACCAGCGGTTCACCGACTCCTGCACCATCTCGCGCTGGGCGTCGGTGCCGCGCATCATCGTCATCAGCAGTTCGAAACCCTGACGCTGGTGGAAGGACTCCTCCTTGCACACCCGGATCATCGCCCGCGCGTACGGCCCGAAGGAGCTGCGGCACAACGGAACCTGGTTGCAGATCGCGGCGCCGTCGACGAGCCAGCCGATGACGCCGACGTCGGCGTAGGTGAGCGTCGGGTAGTTGAAGATCGAGGAGTACTTCTGCTTGCCCTCGATCAGCTTCTCGGTGAGGTCGGCGCGATCGGCTCCGAGCGTCTCGGCGGCCGAGTACAGGTACAGGCCGTGCCCGGCCTCGTCCTGAACCTTCGCCATGAGGATCGCCTTGCGGCGCAGCGACGGCGCGCGAGTGAGCCAGTTGCCCTCCGGTTGCATGCCGATGATCTCCGAATGCGCGTGCTGCGCGATCTGCCGGATCAGAGTCTTGCGGTAGCCGTCGGGCATCCAGTCCCTCGGCTCGACCCTCTGGTCGGCTGCGATGGTGTCATCGAAGAGCTCTTGCAGCTCATCGGAAGCGTGTGACGTGGTCATATGTCCTACCTCTATTACCGAATGATCGGTTGGTATCAAGTATGCATGTCAGCCGCCGCCCACACAAGGGCGGGAGCCGAATTACGTCAGTGGCCTTCGAAGGCGGGCGTACGCTTCGCGAGGAACGCGTCGACCGCGCTGCGGTGATCCTTCGACCGGCCGAGCTGCTCGGCGGCCTCGCGCTCCCGCTCGAGCGCCTCCGACAGCCCGCTCGACGCTGCCGAGACCAGCGACTTGACCTGCGCGTACGCGGCCGTGGGACCGTCAGCCAGCTTCCGCGCCAGCGCAGTGGCCGCGTCCCCGAGTTCGACGTCGGGAACCACCCGGTGCACCAGCCCCCAGTCCAGCGCCTGCGCCGCTGTGAACCGGTCGCCGAGCATCATCAGCCCGGTCGCCCGGCTCGCTCCCAGCGCCTGCACCAGGGTGTGACTCAGCCCGGAGTCGCCGGCCAGCGCGATCCCCGTGAAGGCCGTGGCGAACTTCGCGCCCTCCCCCGCGATCCGGATGTCGGCGGCCAGGGCGATGCCCAGCCCCGCCCCCACGCAGGCCCCACCGACCGCGACGACGACCGGGACACGGACCGCGGCCAGCGCCCGGAGCAGCGGGTTGTAGTGCTCGGCGACGGTGTCCATCGCGTGCGCGGCGTCCGCCTCGAGCCCGGCGACGTGCTCGGCCAGGTCCTGGCCGACGCAGAAGTTCTTGCCCTCCGCCTGCAGCAGTAGGGCACGCACGCCGTCGTCGGCGGCGACCTTCTCCACCGCCGCCAGCAACTGTTCCTTCACCGCGCGGTCCAGGGCGTTGGACGCGCCCGCACGGCGCAGGGTGATGGTGGCCAGTCCCGCGTCCACGGAAAGTCCGACCACGTCGTCAGTGCTCATGAGAATGTGCCTCCTGCTGATTGTGATGTGGGTGGCCCGTCAGGACCAGGTGAAGAACCCCTGGCCCGTCTTGCGGCCGAGTTCGCCGTTGGCGACCTTCTCGCGCAGCAGCGCGGGCGGCGCGAACCGGTCGCCGAGCGTCTTCGCGAGGTGCTCGGCGATCGCGAGCCGGACGTCCAGTCCGACCAGATCGGTGGACCGCAGCGGTCCCATCGGGTGGCGATAGCCCAGTTCCATGGCCCGGTCGATGGACTCGGCGTCGGCGACGCCTTCCTCGAGCATCCGGATCGCCTCGAGCCCGAGGCACACGCCGAGACGGCTGGTCGCGAAGCCCGGGGAATCGTTCACCAGCACCTCGGTCTTGCCGAGCTGGGCCACCCACTCCCGGACCTTCTCGACGACACCGGAGTCGGTGGCGGGGGCGCGGACGATCTCGACGAGCGTCGACGCCGGAACCGGATTGAAGAAATGCATGCCGATCAGCCGGGCCGGGTCGCTGAGGGCACTGCCGAGTTCGGCGATGGAGATCGAACTGGTGTTGCTGGCGATCACCGTCGACGGGTCGACCGTCTTCTCGACGAGCGAGAGCACGGACAGCTTGAGGTCGACCAGTTCGGGCACCGCCTCGACCACCAGATCCAGGGCCGGCGGGAGCGCATCGGGGGCGGCCACCGTGGACACCCGTCCGAGGATCGTCGCGGGACCGACGTCGCCGAGCTTGCCGCGTTCGTGCGCGCGGTCCAGTCCGTCGGACACCCGCCTCAGCGCCGCCTGCCGGTCGCCGCTCTCGGCGATGGTGACGGTGGAGCCGAGGGTCGCGAAGACCTGCGCGATACCCGCGCCCATCCGGCCGCCGCCGACCACTCCGACGTTCTTCGGTGCCGTGCTCGTCATTTTCTCTTCTCCAGAAACGCAGTCATGCGGTCGTGTTTGTCGCGGCTCTCGAACAGCACCGCCTGGGCGATGTCGTCGGCGAACGGGTGCGAGCCCGGTGCGTCGACGATCATCTTCGTGAGCTTGAGCGCCAGCGGCGCCGAGCGCGTGATGCGGTCGATGACCTTGTGCGCTGCATCGATGTGCTCGCCGGGTGCGACGACACTCATGACGAGTCCGCTGCGCAGCGCGTCCTGCGCGTCGAGGTTCCGGCCGCCGAGCAGAACCTGCTTGGCGACGGACGTGCCGACCAATTCGGGCAGCCGGTAACTGGCCCCGGCCGCGGCCATGATCCCCAGCCCCGGCTCCGGGTTCCCGAAGACCGCGGTCTCGGTGGCGATGCGGATGTCGCAGGCGTAGGACAGTTCGGCGCCGCCGCCGAGCGCGTACCCGCTCACCGCCGCGACGGTGGGCAGCGGCAGCTTCGCGATGCGGTCGAACAGATTGCGGTTGATGCCGGCGAACGCCTCGTCGCGGCCGCGTTCACGCAGTTCGGCGATGTCGGCGCCACCGGCGAAGTGGTCGCCCTCGCCGGTCAGCAACATCGGCTTCGGCGCCGCTTCCAGCGCGGCGCACACCTGGTGCAGTTCGCCGATCATCTCCGCGTTGATCGCGTTGCGCTGCGCGGGACGGTGCAGCGTGACCACCATGCGGTCGTCGCGGTCCTCGATCTTCAGTGTGTTCACGGCGCCTCGATCAGCATCGCGACGCCCTGGCCGACGCCCACGCACAGCGAGGCCAGCCCGCGGCGGACGCCTTCGCGTTCCATCCGGCCGAGCAGCGTCAGCAGGATCCGCGCACCCGAGCAGCCCAGCGGGTGGCCGAGTGCGATGGCGCCGCCGTCCGCGTTGACGATCGACTCGTCCAGCTTCAGCTGCCGGATCACTCCGAGCGACTGCGCCGCGAAGGCCTCGTTGAGTTCGGCGGCGCCGAGGTCGGAGATCGACCAGTTGGCGCGGGCGAGGGCCTTGCGGGTGGCCGGGACCGGGCCCAGACCCATGACGTTGGGGGCGATGCCCGCGCTGGCGCTGGTGACGATGCGGCCGCGGACGGTCAGGCCGTACTTCTCCACCGCAGCCTCGCTCGCGACGACCAGGGCCGCGGCGCCGTCCGAGAGGGACGACGACGAGCCGGCGGTCACGATGCCGCCGGTGCGGAACACCGGTTTCAGCGAACCCAGCTTCTCCAGCGTGGTTCCCCGCCTGGGGGTTTCGTCGGCGGTCAGTTCACCGTCGCGCACCGGCACGGGCACGATCTCACGGGCGAACCGGCCGGCGTCCACCGCCGCAATCGCCCGCTCCTGGCTGCGCAGCGCGAAGGCGTCGCTCTCGGCGCGGGTGATGCCCTCGAGCGCGGCGACCTCCTCGGCCGTCTCGCCCATCGACAACGTCACCTTGCGGACGTCCGGTCCGGCCCCGGCCGGAACGTCACGGTCTGCCGCGGTGAACCGCGGGTTCGTGAAGCGCCAGCCGAGCGAGGTGTCGGCCACCTCCCCCGGACGTGCCCACGGGGTGCCGGGCTTGGCCATCACCCAGGGTGCGCGGGTCATCGATTCGACGCCGCCGGCGATCACGATGTCGGCCTCGCCGCTGCGGATGGTGTGCGCGGCGGACGCGACGGCGGTCAGACCGCTCGCACACAGGCGGTTCACCGTGTAGCCGGGAACGCTGTCGGGCAGGCCCGCGAGCAGCACGGTCATGCGGGCGACGTCCCGGTTGTCCTCACCGGCCTGGTTGGCGGCACCGAGGATCACCTCGTCGACGGCGTCGCCCGGGATCCCGGCCCGGCGGGCGGCCTCGGCCACGACGAGACCGGCAAGGTCGTCGGGGCGCACTCCTGCGAGCGCTCCGCCGTATCGACCCTGCGGGGTACGGGCTCCGTCCACCAGAAACACTTCGGCCACAGTCTTCTCCTTCACGGGGGTGCCGTCTATTAATAACCGAATCTTCGGTCGGTACGCAAGGGGAGGTAGCGCACGAAAAGTTGCGATGCTCCCTTGACAACCAGCGGCGGAAGCGACGATTCTGTTAACCGACCGAACGTACGGTGAAATGGAGTTGTCGTGAGCAAGTTACTGGAAAGCTACGCCGCCGGACGCTGGTACACCGCGCCGGACGAGGGAACCCCGCTGCTGAGCGCGGTCGACGGTTCCGAGGTGGCGCGCATCTCCGCGACCGGACTCGACCTCGGCGAGATGGTGACCTACGCCCGCGAGGTGGGCGGACCGGCGCTCGCGAAACTGACCTTCCACGAGCGTGCCGCCGCCCTCAAGGCGCTCGCCCTCACCCTCATGGCGGGCAAGGAGGAGTTCTACGCCCTCTCCACCTCGACCGGCGCCACCAAGCGCGACTCCGGCGTCGACATCGACGGCGGCTTCGGCACCCTCCTCAGCTACGCCAGCAAGGCCAGGCGGGAACTGCCCAACGACACCGTCTACCTCGACGGCGCGTTCGAGCAGCTGGGCAAGAAGGGCACCTTCCTCGG
Organism: Rhodococcus sp. IEGM 1307; assembly: GCF_030056915.1. Lineage (NCBI taxonomy): Bacteria > Bacillati > Actinomycetota > Actinomycetes > Mycobacteriales > Nocardiaceae > Rhodococcus > Rhodococcus sp. IEGM 1307. The sequence goes on from NZ_JASHKW010000005.1 coordinate 242,458, forward strand.
CCAGCACGTCTACACCTCGCGCCGCGGCGTGGCCGTCCAGATCAACGCGTTCAACTTCCCGGTGTGGGGCTTCCTCGAGAAGCTCGCCCCCGCGTTCATCGCCGGCGTCCCGTCCATCGTCAAGCCCGCGAGCCAGTCGGCCTATCTCACCGAGCTCGTGTTCCGTCGCATCATCGAGTCCGGGCTGCTGCCCGAGGGTTCGGTCCAGTTGCTGTCGGGGAGCGCCCGCGGGCTGCTCGACCACCTCGGCGGGCAGGACTCCGTGGCGTTCACCGGATCCGCCGACACCGCGGCCACCCTGCGGGCGCATCCGAACGTCGTCGGCGAGGGCGTCCACTTCAACGCCGAGGCCGATTCGCTCAACGCGTCGATCCTCGGCTCCGACGTCGAACCGGGCAGCGAGGAATTCGACCTCTACGTCAAGCAACTCGTCACCGAGATGACAGTGAAGGCCGGCCAGAAGTGCACCGCCATCCGGCGCGCCTTCGTGCCGTCCGCACTGATGGACGACGTCATCGCCGCGGCCGAGGCCCGGCTGTCGCGCGTCGTGGTCGGCGCCCCCGACGCCGAAGGCGTCACGATGGGTGCGCTCGCCAGCCTGGAACAGCGCGACGAGGTCCTGAAATCGCTCCGCGGACTGACCAAGTCGGCGCAGATCGTGGTCGGCGACCCGGAGAACTTCGACGTCGTCGGCGCCGACAAGGCGACGGGCGCGTTCCTGCCGCCGATCCTGCTGCGCTCCGACGACAAGGACGCCACCGAACCCCACGACATCGAGGCCTTCGGCCCGGTCAGCACCGTCATCGGATACGACAGCACCGACGAGGTCATCGAACTCGCCGCCCGCGGCAAGGGCAGCCTCGTCGCCTCCCTCGTCACCCGCGATTCCGCACTCGCCCGCGACATCGTGCTGGGCCTCGCCCCGTTCCACGGCCGCGTCCTCGTCCTCAACCGCGACGACGCCAAGGAATCCACCGGCCACGGCTCACCCCTGCCCGTCCTCGTGCACGGCGGCCCCGGACGCGCAGGCGGCGGTGAGGAACTCGGCGGCATCCGCGGCATCCTGCACCACATGCAGCGCACCGCGGTCCAGGCCACCCCCGACATCCTGACCGCGGTCGGAAACAAGTGGGTCACCGGTTCGCAGCGCAACGACGACGGCATCCACCCGTTCCGGAAGAACCTCGCTCAGTTGCGGATCGGCGACACCATCGTCGGCGGCCCCCGCCAGGTCACCCTCGCCGACATCGACCACTTCGCCGAGTTCACCGGCGACACCTTCTACGCCCACACCGACCCCGAGGCCGCGGCCGCGAACCCGCTGTTCGGCGGCATCGTCGCCCACGGATACCTCGTCGTCTCCCTCGCCGCCGGCCTGTTCGTCGAACCGAATCCCGGTCCCGTCCTCGCCAACTTCGGCGTCGACAACCTCCGGTTCCTCACCCCCGTCAAGGCCGACGACAGCCTCACCGTCACGCTCACCGCGAAGCTCATCACCCCGCGCAGCAGCGCCGACTACGGTGAAGTCCGTTGGGATGCAGTCGTCGTCAACCAGGACGGCGATCCCGTCGCAACGTACGACGTACTCACCCTCGTCGCCAAAGGAGAAAACGCATGAGCTTCAAGGTCGCCGTCTGTTACGGCCACCCCGATGATCCCGAGGCGTTCGACGCCTACTACCGCGACACCCACATGCCGCTGGCCCGCAAGATCCCCGGCCTGACCGACTTCACGTGGGGCAAGTGCAGCGCCCTCGACGGCGGGAAGCCGCCGTACTACGCGGTCGCAAGCCTCGTCTTCCCCGACGCCGACACCATGAAGTCCGGATTGCAGTCCGAGGAGATGAAGCAGGCGGGCAAGGACGTCCGCAACTTCGCCACCGGCGGCGTCACCATGTACGTCCAAGAAGAAGAATCCGTCTACAACCAGTAGGAGAACCATGACTGTCGACGCGTCCGCGGAATGCCGCATCGCGCGGAAGATGTTCGAAGCCGACAACGCGTCCCAGGCGCTCGGCATCGAGATCCTCGAGCTCAGCCCCGGTCACGCAGTCGCGTCGATGGTCGTGGGTGAGACCATGGTCAACGGCCACGGCATCACCCACGGCGGGTTCGTGTTCACCCTCGCCGACACCACATTCGCGATGGCGTGCAACGGATACGACACGCCCGCCGTCGCCGCCCGCGCCGACATCCGATTCCTGACCGCCACCCGCCTCGGCGACACCCTCGTCGCCGAGGCCGTGGAGCGGGCCCGATTCGGGCGCAACGGCATCTACGACGTCACCGTCCGGCGCGGCGACGACGTCATCGCCGAGTTCCGCGGCGACAGTCGTGCGCAGCCGCGCCCGTGAGCATGTGCGCTCCGCACCTGTGAGTACTTGTTAACCACGGGACGTTAATAAGTACTCACGGGCCGCAGGCACGCGACAAGTCCGATCTCCAGCGCGACCCAGACTGCACCGTCCGGTCCCACGGCGATCCCGTGCGGCTCCGAAGACGGTGTCGGCAGGTCGTATTCGGTGATGTCGCCGTCCGGCCCGATGTGTCCGATGCGGTTTGCGCCCCATTCGGTGAACCAGCAACCGCCGTCGGGGTCGGCGACGACGGCGTGAGGTCGGGCCGAGCGGTCCAGGAGTGCGAACTCGTCGATCCGGCCGTGGACGGAGATCCGGCCGATCTGCCCGGCGCCGATCTCGACGAACCACAGCGCGTCGTCGGTCCCGCGGGTGATCCCCACCGGCCCGGCGGCGGGCGTGGGCAGAGAATGCACCGCGACGTTGCCGTCGAGATCGATACGGCCGATCGCGTTCGCCTGGTTGAGGGTGAACCACAGTGCGTCGTCCGGACCCAGCGTGATCGCCGAAGGGAACCCGCCGTCCGTGGGCAGAGGAAACTCGGTGATCTGCCCGTCAGTGGTGATCCGCCCGATCCGGTCGGCATTCGTCTCGGTGAACCACAGGGCACCGTCCGGGCCGGCGACGATCCCGAACGGACCGCTGTCCGGGGTCGGGATCGGGAAGGAATCGATCGCTCCGTTCGACGTCATCCGCCCGATCCGGTGGTCGCGGAATCGTGTGAACCACAAGGCCTCGTCCGGGCCCGGCGTGATGATGGTGGGCCCACACTCCGCGGTGTCGAGCGGAAACGTCGCGACTTCACCGTCGACGGTGAGGCGCGCGATCCGACCGGCGTGGACGAGCGTCACCCACAAGGCCTGGTCGGGCCCGGCCGTGATCGCGTACGGCCCCGACTTCTCGTCGGAGACGGCGAACTCCTGGATTCTCATGCGCTCCGCACCTGTGAGTACTTGTTAACCGCGGGACGTTAATAAGTACTCACGGGCGCGAAGCGCCTATGGGGGCCGCGTGCTTTCCGCGCTCGGACGCGGCGGCGTCGCGCGCTGCCCGCTCGGCGGCGGCCGCCTCGATGGCGATCGCGTGATCCACCGCGTGCGGCGCGATGCCGAGGTTGTCCAGAGTCTCCCACAGACTCGACAGGGCAGCCTTCGGGTCGAGGTAGTACTCCGACTCCCGGACGCGCCAGAACGTCCAGCCGCACCGTTTGAGTTCCTGCTCGCGTTCGAGGTCCGCGATCCGCTGTTCCGGGGTGGTCGAGAACGCGTCGCCGTCGCATTCGACGGCGAGTCTCATGGTGCCGCCGGTGACGACGAGGTCGATGCGCCGATTGTTCACCTCGACTTGCGAATTGACGTGGTAGCCGCGTTCGGCGATGTCGTTGAACACCCGCTGCTCGAGCAGATTGTCGAACGGCGGGATCCGGGTGTCGCGGTCGACGTCCTGCGGCATGGGGTCGGCCGGCGCCGGCGACGTCGACATCATGTAGCTGAGCAGGGAGTTGCGCAGGTCGGCCCGCTTCAGTTCGTCGACGGTCACGGAGTGGAACACCCACAGCTGGTCCTGCGCCCGTGACGCCGCGACGTTGAACCGCCGCTTGTACTGGTTCGCCGTCAGCGGTGCGAAGTTCTGCTCGGGTCCCACGACCATCGACAGGAAGACGACGCTTCGTTCGTCGCCCTGGAAGTCGGGCGGCGTCCCGACCCGGAGTCGCCGCTGTTCCCACTGTTCGATGCCGATGCGTTTGACGAGTTCGGTCCGGATGGCGTCGACCTGGGACTGCCCCTGCAACACGACGATTCCGAACGTCTTGCCGTCGTAGCGAGGGTCGACGAGGCATTCGATGAGCTGGTCGACGAGGGCGGCGGCCTCGACGTGGTTGGTGAGTGTCGCGTCCTTGCCTGACACGGTGGCCTCGGATACGTACGTATGTTTCAGCGGCGGAAGCCGGTCCGCGCCGAACTGCCGCACCGGGACCAGCGGCAGTTCGCCGTAGAATTGGGTGCTCGACCAGTTGATGATCTCGGGCATCGAGCGGAAGTGCTCGCGGAGCCGGACCACCTGACCGAAGCTGGTGCGCAGGATCGAGAACAGGCTCGACCGCGGCGTGAGCGTGGCCTGGACGTACTCCGGAAGGTCCGGCAGGTAGGCGTCGAGCCGCGTGAACACGTCGTCGAGGGTGCCGGTGGTGGGGATGTCGGCGGGTGCGCACTGCTTGTCGTCGCCGACAACGATCACCCGCGGCGCCAGCCACAGCAGGAACAGGTTGGTGATGTCGGCCTGGCTCGCCTCGTCGACGATGACGACGTCGAAGCTGCCCGGCACGGGCGGGATCGACGCGAGCACCTGCTGCAGCGGCATCACCCACGCGGGCACCGCGCCCTGCGCCTCGCCCATCGCGGATCGTGCTGCGCTGCGGTACTTCTCGGCGTACTTCCCGGCGCCGGCACCGATGCTGGAGATGTGCTCGCGGTACGTCTGCAGTGCCCGCACCTGATCTGCCGTCAGGTGTTCGAGGCAGTCGCGCCAGGCGGTGGCCGCCGCGAGCCGCGCCGTCAGGTGCGCGAGATCCGCGTCGACGGCGTTGAGTTCGGCTTCCAGCTCCTGCTCACGACCGGCACGGTGCTGCTCGGTGACCCATTGGCGGGCACGGCGCCACGCCCAGGCCTCCGACATCTGCCAGCTCATCTCGTCCCACTCGGTGAGCGCCGCCGTCCTGCGCACCAGTTCGTACAGCGCCGGGGCGACGGGTGAGAGTTTGTCGGACAGTTCGTCGAACAGCCGCTGATCCTGCTGCTCGACGCGGGCGATCGCGTACCGGGAGAGGGCATCCGACAGGGCCTCGTTGTCGGCCTGATCGAGTGCCGCCACCAGGGCGGTGCCTTCCGGCGACGGTCCCGCGTCGACCTCGGTGGAGACTGCCGAGACGATGGCGTCGAGTTCCGCACGGGCACTGTCCACGTCGGCGCGCGTGGTGATCGCTTCTGCGGCCCCGGCCACCGCGACGGCGTCCGCAAGAGTGCGGATCCGCGGCGCGTTCGGGGACAGCGCGAACAGTTCGCGGGCCAGCGCGTCGCGCGCGACGAGGAGGGCGCGCACCCGGGCCACCCGGCCGACGATCATGTTGAGGCTGTCGACCTGGACGGCACGGGAACCGTTCATGTCCACCGGAATCCGAAGGTCCGCCAGCAGGGTGGCGGCGGTCTGCGCGGCGTCGTGGGCGCGTAAGTGCTCGGTCACGAGCCGCACGGTGGCGGCGGTCGTGGCGGGTACACCGTCGACGGTGGCGTCGAGGCCGAGTTCTTCGACGGCCTTCTGCTCGTCGCTGCGACGGAAGCGCGTCTTCCACTCGACGGCGCCGGATTCCATCGCGACGGCGAGCGCACCGATCGCCTGCAGCGCCGGTCGGGTCATGACGGCGCACTGGACGTCGTGCGCACCGATGTAGCGGTCGGCGGCCGCGGCCGCCTCGACGATCGCGGGCAGGGCGTCCAGACGACCCCACAGGTGCGTCGCCCGGCCGGAGAGGACGGTGTCGGCGAGGCCCTGGAACTGGCCGTCGAGGTCGAGGACGTCGTGTGCCCGCGCCTGCAATTCCTTGCAGTGCCGGCGAACCGTGTACGCCGTCTCGGGGTCGACACCCCCGAGGACCTCGAGCAGATGCGCCGACTGCGGGGTGTCGATGGGGACGCTGGTCGAGGCCCGCGAGCAGAGCCGTTCGAGTTCGGCCCGGTTGGGCAGCAGCGAGTCGAGCGCGGGAAGCGTCTGACGGGACCGCTGCGCCCGTTCGGGGGACGCCGTCACCGACAGCCGGCGCAGCGTCTCGACCTCGGTGCCGGTGAGGGGCGGCTGCTCGCTCAGCAGCGGACCGGGAAGCCACTCGAAGGCGTCCTGCAGACCCATGACCTTGCGGACGATGGTGGCGGCGGTGCCCTCGTAGCCGTCCGCGACAGCGTCGTGGAGGTAGGTCTCGGACTCGCGCAGCGCCTTCACCTGCTCGAGTACGACGGCCCGCTTCTGCACGGCCTCGTCCCGCTGGGCGCGGAGATCGGCGATCTTCTGGCCCTCGCTGTGCGGGTTGAACGACGACTTCCGTTCGGCGATCGTCGCGACGCTGCGGGTGAGCTCGTCGGAGCCGCCGCGGGACAGATCGGTGATGGAGACGCACAGTTCCTGCATCTCGGGCGGGAGCTTGTCCCTCAGCACCCGGAGCGCCTGCGCCTTCTCGCTCGTGACGAGCACCCGCTGGCCGCGCGCGAGCAGCGCCGACACCAGGTTGGCGATGGTGTGGGTCTTGCCCGTGCCGGGCGGCCCTTCGACCACCACTCCGCTGTCCCCGCCGAGCCGCTCGATGATCTGCGACTGCTCGGCGTTGGCCGGGAGCGGGAAGAGCGGGTCTTCGGCGAGCGTCGACGAGGTGGCAGCGCCGGTGCGCTCGAGCCACGACAGCCGGTCTGCCGGTTCGATCGCCTCGACCAGCTGCGCGAGCCCGAGCGGAACGGTCGCGCCGTCGCGTTCGAGGTGGGAGATCATCTGCTCGTAGTACTCGACCAGCGCGAAGGCACTGCGCTTGCGCAGGACCAGGGCGGGCGACAGCGTGAGGGTGCCGTCGGCGTCGGTGTCGGGTGGCCGGAGGCCGTCCCGCATCGTGACAGTCGTCATCAGCGACTTCGGCGCCCACTCCGCGAGCAGGGCGCGAACGCCGTCGCTCAGCGGCGACACGGCGGTGTCCTGCAGTTGCTTCTGCAGCGGCATCGCGTGCGCGCTGTCGTAGACGTCGAGTCCGGTGAACAGCTGGGAGTCTTCGAGCCGGGGCTGGGAGCCCGCGATCAGCCGCACCAGCAGGTCGCCGGTCCGGGGATCGCGGTGGATGCTCGCCGACTGGGTGACCAGGTGGGTCTGGACGCCGTCCGGGCCTGCGCCCGCCAGGGTCAGCAGACCGGACGCGACGACGAGTTCGATCGACTCGGGTCGGGCGTTCAGCTCCTGCAGCATCCGCTGCAGCGACTGGTACAGATCGGCGTGCGGACGACGCTCACGGTCTGCCTTCGCCCACGCCTGCCAGCGCGGCACGTAAGCGTCGAACGCCTGCCGGACGTCGTACGCGCGGCGCACGTCGTATTCCTCGTCGGAGTCCTCGGCGTAGGCGTCGGACGCGTTCAGTTCGAGATCGGAACGCGAGCTGTCGGAGCGGGCCGCAGCGTCCACCCAGCCGGCCAGGACCGTGGGCAGTTCCGGCGGATCCTCGACGCCGATGAGGGGCACGCGCAGGACGATGTCGCCCTGCGCGGCGTCGGAATCGAGTTGGATCGTCCGGCCGTCCTGATGCAGCCATTCAACCTGTTCGTGCTGGTCGACGCGGAGAACCGGCTTCGTGCGAGCCCTGACGATCTCGCGCAGGAACTGCAGCAGGCGCTGGACGCGGCCTGCGAGCTCGGCGTCGTTTTCGGGACTCGACAATGTAAACCTCTGCGAATTCTCGGTGATGACGTGCGCTTGCCCCCGCCGTGCACACTATCGGGTCGAGGGGGTGAAGTTCGAGGCGTCATCCCCTGGCAGAGGGACTGGACGGTCGCTCGAGCTGTCGATCGGACCTCGATGCGTACCGGTCGGTCTCTACTGTTCACCCGTGCCGGCGGTGAAGTCCCCGGTCTGCTTGCGCATCGGTTCGTTCGCCTCGAACACATCGCGGAGTTCGGGACGGAACGGCAGCAGTGCCGGGATGTGGGCATGGAAACGTCCGTCGAGCGCGAGGACGGCGGCGGCAGACGCCGATCCCGACGAGGACGCGGACGGTCAGCGTCCGCCGCGTCGCAGGGTCACGCGATAGGTGTAGTGCTCGGGCAGGAAGTAGCTGACCGCCAACTCGACGGTCCGCCCCTCCGAATCGGAATAGAGCCGGTCCACCCGCAGCATCGAATGGCCCTCGGGGCAGCCGAGTTCGCGGGCCACGTCCGCGGGGGCGGGCGCGACCGTGATCGATTGCGCCGCCTCCACGATGGGGCTGCGCAGGTGCGGCTCCAGCAGACCGATGATCGTGTACGCACTGACGGCGCCCTCGGACATCTCGGGCGCGTCGACGACGAGCCGGGCGATCTCGTCGGGAAGGTACACGGTGGTCAGCACGAACGGGGTGTCGTCGTGGCGCCGCCGGAACACGACCGTGTGGACGAGGTCGGTGTCGAGGCGGAGCCTGCTCGCGGCCTCGATGTCGACCCGGCGGCGCAGCGGGGAGACCACCTCCATGGTGGTGTCGGTGGACAGATTCATCAGATCCTCGATCGACCCCAGCTGACGCAGGTATCGGCCGTCGGACTCGGCTGCGAACGTCCCGCGGCCCGGGACCCGGTAGACGATGCCCTCGGCTACCAGGTCCTGGAATGCGCGTCGTACGGTCTGCCGGCTCACGCCGTGCTGTTCCGCGAGCTCGAATTCGGTGGGGAGCTTGAGGCCGCCGCGGTACTTGCCCGCGGCTATGTGTTCACGGAGCTGCTTCGACACCAGCTGGTACGCCGGCTCCGTCTCTCGTTCTCTTTCCCTACCGTTCATCGCGCACCGATCCTACGTGCAGGTTGCCGGACTACAGACCGCCTCGCGACACGAGTTGCGAGACGATGACGTTGCGCTGGATCTCGTTGGTGCCCTCACCGACGATCATCAACGGCGCGTCCCGGAAGTACCGCTCGACGTCGTACTCGGTGGAATAGCCGTAACCGCCGTGGATGCGCACCGCGTTCAGGGCGATGTCCATCGCCACCTCCGACGCATACAGCTTCGCCATCCCGGCCTCCATGTCGCACCGATCACCGCTGTCGTACTGCTCGGCCGCATGCCAGGTCAGCTGCCGGGCCGCCGTCAGCTTGGTCGCCATGTCGGCCAGGTAGTTGCCGATCGACTGATGCTTCCAGATCGGCTTGCCGAAACTCTCCCGCTGCTGCGCGTAGGCGAGGGAGTCCTCGAGCGCGGCCGTGGCCACGCCCAGCGCCCGGCAGGCCACCTGGATGCGGCCGGTCTCGAGGCCCTTCATCATCTGCGCGAACCCCTTGCCCGGGGTCCCGCCGAGGATCGCCGTGGCCGGGGTCCGGTAGTTGTCGAACGACAGCTCACAGGTTTCGACGCCCTTGTAGCCGAGCTTGGGCAGATCCCGTGACACCGTCAGACCGGGACCGTGCTCGACCAGGACGATCGAAATCCCCTTGTGCTGGGGGGTCGCCTTCGGGTCGGTCTTGCACAGCAGCGCGATCAGACCGGACCGGCGGGCGTTGGAGATCCACGTCTTCGACCCGGAGATCACCAGATCGTCGCCGTCGGACTTGGCGTTGGTGGACATCGCCTGCAGATCGGAACCGCCGCCGGGCTCGGTCAGCGCCATGGTGGCCCGGATCTCGCCGGTCGCCATCTTCGGCAGGTACTGCCGCTTCTGCTCCTCGGTGCCGTACAGCGACAGCAGCTTCGCCACGACGGTGTGCCCACCCATCGCCCCGGCCAGGCTCATCCACCCGCGGGCCAGTTCCTGGGTCACCTGCGCGTAACAGGGCATCGACACCGGAGATCCGCCGTACTCCTCCGGAACCGCCAGACCGTAGATCCCGATCTGCTTCATCTGCTCGATCCACTTCTCGGGGTACTCGTTGGCGTGCTCCACCGCCTGCACCGTCGGCTTCACGTCGCGGTCGATGAAGGCGCGCACCGTCTCGACCAGGTACGCCTCTTCCTCGTTCAGCCTGCCCATCACTCCACCTCGCACTCGCACAACATTTGTACGGCCATAATCCGACAATGTCTGCTTAAAGTCAACGATCGGTCTTGACATGACGGCTACGCCGCTGCCAGCATCAGCAGCGCAGCCCTACCGGGCTGGCCGTACATATCCAGCCCGAACCGGGCTCCCGGACCCTAGGAATGAAGCATCGTGCAGAACCTCACCCGCAGGCGCGCCGTTCTGGTGGCCCCCGGATCCGACGAACGCAAGGCCGTCAAGGCGCTCGCGTCGACCGCCGACGAGGTGGTCCTCGACCTCGAGGACGCCGTCGCCCCGGCCAGGAAGGCCGACGCCCGCGACCTCGTGCGCCGTCTCGTGCGCGAAGCCGACGGCTCCCGGGCCGTCTCGGTCCGCATCAACGCACTGACCACACCGTGGGCCGAGGACGACCTCGCCCTGTGCGCCTCCCTCGGCGCCGCCCTCACGAGCATCGTGGTTCCCAAGGCGGAGACGGCGCAGGATCTCGCGCACGCCGATCAGGCTCTCGCCGGTACCGACATCGGGTTGCAGGCTCTCGTCGAAACTCCGGTCGGGGTGCAGAACATCGGCGACATCACCCGGTCCGTCGCCCGGCTCGAGTCCGTCATCATCGGCTACGCCGATCTCGGGGCGGCCCTCGGCCGTTCCCGATCCGCCCTCCCAGAGCACTGGCTCGCGATCCAGGACGGCGTCCTCGTCGCCGCCCGCGCCGCAGGCATCCAGGCGATCGACGGACCCTTCCTCGGAATCGCCGACGACGACGCCTTCCGCCACTCGGCCGCATGGACCGGCGCACTCGGGTTCGACGGGAAATGGGTCATCCACCCCGCCCAGGTCGAATCGGCCGCTTCGGCGTTCACCCCCACCGACACCGCAGTCGAGGACGCGCGCCGCGTGATCGACGCACTCGCCGCCGCCGAGGCCGCGGGCAGCGGGGCCGCGCAACTCGACGGGCAGATGCTCGACGAGGCCGTCGCGGTGGCCGCACGTCGGGTCCTCGCCCAGGTAGGTGCGCAGTGACGATCACGCAGACCTACGTCGGTGGACCGTACTTCGACGAACTCGAGGTGGGGCAGGTGTTCGACACCGCCCCCGCCGTCACCCTGACCAGCGGCCTCGCCGCCGCGCATCAGGCCATCCTCGGCGACCGCCTGCGACTGCCCCTGGACGCGCACCTGTCCCGGACCGTCACCGGATCCGGGGACGCCGTGGCGAATCCCGGCCTCGTCTGCGACGTCGCCATCGGACAGTCCACGCTCGCCACGCACCACGTGAAGGCCAACCTGTTCTACCGCGGCCTCCGCTTCCACCACTTCCCCCACCTCGGCGACACCCTGTACACCCGCACCGAAGTGGTGGGCCTGCGCGAGAATTCGGCGAAGCCGGGACGCAAACCCACCGGGCTGGCAGCACTCCGGATGACGTCCACCGACCAGGACGGCCGCACCGTCCTCGACTTCTACCGCTGCGCGATGCTCCCGCTGAGCGAGAACCCCGACGAGGACCGCGTCCGCAAGTCCGACGACCTGTCCGCGATCGGTCCGCAGACCGAGCAGTCCTACGCCGCACCCGAGGGCTGGGACCTCGACCGTTACCGAGACAAGGTTCCCGGACAGCACTTCTCGACCGACCTCGCCGGGTCGGTCCTGCGGAGCAGCGGCGACGTGGTCTCGAGCGCCCCCGAACTGGCGCGCCTCACCCTCAACATCGCGGCCACCCATCACGACGAACGGGTCGGCGCGGACGGGCGGCTCGTCTACGGCGGGCACACCATCGGCATCGCGCTCGGGCAGGCCACGCGCGCGCTGCCCAACCTCGTCACGGTCCTGGGCTGGAAGTCCTGCGACCACACCGGTCCCGTCCACGAGGGTGACACCCTCACCAGCGAACTCGAGATCGAGAGCGCCGAGGCGTTGCCGGGCGGTGGGGGAGTTCTGCATCTGCGTTCACTCGTGTTCGCGCACAACGCCGCAGCGTCCGACGTTCCCGTCCTCGACTGGCGTTTCACCGCCCTCATGGCCTGACCTCCACCATCAAGGAGCTTCTCTCGTGACTGCCCACACTCCCCTTGCCGGACTTCGGATCGTCGAGGTCTCCAGCTTCGTCGCGTCGCCCCTGTGCGGGCTGACGCTGTCTCAACTGGGGGCCGAGGTGATCCGGGTCGACCCCATCGGCGGCTCCGCCTGCTACAAGCGCTGGCCGGTCACGAGTGACGGTGAGAGCATTTACTGGACCGGTCTCAACCGCGGCAAGCGGTCCGTGGCCGTCGACATGCGCAGCCCCGAGGGGCAGCAGCTCGTCCAGCAACTGGTCGCGGCCCCCGGTGCGGGTGGCGGAATTCTCGTCACCAACTCCGGTGGTCGTGACTGGCTCGCCCACGACGCGCTCAAGGCCCTGCGCCCCGACGTCATCACCCTCGAAGTCCTCGGTGGCACCGACGGTTCCCCCGCCGTCGACTACACCGTCAACGCGGGGCTCGGTTTCCCGTCCATCACCGGTCCCACCGATCATGCCGGCGTCGTCAACCACGTCTTGCCCGCGTGGGACGTGGTGTGTGGGCTGTATGCCGCGCTGGCCGTCGCGGCCGCCGTCCGGCACCGCGACGCCACCGGCGAGGGCACCCACATCCGCCTGCCGCTCGAGGACGTCGCGCTCGCCACCGCCGGCACGCTGGGCTACCTCACCGAAGTCCAGATCAACGGCACCGGCAGGCCGGCGACCGGAAACTCCGTCTACGGCACGTACGGAACGGATTTCACCACCAGCGACGGCGAACGGTTCATGATCGTCGCCCTCACCCCGCGCCACTTCCGTGACCTGGTCGCCGTCACCGGAACCACCGCCGCCGTGGAGGCACTCGCCACCGCACTCGACGTCGACTTCGCGCGCGACACCGATCGCTTCACCCACCGCGACGTCCTCACCGCCCTGTTCGCCCGCTGGTTCCGCGAACACACCGCGGCCGAAGTGGCCGAGGCGCTCTCGAAGACGTCCGTCCTCGCCGAGCGCTACCGCACCTTCGAGGAAGTCGTGAAGTCCGGGGAGCTCGAGAAGAACCCGATGTTCACTCCCCTCGATCAGCCGCGCATCGGCACCTACCTCGCTTCCGGGCATCCGGCGTCGTTCGACGGCCACCACAGCACCGTCGCACCCGCCTCCGCAGTCGGCGACGACACCGGCAGCGTGCTCCGGGACCTCCTCGGCAGCTCCGACTCCGACATCGCCAAACTCCTCGACAGCGGCATCGTCGGGGGGAAGTAACGCCTCGACGACGCGACGCTGCGGAAAGCGTGGTTCCGCAGCGTCGCTCGTGAGACTGGCGTCAGCCGAGTTCGTACACCTGGCCGGTGTGAATTCCGTGCACTGATTTGACGAAGGCACGTGCTACGTCGGCGACGAAGGGCAGCCCCCGGAGAACCAGTTCGATCTGCCCGAGCAGTTTGTCGTCGAAGCCCTGCCGGAAGTCGGCCGAGGTGGTGTCGCCGAACGACGGCAACGGGGTGACGCCCGCGACGCTCACCACGGCGTCGACGGTGCCGACTCGGTCGTACATGCGGTCGATCGACCGTCCGTCGCGCAGGTCCACGTCGAGAGCGCTGGACCGCGACGCGACGATCACCTCGTTCTGCGAGTTCAGCGCGTCGGCGACGAATGCGCCGCTCCGAGCCCGACCTGTTGCCTGCTCGAAGAGCCGGCGACGGTCCTCGATCTGGCGGCACGTGAACAGCTTCCGACATCGCTTGACGATGTGCGCGCCCAGGACCCCGACCGCGCCGGCATTCTCGTTACTCATCGTCTCGCGGAAACTACGACCACACATGCCGTTCTCGTGCGGGAGGGTGTCATAGTCGCGCAGGGGCCACTATCCGACGTCCTCACCACTACCCATCAGTGACTGCTTCGACCACTCCATCGCCATGACGCAGACGCAGGTACTCGAAACCGTGGACTGACTGGGCGCACAGAGGTGGGCCGACCGCTCGGGCAGCCCACCTGCACCAGCGTCTGTGGGGACTAGTGGTGTGTGAATACCGGTGACCGCTTCTCCACGAACGCGGCCATGCCTTCCTTCTGGTCCTCGGTGGCGAAGGTGGAGTGGAAGAGCCGCCGTTCGAAGCGGATCCCTTCGGTGAGGGTGGTCTCGAATGCCCGGTTGACTGCTTCCTTGGCCATCATCGCGACGGGCAGCGACATCTCGGCGACAGTGGTGGCGGTCTGCAGTGCTTCGTCGAACAGGTCTGCGGCAGGAACGATCCGGGACACGAGGCCGGCGCGTTCGGCTTCCTCGGCGGCCATGGTGCGACCGGTCAGGCACAGTTCCATGGCCTTTGCCTTGCCGATGGCGCGGGTAAGGCGTTGCGAGCCACCGATGCCGGGGATGACGCCGAGCTTGATCTCGGGCTGACCGAACTTGGCGGTGTCTGCGGCGAGGAGGATGTCGCACATCATCGCCAGCTCGCACCCGCCGCCGAGCGCGTGTCCCGCGACTGCGGCAATGATGGGTTTGCGCGCGGCGGCGATGCGGTCGCCGATGGAGAAGAAGTCGTCCAGGTAGACGTCCATGTACGACTTGGTTTGCATTTCTTTGATGTCGGCGCCGGCGGCGAACGCGCGGTCGGAGCCGGTGATGAGGATGGCACCGATGTCGCTGTCGGTGTCGAGTTCTTCGACGGCGGTGACGAGTTCGCGTAGAAGCTGGGTGTTCAACGCGTTGAGTGCTTTCGGGCGGTTGAGGGTGATGATCCCGACCCGGCCTTTGCGGTCGAGGAGGATGGTGTCGTAGTCGGTCACTGGTTGTCTCCGGTGGTGGTGGGTGGGGTGAGGCCGAGTTCGAGGTCGCCGAGTGGGGCGAAGAACGCGTCGACCTGCGCTGGGTCGACCTCCTCGATGGTGGCGGGCGACCACTGCGGGTTGCGGTCCTTGTCCACGACCTGCGCCCGGATGCCCTCGACGAGGTCGGGCGAGCTCAGGCAGGCGACGGACACCCGGAACTCGTCATTGAGCACTTCCTCGAGGCTGCCGGCCTGCCGTGCGCGGCGCAGCGATGTCAGGGTGACCGCGCACGCGGTCGGCGACTTCGAGCGCACCTGCTCGGCCGCCTTCGCAGCTTCCGGCACCCCACTGGCCTGCAGGCGCGCGACGATGTCGGCGACACTGCCGGCCGAGTACGCGGCGTCGATCCAGCCCTGCTGCGCCAGCAACTCCGAGGCCGGTGCCGGTTCGGTGAACTGTGCGAGCGCGTCCTGAACCGACGCGGTCGACAGCGCGTCGAGGAACTGCTCGATCTTCTCCGACGGGATGAAGTGGTCGGCGAACCCGCACGCGATCGCGTCGCCGGCACTGAGCCGGGCGGTGGTCAGGGCGATGTGGGTGCCCAACTCGCCCGGGGTGCGGGCGAGCAGGTAGGTGCCCCCGACATCGGGGACGAAACCGATCCCGGTCTCGGGCATCCCGATCATCGACCGCTCGGTGACGATCCGCACGCTGCCGTGCGCCGACACCCCGACCCCACCGCCCATCACGATGCCGTCCATGATCGCCACGTACGGCTTGCCGTAGCCCGCGATGGCCGCGTTGAGGAGGTACTCCTCGCGCCAGAACTCCCGCGAACCGGTGCCCCCGTCCTTGGCGTCGTGGTAGATCGACACGATGTCGCCGCCGGCACACAGGCCACGCTCACCGGCACCGGTGATCACCACAGCCCGCACCTCGTCGTCGCCGGACCACCCGGCCAAAGCCGCCGCGATCTGCCGCACCATCGCATGATTGAGGGCGTTGATCGCCTTGGGCCGATTGAGCACGATGCGGCCCAGCCCGTCCCGCTTCTCGACAATTACCTCAGATTCAGAATTCACGTAGGTCACCCTGCCGTTCCGCTATTTCCGACGACGCTGCGGGCGATGACCACCCGCATGATCTCGTTGCTGCCTTCGAGGATCTGGTGGACGCGCAGGTCCCGGACGATCTTCTCGATTCCGTACTCGGCAAGATAGCCGTAACCGCCGTGCAGTTGCAGCGCCTTGTTGGCCACCTCGAAACCGGTGTCGGTGGCGAAGCGTTTGGCCATCGCACACAGTTCGACGACATCGGGAGCACCGTCCTCGAGCGCGGCCGCCGCCCGCCACAGCAGGGTGCGGGCCGCCTCCAGTTCGGTGCGCATGTCGGCGAGCTGAAACTGCAGCGCCTGCGAGTCGATCAGCGGCGACCCGAACGCCTTCCGGTCCGTCAGGTAGGCGACGGCCCGCTCCAACGCCGTCTGCGCGCCGCCCACCGAGCACGCCGCGATGTTGAGCCGGCCACCGTTGAGGCCGGCCATCGCGATCCGGAAGCCACCGCCCTCGGAACCGAGCAGATTCGCCGCCGGCACCCGCACGTCCTCGAAGATCACCTGACGGGTGGGCTGAGCGTTCCAGCCCATCTTCACCTCGTTCGGCCCGAACGACAGACCCGGCGAACCCTTCGGGACGATGAACGCCGAAATCCCCCGCGGCCCGCCCTCCCCGGTGCGGGCCATCACCACGTACACCTCCGACGTGCCGGCACCGGAGATGAACTGCTTGACCCCGTTCAGCACGTAGTCGTCGCCGTCGCGGACCGCCCGGGTACTCAGCGCCGCCGCATCCGAACCGGCACCCGGCTCGGTCAGGCAGTAACTGCCCAGCTGATCCATCGAACACAACCCCGGCACCCACGCACGGCGCTGCTCGTCGGTGCCGAACCTGTCGATCATCCAGGTGACCATGTTGTGGATGGAAATGTAGGCGGCGATCGACGGGCACCCCTTCGCGAGCTGCTCGAAGATGCGGGCCGCGTCGACACGAGTGAGCTCGGATCCACCCACGTCCTCGCGGATGTAGATCCCACCCATCCCCAACGACGCCGCCTTACGCAGGACATCCACGGGGAAGTGCTTGGCCTGATCCCATTCCACGGCGTGCGGCGCGAGATGCTCGGCCGCGAAATCGCGGGCAGTGTCGCTGATCGCCCGCTCGTCATCGGTCAAGGTGAACATATAGACCCTTTCAGATCGGGGAAGTTGGAAGTACTATAGTTGGACATCCACGCAAATTGCCAGTGGGTGTGACCCACTCCAAACCGGAACCGCTTCGACACGGGAAGTGCCGACACAGTCCCGTCCACCTGAACGCGAGTTTCGCGAAATACACACTCAGGGTGTTCATTCGATGCCCATTCCGGACAACTAGGAGGCTTCCGGTGGCCACCGCGCAACCACCCCACTCGGCGCCGGCTGCCGACTCTGTGGCGCCGTACACGTCGCTGATCGCCGCCGTCCTGCAGACGCAGAAGCTGATCAGCCATCAACTCAACTCTGCGTTGCGTCCGCTCGGGCTGTCCTTCGCCCGGTACGAGGTATTGGCGATGCTGGTCGCCGCGCACGGCCCACTGCCGATGGTGCGGATCGTCCGCGCTCTGGACAGGCATCCCACCACCATCGGAACGCTGATCGACGGGCTCGAAGGTTCCGGATTGGCCTTACGGACGATCAATCGCGCCGATCGCCGTTCGACCCTCGTCACGATCACCGACAAGGGTCGCGAAGTGGCAACCTCGGCGACCCGCGCCCTCGATGCCGTCGCCCTCGCGGACCCGAAGGTCATGCACCGTCTCCACGAGGACCTGCAACAGCTCCTCTCGGCCACCCGACGTGCATCGACCGCCCCACCGGGCGGACGCCACACCACGGCGGTCGAGCTATCAGGAGGCCGGCCGTGATCGACGCACGCAACATCCGCTCGGATGACCTTCGGTACCTGCTCGCCGTCGCGCGAACCGGTCGCCGCCAATCCGCGGCACTGGACCTGGGTGTCGACCACACCACCGTCTCGCGGCGAATACGCGCCCTCGAGAAGGCCCTGGGTGTCCGTCTGCTGCAGCGCAGTGCCGACAGCTGGGAGCTGACCGATGTCGGCCGATCGATCGCGGAGAAGGCACGACTGATCGAGGAAGCCGTTCAAGAAACCGCCGACGTGGTCCTCGGGATCAGTGAGAATGCACTCCGAGGAACCATCCGGATCACCGCCCCGGACGGATTCGGATCGTTGTTCGTCGCTCCCGCACTGGCCAAGCTGCGAATGAGTCACCCACACCTTGTCGTCGAGTTGATCACCGATACAAGGCAATTGAATCTCTATCAATCAGGGTTCGACCTCGCGGTCGCGGTGGGCACACCGATCACCAGTCGGCTGGTCTCCGAACGTGTGTGCCAGTACTCGCTGGGGTTGTACGGCAGCGAGGAGTACTTTCGCGAGCACGGCGAACCCGGCAGTCTGGACGAGCTGACAGCGCACCCGCTGGTCTTCTTCGTCGACTCCTTGCTGCAGGTCGGGGATCTCGACTTGAGCCGGCATCTGCCCGGTGTCGCGGCAAAGTTCATGTCCACCAACATCTTCGCTCATGTTGCTGCCACGCGTTCCGGCGGCGGCATCGGGCTGTTGCCGGCGTTCATGGCGGACCAGCACGCCGATCTGCGCAGGATCTTGCCCGATGCCGTCGATGTTCGGCTCGCCTTCTCCCTGGCCGCGCGCCGCGAAAGCCTCACCAATCCCGCGGTCCAGGCAGTCCGGCAGGCGATTCAGGAAGAGGCGCGCAGTCGGCGAGACGAACTGGTCCCCACTGTGTAGTTGCCGGGCGCACCAGGGGCGGCGCCGCAGGACGCAGACTCCTGCAACGCCGCTGACCGGTGCGCCAGTCGGACTCTCACCGAATTCATGCCCGCGCGGGCACCATCGCATCGAGCGGATCGGTGGCGTCGACCGAGTCGAGCCAGTCGAGAATCTGTTCGGTGTGCTGTCCGAGCACCGGCGGTGCAGCATGCGCGGTCCGCACCAGCGACGCACCGTCGGCCGTTTCCATCCGCAAGGACGGACCCGGCAACTGCACCGGTCCCACCACAGGGTGCTCGACCTCGAGGAGTAGTCCCTGGCTGCGGGTCTGCTCCCACTCGTAGACCTCGTCGATCGTGCGGATCGACCCCGCCGGAACACCCGCGGCCTCGAGCGCGGCGAGGACATCGACCCGAGGACGGCCAGCGAAATCGGCCTCGATCGCGGCGATCAACGCCTCCCGCGCCGCGACCCGGTCTCGGTTGACCGCGAACCGCGGATCCTGGGCCGACAGACCGGCCACCGGGGCGAACTTCGCCCAGATCGCCTCGCTGCCGACCGCGATTTGAACGTAGCCGTCGGCGCAGCGGAAGCTTCCGTACGGTGCGATCTGCGGGTGGTGATTGCCGGACCGCTGCGCGACCTGCTCGCCGACCGTCCACTTGGTGCCCTGGAAGGTGTGGGCGCTGATCGCGGCGGCCAACAGGGACGTCCGCACGACCATGCCCTTGCCGGTCTTTTCCCTCGATGCCAGTGCAGCCGAGACACCCGTGGCGCCGTGGACACCGGCGAGGACGTCGGCGATCGGGACTCCGATCCGCGTCGGTTCCCCGTCGGGGTCTCCGGTCACCGACATCAGCCCGGCTTCGCCCTGCGCGATCTGGTCGTAGCCCGCGCGGGATCCCTCCGGCCCGTCGTGCCCGAAGCCGGTGATCGACAACGTGATCAGGCGCGGGTTGAGCTCCTCGAGCACGTCGGCCGCAAAGCCGAGCCGGTCGAACGCGCCCGGCCGCAGGTTCTCGATCAGCACGTCCGCCCGCCGGATCAGCCGACGCAGTGCATCCTTGCCGTGCTCGGATTTGAGGTCGAGGACGATCGATTCCTTGTTCCGGTTCGCCGACATGAAGTACGACGACTGCGGGTCGTCGGCCGGCCCGACGAACGGCGGCCCCCACGTGCGGGAGTCGTCGCCGGTGCCTGGGGCTTCGACCTTGATTACGCGGGCACCGAGGTCACCGAGCATCATTGCGGCGATGGGCCCCGCCAAAGCGCGGGAGAGGTCGAGCACGAGGATGTCGCTCAGTGGTCCGACAGTCATGGCGTGCTCCCTTCTCAGAGTGTGCGCAGGCGCACGTTGACCTGCTTGGTCTGGGTGAATCCGGCGATCATGCCCTCGAGCGACACTTCGCGGCCGAGACCACTCTGCTTGTATCCGCCGTAGGACTGGCCGACCATCTGGCCGCCGCCCTGGTTGACCTGCACCCATCCGGTTTCGAGGGCGTGGGCGGTAGACAGCGCCAGATCGAGGTTGTGTGTCCACACGTACGCGGCCAGACCGTAGTGCGAGTCGTTGGCCATCTCGATGACGTCGGAGTGGTCGTTCCACGGGATCGCGACGAGCGCGGGCCCGAAGATTTCCTCACGGGACAGGCGCCAGGAGTTGTCGGCACCGGAGAATACGGTCGGTCCCATGTAGTAGCCGTCGGAGTTGGGAACCTTGGCGGGGGATCCGTCGAGGACGGTGGCAACCTGGGACGAGCTCAGGCCGTCGTCGAGGAATCCGCAGACGGAGGCGAACTGCGTCTCGTTGATGATGGCGCCCATGTCCGTGGACTCATCCAGCGGGTTCCCCACCTTCAGGGCGGCCAACGTGTTCACGAGCCGGTCCAGGACCTCGTCGTAGATGTCCTGATGCAGGAACAACCGGGAACCGGCCGTGCAGCTCTGTCCCTGCCGGTGTACCCGGGTCGACAGCAGCAGTTGATTGATGAAGTCGTCGTCGATGTCCACGTCGGGGAAAACGATCGAGGGATTCTTGCCGCCGAGTTCGAGGGAGACATGTGCGAGACGGCCACCGGCCTCACGGGCCACTCGTCGCCCCACCTCGGTCGAGCCGGTGAAGGAGATCTTGTCGACGTCGGGGTGCTGGACAAGCGCCTCGCCGGCGACCCTGCCGGATCCGGTGATGACGTTGAGGACACCGGCGGGCAGGAACTCGGCGCAGATCTCGGCAAGCAGCAACACGCTCAGCGGGGCCGCCTCAGCCGCCTTGACCACGACGGTGTTCCCGGCAACGAGGGCGGCAGGGATCTTGAATCCGGCGATCATCAGCGGGGAATTCCAAGGCAGGATGCATCCGATGACGCCGAGCGGCTCCTGCCGCGAGTACTGAAGCTGATCGTCACCGGCGGGCAGAACCGTGCCCTTGATCTCGCCGGCGACACCGGCGAAGTACCGGAACAGGTTCGCCAGGGTGGCGACCTCCGGACGCGCCTGGGTGCGCAGCGCGTTGCCGGTGTCGAGGGCAGTGAGACGGGCCAGTTCCTCGGCCCGCGCGTCGATGGCGTCGGCGATCTGGCTCAGGATCCGGCCTCGCGCCGTGAAGTGCTGAGACCGCCACCGAGGGAAGGCTTTCTGCGCAGCACGCACCGCGCGATCGACGTCCTCGGTGCCCGAGGACGGGACACGGCCGATCACATGCTCACGCAGAATCGGGGTGGTCACCTCACTCCACTGACCGGAAATGGCGTCCACCCAGGCCCCGTCGACGAACATGGGGTAGTCGCGGGCCTCGGGAATGTGGAGCTCAGCGAGTGAGGTTTGTGTGGAGGTCATGTCGGAATCTCCTTGATATACGGATGGCTCTGCTGGGATGCAGGGAACAGCGTTCAGGTGGACGGAGCGACGCTTCCGCGCTCGGACAGCGCGCCGATCGCGTGGGCGTAGACCTCGTCGACCTCACCTTCTGCATCGACCGACAGAAGAAGCGGAGAGTAGTAGTCGAGCAGCGGTCGGGTCTCGTCGTGATAGACCCGCAGACGTCGACGAATGACACCCTCGGTGTCGTCGGCGCGGCCACGGGCCAGCATCCGTTCGACGACTGCATCGTCCGCTATCGAGAAATCCAGGACGGCGTCGATCTGGCTCAGCTGCCGGCTGAGGAGCTCATCGAGCGCGGTCGCCTGAGCCACGGTGCGCGGGAAGCCGTCCAGAATGAATCCCGTGCCCGTGTCGCCGGCAGCGAGGCGCTCCGCCACCATCCCGATGGTGACCTCGTCCGGGACCAGTTCGCCCGCGTCGAGGAACGATTTCGCCGTCTGTCCGAGTTCCGTGCCCTGCGCGATATGGGAACGGAACAGGTCACCAGTCGAGATATGGGGGAGCTGCAGCGCCGTCGAAAGCAACAGCGCCTGAGTGCCTTTACCGGCTCCCGGCGGCCCTGTCAGAATGATGCGCACAACGAATTCCTTTCACATCGAACAGCGCCTCACACCCGGTGCCGCGGCACGGGGCGAGGTCTACGTGGGAGGGCTACGACTGTTGTTCCTGCGCGTCGTATGCACCGGCACGGATCGCCGTCACGATCGCGGAGAAATCACGACCCGGGCCGTCCTGGGCGACGAACTGTTCGTAGAGTTCGGTGGCGCGCCGTCCGAGAGCCGTATCGACACCGTTGTCCGCCGCAGCGGCCTGCGCGAGTCGAAGGTCCTTGAGCATCAACGCGCTCGCGAACCCGCCGGCGTAGTCGCGGTTGGCGGGGCTGGTGGGAACCGGTCCGGGAACCGGGCAGTTCGTGGTCAACGCCCAGCACTGACCGGACGCGGTCGACGAGACGTCGAACAGGGCCTGGTCGGTCAGGCCCAGCTGCGCGCCCAGCGCGAAGGCTTCGCTGACGGCGATCATGGAGATCCCCAGGATCATGTTGTTGCAGATCTTCGCGGCCTGACCTGCTCCGGAGTCACCGCATCGGACGATGCGGGACCCCATGGCGTCCAGGAGTGAGCTGGCCTGGTCCACCGCGTCGGCCGGGCCGCCGGCCATGAAGGTGAGCGTCCCGCCGTCGGCGGCGACGGTTCCTCCGGACACCGGGGCGTCCACCGCCCGATGCCCGGCTGCGACAGCCAGGTCAGCGGCTGCCCGCGCGTCGGCGACATCAATCGTCGAGCAGTCGAGGAAGAGGGTTCCCTGCGATGCGGCCGCGACCAGATCACCGTAGACGTCGAGTACGTGCTTGCCACTGGGCAGCATGGTGATGATCACGTCGGCACGCTCCGCTGCGTCTACAGGAGATGCAGCAGAGTCGATTCCGTGTGATGCTGCCTTCTCCGCTGCCGCCGGGGAGGGGTCGAATCCGATGACCGTGTGGCCGTTGCGCACCAGATTCGTGGCCATACCCAAGCCCATGTTACCGAGCCCGAGGAAAGCGATCTTGCTCATCGTGTACTCCTAGCGATGTGGTAGCCGACATTCCACGCACGGGGCCGAGAAAACCCACCTGGGGCATCGATTCGAACAAACGGCTCGTGGATGAACCCCGGGGATCATGGCGCTTCGCGTCGCTCTCCGCCGGGAACGGTAATCAGTGTGCCCGCGTATGGATGATCGTGGAATCACCTAACCTGCAATGGGGATGTGCAGAATTGCATCACCACGATCGAAGTGAATCGAACCTGCTGACCTGTGTTCCCGGGCGGCGGCCGCCGCCGATCACAATGATGGACCGACGTGATTGATCATTGTGATCGGCGACCTGAGCGGACAGACATCTACCGCTGCTGCGCGCGACTCGTGACCGGCCGACTATTACCGTGACTTCGCGTTCGCGTGAGTTGTGCGGCGGGTCATGTAGTTCGCTGCGTTCGCCCGAATATTGTCGACTTCCTCATCGGTGAGGTGGCGTCGGACCTTGGCCGGTACTCCAGCGACCAATGATCGGGGTGGCACGACGGTTCGTTCGGGCACCAGGGCGCCGGCGGCGACGAGGCTGTCCTCCCCTATCTCGGCGTCATTCATAATGACTGCGCCCATGCCGATGAGGACGTTGTCGCTGATTGTGCATCCGTGGACGGTGGCGTTGTGGCCGATGGAGACACCGTCACCGATGGTGGCGGGACTGCCTGGGTCGGCGTGGATCGCACACCCGTCCTGCACGTTGGTTCGCGATCCGATGGTGACTGTTTCGTCGTCGGCCCGGATCACGGCGTTGTACCAGATTCCGGATTCGGATCCGATGGTGACGGCACCGACCACGACGGCGGTCGGTGCTATCCAGGCGTCCGGTGCGATGGCAGGCGTCCGGGCGTCATCGAGGGTGAGGATCATGATGTCCTTGCGAAGTGTTGGTTCGGTGCGCCACCGCTGCGGGGGCGACGTCGCTACGACGTGGGTGGGCAGGTCTGGTGCTTCAACCGTGGAGGTGCAGTACGGCACCAGGATTCAGAACTGCAGTGGGATCGAAGGCGTGTTTGACCGCTCGATGGACCTCGATGTTCACGGGATCGAGGTCCTTGCGCAGCCACCCGGCCTTCAGACGACCGACCCCATGTTCACCGGTGATGGTTCCCCCTAGCTCGAGGGCCTTCTGGGTGATCGCATTGAACGCTTCCAGCGCGGCATCACGGCTGGCGGCATCGGTCTTGTCATAGATGACGGTGGGGTGAAGGTTGCCGTCCCCGGCGTGGCCGAACACTCCGATCGTCAGTCCGGTCGGCTGCGCAATCTGCTCGATCGCCGAGATGAGATCTGTGATGCGTGAGCACGGCACGCAGACGTCGCCGAGTAACCAGTCGCCGAGCCGTTCGAGGGCTGGTAGGGCTTGACGCCGCGCTTCGAGCAGCATCTCCGCTTCGGTTGGGTCGGAACTGACAACGATCTCGCCGGCGCCATGGCTCGTGCAGTGCTGTTCGATGTCGGCGAGCACGTTGGGCGCATCGACTCCATCATGCTGAATGAGCAGCAGCGCGGCTGTGTCGTCGCCGACACCCATTTTTGGTCATGTCATCGACTGCCTTGACGGTGGTGCGGTCGAGGATTTCCAGCATGGATGGGGTGATTCCGGCACCGGTCATCGCCTTGACTGCTTTTTCAGGTGCCGCACCCGGCGAATCTCCACGGCAGCGCGCACCCGGGGCACCGCCGTCCTTCACCATCATGTGAGCAGTCGTTCGGGACTCCTTCGGAGTGCCCGACTCGATCCATCCCACGGACCAGCCTCGCCGACATCAGTCGTCAGTCACTATCCGCCGTGGTGCACATTACCGGCGGTCTGCGGGCCCGCCGCGGTCGTGGCCCGATGCGATCCGGACGAGCGCCGCGGGATCAGGGTGGGCATCGCGCGCCGGATCGGATCGTCGACGGGGGTGGCGGCGGCGAGCATCAGGTCGAGCGCGGTGGCTGCGATCTGGTCGAACGGGGTGCGCACCGAGGTGAGCGGGACCGGAAGACGTTGCGACAGTGGGATGTCGTTGTAGCCGACCAGGGCGACGTCGTCGCCGACGGTCAACGAGCATCTGTGCGCGGCGGCCACGACTCCGAGCGCGAGGTTGTCGTTGGCGGCGAAGACGGCGGTCGGACGGGACGTGGAGCGGAAGAGCCGGTGCCCGGCCTCCTCGCCGTCCTCGATGCCGAACGTCGTTTCGACGATCCACTCGGACACTTCCGCGATTCCCGCTTCCCGCAGCGCCTTTCGCGCCCCGGCCAGACGACCGACGGCGGTGGACGCGAACAACGGGCCCGACAGGACGGCGATGTCGGTGTGCCCGAGGTCGATCAGATGACGGGTGGCGAGATAGCCGCCCGCCTCGTCGTCGCCGACCGAGGACGGACTGATCCCGTCGGTCCTGAGCACGAGCGCGTGCGGCACGCCGCGCTCCCGCAGCTCGCGCGGCAGCGGGTCGTCGCGCCGGCTCGAGGCGACGATCAGGCCGTCCACGTTCCGGGCGAGCAGCGTCCTCGCCGCGTCGGACTCGTCAGCGGGGTTGTCCCCCGTCGTGGCGACGACCGTGAAGTAGCCGAGGCGGGTCGCGGCCCGGCTGATCGCCTCGTACATCAAGGCCATGACGGTGTCGCTCAACCGTGGGACGAGGACGCCGATCGTCGCGGTCTGCCCGCGGCGCAGGCTCGACGCGAAGGTGTTGCGCCGGTAGCCCAGTTGATCGGCGACCGCCCGCACTCGTTCGGCGGTAGCGGAGCGGGACGGTGGAACGCGATCGTCGAGCACCCGGCTGACGGTCGAGGTGCTCACCCCCGCCGCGTCCGCCACTTCACGCAGCGTCACGACGTGCTTACCGTCCCGCGCCCGCTGGGGCGCGCTCCCATTGGCTTCCATGGTCTTCCTCTCTACCGCCTCGGCCCGGCCCTCCGCGCGTGAGGTAAGGCCTGATCACATCCGATTCAGAACGTGACCCTTGACACAGACACGATCGTATCGCACGATGAAATCGTTCACGGGAACGTTCCCGGGAACGTTTGCACAAAGTCTCCTTCGATGGAAAAGAGCGATCATGAGCACACTCGACCTCCGCGGCCTCACCCCGGCGCCGGTGACACCCTTCACCCGTGACGGCGCCGTCGACTACGACGCCATCCAGCGCCTCGGCTCGTGGCTCGGCAGCGTCGACGGCGTCAAGGGCCTGGTCGTACTCGGCCACGCCGGCGAGGGCACCTTCCTCACCCAGGACGAGCAGGTTCGCGTCATCGCCGCTTTCAAGGACTCCGTCGACGGCCGGCTGCCGATCATCGCCGGCATCACCGGCGAAGGCACCGCCGTCTCCGTGGAGGAGGCTCGCCGCGCGGTCGACGCGGGCGCCTCGGCCGGCCTGGTGTACCCCTCCCACGGATGGCTGCGGTTCGGTTACCAGGACGGCGCCCCGCAGGATCGGTACAAGGCGATTCACGAAGGGTCCGGGCTGCCGCTGATCCTGTTCCAGTACCCCGACGCCACCAAGGCCACGTACAACCTGGACACCCAGCTCGAGATCGCCGCCCAGCCCGGTGTGTTCGCCACCAAGAACGGCGTGCGGAACATGCGCCGCTGGGACCGTGAGATCCCGGTCCTGCGCCGCGAGAACCCCGACCTGCAGATCCTGAGCTGCCACGACGAGTACCTGCTGCACACCATCTTCGACGTCGACGGCCTGCTGGTCGGCTACGGCGGACTCGCACCCGAGCCGCTGGTCGAACTCATCGCGGCAGGCAAGGCCAAGGACTACCCCGCGGCCCGGGCCATCCACGACCGCCTCCTGCCGGTGACGGCGAACGTCTACCACCGCGGCTCGCACATGGAAGGCACCGTCGCCCTCAAGGAAGGCCTCGTCGCCCGCGGAATCCTCGAACACGCCACCGTGCGCTCACCGTTGCTGCCACTCGCCGAGGGCGCTGGTGCCGAAATCGCCGCCGCGCTGCAGTCGGCCGATCTGACCTCGGTCGTCGCCCACGCCTGACCCCGCTCGACCCGTCACCTCGGATTCACCGAATCCGCCGCACGCGGCGCCACCGCGCCGCGTGCCGGTTCTGCCGCCCGGCCCGGACACCCCGGGCCGGCCGGCACCGCCCGCAGCAGACCCGGCCCACTCCCGGCCGCAGGTTCGTCGCCCCTACCGAGCCGGCAGAGTCGGATGCCCCATCGTCAGTTGCGCCACACTCCTCGTCTGCGGTTCGAACACCAGAAAGTAGGCTCATCGATGAGTCAGCCATCTCGCACATCAGCCGATCCCCTCGGAGGCGGTTCAGTGGTCGCAGACACCCCTCCGCCGCCCGGAGGTCGCGTCCGGCCTCAGCGGTACTGGGTTCGGACCCTGGCCATGGCCGGTCCCGCATTCATCGCCGGAGCCTGGCAGTTCGGGCCCGGCAACCTCGCCAGCGCCGTCCAGGCCGGCAGCGAGTACAGCTACTCCCTGATCTGGGTGATCGCCGTCTCGACGATCTTCATGCTGGTCTACGCCGACATGAGTGTCCGCCTCGGCATCCGCACGCCCGTATCGATGATCAGCTCGGTCAAAGACATCCTGGGCCGACGCGTCGGCGTCTCCGCCGGCATCGGTGTCTTCATCATCACCCTGTGTTTCTCCGTGGGCAACGCCGTCGGATCCGGCCTGGGACTGTCGATGGTCTTCGGCGGGTCCCCGATAGTGTGGTCCGCCGTCTGCACAGTCTTCGTCGGACTGATCCTGTTGTTCCGCAACGTCTATCGAACCGTCGAACGCGTCCTGCTGGTGATCGTCGCCCTCCTCGCGGCCACCTTCGTCTTCAGTGCCGTCATCGCCCAACCCGACTGGTTCCAGGCCGTGCACGGACTCGTCCCGAGCATCCCGCCGGGTGGACAACTGCTCGTCGTGGCCCTCGTCGGCACCAACTTCTCCCTCAACGCCGCTTTCTTCACGTCCTACGGCACCCACGAACGCAAGCGCACCGCAGCCGAATACCGGCAAACCACCATCGCCGACACCATCCCGGGCATCGTGGCACCCGGCATCATGACCTCGCTCGTGATCATCGTCGCCGCCGCTGTCCTCGGCCGGCAGAACACCGAAGCAACCACCCTCGCAGGCCTGGCCAAGATCTTCGAACCCATCGCCGGCCCGATCGGATCGACGATCTTCGCGCTCGGGCTGTCCGGGGCCGCGTTCTCCGCGATGGTCGCCAACGCCACCGCCGGAGGCACCATGCTCTCCGACGCGCTCGGCAAAGGACCGTCGCCCAGCACACCGACAGCCAAACGTACCAGCGCCGTGATCCTCGGCTTCGGACTCCTGATCACGATCCTGTTCACGAAATCCCCTGTCCAGCTGATCATCTTCGCCCAGGCATTGACCGTGCTGATCGCACCGTTCCTCGGACTCCTGCTCTTCGTGATGAGCAACAACCGTCAGCTGATGGGCAACCTCCGCAACACCTGGTGGAAGAACATCATCGGCGCCCTGGGATTCCTCTCGATCCTGTCTCTGTCCGGCCTGCTGATCTACGAACTGCTCGGCTGACACCGACATGAAGCGGCACACTGCGCACCGCAGTGTGCCGCTCGACTGCTGCATCCACCCCCTGAGGCAACCCCGAGGAATCAGAAAACCATGCCGCTCTTCGTCGTCGAATACACCTACTCAGCCCACACCGCCGCAGGCCGTGACACGTACCGATCGGCACACCGAGCATGGCTCTCCGAACTGGTCGACCGCCAGACAGTCGTCGCCTGCGGTCCGTACGCCGATGACAGCGGTGCCTTCATCCTCGTCGAGTCCGATACGAGCGACACGGTCGCACAGCTCTTCACGCACGATCCCTTCGTCATCCACGGCCTGGTACCGGACCATCGCATCGTCGAGTGGACGCCGGTGATGGGCCGTCTCTAGAACGACGATGAAGCAGGTCAGGATTCGGAATCGTATTGCTCAACCACCCACGAGCAGCGCGGAGGTCTGCACGAGTCCCGCGAGCCGCCAAAGGAAACCTAAATCGATGTGGGCACAACGACTCCCGATTTCTTATAGTCCGGTCGGGAATAGCTCAGCCGCCCTGGTCGGCATCACCGAGGGTTGCGGCGGCACCGCAGCCGTGGGAAACAGTGCGAGCGCTACTCGATCTTGCCTCGACGGACCAGCGACCTCGACCTGGGCCCCCGGCTAACCGGTGAGCCGCTCGAATTAACTATTCACCGACGATTCGAGAGTTCGGATCGGGGTTATGCTCGCATTAACGCTGGAGAGGGTGATGTGCATGACACCGCGATTGCGGACACCGAGGCACGGGATCGAGGTCGGCCGTGGCCGAATACGATCCAACGGCGACACAGCGTGATCTGACCCCGGATATCGCCACGGAGTTGGCCGCGGCGGGGTTCGACGATGCCCGGGAGGTCGGTCGGGGTGGCTTCGGCGTCGTCTACCGCTGCCTGCAGCCATCCCTCGACCGCACCGTCGCCGTGAAGGTTCTCACCGCCGATCTGGATCCGGACAACCTCGAGCGGTTCATTCGTGAGCAACGGGCTATGGGCCGGCTGTCCGGGCACCCGAACATCGCCAACATTCTGCAGGTCGGCGCCACCACCAGCGGGCAACCGTACATTGTGATGCACTACCACCCGCACGGTTCGCTGGCGACACGGATCCACCGCACGGGCCCGATCGAGTGGCGGGAGGCGGTTCGACTCGGTGTGAAGATCTCGGGCGCGCTCGAGACCGCGCACCGGATCGGCACCGTACATCGGGACGTCAAGCCCGCGAACATCCTGCTGACGGACTACGGGGAACCGCAGTTGACCGATTTCGGGATCGCACGCATCGCGGGTGGCTTCGAGACCTCGACGCGCGCGGTGGTCGGCTCACCGGCGTTCACCGCACCCGAGGTGCTCGGGGGCCGGCCCCCCACCCCGGCGTCGGACGTGTACGGCCTCGGAGCGACGCTGTTTTGCGCGATCACCGGGCATGCCGCGTTCGAGCGACGCAGCGGCGAGCAGGTGATGGCCCAATTCCTGCGGATCACCTCTCACCCGGTGCCGGAATTGCGTGGGGAGGACATACCCGCCGACGTATGTGCCGCGATCGAGAGGGCGATGTCCCGGGAGCCAGACGATCGTGCGTCGACTGCCGCCGAGTTCGGGGAGGAACTGCGCGAAGCCCAACTTCGCAACGGCCTGCCCGCCGACGAGATGGCCCTACCCACCGACCTCGGAACGCAGACCCAGGACGAACATCGCCGCGGCGCCTCGACCAGGACTGCGTCGGGCAGGTCCGGCCCGATGACGACGGCCGGCCGGAACGATGCAGCGACGACAGGGACGCCGCCCGCCCCCTCCACCCGATTCCGCCCGCCCACGCCGACCCGGCAACTGGTCGAGCGTAGACAACTCATCGACTCCCTACGCGCTGGACAGCGGCGCCGGTTGACGGTCATTCACGCGCCGGCCGGATTCGGCAAGAGCACCCTCGCCGCCCAATGGGGTGAAGTGCTGACAGAGGAGAGTGTGGCGGTCGCATGGCTGACGGTCGATCACGATGACAACAACGTGGTGTGGTTTCTCTCGCATCTGGTCGAGGCGATCAGACGGGTCCGCCCGACCCTGGCGCGCGACCTCGGGCAGGCGCTCGACGAGCACGGCGACGAGGCCGAGCAGTACGTCCTGTCTTCACTGATCAACGAGATCCACGCCCGCGGTGAGCGGGTGGCGATCGTGATCGACGACTGGCACCGGGTCACCGACGCCGGGACACGCGGAGCCATGGGATTCCTACTCGACAACGGCTGCCACCACCTCCAGGTCGTCGTGGCAAGCCGCACCCGGTCCGGCCTTCCGATGAGTAGAATGCGCGTGCGTGATGAACTCGTCGAAATCGACTATACAGCATTACGTTTCGATGAGAATGAGACACGATCCTTCCTGGTCGACCTGGGCGGACTGGAGCTGGAGCAAGAGGATATCGCGGACCTGCGGGACTCGACCGACGGGTGGGTGGCGGCGCTGCAATTGGCGTACCTGTCACTGCGCGGACGCGACGACCCCACCGAACTGATCGGGCACATGTCGGGTCGGCATCACGCCATCGGCGAGTTCCTCGCCGAGAACGTGCTCGACACGTTGGAACCGGAGATCCTCGATTTTCTGCTGGCGACGTCGGTTACCGAACGGATCAGCGGGAGCCTTGCGGGCGCGCTGGCGCACGTGTCACGCGGGCAGGCGCTACTCGAAATAATCGAGGAGCGGGATCTGTTCCTGCGACGGGTGGACGAGGACGGAGTGTGGTTCCGGTACAACCACGTGTTCGCCGAGTTCCTGCAACGACGACTCGAGCGTGATCAACCCGAGCGGATCGACGAACTTCACCGCACGGCATCGACCTGGTTCGCCGATCACGAGTTGCTCGGCGAGGCCGTCGATCACGCACTCATGGCTGGGGATCAGGTCCGGGCGGTCGAGCTCGTCGAGCGCGATGGGATGCACCTGATCGAGTACTCGCACATGACGACCCTCCTCGGGATGGTCGCGAAACTCCCTCCCGCGCTGACGGAGTCACGTCCGTGGTTGCAACTCGCCGTAGCCTGGGCCAATATCATGCTGCACCGGGCCGAACCTGCACAGAGAGCACTCGACCTCGTCGAATCAACGCTCGATCGTGTTCCCTCCACCGATGAGGTCGCCGATCTGAGAGTAGAGGTCGCCGTGATGCGGGGCGTTATTCGGTTCCGGGCGGACCGAATCGACGGCGCGGACGAGTTGGTCCAGGCATGCCTGCCGCGGCTGGACACGTTGCGGCCGTGGGTTGTGTCGAGCGCCGCGAACATGGCAACCTACCGCGCGACATACCAGTTCGATTTCGACGAAGCACGCCGATTGCAGGAATGGGCCTTCGCATTTCATGCGCGAACCAACGGTCCGTACCTGGTGATGCACGGGCACTGTTTCGCCGGCCTCGCCGCCTACGAGCAACTCGATGTCGCCGCGGCGGAAAGCAGCTTCCGGGCTGGCGTCCGTGTGGCAAGGAAGATGGGTGGTACGCACTCGGAGGCCGCGCGCCTGGCCGATTCTCTCCTCGGCGCGTTGTTGTACGAACAGGGCGAGATCGACGAAGCCGAACAGTTGCTCGACGAAGGCTATGAGCTTGGGGGCGAGGGCGGTCTCGTGGAGTTCAAGATCCCGCGGTATGTCCTCGGGGCGCGTATCAAGGCCCTGCGGGGCGACCGAATAGCGGCAGCGCAGCGACTCGATGAGGGGGCGAGGATCGCTGTGACACTGTCTCTTCCGCGATTGCGAGCAAACGTCGAGAATGAACGGATCAGGCTGGGGCTTCCCCTGAGCTCCGATATCGCGGTCTCGCCGCCCGCAGAATATTGCTCTCGTCGACGACCGGTGGACGGAATCGAGGCACTGACGGCGCAGGTCGAAGAGGCAACAGCCACCAGACGGCTGCTCGACGAGCATTCACCGGACCAGGCCGACCTCGCCTGCACATGGGCACAGGAGTGGACGAACCGACTCGAAGGCCGCGGCGCACACAGGCTGTTGATGCAGGCCAGAAGGTTACTCGTGGCCTGTTTGTCCGCCTCGGGCCGCGTCGACGAAGCCAAGGAACTGCTCACCTCGATCGCAGCACAATGCGCCGAGCTGGGCCTCGTACGTCATCTTCCCGATGGTGGACCACACATCGTCTCGCTCATCGCGGCGCTGCGGGACGATCAGGTCGCCGGGCGGTGGCGTAGAGACTGGGCATCGGTCCCTGCCACTTTCCTCGCGGACCTGGTGACTGCAGAGGCGCCGCACAGGATCTGATGAGTTACCGCCAGCGACGCGCTCTGGCCGCTACCCAGGCGCGCTTCGGCAGGGAAGCGTTATCGCTGATCACGGCACGAGCCCTCACCGTGACATGTTGACTCCTGTTTGGGAACTGGACGGGGCACTGCCGATGGGATGGGGAGGCGGTCCCACCGGGCTGTGGCCTCGGACGCTGAGATGTGCGCGAAGGGTCGATCTTCGAGCGGATCGTGATGTTGGATGTTGCGGCGGTATCCGGCTCGTGACTTCAGCTGCGAATCTCCTCGAGGGCGCACAGCTTGTCGATAGGGTCTGGAACATGGTGACTCGTCACTTCTCGCGTGTCCGCAGTTGTTGACTCTGAAACGATCACGGATCCTCCTCGCCTAGGGATACCTATCCGGTCCGGTGGGAGCGCTGGGCTGGATCTACTGCGAGCCGTCCGTGTTTGCTACGGATACGTCGCGCAGCCAGAAGGGCGGCCGACGATTCGACCGGCGCGTCGGGAACGACCAAGTAGATGCGACAAACGTAGTAAAGCCTACAAACGCTCGTTCGATGGATGAAACGTAGATCATAGTTCAGGTGGGCGCAAGAGTTGCGGACGCCGAACGCGCACCCGTCGGCGCCGATCGCGCCACATCGCCACGGGCCGTGACACGAACCCGGCGGCGCGCCCCCCTGTGAGGGTTGACACATCGGACTCTCCCGCTAATACTTACGAACGTCCGTACGTTTGTTGCACGGGAGAGGGACTTCGATCGGAGACGATCACACGCGGTGGCACCAGAAGAGTTCAGTCGAGACATCAACCCCACCTGAGCATTAACGATATCTGTCGATTCGTCTTACTGCGTCGATGAGACTGAGCTCCCGGGGCTCGACCGACGATTACACACCCGAATTTCACGCGCACCAGACAAACACCGATAACGCGGTCGACACCTAGCTACGCAAAGGGCACTACTGGTGCCGATGCAAGCCAGGCGGTGACCGGGCCGACAAACATTTCCACCCTAAGGAGTTCTCAGGTCATGTTGTTCGAGACATACAAATTGGGTCCACTCGAGCTGTCGAATCGAGTCGTCATGGCACCCATGACGCGGGTTCGCGCCTCCGAGACGGGACTGCCATCCCAGAGTGCCGCGCTCTACTACGCGCAACGCGCCAGCGCGGGGCTCATTGTGAGCGAGGGAATCTCGCCGTCGAAGCAGGGACAGTCCGAGCCGAACATTCCTGGTCTCTACAACGATGAGCAGGAGGCGGCCTGGCGCCCGATCACCCAGTCTGTTCACGATGCCGGCGGCCGGATCTTCGCCCAGCTCATGCACGGCGGCCGCGTGGGGCACCCGGAGATCAACGGAATGCAGCCGCTCGGAGCCTCGCCCATCGCCGCCCACGGCACCATCTTCAACTCCGGTGGTCGGCTCGCGTTCGTCACTCCCGTCGAGATGACCGTCGAGCAGATTCAAGAGCAGATCAACGTGTTTGTCGCGGCGGCCGAGCGCGCGATCGCTGCCGGCTTCGACGGCGTCGAGATCCACGGCGCCAACGGCTACCTGATCCAGCAGTTCCTGTCCGACAACAGCAATCAGCGCACCGACCAGTACGGCGGGTCGCACGAGAACCGGGTACGCTTCGCGGTCGAGGTCGCTACCGCCGTCAGTACCGCCATCGGCGCCGACCGGGTGGGGATCAGATTCTCGCCCGGCGGAAAGTTCCACGACATGAACGAAAGCGATCCCGAAGGCCTGTACACAACCCTTCTCAACGCCCTGAATCCGCTGGGATTGGCGTACCTTCACATCCTCGAGACTGCATCGGACGACGTCAACGACCGGATCCGGGAAATCTGGACCGGCCCGCTGATCGTGAACCCGGCAATTGTCGGAAGTGCAGACTTCGTCGACAAGGCGAATGCCGATCGATGGTTGGCACGCGGCGGCGACCTGATCGCATTCGGTCGGTACTTCATCTCCAATCCGGACTTGGTGCGTCGCCTGCGCGATGGTCTCGAACTGACCATGCCCGATCTCGACACCTTCTACTCGGGCGGCGACAAGGGTTACATCGACTACCCGGAGTGGTCGGACAGCGCCGTGGGCTGACACCCTTGGGCGGGCCGGGCCGGATTTCCTCCGGCCCGGCCGGATTCCGGGTCTCGGCGAGTAGCTCGACTGAGGTGGTGAAATCGGCGCAACTGCTTCGGCGGCGTCGCGCTCGAACCCGTCCTCGGAACCGCTTCTTTCAGTGAAGTTGCTACGGTGCCCGACACTCGCTTACACTTACGAGTGTTTGTTCGCTTTAGCCTAGGACCCTACCTGGCGGATGGCAAAGATCCCCTGCCGGCCAACCATTTCAGGCCGAGTTTCAGCAGGTCTCGAAATCCGCGTCGGGACGTCCGTGGCTCGGTGGGACCCGGAGGTTGGGGAATCGATGACGATGTACGCCGAGCTGGGCCGAATCCTCGACGTGCTTCGCTCTCAGCACGTGACCGATCGGGCGGCACGTCTTCGCGCCGCATCGGCGCTGGAGAGGGTCCTCCTCTCCGACGTCCACGCTAATCCGTGTGTTCACGCCGGTCTCACGGCCCGCGCGGATACCGCATGCCCTTCGGATCACGACCAGCCGTTGACCGGTCGCGAGCACGTGATATTGGGCATGATCGCCGATGGTGCGTCGAACGCCGAAATCGGTCGTGACCTGTACATTTCGAGGAACACGGTCCGGTTTCACGTCAGCAATATCCTGCGCAAGATGTCGGTGAACAATCGCACTGCGGCGGTCGGGAAGATGACAACCGGCACCGGCGCGCGCTGACACTTCTCCCCAGGTTGCCCCCGTCTCGGCACACCGAACGGCCGATATGCGTTCCGCCTCCCGACACACCGAAGGCCCCCAGCCGTGATTCGACCGGAGGACTTCCGTGGGTGGAAAGATTGAGCCGCAGCGAATGATGCCTGCGGATGAGGCGATGACGGGAAAGTCAGTGCGCCTCGGCGTGAGTACCGACCCGGACATATCCGGCGAGGGTGGTGTCGTCGACCTCGGGCAGGTTGACGACGATGTTCTCGGGCGTGCGGGTGGTGAGCCAGATGAGTTCGTCGGTGGTGCTCATGTTGGCTTCGACGTGCGGCATGAAGGGTGGGACGAAGACGAAGTCCCCTTCGGACATGTCGATGTACTCGCTGAAGTTCTCGCCGAAGTAGATTCGCGCCTTGCCGGTGAGAACGTAGCCGCCGGTTTCGGCCTCACCGTGATGATGCGGCAGTGACCGATATCCGGGCTCGTTGAAGACCTTCCCGAACCAGATCTTCGTCGCCGGCGTGTGCTGGACGCTGACCCCGGAGACACGCACGGCACCACCGGATTGGCCCGTGTTCTGCGCTTCCTCTCCCTTGCGAGTTACTACCGGCTTGTCGTGCTCAGCCATGCTCGATTCCTTTCAAAGAACAAACGTTCGCCTGTAGGCGAGGGTACGAGCGCACCCTCGATCGCACAAGACTGCGCGACGGTCACGCTCCGACGACTGCACGCGTCAGCGAAGCGGCTCGGGGCGCCGGCGGATCATGAAGCTGCTCCGGAAGGTCATCACGGCTTCGCCTCGCTGATTGAGAGCGCTGTAGGCGAAGGACCAGATGCCCTGGTCGGGCTTCTTCGTCGGGCGGGCGGCAATGAGCTCGGCTTCGGGATGCAGGGTGTCGCCGATGAGCACGGGACGCAAGGCGCGCACCTCGTCGAGGCCGAGCCAGGCGACGACGTTGTTGAAGTAGCCGGTCTGAGTCGCCAGCCCCAGGGCGAGCGAGAGCGTGAACGGCCCGTGCGCGATCCGCTGCCCGAACTGGGTGCCGGCGGCGTACTCCTCGTCGAGGTGCAGCGAGACGATGTCGCAGGTCAGGCCGGCCCACTGCACCAGGTGCGCATCGGTGACGGTCATACCGGGACCCCGGAGTACGTCCCCCAGGTCGAGGTCCTCCCACCAGCGATCAGGCTGCCCGATCACTCGTGTGGCAGTACTGACGTCGTTGATTGTCATCGAAACTCCTCATAGCGCCGGCGCCGCCGGCCGTGTTAACGTACGAGCGATTGTTC
Source organism: Rhodococcus sp. IEGM 1307 (assembly GCF_030056915.1). NCBI lineage: Bacteria > Bacillati > Actinomycetota > Actinomycetes > Mycobacteriales > Nocardiaceae > Rhodococcus > Rhodococcus sp. IEGM 1307. The sequence continues at coordinate 279,510 of NZ_JASHKW010000005.1, forward strand.
GTTTAACAGTACGGGCCACCAACCCGCTGGTCAATCATTTGGTCAAAGCCTTGCACCACGAAGTCTGGATGTGACGAAATGCCGCACACCACGAAATATCGCGCCGCGTCCGCGGCGGGTTCGGATACGGCCGAGTGGCCGAGGCGGCGACCGTCAGTCTCCCCCGGGAATTTGCGGGGAGCCTGTGTCGTCGCCGCACCGGCGGTGCCCTATCGAGTGAGGAAGTAATGCGACCCCTACGTTCTCTCCAGTTCGTGCCGGCTCATCGTGAGGGCTGGGCACAGAAAGCTGTTCGCGCCGGTGCCGACGCCGTGATCCTCGATCTCGAGGACTCGGTTCCCGAGCCGAGCAAGGCGGATGCCCGCGCAATGGCAGCCGAGACGATCGACGCCCTGCGCCGTGACCATCCGGATGTGACGGTGCTGGTGCGCCCGAACCCACTCGACACAGACCATTTCGGCCGAGATCTCGCGGCCGTGGTGCGCGCGGGACTCGACGGGTTGCTGTTGCCGAAGGTGTACGGAGCCCGTGAGGTCCTCGACTTCGCCGCGTTGCTCGAGCACTTCGAGATCGAGGCCGCCCTGATCCGTGGCAGCGTCGAGGTGATCCCCACTCTCGAAACCGCGAAGTCGCTGGTGAACTGCGAGTCGATCGCGGCGGCCCATCCCCGGGTCGCATCGCTGATGGTCGCGGCGGCTCGCGATGCCGATGTCTCGCGTGAGGTCGGTTTCGAGTGGACCGCCGAGGGCCTGGAAACCCTGCATTACCGCAGCAAGGCCGTGCTCGCCTGCCGCGCCGCCGGGTTGGCCCATCCGATCGTGGGACTGTGGCAGGAGATCTCCGACCTGGACGGGCTGCGCCGGTTCGCCGAAGGCAACCGGCGACTGGGCTTTACCGGGCAGGTGCTTATCCATCCCTCGCACATCGAGACGGTCAACGACGTCTATGCGCCGGACCCGAAAATCGTCGACCGCTTTCGCCGCATGATCGAGGCCTTCGAACAGGCCCAGGCGAACGGGCAAGCGGCGGCACTGTTCGAGGGCGAACACGTCGACATCGCCCACGTCAAGACCGCTCGCGGCGTGGTTGCCCTTGCCGAAACCATCCAGTCGCGCTGACCCCATCACCCGACCGACCGAACCCTTGAGGACCCTAAAATGAGTGGATTGTATTTCGAAGAACTCGAGCCGGAGCTCACCATCAAGCACGCGGTGACCCGTACAGTGACCGAAACGGACAACCTGCTGTTCACGACGCTCACGATGAACGTGCAGCCGCTGCACCTCGATGCCGAGTTCGCCAAGGACAGCATGTACGGCGAGCGCATCGTCAATAGCGTCTTCACCCTCGGCGTCGTCGTCGGTATTCCGGTGCAGGAAACGACTCTCGGAACGACGCTGGGCAACCTCGGGTTCGAGGAGATCGCCTTCCCCGCGCCGGTGCTGATCGGCGACACCCTGCGCGTGGAAACCGAGATTCTGTCGCGCCGCGAGTCGAAGTCCCGCCCGGATACCGGCATCGTGCGCTTCGAGCACCGCGGTTTCAACCAGAACGACAAACTGGTCTGCCGCGTCCAGCGATCCGGTCTGATGCTCAAGAAGCCCGCCGAGGTCGCCGTCTCATGAAACTGGCCACGCTGCGTGTGGAGGGATCGACCGCCGCCGCACGGATCGACGGCGGAAACGCGGTGCTGATCGAGCCCTATCCCAGCCTCTCGGATCTGCTACGCGACCCGCACTGGCACCGCATCGCCACCGAGGCCTCCGGGCAGGTTGTCGACCTCGGTGCCGTGGAGTACGCCCCCGTGGTCACGCACCCGACGAAGATCGTGTGCGTGGGCCTGAACTATGCGAACCACATCGAGGAGATGGGACGCGAACTCCCCCGCTACCCGACCTTGTTTGCCAAGTTCCCCGAAGCGCTCATCGGCGCCTACGACGACATCCACGTCCCGGCCTACGCCGATCAGCAGGTCGACTGGGAAGGGGAGCTCGCCGTCGTCATCGGCAAGAAGGCGAGATCGGTGCAGGCCGCCGACGCCGGCGAGTACATCGCCGGCTTCGCGGTCGCCAACGATGTCACCATGCGCGACTACCAATATCGGACTCAACAGTGGCTGCAGGGCAAGACGTTCGAGGGAACGTGCCCGCTCGGTCCGACGCTGGTGACCCCGGACGAGTTTTCGCTCGGTGCCACCCTGAACACTCTCGTCGACGGTGCCACCGTCCAGTCGGACTTGACCGGCGACCTGGTGTTCACCCCGGCCCGGTTGATCGAGTACATCTCCCACATCGTCACCCTGCAGGCCGGGGACGTGATCTTGACCGGAACTCCCGGCGGGGTCGGCCACCCGACCGGAACGCATCTGTCTGACGGCCAGACACTCACCACGGAGATCACCGGCCTGGGCACGCTGCGCAACACCGTGTGCGTTGCCGCCCCGGTCCCGGTCGGCTGACCCCTCCGCGCTCCACAATCGAATACGGCACGGCCCAGCCCTTCCAGTCCGTCACGGACCGGAAGGGCTAGTGGCCGTTGCTTCGCGAGCGTCCTTCGAGCCCTGCGGCCCCAGATCGCGCACCTCGGTTCCCACCCCCAGTGTTCGCGCGACACCGAACCCCACGGCAGCGAGCACACGTGCGGTTACCCACCGACGCAACAGGGTTGGTGCGTCGACAATGAGGGCGCGTCACGTGCGGCACTGCCCTGTCGGCGTGCGACGGCCGCGAAATACCCAATCGTCCAGGTAGCGGCATGCCGTAGATCACCCGTTGACGGATGCTGTGCTCTACGCCACAATACAAACAAACGAGCAAACGTTCGTCTGTGTCTGGCAGAAGAAGGAAAATCCATGAACGCTCTGTCTTGTCGTCGCGCAGCCCTTGCCGGAGTTGCCCTCAGCGCAGTCCTCAGCGTCGCGGCATGCACGGCCAGTGCTCCGGCAGAATCGGGTGGCAGCTCAGGAGGTTCGACGAGCGACGGCGGCCAGGCCCTGCCGGTCGAGCAGCTCTGTGGTGACCAGCCACTCAAGATCGCGCACGTCGCCGGATTCGGTGCCAACTCGTGGCGCAAGATCACGCAGGCCGAACTCACCGACGAACTCTCCGCCTGCCCCAACGTGACCCTCGAGTACACCCAGGCCGACAACGATCTGCAGAAGTACATCACCGCGATCAATTCTTACACCGCACAGGGTTTCGATGCGATCGTCACGTACGACGACTTCGGCAGCCAGGCCCTCAGCGCCCTGAAGAACGCCCATGACGCCGGCGTGGTCGTCGTCCCCTACATCGCCGATCCCGGCGGTGAGGTCGGTGTCGACTACGACGGCTACGTCCAGTACAACTTCGACGTCGAGGGCGACACGATGGCCAAGTGGCTGGGCGGCCAGGTCCAGCCGGGCAGCAAACTGCTCTTCAGCGGTGGACTACCGGGCGGAAGCCCCTCGACGGTCGCCCTGTGGGACGGAATCAACGAGACCTCCAAGGAGCTCGGTGATCCCTTCACCCCGCTGACCAACGAGCCGCAGCCCTCGAGCTGGGACGCGGCATACGAACAGCGCGCCATGGCCGGCGCATTGACCAAGTACCCCGAGATCGACGCCCTGGCATCGGATTACGGTGTCGCATCGAAAGGTGGACTGCGCGCCTTCATCAACGCCGGTCGGCCGATCCCGCCGCTGGCCACCTCCGCTACCGACAACGAACTCGGGTGCATGTGGCTGCAGCACCACGAGGCCAACCCCGGCTTTCAGTTGTTGACCCTCGACGGCACCACGACCGTCGTACGCATCGCAGCCCGCAAGGCGCTCGCCGCACTCAACGGCCGGCCCGACAACGAGCCGGAGAACTTCGAACTGCCCACGTTCGTCGACACCCTGGGCGGCAAGCTCCCGACCTGCCGCGAGGATCTGCCGCCGGACGCCGACCTGTCCTCGGCGCTCTCGCCCGAGCAGCTCTCGGCCGTCTTCCAGTAGCGGCTGGGCGCCAGGGATAAGGAGTGGTCAACTATGACTCAGCAAGACATTGTCGAGGATGTGATGTACGTGAGTGACGTACAGGTTCAGGAAAGTCCCGTTCACGAAGTGCCCGATCAGGACGTCGTTCTCCGGCTCGAAGCGGTGGACAAGAAGTACCCGGGCGTGCACGCAATCAAGAACGTCTCGCTGACGGTCCGGCGCGGCGAGGTTCATGCGCTGGTCGGCCAGAACGGCGCCGGCAAGTCCACGCTCGTCGGCATTGCGGCCGGTTCGATCACCGCCGATTCGGGGACGGTGGAGATCGGTGGCGTCGCCGCCGCCGACCCGTCCCCGGCGTGGTGCCGCGAACAGGGTTTGGCCATCGTCTACCAGGAACCAGCCCTCCTTCCGGACCTGACGGTCGCCGAGAACATGCGCCTGAGCATGCCCGAGGAACTACGCCCATCCGTCGGGGACCAGGTCAGCTGGGCAGAAGGCATCCTCGCGCGGTGGAGCAACGTGGCGTCGATCGATCCACGCACTCCGGTGCGCGAGTTGCAGCCGGACGCGCGGTTCGTCGTCGAAATCGCCAAGGCTCTGGCCGAGGAGCCGAAGGTCATCGTTCTCGACGAGCCCACCGAGCACCTCCTACCGCCTGCAGTCGCGGAGTTGTTCCGGCTGGTGTCGGAGCTGATCGCGGCCGGCGGTGCCGTCGTCTACATCTCGCACCGCCTCAACGAGGTCAAGCAGATCGCCCACACCGTATCGGTGCTGCGCGACGGCGCGCTGGTCGGCACGTTCACCGGCGCCGACGTCACCGAGCAGGACGTGGTCAACCTCGTCGTCGGCCGGGAACTCACGCGCGGTCACACGCGGGCCGACACCCGCTCGAGCCGGCTCGGTGACACCTTGCTACAGATCACCGACTTCTCCGGCGAGGGTTTCGACGACCTTCACCTGCAGGTACGCGCCGGCGAAATCGTCGGGTTCGCCGGTGTCGAGGGACAAGGCCAACGTGAGGTGCTCCGCGCGCTCGGCGGTCTGGTCAGCAACCACGGCACCGTCGAGATCGACGGCCGCCCGGCCAAGACGTCGAGCCCGACCACCGCACTGGCCGGTGGGATCGCCTATCTCCCCCACGACCGGCACAACGAGGGCATCCTGCCGGGACTGAGCCTTCGGGAAAACGCCTCGCTGGCCTCGCTGGGGCGGTTCACCCGCTTTGGTGCCCTCTCACGCCTGCGCGAGCGCAAGGCCACTTCCGAGACGTTCGCGTCGATGCGGGTCAAGGCTCCCTCCCCCGAGGTCGACATCACCACCCTCTCGGGCGGAAACCAGCAGAAGGTCGTGCTCAGCCGGGTGCTGATGACCGAGTCCACGGTGATTCTCGCCGATGAGCCCACCCAGGGTGTCGACATCGGTGCGCGGGAGGAGATCTACACCATCCTCCGAGAGGCGGCGGCGCGCGGGGCGGCGATCATCGTGCTCTCCTCGTCGGCGGCGGAACTCGAGCAGCTCTGTGACCGGGTCATCGTCTTCTCCCGGGGGAAGGCCGCGAAGGAGCTCGTCGGCGACGAACTGACCGAGCACGGCATCGCCCACGCCGCGCTCAGCGCAACAGGTAGTCGTAGCCGGGTCGGTACGGCGCTGCGGAAGGTCACGCTCGGCCGGAAGATCTCCCGCAGCGACCTGACGCCCGCCGCGATTCTCGCGCTCGCCACCGTGCTGCTGGCGATCGTCGCGATCCTCCAGAGCGAGTTCTACCTCACGTCACGCAACTTTGGTCTGATCCTGCCGCTGCTGGCCACCCTCGCGTTCTTCGCGATGGCACAGCAGGTGGTGATGATGATCGGGGGCATCGACCTGTCGGTGGGCCCACTGGCCGGTCTGCTCGTCGTTGTCGGCTCATTCGTGCTGTCGGCGTACAAGACACCCATCGGCATGATCATCGGCCTGGTCGTCCTCGCAATCGTCGCCGCGGTTGTCGGCCTGGTGAACTGGACACTGGCGGTCGTCGTCAAGATCAACCCGTTGATCGCAACACTGGTGACCTACACCGCGATCCAGGGCATCGCCTACCTCCTGCGTCCGCTGCCCGCGGGCAAGATCGATCCAGTCTTCACCTCGTACGCATCGACCAAGCTCGGATTCGTACCGATCATGCTGGTTGTGGCAATCGTCGTGGCGGTGCTTCTCGAAGTCGCCATGTACCGCACCATGTTCGGTGTCCGACTGCGAGCCACCGGATCCCAGCACGCCACGGCTGACCGCATCGGAGTCCGCACCAAGTGGATCACTCTGGCCGCCTACGTGAGCTGCTCGGTGCTGATCGTCCCGGCAGCCGTGCTGCTCATGGCGCAGGCCGGTACCGGCAACGCCAGTATCGGTGACAGCTACACCCTCGCCAGCATCGGTGCCGCGGTCCTCGGCGGCGCCTCCATCTTCGGCGGGCGCGGCTCGTTCATCGGAGCCTGCCTCGGCGCAGTGCTGGTGATCCAGATCAACACGGTCGTCCAGTTCATCGGGCTGCCGCTGTATTGGCAGCAGTGGCTTCTCGGCGGTCTGACCATCGCCGCGGCCGCCTTCTACTCGAAGTCCCGAACCCTCGCAGAGCGGAGCTGACCCGTGAGCGCAACACAAGAACAACAACTCCCCCAGAAGTCCGGGAACGAGTCCACCGGCGGTCGCCGTTGGACCCCGACCTGGAACGGCACCAGCTCGGTCATCGCGATCACTGTGGCACTGTTCCTGTTCAGCTGGCTGATCGCCCCCGGCAGCATCTCGGGCAGCGCTATCGACTCGCTACTGCCCTTCGCCGGAATCCTGGCGATCGCGGCGATCGGGCAGACCATCGTGGTCATGCTCAAGGGCATCGACCTGTCGCTGCCCGGCATGATGACCCTCGCCGCGCTGGTCAGCAGCCAGTACGCCCAGGATCACGGCAGTATCCTCGCCGCTCTGCTGGTCGTCGCCGCCATCGCCGTCGTCGTCGGACTGGTCAACGGCATCGTCGTCTCGGCATTCTCGGTGACCCCGCTGGTGGCCACTTTGGCAGTCAACGCCGTCCTGATGGGGGCCGCCCTCGCATACTCCGGAGGAACCCCGACCCGCGCACCGCAAAGTGTGTCCGACTTCGCTCTGGAAAAAACGGTCGGTGTTTCCAACACGGTGTGGCTTGCAGTGTTGCTGATGATCGTGACGGTATTCGCGACAGGGCGCACCGCCTGGGGGCGCCGGGTAGTCGCCGTCGGGTCCAACGAGCGGACCGCCCGCGCCGCGGGTGTGCGCACCGCCCGAATCAAGATCAGCGGATACGTCGCCGCGGCACTGTGTTACAGCGGCGCCGGTGTCCTGCTGGCCGGGTACGTGAGCACACCGAACACCAATGCCGGCACCAGCTACCTCCTGCCGGCCATCGCAGCTGTGGTCGTCGGCGGCACCGCGCTGACCGGTGGTCGCGGCAACATCATCGGCACGGCGGTCGGGGCCCTGTTTCTGAGCCAGCTGACCCAGCTCGTGCTCTCCCTCGGAGCGCCCTCTTCCACACAGTTCCTCGTCCAGGCAGTGGTCATCGCCGTCGCGGTGGGAGCACAGCAACTGGACCTGCGTCACGTCATCCAACGTCTGACTCCCCGAAAGGAATCTGCATGACGAACATCGGTCAGCGACTGCACGAGAAGGTGGCCTTCGTGACCGGCGCCGCCCGCGGCCAAGGTCGATCGCACGCTCTCACCCTCGCGGACGAAGGCGCGGATCTCATCCTGCTCGACTCGGTACGCCCGATCGACCAGGTGAGCTACGCAATGCCTGACCACGCGGACCTGAAAGAGACCGCACGCCTGGTGGAGGAGCGGGGCCGCAGGGTGGTGATGATCGAAGCCGACGTCCGTGACGAGTCGATCATCGCCGCGGTCGCCGAGGCCGCCGCCGAACTCGGTCGACTCGACATCGTCGTCGCCAACGCGGGCGTGCTCGGAGCAGCCAAGCCCTCCTGGGAGCTGACCCGTGCCGAATGGGACACCCTGATCGACATCAACCTCACAGGCGTCTGGCAGACGATGAAGGCGGCGCTGCCGCACATCATCGCCGGCGGCCGAGGCGGGTCGATCATCGCGATCAGTTCCATCGCGGGCATTCGCGGTGTGCCGCACGTGGCGCACTACAGCGCCGCCAAGCACGCGCTGGTCGGACTGGTCGGCTCGGTCGCGAACGAGGTTGCTCCGCACAGCATCCGGGTGAATACCGTGCATCCGACCAATGTCCGCACGGACATGATCGACAATCCGACGGCGGCGAAGATCTTCCGGCCCGACCTCGAGAACCCGACCCTCGACGACGGGATCGACGTTCTCGGGCGGATCAACCTGCTGCCGGTGCCGTGGGTGGACTCTGCCGACATCTCCGAGGCCGTCCTGTGGCTGGCCAGCGACGAGTCGCGTTATGTGACCGGCACCGCGCTGCCCGTCGATGCCGGAATGCTCGCGAAGTACCCCGGCTGACAACCCCTACTCCCCTTCAACCGACCCCAACAGAGAAGGAAAATCAATGACAGTCAATGGTGGACCGGTCCGCACGATCGCACTGATCGGACGCAAGCCGGGTATGTCGTTCGCCCAGTTCGACGAGTACTGGCGTGAGAAGCACGCCCCGCTCGCCGCGCAGGTGCCCGGTGTGATCCGCTACGTGCAGCGGCACGTCGTTCCGCAGGAAGGTGCCACCGAACCCGACAACGGATTCGGCATCGACGGTCTCGCCGTCCTCGATTACGAGAGCGCCGAGGCGATGGAGGCCGGTTGGGCGTCCGAGGCCGGCCAGGCAGCCCTCGCGGACGTCGAGAACTTCATCGGCAAGCACTACGTAGTGGTCCTCGAGGACCACGTCGTGGTCGACGACGCCTGAACCCCTCGGCGTCACCTCAAAGAAATACAATGAGTTAAGGATCCCGTCATGGATGTGGGCGTAGTTTATTTCTTCACCGATCAGGGTCCGGACCCCGTGGAGTTCGGGCAGGCCGCGGAAGGGTACGGATTCGAGTCCCTGTTCGTGCCCGAGCACACGCATTTTCCGGTATCCCGGAAAACCGACTACCCGATCCCCTACGGGGGACCCGAACTACCCGAGTTCTACCTACGCACCTACGACCAGATCGTCACGATGTCGATGATCGCTGCACATACGCAGACGATCATGCTCGGCACCGGTATCTGCCTTCTGGCCCAACATGATCCGATCGCGAAGGCCAAGCAGATCGCCACCCTCGACCACCTATCCGGCGGACGCGTCATCTGCGGTGTCGGAATGGGGTGGAACGTCGAGGAAGCGGAAGCGCACGGCGTCGTGTGGAAGCAGCGCTACTCCACCGTGCGGGACAAACTCAAAGTCATGCAGGCACTGTGGACCGAGGAGGTGGCGAGCTTCGACGGCCCCCGTGCGTCGCTCGCCCCTTCGTGGGCCTGGCCGAAGCCCGCGCAGCCGAACGGCCCGCGCACCTACCTCGGCGGCGCCGGTCCCACCACGATGCGGCATGCCGCCGAGTGGGCCGACGCTTGGTACGTCGTGCCCTCCGCGGAAGATCCGAGTCTGTCGAAGACGGTGCCCGAGTTCCGCAGAGTCGTCGAGGAGTCCGGCCGCGACCCCGAGTCGGTCGGCATCGCGGTGGCCTCGGCGCCACCGGATCCCGCACTGCTCGAGAGCTATCGAGAATTGGGGATCGAACGGGCGGTGCTGTGGGTCGACCCGGCAGACAACCCGGGCGAGGGCATGCGCAACCTCGAGACTGTCTCCAAGGTTCTCGCACAGATCTCCTGACAAAAATTTCCCAGAAATCAACCCTCACAGGAGGACCCGTTATCATGAACGCTACTACCGCGGATGTGAGCGTCACCGAGCTCGCCGAGCGACTGACACGACTCGAGGACGTCCGCGCAATCGAACAGCTCAAGTATCGCTACGCCGGCTTCTGCGACAACGGCTACGACCCGCAAGGCATCGCCAGTCTCTTCGTCGAAGACGGCCGGTGGGTCGTGGACGGCGAGGGTGGGTCCATGACCGGCCACGAGGAGATCAAGGCGCACTTCCGGGCGTTGTCGGACAAGATCACCTGGGCTCTGCACTACATGATCGCCCCACGTGTGGAACTCGCCGACGACGGCCAGAGCGCAGTTGGATATTTCTACCTGCTGTGCCTGTGCACCATCGAGAACAGTCGGGACGCCACCGAGAAGGACCCGGTCATCCTGACCATCAACTACACCGATCAGTTCGTCAAGCGCGACGGCACCTGGTACTTCCAGGAACTGCGCGGACGCACACACCAGGTGTCCAACTGGGATCAGGGTTGGGTCAAGCAGCCGTTCCGCGACTGAGCCACATACCCCATCGCGGGTGGGCAGGGTAGCAAGAGCTCAATTCTGTTCCGCCATTTCATATTCAGGGGAGGAAGTAATGATCGAAACGGCTAGCGCTACGGGAACTCGACTTGCCGATCGGACGGCGGTGATCACCGGCGGCGCGTCGGGTATCGGCCGCGCGAGCGCTCTACGGTTCGCCTCCGAGGGCGCCGAGGTCGTCGTGTGGGACCTCGATCCGGTCGGGATCGATGCCGTGGTCACCGAGATCCGCCAGGCGGGCGGACGGGCTCACGGGGTGGCGGTCGACATCTCCGACGCGTCGGCGGTGGCAGCGGCGGCCACCGAGACTGCAGCTGTGGCGGGTGAGGTGACGGTGCTGATGAACAACGCAGGTGTTCTCGACGATTATGCCCCGATCCTCGACACCGACGAGGCGCTGTGGGACCGCATCGTCGGCGTCAACCTCAAGGGCATGTTCCTGGTGACCCGCGCGGTGTTGCCGTCGATGATCGCCGCCGGCGGCGGGTCGATCGTCAACACCGCCTCGGTCGCCGCGTTCATCGCCGGTGGGGGCGGTACTGCGTACACCAGTTCCAAGCACGGTGTCGTCGGGTTCACCCGGCAGATGTCCTTCGACTACGCGCACCAGAATGTGCGGGTGAACGCGATCGCGCCCGGTGCGGTGGAAACCGGGATGTCCAAGGATATCTTGTACAACGAGGATCTGCCGGTCGTCGAGGCGCTGCGTAGTGCACCGGCTGGCCGGCACGCGCAGCCCGAGGAGTTGGCGAACGTCGCGCTGTTCCTGATCAGCGACGAGGCGAGCTTCGTGCACGGCGCGGTCTACGTCGCGGACGGCGGCTGGACCATCCGCTGAGATGTGCCCTCGTAGTCGAACGGCTCGGACCGGTTCCCGGTCCGAGCCGTTCGACGTCCGTCCACTCGGCGTCACGGTTGTGACGCGCGGCGGACGATGCAGTACTGCGCGGGGTGTGCACAGCTGAAGCTCTCCGGATCCGGGCTCGCGCGCCGATAGTGTGTGAACCGCCCGGAACCGGAGAGCGTGTGGAGGCCGACCCGCGAGGGCGCAGAGGCTGGGATAGCGGGCCAAGTGGGTCGGCGATCAGGGGGTGGAAGGAGTGGGGCTCACAATCGTGAGCGGCGGGCGCACTCCACGCTCAGCAGGCCGAGGACTCCGATGGTGACCATGGCGTAGGTGGCGCTGCCGGTGGCGTCGATGATCAATCCGAGCATCGGCGCGGCGAGGACTGCTCCGACGTTGCTGACGGTGACGATGAGTCCGCTCGTCTGGTAGTTCGCCTGCGGCTGAGACAGTTCCGCCGCCCACGCCCAGTAGGTGCCACCGTACAACGAGGCTGCCAGGAACATCATGCACAGGTAGATCCCGAGAGTGCTCGCGGGAATCCCGGGCAGGGCGACCACCATGATGCCGGCCAGACCGGCACCGATCATGTTCGTCTGGAATCGCTCGCCGCGGAAGAGCCGGTCCGACATCAGCCCGCCGATGGGAGCCGCGACGAGTTTGAACATGAAGGTGACGCCGATGATCGCCGAGGCTTCGAGCAGCGTCATGCCGCGGTCTTGTTCGAGGAACAAGGGCAGGGCGTAGGAAAGCCCGTAAAGGGTGATCGCAGTGCCTGCACCGTACAGCGAGGACCACCACACTCGGGAGCTGCGCAGCGCCTCGGCGAGTGATCCCGGTTTGGGGAGCGCGTCGAAACGGGTCGAGTGCGGGCGCCGGAGTCCGACGGGTTCGGCAACGAGGGCGTCCATCGAGGGCACACCGGGGTGGGACTTGTGGAAGTCCTTGACGGTGAGCACGAACAACGCACCGCAGGCGATGCTCGGGACCACGGTCAGCCACATCGAGGCGACCTCCCACGACATGCCGCTGTCGGTCAGCAGCGGTCCGGCGAACGAGGTGATCGAGAAGCCGACGCCGAGGAAGCCCATCAGGAGGCCGGTCGCGAAACCGCGCCGGTTCTTGGGAAACCACAAGGATGCATGGGTGGCCAGCGAGGCATTCATCACGCCGCCGCAGCAGCCCAGGAGCAGACGCAGCACGAGCATGCCGGTGTAGGACTCACCGACGACCGGGATCAACAGCCCCGAAACGACATTGCAGAGCAGGCCGATGACGACGATCTTCTTCACCCCGATACGGGCGGCCCACTTGCCGGCGAAGACCGGAACCACGCAGAACGTGAGCATCGATGCGGTGGTGAGCAAGGACAGCTGGGTGGCGTTGATCCCCCAGTCGTCCTGGATGACCGTGCCGAACACGGCCACGGTGTTCAGACCGATGAAGCAACACATGAAGCACAGCAGGCTGACCAGCAGGACCCACCAGCTGTAGAGGGGCGCGCGCGTGGATGTCACACGCGCGCCGGTGAGCGTCGAGGTTGTCATGACGTGCTCCTGTGTCTGGGGCGCCGCCCGCAAGGCAGGAGGCGCAGTCGGGACGAGCGCGACGGACCGGAGTACACACGGCGCGTGGTGAATTCGACCGTGAATCGCACCCGGAACGGAAGGTGCGGTAGCTCGGAACGGAACCGCATCAGCAAAACGAACGTACGTATGTTAGTGCGGCATCACCTGTCGTGTCAACGGTCACAACGAGGATTCAGGACCGGACGCGCCCAACGCGATCGAGTGGTGAGATGACCCACCGGGATTCGCCCACGGAACGCGCAAAACGCCCGGCTGGTGCACCAGCCGGGCGTTTACGGGAGGGTCGACGAACAGTGGTCAGGCGAGCGAGACGGTAACCGCCTTGCTCTGCAGGTAACCGTCGAGGGCTTCGCCGCCCATCTCCTTACCCCAGCCGGACTGCTTGAAGCCGCCGAACGGCAGCGCGGCGTCGAAGACGTTGTAGCAGTTGACCCATACCGCGCCGGCGTTGACCGCCTCGGCGAAGCGGTGGGCGCGACCGACGTTGCTCGTCCACACACCGGCCGCCAGACCGTAGGTGGTGTCGTTCGCGCGGCGCAACACCTCGGCTTCGTCGTCGAACGGCATCAGCGAAACAACCGGACCGAAGATCTCCTCCCGGGCGATGGTCATGTCGTCGTCGACCCCGCCGAGCACGGTCGGCTCGAGGTAGTAACCGGGCTCGCGGGTCTGGGCACCACCGGCGATGATCTCCGCTCCGTCACTGAGCGCGCCCTCGACGAAGGTCTTGACCTTGGAGCGGTGCTGGTCGGAGATCATCGGGCCGACCAGGACGCCGCGCTCGGCGCTGGGGCCGATCTTGATCTCCGGCACCTTGGCGGCGATACGGGCCTGGACCTCGTCGTAGACGTTGCGCTGCACATACAGCCGCGACCCGGCCGTGCAGGCCTCACCCTGGGCATAGAGGACGGCACCGAGCACTCCGTCGACGGCGATGTCGAGATCGGCGTCGTCGTAGATGACATTGGGGGATTTGCCGCCGAGTTCGAGGGTCAGCTTGCTCAGGTTCGATGCCGCCGCGACGACGATCCTCTTGCCGGTCTCGACCGAGCCGGTGAACGCGACCTTGTCGACCTGCGGGTGACCGGCCAACGGAGCACCGGCGTCCGCACCTGTTCCGGTGATCACGTTGACCACTCCGTCGGGCACACCGGCTTCGACGGCCAACTCCGCCAGGCGCAGCGGGGCCAGGGAGGCGAGTTCGGCGGGTTTGAGCACCACGGTGCATCCGGCGGCGAGTGCCGGGGCCAGCTTCCAGACCGCGGCGAGCGCGGCGCCGTTCCAGGGGATGATCTGGGCGACCACGCCGACCGGCTGCCGCCGGGTGTAGGAGAAGAAGTCTCCGGGGTTCTGCCGCGACAGCGGGATGGTGCGTCCCTCGAGCTTGGTGGTCCACCCGGCCATGTAGCGCAGCAGGTCGGCCATGTTCGGCAGGTCGATGTCGCGGATGAACGCGTAGGGCTTTCCGCAGTCCTGGGTGTCGATGAGGGCGATCTCGTCCGCGTTGGCGTCGATGAGGTCCGCGAAGCGGTGCAGGATCCGGGCGCGGGACTCGGCCGGCATCCGCCGCCACGGGCCGTCGTCGAATGCGCGGCGGGCAGCCTGCACCGCCAGTTCGACATCGCGCGGGCCGCCTGCGGCGATCTCGGCGAGCTTTTCTCCGGTCGACGGGTTGAAGACGTCGACAGTGCCGCCTTCGACCGGATCCACCCACTTACCGTCGATCAGCAGTTGATGACGGCTGGGGCTGGTCTCGGACATCTTTTCTCCTTCAGGTAGAGCTGCTCGGCGAACACACGAACGCTGGCGGCGATGATGCGGCCGTGGGTGCCGCCCGGCGCGCGCGGAGGTCCTCGGGACCCGGCGCGCTTACCACATACGAACGATTGTTTTCTACGGTACCGGGTGGGCACCCATCCATGTCAACGATCGGCGCCCACCGGGAGATCAGGGGATGTTGCCGCGGTAGCGGGCCGACCGGTACGGGGTCGGCCAGTCGAGCGTGTCCTCGACGCCGAGTTCCTTTGCCGCCTTGAGCGGCCACATCGGCTCGCGCAGCAGGTTCCGTCCGACGAAAACAGCGTCCGCGGCTCCGTCGACGAGGACTTGCTCGGCCTGAGAGGAGTCGGTGATCAGCCCGACGGCCGCGACCGGCAGGGATGTGTCGTTGCGAATCCGGCGAGCGAACGGCACCTGGTATCCCGGTCCCACGGTGATCTTCTGGTCCGGGGTCAGGCCACCGCTGGAGACGTCGACGAGGTCGATCCCGGAACCCTCGAGCGAGCGGATCAGTGCGACGCTGTCCTCGACGTCCCAGCCGTCCTCGGCCCAGTCGGTGGCGGAGATCCGCAGCAACAGCGGCAACTCCTCCGGCCAGACCGCGCGAACCGCGGCAATGATCTCCCGCAGCAGCCGGGCGCGGCGGTCGGGGTCTCCGCCGTAGTCGTCGGTGCGCTGGTTGGTGATTGGCGACAGGAACTGGTGGAGCAGGTATCCGTGTGCGGCGTGGATCTCGACGACCCGGAATCCTGCGGCCAGCGCACGGGCGGCGGCATCGGCGAAGTCGGCGACCACCTTCGCGATGTCGGCGACGGTCATCTCGCGCGGCACGGCCTGGTCTCCCCAGGCCGTCGCCGACGGACCGACCGTCTCCCAGCCGCCCTCGCTGATCGGGACGGTGCCGTCGCCCTCCCAGGGAACCTGCGCGGAGGCCTTGCGGCCGGCGTGCGCGAGTTGGATACCGGGGATCGATCCGTGCTCCGTGACGAACCGGTTGATGCGGGCGAACGCCTCGAGCTGCGTGTCGTTCCACAGCCCGGTGCACTTGGGGCTGATCCGCCCTTCCGGGCTGACCCCGGTCGCCTCGGTGAGCACCAGGCCGGCCTTCCCCTTGGCGAACGAGCCGAGGTGCACCAGATGCCAGTCGTCGGGTACGCCGTCGTCGGCGGAGAATTGACACATCGGCGCCACCCAGAGGCGGTTTCGGAAGGTCACACCGCGCAGGGTCAGCGGTGAGAACAGCCGCGTGCGATGAATAGTGGGTTGAGACAACACGAACTCCTAGGTCGGGGTGGTGCGGCTATTCCAGCGTCGAGCCGGCGTTCGGGCCCTCGAGGAACTTGTTGGGGGTCAGGAAGAAACACAGCACCAGTGCCCCGTTCGGCGCAGAGGCGCGGTGCTGGTTGCCCTGCGGTCGCCACGAGAAGTTCCCGACGGTGGTCTCGCCTTCCTCGTCGACGATGCTGCCTTCGAGCACCCAGGTCTGCTCGATCCGGACGTGCTCGTGCAGCGGTAGAACCGATCCGGGCTGCCAGCGGAACAGGGCGGTGAGCAGACCGCTCTCCTCATCCTTGAGCAGCACCTTGATATCGATGCCGTCGTACCCGGAAGGGCGCCAGGGCAGGGCGTCGACGTCGACGTAGCGCGAGGCCAGCGGCGGAAGTGCGTTGAGTTCGTCGGCAAAGGGGGTGATCGCGGGCATGATGGTGTTTCTTTCTGTGTTGTGGTGTACGGGTACGCGAGTCAGAACGACCGCGGCAATCCCAGGTACTTCTCACCGATGTGGTTGCGGAGCATCTCGTTGGTCAAGGGGGCGAAGGTGTAGAGGCGGGCGTCGCGGAACAACCGCTCCATCGGGTACTCCTTGCTGAACCCGGATCCGCCCATCAGACGCATGCCGGCGTCGGTGACGGCGACCGCCGCATCGGAGGCGGCGACCTTGGCCATGGCGCTGAGGATGTCGGCGCGCTTGCCGGTGGCGGTGGCCTCGGCGGCCTGGAGCATCAGGGCACGGGCCGACTCGATCGCGATGGCGCCGTCGACGAGGCGGTGCTGGCCGGCCTGGAAGCTGCCGACCGGGCGCCCGAACACCTGACGCTGGCGGCCGTAGTCGACGGCCGCTTCCAACGCGCCGCGGGCGATGCCGAGTGCGGCGGCGGCGGCGTTGAGTCGTTCCCCGTTGAGGGTGCCCAGCACCTGCCGGAACCCCTGGTCGACGTGCCCGAGGACGGCGGCGGCGTCGACTTCGACGTTGTCGAAGGTGACCTCGCAGGTGTCCAGGCTGTGGATGGCGAAGGTGTCGAGTTCGCGCACGGTGACGCCGGGGGTGTCGGTGGGGACCACGAACATGGTGATGCCGTCGATCGGGGAGGACTCGGGCGTCGAGGTGCGGGCCAGGACGATGAGGTTCTTCGCGTGCTGCGGGCCGGAGATCCAGGTCTTGGCGCCGTTGAGTACCCACCGGCCGCCATCGGACTTCTTCGCCCGGGTGCGCATGACGCGAGCGACGTCGGTGCCGCCGTCGGGTTCGGTCAGTGCGAAGGCGACCCGATCGCTGCCGTCGAGGAGCGGGGCCAGGACGGCACTGCGCTGCTGGTCGCTGCCGTACTCGGTGAGCAGTCCGACGCCCATGTACTGCACGACCAGGCACACCGCCATCGAGGTCGGGCCGGCGGCGAGCTCTTCGAGGACGATGATCTGATGTCGGGGGTCGGCGCCGGTCGTGCCGTCGGCCTGGGCGTCGAGTCCGATCAGCCCGGCTTCGCCGAGCGCCCGGTACAGCTCGAGGTCGAACGCGTTGGCGTCGTCGAGTTCCCGGACCCGCTGCGGGGGTGCATACCGTTCGATGATCTCACGCACCATCTCGCGCAGATCCGCTTGCTCCGTAGTGTCCGGCAGGGTGCCGCTTCCGATCATGAGACTCCTCCGACTCGGGGTGACCGCGCCCTTCGGGGTACAAAGGTGCGGCCGTCGCGCTGTGACCTGGTCACCCACCCCACGATACAAACGAACGCACGTTTTTCCAAGGGTCAGGCGACCACTCCTTCCACCTAGACAAACAAACACCCGTTCGTATATCGTGTGTGATGCCCATTACAGAGGGCGCGCAGGCCGCGCGGTCCCACAACGCAACCGGCCCCGCCCTCACTCGTCGTGAACTCGCGTTTCACCCGCGAAAGACGGCACCGACCAGCACGAGAAAGGGTGACCATGCCTCCCACCGAGACCGCTGTCGACTGGAGCCGGCTCTGGTCGGATCCGTCGATGCTCCGCCTGCGACGTGACCGCCGAAGTTTCTTCACCGTTGCCTGGAGCGTTTTCGCGGTGGCGTTCTGCGCGCTCGTCGGCTTCGCCGCATTCGCCCCGGAGATCATCGCGAAACGTCCCGTCCCGGGTCTGAGCGTCGGGCTGATCCTGTCCCTGGCCTACGTCGCGACGGTGATGAGCCTCGGTGCCTGGTACGTGCGCCGCGCACGCCACTGGGACATCCTGGCCGCGGCCGTGCTGAGCGTGCCCGCCACCCGAGAGCGAGAGGTCGCGGGCAATGTCTGACGGATTCAACACCACGGCCGTCGTCGTCACGATCCTGCTGCTGGCGACCACCTTCGTGGCGACCTACTTCGCCTCGCGCCGCACGAAGACGTCGGCGGAGTTCTGGACGGCCGGGGGCGGTATGACCGGACGCAAGAACGGCACCGCCATCGCCGGCGACTTCCTGTCCTCGGCCTCCCTGCTGGGTTACGCCGGGTTGGCCTACCTCTACGGCATGGACGGCATAGTCTACGCGATCTTCGCCTGCGGGATCTTCCTGATGGTGATGTTCCTGATCGCCGAAAAGCTGCGTAATCTAGGGCGTTTCACGTTCGCCGACGCGCTCGCCACCCGGCTCCGGTCCGGTCCGGTCCGCATCGTCTCGGCGATCTCGACGCTCTTCATCTGTGTCTTCTACCTCCTCGCCCAGATGGTTGCCGGCGGTGTGCTGATGGAGGCACTCGCCGGGATCGACTTCTCCTGGGGCGTGGTGATTGCCGCGGTCCTGATGCTGACCTATGTGCTCTTCGGCGGCATGCTCGCCACGACGTGGCTGCAGATCATCAAGGCCGTGGCCCTGATGAGCGTCGTCGCGCTGCTGGTGATCCTGGTTCTCATCCGGATCGATCCCAACCCGCTCAACATCATCGAGCAGGCGGTCTCGCAGAGTAAATTCGGCGATCACTACCTGGCCACCGGCAACTCCTTCCAGGGGCCCTGGAACATCATGTCCATGGCAGTGGCCGTGACGTTGTCCGCGGTGGGCCTGCCCCATGTGCTGATGCGGTTCTTCACCGTCCCCGACGCCATCGAGGCCCGCAAGTCCGCGATCTGGGCGATCAGCCTGATCGGCGGATTCAACGTCCTCATCGCGTTCCTCGGCATCTCGGCACGCGCCGCCCTCGGCGCCGGCGGGGAGGAAATCGCCGGCAAGGGCGGCAATCTCGCCCTGCCCGCCTTGACCGTCTGGCTCGGCGGCGGGGACGGCTTCGCGTCCGACCTGCTGCTGGCGCTGGTGGTCGCGGTCTCGATCGCCACGCTGCTGGCGGTATCGGCCGGCCTGGTGCTCAGCGCGTCGAGCACGATCGCCCACGACCTGTGGGCCAAGACGTTCCATCGTCCCGAAACCGAGGAAATGACGGTCGGCCGGATCGCGGCGGTGGCATTGGTGATCGTCACCGTCGGTGTCACCCTGGCCATCGGCGGCACCCAGAACGTGACCTTCCTGGCCACGCTGGCGACCTCCACCGCGGCCAGCGCGAACTTCCCCGTCCTGATCATGACGTTGCTCTGGCGGCGGATGCGTACCCTCGGAGCCGTAGTCGGGGCACTGTCGGGTCTGCTGACGGCGCTGGCGCTAATCCTGACCGGTCCGCTGGTGTGGCCGAGTCTGGCTCCGCTGCTGTCGGATTCACTGTCGACCACAGCACCCTTCCCGCTCGCATTCCCGATCCTGCTGTCGGTACCCGCCGGATTCCTCGGGTGCATCGTGGGCAGCTACCTCAGTCGCGAGCCCGCAAATGACGCCGCCTTCGACGAACTTCAAGTGCGAGCCCTGACCGGGGCAGGTCTGGACAAGACGAAGACCCTCGCGCACTGATCCCCTCACGGCGGCGTTCGACCGGAAGCTGTCATCTCCGGCCGAACGCCGCCGTGCATTCCCGATTGGTCGCCGAACTTCTACCGTCGCCGACCCCGACTGAAGGAGAAATGTATGTCCGTCAAGATCGTTGCGCTGATCACGTCGAAGTCCGAGCTCTCTCGCGACGAGTTCCTCCGATACTGGAACGTCGAGCACCCCCAGTACGTATGGAAGCTCCCGGAACTCGAGCGCTACGTGCAGAATCCGGCGATCGAGCATCGCACGGAATGGGCGTACGACGGGATGGCGGAGCTATGGTTTCCGTCCGTCGCCGCGGTGGCCCAGGCGTTCGCCTCGCCGGAGGCGGACGCCGTCCGCGAGCACGAGGAAGAATTCATCGGGGACATCACCTGGTTTCTCGCCTCCGAGTCGGAGATCGTGCAGGCCTGAACGGCGCCGTCGAGATCAGGGTTCGCGCAGGACGCCCTCCTGAGAGGCCGACGCGATGCGCGCACCCGCCTCGGTGGTGAAGTCGCAGGTGCACAGGCATCGGCCACCGGTGGCGATCGGGCTGACCTGCCGACACAGCATCCAGTCGTTCATCGAGAACCGGCGGTGAAACCACATCGCGTGGTCGATGCTGGCACCGGCGATCACCCGGTTGCCGTACCAGGAGCGCCCGTGCGGCATCAGTGCCGGGTCGAGCAGGGTCAGGTCGCTGACATATGCCAACAGGGCAGTGTGCAGCAGCGGCTCGTCCGGGACCTTGGTGGCCGCGCGCACCCAGAATTGCTGCTCGGGATTCCGGGTGCCGGCCGCGGCCAGCGCCTCGGGATGTTCGAGAAAGCGGAAATCGAAGGGGTGGGGCCTCGACCACCACTCCGGCAGCATCGCACTCTCGCCCTCGAGTTGCTCGTGCAGCGGCAACAGTTCGTCCGGTGCAGTCTCGGTCAGAGGCGGGGACCATTCGTGCTCAGGGCCGTCCTGCTCGGTGGCGAACGAGAGCTGCAGTGTCGCCAGCACATCATCGCCCTGGGTGGCGGTGACGGCGCGCGCGCTGTAGGAGCGGCCGTCTCGCAGGATCGTCACCTGGTAACTGACGGGTGCATCGGGATTTCCCCCGCGCAGAAACAAGGTGTGCAGCGAGTGCGGATACCGGTCGTCGGGCACCGTCGCACCGGCCGCCATCACGGCCTGGGCGAGCACCTGTCCCCCGAAGAGCCGGGGAAGTTTGCGCGCCGCGGTCGGTCCGCAGAACCGGCTGCCCCCGGCAGGGGTCACCCGCAAGGCGTCGACCAGCAGTTCGAGTTGTTCAGCAGAGGCGATCACCGTCCGCGCCCTCCTTGTCATCCGCTCCAGCCTCGGGGCGAGGCGGGGAGCCATCGTTGACCGTTACCACATCTGACGGTACCGTAAGCGAACGTACGATTGTTTGTCTAAGCGACATGGTCTTACGAAGGCGACCCCACACCGGGGCGTCCATCGAACAGGTATTTCGAAACCCCAAGGAGTCCGGGCATGTTGTCCAAGGTCCTCGTCGCCAACCGCGGCGAAATCGCGGTCCGCATCATTCGCACGTGTGCAGAGGCCGGTGTAGCCAGCGTCGCCGTGTACTCGGAGGCGGACGAGAAGGCACTGCATGTGCGGCTGGCCGACGAGGCGGTCCTGCTCGGCGCGGCCTCCGCGTCGGAGTCGTACCTGGCGATCGACAAGATCATCGAGGCCGCCAAGAGCACCGGTGCGCAGGCCGTGCACCCCGGCTACGGCTTCCTGGCCGAGAACGCGGCGTTCGCCAAGGCCGTGGAAGACGCGGGATTGATCTTCATCGGGCCGCCCTCCTCGGCGATCGAGGTGATGGGTTCGAAGATCGCCGCCCGCGATCTCGCCGCGAAGGCCGACGTCCCGCAGGTCCCCGGCTCGCAGGGCACCATCGCCTCCGTGGCGGACGTGATCGCGTTCGGTGACGAGCACGGCTACCCGGTGGCGATCAAGGCCACCTACGGCGGTGGCGGCCGCGGCATGCGCATGGTCGCCTCGGCCTCGGACGCCGAATCCGCGTTCGCCTCGGCCAAGCAGGAATCCGCCGCCGCGTTCGGTCGTGACGACGTCTACCTCGAGCGGTACCTGTCCAGCGCTCGCCACGTCGAGGTCCAGGTCTTCGCCGACACCCACGGCAATGCGGTATGGATCGGCGACCGCGACTGCTCGGTGCAGCGCCGGCACCAGAAGCTGATCGAGGAAGCACCCGCCCCCGGCCTGTCGGACGAGCTGCGCCGCGCCATGGGCGAGGCGTCGGTCCGCCTGGCCAAGCAGGTCGGCTACGTCGGCGCCGGCACCGTCGAGTTCCTCGTCGAGGCCGACCGGGAGGCCTTCTACTTCCTGGAGATGAACACCCGCATCCAGGTCGAGCACCCGGTCACCGAGATGACCCTGGGCCTGGATCTGGTCACCGAGCAACTCGCCGTCGCCGCCGGCGAGCCGCTGTCGATCACCGAGTCCGGCGCCGACCCGCGAGGGCACGCGATCGAGGTCCGCGTCAACGCCGAGGACACCCGCGGCGCCCTGTTCATGCCCAGCCCCGGCCCGATCGCCACCGTGCAGGCACCGACGCGCGCCGGCGTCCGCTGGGACGGGGGCTACGAATCCGGCGACGAGGTCCAGCCGTACTACGACAGCCTGGTCGGCAAGCTCATCGTGTGGGCGCCGACCCGGGACCGCGCCCTGGACCGGCTGACCCTCGCCCTCGACGAGCTGATCATCGACGGCGTGCCCACCACCGTCCCGGCCGCACGACAGATCATTGCGCACAAGGACTTCCGCAACGTCGCCATGCACACCAACTGGCTCGAGCGCGACATCGACTTCGCCTCGCTGCTGCCGCCGGTCGAGGACCTGTCCGACACCGATGCCGAGGACACCGAGGAGATGCTGCCCCGCAACGAGGCGTGGGTCGGTGACCGCCGCTACGTCATCCCGTTCTTCACCCCCGCCGGCCCGGCCGCTGCCGCGCCCGTCGCCGAGCCGCAGGCGCGCCGCGCCGCGACCGGCGGACCACGGAAGAAGCGGGGCGGCGGCGCCGCGGCGAGCGGTGAGGCCAAGAGCCCGATGCAGGGCACGGTCGCGCAGATCGACGTCGAGGTCGGCGCCCAGGTCGAGGCGGGGCAGGTGCTGATGGTGCTGGAGGCGATGAAGATGCAAAACCCGATCCGCGCCGCCGTTAACGGTGTCGTCGAGTCCTTGCACGTCGAGGTCGGGCAGGTCGTGGCGGCCGGAGCATCCCTGGCCACCGTCGCGGCGGCAGGTGAGTGAGATGACCACACCCGCAGGGCCGCCGGTCGCGGTCGTCACCGGCGCCGGAGGCGGACTCGGAGCCGTCACCGCCACGGTGCTCGGCGAACTCGGCCTGGCGGTGGCCTGCGTCGACATCGACGAAGTCGCGGCCAAGCGCACCGCCACCGAACTGGGCAACAACGGGGTCACCAGCGCCGCGTACGGCGTGGACATCACCTCCGAATCGGCGGCCGGCTCGTTGGTCGACGCGGTGCACGTCGACCTCGGCCAGGTATCCCATCTGGTCAACATCGCCGGCATCCTGCGCCGCACCCATCTCGCCGACACCACCGCCGACTCCTGGCGGCAGGTCATGGACGTCAACGTCACCGCCCCGTTCCTGCTCACCCAGGCCTTCGCGGACGATCTGAAGGCCGCCGAGTACGGGCGAGTAATCAACTGCGCGTCCTTCGCCGGCACCCGCGGCTACGAGTACCCCGCCTACGCCGCCTCCAAGGCCGCACTGATCAACCTGACCAGCTCCCTGATGTTCGACTTCTGGGGCACCGCGGTCACCGTGAACGCCGTCGCCCCCGGCGCGATGGTCACCCCGATGCTCGACCGCCCCGCGGCAGAGCGGATGGCGGCCAAGACACCGACCGGACGCATTCTCGACCCCGACGACGTCGCCGCGGTCATCGGTTTCCTCGCGGGCCGCACCTCACGCGGGGTCAACGGCACCACCACCGTCATCGACGGCGGCGCCTCCCTGCTGTTCAGCTACAAGTAGCGCCCCCACCGACGATTCGTAATCCACTACCTCCGAAACAGTTTGGAAAGATCATGACTGACATTCTCGACGAGAAGACCACAGCGGCCCCGGTCGGCCCGCACGAAGAGCTCGAGACGCGGCTGGCCAAGGCCCGGCTCGGTGGCTCGGAGAAGCAACGCCAGAAGCAGATCGATGCCGGCAAGATGCTCGTGCGCGACCGGTTGGAACTCCTGTTCGACAACAGCTGGTCCTTCGAGGACGGCCTGCTCGCCCGCTACGACGAAGGCCTGCCCGGCGACGCCGTCGTCACCGCGGTCGGCAAGGTCGACGGCCGCGATGTCGTCGTCATCGCCAACGACTACACCGTCAAGGCCGGCACCTGGGGCAAGCGCACCTTCGAGAAGATCGTCCGCGCCCAGGAACTCGCCGACTCCACCGGCACCCCGATCGTGTACCTGTTCGACTCCGCGGGCGCCCGCATCGACGAACAGTTCGAAAGCTTCGTCGGCCGCCGTGCCTGGGGCAACATCTTCTACAACCAGGTCCAGATCTCCGGCCGCGTCCCCCAGGTCTGCGCCCTCTTCGGGCCCTCCCCCGCCGGCTCGGCCTACGTGCCCGCGCTGTGCGATCTGACGATCATGGTCCGCGGTCACGCCACCGCCTACCTCGGCTCCCCCCGCCTGGCTCAGATGGTGACCGGTGAGGACGTCACCCTCGAAGAGATGGGTGGGGCGGAGATGCACTCGACCGTCTCCGGTCTCTCCGACGTCCTCGTCGAGGACGACGCCGAAGCGATTGCCGCCGTGCGGGTATGGCTGTCGTTCCTGCCGTCGAACTGGCAGCAGGAGCCCCCGATCACCGCACCGGCGGACCCGTCCGGCGCCCGGACCATCAAGGAGATCGTCCCCGAGGTCGAATCCGAGATCTTCGACATCCACGAGCTGATCGACTCCCTCGTCGACGACGCCAGCTTCTTCCCGTACAAGGATTTGTTCGCCCCGGAACTGGTCACCGGATTCGCGCGCCTGAACGGCCAAAGCGTCGGCATCGTCGCCAACCAGCCCACCGTGAAGGGCGGGGTGATCTTCCCCGACTCCTCAGACAAGGCCGCCCGGTTCATCTGGATCTGCAACGCCTACAACATCCCGATCCTGTTCCTGGTCGACATCGCCGGCTACATGATCGGCTCCGAGGTCGAACGACAGGGCATCATCCGGCACGGCGCGAAGATGATCTTCGCCGTCTCCGAGGCCCGCGTGCCCCGCATCACGGTGCTGCTGCGCAAGGCATACGGCGGCGGGTACCTCGCAATGTCCGGTGCCCCGATGCAGCCGGACGCCCTGATCGCGCTGCCGACGGCCAAGCCCGCCCTGATGGGCCCGGATGCCGCCGTGAACGGCATCCACTACAACCGCATCCAGGCCATCGAGGATCCGGAGGAGCGGGCCGCGTTCATCGCCGAGAAGCAGGCCGAGTACGCCGCCGGGATCGACGTGTTCAAGATCGCCAACGAGAACGCCGTCGAAGCGGTCGTGCCCGCGAACGAGCTGCGCAACGAGCTCACCCAGCGTCTGGCGCTCTACCGGAAGCGGGACCGCACCGCGCCCGCCCGCCGAAATGGCGTCACCCCGGTATGAGCGCGCCGGTGCTCGCGCCGCGGCGGGAACGTCTCACCGGTGTCGTCACCGGTGCGGGCACCGGGATCGGTCGGGCCTGCCTCGAAGTGCTGGTCGACCACGGCGCCCGCGTCGACGCGTGGGATCGCAGCGACGAGGCGCTGGCAGATCTTGCCGGGCGTGAGGAGGTCGCTCCCCGTACCGTCGATGTCACTGATGCGGCGGTGGTCGGATCCGCAGCGTCGGCGGCGTTGAAGCACTGGGGCCGCATTGACTTCGTGATCAACTGCGCAGGCGCGTTTTTGGTCGGTCCGCTGGCCGACGTCAGTGCCGCGTCGGTGCGTGCACTGTTCGAGGTGAACGTACTCGGGACGACGGTGGTCACGCAGGCGTTGCTCCCGGCGCTCAAGAGCAGCCGGGGGTCCATCGTGAACGTGGCCAGCTCGGTCGCCCTCAAGCCCACCGCCAGCAATGCGCACTACGCGGCGTCGAAGGCGGCGGTCGCGCACCTGACCCGGTGCTGGGCCCTCGAGTTGGGGCCTGAGGGGGTTCGGGTCAATTCCGTCGCTCCCGGACCGACGCCGACCGCGATCTACCGGACCGCCGGGATGAGCGCGGAGCAAGAGTCGACGCTACTCCGCGAGCGGGCTGAGGCGATTCCACTGCGCCGGGTCGGCGATCCCGTCGACACCGCCCGGTGGATCGCACGGTTCGCGCTCGAGGACGACTGGACGACCGGTGTCGTTCTTCCGGTGGATGGTGGTATGGCGCTCTGACGCCGCGCATCCTCGCCATTCGCTTTCGGCACCCGGATCCCGGGCCCTCACGACGAGGGCCCGGGATCCGGTGCCTCCCGTCGGATCAAGTCAACCCTCGACTCCGAAAGCGACCTATCCCGCAGTGCCTGATCATTCGGACCACCACATCGACCGGGACTGGCAGCACCGCGCCTCATGTCGCGGCACCGACACCGAGAGGTTCTTCTCCCCCGACGGTGAACGCGGCAGCGTCCGCGCCCAGCGTGAGCACGCCGCCAAACAGATCTGCCAGGACTGCCCCGTGCTCGCCGAATGTCGCACCCACGCCCTCGCCGCCACCGAGGCTTACGGCATCTGGGGTGGCATGTCCGAAAACGAGCGCGCCCGCCAGACCAGACGTACCCGCCTCGCGTCCCGGCCCGGGGAGTTCGTCGCGCCACCGGACCCTCGAACCGCGCCGGACCCGAGCACGTCATGAGGTAGAACAGTCACGGCCACCCACCTACGACGCACCGAGAGTCATCGAATCCGGCGAGTACGCAGGAACGTTGCTCGAACAGGTGGCGGCCAGCAGGGAAGAAGCGCAGTCACCCCTCGTACACGTCGAGGACATGCGTGATTCCGAACAGTCCGGCAAATCACCTGCACCAGTCGCATTCTGTTCCACTGCGCACTTTGTCAACGTCAGGCCCGGCCGTGGCGCGCGTATGAGCCGCCCTCACTGAGGCGAGAAGACACGCAGCGCAAAGCCCACTGCCCCTTCACCCGAAACGTTTCCGTCGCGGGTGAAGGGGCAGTGGGGATGGTCCCGCGGCCAGACTTGGATCGGCCACGGAATCCGACGGCTTCTAGCCGCCGACCTTCTGACTTGCGCCGGCGTCGATGGGCAGGTTGATTCCGGTGATGTACCGCGACTCGTCCGAGGCCAGGAAGAGCACAGCGTTGGTGATGTCGATGGGTTCGACCCACGGGATGTTCGGGAGCGAGTGCATCGTGGCGAACGCGTCGCGGGAGTCCTCGAGCGTCGGGTGCGCGAGGTCCGGACGGAAGAGTCCGTAGAAGGTTTCGTTCTGCAAGAGCTTGGTGTTGACGTTCGTCGGATGGACCACATTGACACGGATCCCCTTGGGGCCCAGCTCATTCGCGAGGGTGTGCATCAGTCCGACGATGCCGTGCTTGGCGGTGACGTAGTGGCCGACGTTCGGGTAACCGTTCAAGCTCGACGTCGATCCGGTAAAGATGACCGAGCCACCTTCGCCCCGCTCGACCATGTTTGGCACCGCGGCCTTGACGGTGTGGAAGACACCGGTCAGGTTGGTGTCGATCATGTCGTTCCACTGCTCTTCGGTCAGGTCCAGGACCTTGTTGGCCGAGATGATGCCTGCGTTGGCGCAGACGATGTCGATACGGCCGAACTCGGCGAGGCCGTCAGCGACCGCAGCCTCCATCTGCTTCAGGTTGCGCACGTCGGCCTGCGCGATGACGACGCGGCGGCCCAGCTCCTCGACCAGTCGCGCCGTTTCCTTCAGGTCGTCGAGCGACGCCATCGGGTACGGCACACTGCCGATCTGGTCGGCGATATCGATGGCGATGATGTCAGCGCCCTCTTTGGCCAGCCCCAGTGCGTGTGAACGGCCCTGGCCGCGTGCGGCCCCGGTAATCAGGGCGACCTTGCCCTCCAAGCGGCTCATTGAGTTTCCAATCTCTCGATGTACGACCCTGCCGATGTCGGCGGAGAAAGCAACAAACGTACGTGCGTTTGTTTAATTAGAGTGTGATGTGAGCGACAGCAAATGTCAACCATGCGTGCCGGGTGAAGACGAGGGCCCGCTGCATGCACCATTGCGGCAGACGAGCACCACAAAAAGATCAACAGAGTCCGGGAAGCATTCTCCGCGAAAACATTACCGAGACAACGGGACGAACAGCGCAGCGCTCCCACGTGCGTACGCGGCCGTAGCCATCGATCGGGGGACGCCCGTTTGTCACCAAAGTTGTCAGCCCGCGCCCAGGGCTGAAGCGCCGGGCGCGGGCTGAATGGAAATACGGTCGGATCAGCCGGCGTTCTCGACGCCGAGCTGGCGCAGCGCCATCTTGATATAGGTGTTGACGACCTTGTCGAGCGACTTGGGTCCGCCGGGTTTGTACCAGGACGACACGTGCGCACCCTGAGCCAGTATCGAGTACGTCTGCAATTTGGCATCGAGGATGTCCGCGCCGGTTTCCTTGGCCACATCCTTGATGAGTTTCTGCAGCAGGCGCTCGTACTCGGCACGCTTGGCGAGGACCAACTCCAAGTCTCCGTCGCTCAGCGCCCGGAGCTCGGTATTGCCGATGAACGTCTCCCGCGCATGCTCCGCGTGATAGCGGATGTGGCAGTCGACCGCCGCCTTGAACCGGTCCAGCGCACTCCCATCGACGCTGACGAGCGCTTTGTTCACGGCTTCGAGGAGTTCGTCCATGACCGACACCATGATGTCGGTCAGCAATTCTTCTTTGCCGCTGATGTGGTTGTAGAGGCTGCCGACCTGGATGCCGACCTCGCTCGCAACGGTGCGCAGCGACGTGGCCTCGTAGCCGTGCTCGTAGAACAGGCTGGCCGCGGCCTCCCGTATAGCGACGTTGGTGCGCGCGCCGCCGCGTGTCACCCGAGTTGCTCGCGTCACTGTGCCCCCTCCGAGGTAAATTGGACGGTCCCCGAAGGGGCCGGCAAGCGGTCTCAGGAACAATCGTACGTTAGTCGATCGCTATTCTCGCTGATTGTCGGCACGGTTGTCACCAGCCCATCGTCGCCCGGATGTTGGTTTTGACAATCTTGCCGCTGGGATTCATCGGCAGGGCGTTCGGGCCCACGAGCGCGATCATCTTCGGGACCTTGTATCCAGCCAAGTGCTTGCGCAGGAAAGTGGCGATCTCCGTCTCCGTGACGGTCTGACCCGGCCGAACGGCGATCACCGCTCGCACTTCCTCGTCCCACTCCTCACTCGGCACGCCGAGGACGGCGGCTTCCATGACAGCCGGGTGCGTGTGGAGCAACTGCTCGATCTCCGAGCTGTATACGTTCTCGCCACCGGTCTTGATCATGTCCTTGGCCCGGTCGCGGAAGTACAGGTAGCCATTTTCGTCGCGAACCGCCAGGTCGCCGGTACGCAGCCACCCGTTGTCGAGCACCTCCTTGGTGGCGTCCGGTCGACCGAAGTATCCGGTCATCAGATTGGGGCCCCGGACGCAGATCTCTCCGATCTCTCCCACCGCGGTCGGGGCACCGTCGTAGAGATCACGCAACTCGACCTCGGTGAGGAGGTATTCGGTGCCGATCGAGCCGTCGATCTCCGGCCGGAGCATGTCCTGCGGGAGCAAACGGGTGACCATCGGCCCGGCTTCGGTGAGGCCGTAGCGGAAGAACAGGTCGACGTCCGGGATCAGTGCCGACACTGCCAGCTTGTCCGGCATGCGCAGCAACCCGGCACCGGTGTGGAGGGCCTTGAAATTGTTGCGGAACCCGTCGGTGTCGAACGTGCCCGACTTGAGCATGCGCCGGATCATGTTGGGCACGAGGAACATGTTGGTGATCGACTCGCGCGCGACGAGGTCGGCGATCTCCTCTTCCACGAATTTGTGAACGAGGACCGAGCTGTTCCCCGTGACGTAATGGGGCAGGAACCAGCACAGCAGTGCGGCGGAGTGGAAGAGCGGGGTGACGACCAGGCCACGATCGTTCGGGCGGCCACCGATCCGGCAGTCGGCGATTTCGTTGACTGCGTTGGTCAGGATCGCCGAGTGCGAGAGCACGACCCCCTTGGAGAAGCCGGTGGTGCCGCCGGTGAACAGAATGCAGGCAGCATCCGATGCTTGAACCGGCATATCCTTGATCGGTTCCGATCGCAGCAGGTGATCGAATTCGTCCCCCTCGTGCACCACGGCGACCGGCGCTTCGAGGCCATCACCGGCCAGGACCTCCGCGATTGCGGCGTCGAAGCCGTCGCCGACGAGTACGACACGGGCGCCGGTCTCGTTGATGCCGTGGGCCAGCTCCTCGGTTGCCCATCGCCAGTTGTAAGGGACGAAGGCGGCGCCGGCAGCAACGATTCCCAGGAAGGTTTCGATACTGAAGGCAGTGTTGCCCGCCAGCACGCCGACGGTGTCACCGGGCTCGACACCCCGCGCCCGCAGGCCGGCGGCGATAAGCCACGCCCGGTCCGCGAGTTCTCCATGGGTGAGCCGGCGCGTACCGTCGAAGATCGCTTCGCGTTGGGGCACCAGCCGCTCGTTGCGACGAATAGCGTCGACGAGAGTAAACATCGTTCTCCTTAGCCGTACAAGAGCCGTACAAGTGTTGCTGTGGTCTTCAACACTACGTTAGGCGTACGTACGTTCGCTAGTCCTACGGTTCTGGAATTCCCGCCGACTTGCAGCGAATACCGAATGACCGCCCTCTGGGGCAAGACAGCTAATGGCTCGCGTACCGCGACGTCTGCCACACGGTCGCCTCATGGGTGGACGAGGAGTACGACAAGCGCCTCGACGAAAGGGCGGCCGCGGAACACCCCACCCGGGGCACTCCTTCAAGCGACGGGTCGTACCTTCGCCGGCAGGTGGGTCAAGCGCCACCAATCAGCCGGCGGGCGTTGCCGTAGCGATCAGGCATCAATGGTTCCCCCGCCCCGCCGGCTCATCGTCTCAGTCTCGCGTGTATACCTCCGCGCCCCCGACAAACGTTGATTGGACGCCGATTTTCGAGATCTGGTCGTGCGGCACTTCCAGCGGATCCTCGTCCAGGACCACGAAGTCAGCGAGCTGGCCTGCGGCGAGTGTGCCCTTGCGGTCTTCCTCGCCGGTGGCAACCGCTGATCCTGCTGTGTAGATCGCGAGGGCTTCGGTCGGCGAGACACGTTGCGACGACCCGACGAGGGCACCGTCCCACCCGGTTCGAGTGACCATGCTCTGCATCGCCAGGAGAGGTTCCACTGCTCCACAGGGGAAGTCGGAGGACCCCGCCACTGCGACTCCGGCATCGAGGAACGCCCGGTGCGCAAACATCCGCTCTACCCGGTCCTCGCCGTACCAATCGATCAGATGGCTGCCATGTTGATGGACGTAGTTGCCGAAGGGGACCGCGATCGCGGAAAGCTCGTTCATGCGCCGCAAGATGCCCTCGTCCACCACACTGCAGTGTTCGATGCGGTGCCGCAGTCCTGGTCGCGGCATCTTCTTCTGCGCGGTTTCGTATTCGTCGAGGACGAGCCGGATGGCGCGGTCGCCGTTGGCGTGGACGCAGACTCGGTTGCCGTCACCGTGCACCTTCTGGACCACCTCCGCGAGTTCCTCACGGGTGAGCACCTGGATGCCGTGATGACCGGTGTCGTGGTCCGGCTCTTCCAGCAGGAGGGTTCGTCCCCCGACAGCGCCGTCGACGAGCGCCTTCACTCCGACGAAGCGCAGGTAGTCGTCGCCGAAACCCGAGCGTAGGCCGAGCCGGTGTACTGAGTCGTAGTGCTCGGCGGCGAGAAGGAATCCGACACGCATCGTCAACAGGCCTTGCTCGCGAGCTGCCTCGAAAAGGCGAATGTCCGCGGGCCCGGCAAATGCGTCGCAGACCGATGTCAACCCTGCTGCGTGCCAACGGCGAATTACATTCCCTAGCGCTGCTATCCGCTCGTCGAGTCCCAACTCGGGTACGACCGTCCTCCCGTCGACATCGCCCTGGGCGTAGGCGAAATCGGTGAGAGCGCGCTCATAGAGAATGCCGTTGAGCCGACCAGTTCCGTCCCGTCCGAAGTCACCTCCGCTGGGCGGCTCCGAATTGTCGGTGATGCCTCCCGCGGCGAGCGCTGCGGAGTTGACCACTCCCCAATGACAGGCGACGTGGAGGACGATCGTGGGAACGTTCCCGGTGACGGTGTCCAGGTCCCAGCGGGTCAGAACCCGACCTTCGGGCATCTTTGCGTCGTCGTAGCCCACCGCGCGGACCCAGCCCTGTGCAGGGTCGGCCTTGGCCGCAGCACCGACTTTGTCGAGTAGTTGCGTGAGCGTGGATGCCTGCGAGGGTGACACGTCGAGCTTCAGTTCGTTCTCGGCGGCCATAGCGAGGTGCAGGTGTGCGTCGTGAAACCCGGGTGAGATCACGGCGTCTCCCCTGTCGTCGACCCATGCGGTGGGGAATTGTCGGAGCAGATCGTCGGAGTCGCCGAGCGCAACGATACGGTCACCGATCATCGCGATCGCGTTGGCGGATTCCGCAGCGGAGGTGAGGATTCGACGTCCGCGAACGATGCGCGGTCGTGCGGGTGTGTTCATGAGATGGTCCTTAGATCGTGATCGTGATGGTGATGGTGTTCAGTCGACTTCGGCAACGACGTGACGCTCGGTCGCGACGTTGAGGCTGACATCTGTGCGCTCCGAGTGAGGGGCGGGCCGAGTTCGCGTTCGCCGGGCGAGCAGGACCACACACGCCAAGGTGAGCAAGGTGAGGGCCACGTGGTACAACGCCACCATGGCGATACCGCTGCCGGCGAGGAGCCACTGAGCGATGAACGGCACCATTCCGCCGATCAACGTTGCCGACAACTGGTAAGCCAAAGAGATACCGGTATAGCGGATCCGGGCGTCGAACGCTTGCGCGAGGAAGCCGGCCAACACGGCAAAGTACGCCGGACTCGTCAGAGCACCGAGGGCGAGGCCGACGTAGATCAGACCGATGTCCCCTGTGCTGACCAGCGCATAAACAAGCGGCGTCAAAATCACCGTGGCGACCAGCGCCGTCACCATGATTCGCGTCCCCCCGAAGCGATCCGCCAGGAGTGCGCCGATGGGTTGGACGAAGAACTGCACGACCGTTGCCAGCAGCAAAGCCGACAAGATCGTCGATCGGCTGACACCCAGGTCCGTGGTCGTCCACGCAACCATGAACGTGCCCATGAAATAGGCTCCACCGACACCGATCGCCGCGGCTCCGATTCCGAGAAGGAGCGGGACGGGAGCGGTTCGGATGGTTTCGAGTGCCGGCGCCTCGGAAATTTCCCCATGCTCCTTCGCTGCAAGGAATTCCGGTGATTCCTCTACGCCGATTCGAATGATCAACCCGACCAGAAGCAGTACCGCCGAGAAGAGGAATGGGATCCGCCAGCCCCAGGAGGCGAAATCGTCAGCCGGGAGTGTGCTGACGCCCAGAAAGGCGAGGGTCGCCAAGATGTTGCCGACGGGCGATCCCTGTTGCGCGAAAGCACCGAACAGCATCCGTCGGCCGGGCGGCGCGTGCTCGGCGGCGATCAACACCGCACCACCCCACTCGCCGCCCAACGCGAGTCCTTGAACCATCCGGAGCAGGATGAGCAGAACTGGAGCGGCGATGCCGATCGACGCGTAGCCGGGCAAAAGTCCGATGGCGGTACTGGACAGACCCATCAGGACGAGGGTGGTGATCAGCGTCTTCTTCCGGCCGATCCGATCGCCGAGATGACCGAACACCACACCCCCGAGAGGACGGGCCAGGAAACCTGACCAGAACGTCGCGAACGAGGCGAGCAGTCCCACGGTCGGCGATGCCGACGGGAAGAACACGGGCCCGAATGCGAGTGCGGCCGCGGTACCGAAGATGAAGAAGTCGTACCACTCCACCGTGGTGCCGATCAGCGCGCCGAAGCCTGCTCTCCGAGCCCCGCGAAGGTTCGGGACGGCCTCGGAACCCGGGCCGGATATAGCGTTCATGCCTTCTCCTCGAAAGAAACGGAGCCATGAGCCGGCTCACAGTCACGTGCGTGGAGATAAGTGTGCAGAGTGCTGCTATAACCGTCCAATATCCATTTCGCAGCAGGCCAATGCCTAGGAGGCATGGTGGAGATACGTGTACTTCGGTACTTCCTCGCGGTCGTCGACCACGGGTCGGTTACGGCGGCCGCCCGCGCGGTGAGAGTGGCGCAACCCTCGCTCTCCCGGCAACTTCACAATTTGCAGCAGAAGTTGGGTGTCGAATTGTTTCGCCGCGGACCGGGCGCCCTACGTCTGAGTGTCGCAGGCGAACGTTTCCTGCCGCTCGCCCGCGACCTCGTGGCGCGGGCCGACCAAGCGAGCTCAGTACTCAGGCACCTCGCCCGAGGCGACGACATCCCACTGACGATCGCGGCGCCGGCGACCACCATCGCCGACGTCCTCGGTCCGTATCTCGCTGGTCGATACCTGAGGTCAGGACTGAACGACATCATCGAGCGGGATACCCGCACCGTGTACGACGTGGTCCAGCGCGGAGATGCCGACATCGGCATCTCGACGTTCCCTCCACCCGGGTCGATGGAGACCCGAGTCATCGGCCGCGCCCCGGTGTGCGCGCTGGCATCACCGGAACATCCCCTGGCCGGACAGACCCAAGTCGCCTTAGCCGACCTCGTTCGAGAATCGCTCATCCTGATGCACCGCAACAACGCTGCCCGACTCGCATTCGACACCGCCACCGCCGGCCAAGGCCTCGCCTACGTCGACCCCCGGGTTGTGTCAGTGACATCTGTAGCCAGAGCACTCGCCGCATCGGGCCAGGGGGTTGCTGTACTGACCGATCAACCCCTCTTCAACCTCATCCGCGTGCCGATCCAGATCCCTGAAGGCATCCTCGCCGTCACCCTCTATGCGGGCTGGGATCCCGACCACTTCGCCGCGCCCGCAGTGTCGGCACTCGTCGATTCGATCTCCGACTACCACCGAAACGTCCTGACGCCGACGGCGGAGATCACGATCGCCGACCCACTGCACACGCCCGACCGACCGTGACACCGGCGTTCACTGCGCGAGGAAGTCGGCGAGAGCCTGCGCCACGAGGGCAGGCTCGTCCTCGGTGAGGAAGT
This sequence comes from Rhodococcus sp. IEGM 1307, assembly GCF_030056915.1. Lineage (NCBI taxonomy): Bacteria > Bacillati > Actinomycetota > Actinomycetes > Mycobacteriales > Nocardiaceae > Rhodococcus > Rhodococcus sp. IEGM 1307. Next base: position 314,432 of record NZ_JASHKW010000005.1, read on the forward strand.
GCCCGGCGCCGGGCACGAGCGTCGCTCGCGCCCCGGGGATGCGGCGCGCGAGAGCGTCGGCGAACGACCGGTCCAGCCATTCGTCGTCCGCACCCCACACGATCTGCACCGGCACCTTCACGGTGCCGAGTTTCTCGACGACGTCGGCGGTGTCGCGTTCGTCGAAATATTGGACCTGGTCGAGGTAACGCTGCTGCCCGCTCGCGCCCGCGAAAGGACCGAGGTAGGCCTCCGCGACGGACGCCGGCAGCCGACGGCGCGTCGCGGTGTCGAGGTGCGCCTCGGTGATCCGCTGAAAGATGTGCGTCGGCATCGTGCGGTACACGTCGAGGTGGCGTTGCATGTGCTGCGCCACCGGCGTCACCCACGGCGAGAGCACCGCCGCGTCGAGGAGTGCGATGCGCCGGACCGGGACTCCCTCGACGAGGTGTGCCCGGAGCACCGTCGCCGCACCGATGTCGTGGCCGACCAGCACAGGCCGTTCGAGTCCCCAATGCTCGACCAGTCGGGCGAGCACGCGCGCGTGCGTGCGGATCGCCACCGGCTCGCCGGGAATCGGAGGCGAGTCACCGTAGCCCGGGAGATCCCAGACATACACCGTGTTCCGCTCGGCGAGGCGGGAAATCACCGCGCGCCACAGATACGACGACGAGGGCGTGCCGTGCACGAGAACGACGGGCGGTCCGTCGCCGAAGACTCCGGCCGCGATGGTGGCGCCGTCCACCGTCAGCCGGTCGGGCAGGCGCCACCGGTCGGTGTCGACCGTGCTGGAGATCTGCTGTCGAGTCATGATCATCCTCCCGAGACGTAATGGTTAAACTAGCGTGGTAACCATTACGCTAGACGGAGGATGTAAGTGATGCAACTGACTTTCACCGATTACACCTTCGGGGCAGCGGTGGCGACGGCGCTCGTCCTCACCGCCCCGGAGGTGCTCGTCGCGACCGGTGACGCCCTCACCGACGGCGAGTCGCTGCACGCATTCCTCACCGAGCACGGCATCGGCCCCGGAGACCGGCAGGCAACCGGCACCGATCTGGACGAGATCCGTGCGCTGCGGACACGGGTGCGCGACGTCGTGGCCGCGCCGAACGAGGAGGCGATCGTCGACGGAGCCAACCAACTCCTACGCGTCGCCCACACCGCCCCCTTCCTCGGGCGCCACGACGGCACATGGACGTGGCACCTCGAGACCGCACCCGAGTCGACGCTCGCCGACGACCTGGCCGTCGTCATCGGAACGGGCCTGCTCGGAACCGTGGCTTCGCTGGGGCCGAACCGGTTCCGATCGTGCGAATCCCCCTCGTGCAACGGAATTTTCGTCGACACCAGCCGGGCGGGACGGCGCCGGTTCTGCATGCCACAGGTGTGCGGAAACCGTGTCAACGTGGCGAACTTTCGCGCCCGACGCCGTCGCGAACAGCAGGATCGCCCCGGAACGGGCCCCACAGACGCCGGGTGAGGAGTCGATGCCGATACGACCACCACCACCGGCGCCGGATCATCGTGTGGGAACAGCGAGGAGTTGCCTAGGCTCGGGCCGCCGCGGGAGACGCGGTGAATCCGGCGCTCGGCGTGAACCGTGCCAGCACGTCCTCGGCCGGTTCCCCGGCCTTGGCGGCGATGAACGCGAGAACGTCCTCCCTGGTGTCGATACCGATCAGCGTGTCGGGTTCGGAGAGGAACCCGAACAGGGCCGCGGCGACGGGTTCGCTCACGGTCGCCGCCGGGAACAGCAATTCGGCGTGGACCGCGTACTTCGGATCGCCGAGGAACAACCGGGTGACCTCTGCGGCAGCGTGACCCCTTGTGTGCCAGTGCTTCTCGAACTGCTCGGACAACCAGTCGGCGGTGAACTCGCCGTCGTGCGCACGCGCCGCGTCGACGAGCGCGGCCACCTGCACGGCGGTGTTCTGGGCGCCCTGTCCGGCGAGGGGGTCGAACGCGATCGCGGTGTCACCGATCGCCGCGACCACGTGGCCGCTACTGGTCGTCCCGACCGCGCGGCGCACCGTCGGGGTGACCGCCCCTTTCAGCCACGAGTGCGGGTCGGACTCGATCACCTGCAACTGCTGGATCTCGGGGGCGTCGTGCGGGAAGTAGTCGCGGTAGAAGTCGACGACGGTCTGCCGCGCCGAGTGCACGTCGGTGACCGCGGCGAACCGCTCCTCCCACGGGCTGCCCGGTTTCGCGAATCCGAGGAAACTCCATGTGGCGCCGGCGTCCTTGTGCAGGTATGGGCCGAGCCAGGCCTCACCGAAGTCGGTGTGCAGGTTGAAGAGATTGTGCGCGCCGCCCGCCGCGGACCGGTAGCCGAAGGTGTCCGCGCCGTGGCCGAGGCCCTGCAACGTCACCAGCAGCAGTCGGCGCTGCGGTTCGCTGTACACGGTCCGTTCGGTGTCCACCGGGAACAGCGTGGACAGCCCGCCCTTTCCGGTCGCCACGAGCGTCAGGTCGTGGTCGGCGGCGATCGCGTCGAGGGCGTCGGGGTCCACCGTCCGGACCTCGAAGCGGCCGCCGCGGTCCAGGAACCGGCCGAGCCGGTCGTCGGCCCGCAACCGCACGTCGACGCCCTGCGCGACGTACCGGAAGTCGGGGTCGAACTCGAGGACGTCGGCGCGGGTGTCGCCCTCCCCCGTGTGCAGGCGGGTGCTCATCCCGGTCGAGTGCGGACCGTCGGCGTAGAGGTCCTCGATGATGCGGGCGTCGGCCTCACGGGACTTGCCGAAGTAGACGGCGGTGCCGGTGGCCGGGACGTCGTTGCGTAAGGCGTCGCGGTCGCGGTCACTGTAGAGGGTGACGGTGAAACCGGCGTCGACGAGACCGAGCGCGGCAGTGGTGCCGGCCAATCCGGCTCCGACGACGGCGGCGGTGCGGGGTGTACTCATGGGTCCTCCCGGTGGTTGTGGTGGTCGTTCAGGTGTTCGTGTACGCGCGGTAGCGGTCGGTCCGCGTCGAGAGGTCGCCGCCGAGGCGGTACCGCGCGCCCCGGTGGTCGGCGGGAAGCCGGTCGCCCTTGTCGAACAGCTTGTGGCGCAGGGTCCCGTCGGTGTAGCCCGTCGGGTAGGCACCCCGGGCCTGCAGCGCCGGCACGACGTGGGTGACGACGTCCTCGAACGAACCCGGCGTGATCGCGTACGCCAGGTTGAACCCGTCGACGTCGGTGTCGGCCACCCACTCCTGCAACTGCGTTGCGACGGTCTCGCCGGAGCCGACGAACCGCGGCCCGAGCCCGCCGATGCTCGCCCACTCCGCGATATCGCGCACCGTCCACTCGCGACCGTCGTCCGCGGCCTCCTGGAATGCGGCGACGGCCGACTGGATGGCGTTGCTCTCGACGTTTCCGATCGGGTCGTCGAGGTCGTACCGCGACAGGTCGATCCCCATCCAGCCGGACGTGAAGACCAGTGCGCCGTCGAGGTCCGCGTATCGCCGGTACTCCTCCTGCTTCGCGGCCGCGGCCTCGTCGGTGCTGCCCGTGATGACGGTGGACAGCGCGTAGATCCGCGCCGAATAGGGGTCGCGGCCGGCGTCGACGAGGGCCTGGCGGATCCGTGCGACGGTGTCCTTCAGCACCCGCTTCGACGGCGGCCCCACGAAGATCGCCTCGGCGTTCTCGGCGGCGAACCGGACACCGCGCGGCGACGCCCCCGCCTGGTAGATCACCGGCGACCGCTGCGGCGACGGTTCCGACAGGTGGATGCCCGGGACCGTGAAATGCGTTCCGCGGTGGCCGATGTGGTGCACCTTCTCCGGGTCGACGTACACGCCGCGCTCGGTGTCGCGCACGACGGCGTCGTCCTCCCACGAACCTTCCCACAGCTTGTAGAGCACCTCGAGGTACTCGTCGGCATGGTCGTACCGGGTGTCGTGGTCGAGTTGGTCGGCGTCACCGAAGTTCCGGGCCGCGGACGGCAGGTACCCCGTCACGACGTTCCACCCGATCCGTCCCCCGGTGAGGTGGTCGAGGGTGGAGAGTCGGCGCGCGAACGGATACGGGTGCTCGAATCCCGTCCCCGTGGTGATGCCGAAACCGAGGTGTTCGGTGACCGCTGCCATGGCCGAGACGAGCAGCAACGGGTCCGCGACCGGGATCTGGGCGCCCTGCCGCAGCGCGGCCTCGTCGGTTCCGCCGTAGACGTCGTAGGTGCCGAGCACGTCGGCGATGAACAGGCCGTCGAACAGCCCGCGTTCGAGGAGCCGGGCGAGGTCGGTCCAGTAGCCGAGGTCGGTGTAGCGGTGCGACTGGTCGTCCGGGTGCCGCCACAGCCCCGGCGACTGGTGGGCGACGCAATTCATGTCGAAGGCGTTGAAGCGGATCTGCCGGGTCATGCCGGCGCGTCCGCGTCCCGCACGCTCTGCCGCTGCCCGGCGCTCCAGGCGTACGGCAGCGGGTCACCGTTCAGGACGTACGCCCCCACCGACTGCTGCTTGTAGATCAGAGGGTTGTGGGCCGAAATGGTGCGTGCGTTGCGCCAGTGCCGGTCGAGACCGAGTTCCGACGAGGTGATCGACGCGCCCCCCACCTCGAACACTTGCGCGGTCGCGTCGAGGACGAGGCCGATCACCACGGACTGTGCGCGGGCCGCGGCGGCCTCGGCACGGTCCAGGAGTTCAGGGTCCTCACCACCGGCGCCGAGCAGGCGGTCGAGTTCGTCGGCGACGGCGAGCACGGTCGCGCGGGCGCCGTATGCGGCGGCGGACAGCTTGCCGATCACCTGCTGCACGAGCGGGTCGTGCCGGGGCAGGTCGGCGGCGGCGTGGGTGAACGTGCGGGTACGGGCACGAACCCATTCCGCCGTGTCCGTTTCCGCACGGCGGGCGATCCCGGCGAGGACGGCCAATTGCACGAGTTGCAGGTAGGACGTCGCGTAGGTGCGGCCGGGCGCGCCGTATCCGGGCCCGAGGATCCGGTCCTCGGGCACCACGACACCCGAGAACGTGGTCGTGCCGCTTGCAGTGAGCCGCTGTCCGAAACCGTCCCAGTCATCGGTCTGGGTCACGCCCGGAGCGTCGGCGTCCACCAGCACCGACACCCGCTCGCCGTCACGGTCGGCCGCGACGAGGATGTGATCGGCGTACAGACTGCCCGTGCTGTAGTACTTCACGCCGTCCAGAACCCAGGTGCCGTCGTCGCCGCGGCGCAGCGTCGTCTGGTACCGGTCGGCGGCTCCCACCCCGGGTTCGGTGATGGCGTTGCCGACCAGTGTCCCCTCCGCCGCCGCGCGCAGCCACCGCTCGCGGTTGACCGTCGGGGCGGCGAGACGCTGGTCCTCGACGAAGCTCCAGTGCACCCGAAGCGCCTGGGGCAGATTGGATTCCGCGGCAGCCAGGTCGATCAGCAGACCGAACAGCTGTCGGACCGACGCGCCGAACCCGCCGAACTCGACGGGGACGCGCAGGGCACCGAACCGCGCGTCGCGAAGCAGACCCACCTCGTCGAACGGCAACCGGCGATCCTGTTCCCGGCCCAGCGCGCCCTCGGCGATCCGGTCGAAGATCGGATGGAACCGGTCTTCGAGTTCGCGGTCGGTCACTGCCTCGGCCTCGATCGTTGAACTGCTCACGTGCCTGCTCCTCGGTGCGTCGACTATGTCGACACCACGATGGGCGAACGGGCCACGTGGGGGCACTACTTACGATCGTGCAGAGTCGAACGCTCGGCTCGCGCGGTCTGAGGTGCCGCTCTACCCGCACCGTGTACGTCGAGCCGACCGATCATCGACGGAGGAATCGATTGTCCCGGTGAAATCACTTGGAACAGCGGCCATATTCGCAGCCTCGCTAGCTTCCCGACCCGACGTCGATCGGCACACGAGGCGCCGAACGGCGATCACTGGCGATGGTTACCACGCATTCCACTCGCGTACCGAGAAGTGAACGAACGCCGGTGAGCTCGTCGATGCTCGTCTCGTCGAGAAACTGCTCCTCGATGCTCTGCTCGTCGAGCGACCCGACCTCTTCGGAAACTTCGACGGGTGCCTTCGGTCCGCGCGTCGCCCACCAGCACAGGATTGCCCCGAGGCACACCACAGCGGTTCCCACCCAGAACGTGAGGCCGAGTGCCGTGGCCAACATCGACGACGAGAATGCGGCGGACAGTACAGGCGTGAAGTACGAGACAGCGGCGAGCAAGGTCATGTTTCCGCGGAGGATTCCGACATTCCACAAGGCGTAGCCGAAGCCGATCGCGCACGCCGCCACCACCGTCGCCGCGATCGCGGTGAAGCTCAGGTGCATCGGCTCGCGACCGGACGACAGGTACATGCACCAGAACGCCACAGCCGTCAGCACGAAGAACGGGGTGATGCCGTTGTTCCCGTTCGCGAACATCTTGGTGACGGTGCAGTAGCCCGACCAGATCACTGCGCCGGCGAACGCGAGCCCATAGCTCAGAGGATTCGAGCGCACGTTGTCGACGGTGCCTGCGACGTCCAGTCCGGCGTCACCGCCGAGAACGACGGCAATGCCGACTACCGACAGCACGATGCCGGGCAGGATCAGGCGCGAAGCCTTCTGTCCGGCGAACACGATCGCGAACACCACCGTCAGGCTCGGCCACAGATAGTTCACGATTCCGACTTCGATTGCCTGCCTCGGAGTGTCCGCCAGTCCGATTGCGAGGGCAAAGCACACCTCGTACGCGGCAAACATCACGGCACCGGTGACGAGATACGTCCGACTGAAGTCTTTGAACTTGGGCCATCCGACAGTCACCGACAACAGAATCGCGCAGCACGAGTAGATCATCGCAGCGCCGCCGATCGCCCCAGGCTATCGGTGACCAGACGGATCATTCCGACCATCGAACTCCACAACACAATCGCCAACAGCCCCGCCGCGGTGGCACTTCCGCTCGACTTGGTCGCTCTCACAACAACACTCCTCCTTTACCGTGCTCGTGAACTCTCGGTGACACCGTCGATCGTACCGATTCGACCGGGATGCAACGAGTTTCGCGCCCTGTCGCACAGGGAAACGACTGCCGCTGCAACCGAAGGTCTCGGTTGTACTGCGGGCATCAGAGACTAGTTTCCTGAGTCATAAATAAGCCATCGGTTGTTAAGATTGGTCATGGCAACTCGCGGTCCGCGACCGGCGGACATTGTGCTGACCGAGACCGAACGCGTAGAACTCGAGGGGTGGTCGCGGCGACGCAAGACCGCTGCAGGTCTGGCGGTACGGTCGCGAATCATTCTCGCTGCTGCCGATGATGGATCGAATACCGAAGTGGCGCAGAGGCTGAGGTTGAACCGAGGCACGGTGCGGCGGTGGCGGGACAGGTTCGTCGAGGACCGATGCGACGGGTTGCTCGACGAACCACGCCCCGGCCGTCCCCGGACGATCGACGACGACAAGATCAAGGATCTGATTACCTCGACCCTCGAAACGACACCGAAGAACGCCACACACTGGTCCACACGATCGATGGCAGAGCATCTCGATATCTCGCAATCGACGGTCTCGAGGGTGTGGCGCGCGTTCGGTTTGGCCCCACACAAACAGGACTCATGGAAACTGTCGAAGGATCCACTGTTCACGGAGAAGGTCCGTGACGTCGTCGGCCTGTACATGAACCCGCCCGAGCGGGCTCTGGTGCTCTGCGTCGACTGGGGGTCCCTCCCGCTTGCGGGGGCGAAGACTCAGATCCAAGCACTGGACCGGACCCAACCGATATTCCCGATACTTCCCACCACCCCGCAACGCGCCAGTCACGACTACGTCCGCAATGGCACCTCGAGCCTGTATGCCGCTCTCGACATCGCCTCGGGGAAGGTGATCGGATCACTCCATTCACGCCACCGCGCACAAGAATTCATCGCATTTCTCCGCAAGATCGACGCTCAGGTTCCCGACGATCTCGATGTCCACCTCGTGATGGACAATGCATCGACGCACAAGACTCCCGCGGTCAAACGATGGCTCCTCGCGCACCCGCGCTTCGTCAGCCACTTCACACCGACCAGCTCATCGTGGATGAACCTCGTCGAACGCTGGTTCGCCGAACTGACCACCAAGAAGCTCCAACGCTCCACGCATACCTCGGTCCAACAGCTCAACAAAGACATCCGAGCATGGATCGAGACCTGGAACGACAACCCCAGACCTTACGTCTGGGTCAAGACCGCCGACCAGATCCTCGACTCCATCGCACACTACTGCGCCAGAATTAAAGGCTCAGGAAACTAGGGAACAGTCCGAGGAATCTGCCGAGCACCAGACCGATGTGCAGTTCGAGACGATGCGCGCCCACCGTGAGGTCGAGCCCAGTGAGGTCCGCTCGGTCGTCAGTGGGCATCGAGGAAAGCCTGCTCGATGTCCGCGGGTATCCGGCCGCGCGAGGAGATCTCGTAGCCCTGCTGGACTGCCCATTCCCGGACCTCCTTGGCCGTGCCCCCGCCCCGGGGCCGTCGAGTGCGGGAACGGCGCGTCGGCCGTTCCTCCTCCTCGGGCTGCTCGGTCTCTTCGCCCTCGTCGTTCTCGCCCGTCACCTCGGACTGCTCGTCTCCTTCGTCCTCCGGCAACTCTCCGCCGTCCCACACCTGTTCGTCCTCCGCGGACTCGTCACCCGCAGGTTCTTCCTCGCTCTTTTCCGGCTCGACTACGCGGAGGTCGCGGTTCTCGCCCGACCTCCGCTTGGTGCCGGCCTCCTCGGCCACGCCACCCACGAGGTGTCCGGCGCTCGACTGGAGGCGGTTGTTCAGCGAATCGATGCGCGAGCTGGTCGCGGTGACCGCCGCGGCTTTCGCGGCGGTCATCAGCTCTACCCGAATAGACTCGGTCAGCTTGGCGACCTCCGGGGAACTCGCGAGCTTCGCGGTCCAGCCCCTCAGTAGAAAGCCGGCCCCGACCGCCACCACCAAACGACCTTTGGTTTTCATCACCCTCACCCGCAGTTGCCGAGTTGTCACCCCGCACCTCGGCGTCGGTGGGCGGCGAGATACATCACGGAACCGTTCCCGGCGGGGTGCGTAAGCCCTGTTTACCCCGGACAGGGGCGCCTAATCATCATCACCTGGCTCATAGGACAAACACCAAACTCCACACCCTCCCCTGGGCCCCCGGCGCCCACTCGATCGGCGCGTCCGGGAGCTAGTCGTAGATGACGGCAAGTCCCCGGCGCTCGAGGTCGGCCAAACCGTCCCGCATGGTTTGGAGCTGTTCGGGTGAATGCCCCACCCAGTCCGTGATCTCGCCGACTATTCTCACGGGCTCCCGTGTGCGGTAGGAGCGGGTCGGATTTCCGGGAAACTTCTTGTCCGTCACGTTGGGGTCGTCCTCCAATGCGCCTTCCGGTTCCACGATGTAGATGCGCCCCCTGCCCTCGCCTATAGCCAACTCCGCTCCCCACACTGCGGCATCCAATGTTTGCGTCACATAAACGTGGTTCGAGAGGCGCCCGACCCCGTAGTTCGACAGGTACCCGGGCACCAGCACATCACCCACCGAAAGGTCTGCCTTGGTGCCGTGAAAGAGCGCGCCCGACTCGTGCACTTCGAAAGGTTTCGTCACAACAACCCCATCCGTTGTTCTCGTCGGACGATTGTGCAGCACGTCAGGGGCCTTGCCGCAAGCCCCACTCCCCGCCATATAGTGAGAGCGGGAGAATCCGTAATGGGAGTTTGCTGCCATAATCGTCGACCGTATCGTCGTTCGCACAGTGAGATCCATACGTGGACCCCACCGCCCAGCCAGTAACAGCCTGCCGGGCAGAGTGGATACAAGGGCGACGATGTCCTCCACCCGCAACGCAGCCCGCGGCGTCCTGGATCGGCCGCGGCGGTTCAGTGCCGTCGGATCCCCGGACAGGTTCGAGGAAACCAAGCTTCCGCTGCAGGACTCTGCAGGCACGCGGTCCGCGTCGTAGTGCCCGATCACCCACACCCACCGACTCAGCGTGGACGACGAATAGGCGCGCTCCCCTCTCTGTCGACGGTGTCGGCGGCATAGGCCACGTCGGCGGCGACGCGAGACCGGGTGCGACGGCAACGCACTGCGCCCGCGCGTCTCACCCCAGCCCAGAAGCCCGCCAGTCGCCGGCATAGACCCGGTCGGTCCGGTGCCGCGCCGAGGACCGGACCGGGCTTCAGGGCGGCTTGCACACCCATGCGAGGTCGAACGAAGATGGAACGGTGATCATCGAACGCAGCTCGGTCGTCGGCGCACCGATCGGGCAGGTGTGGGCGAGGGTCGTCGACCCGGAGGGGATCAACGACGAAATGCGTCCGTGGATGACGATGAGCATCCCGCGGGGTCGGGACTCGATCACCATCGACTCGGTCCCGATCGGTGAGCCGCTCGGGCGAGCGTGGCTGCGGCTGTTCGGGCTCGTCCCGTTCGATTACGACGATCTGACCATCGCCGAACTCGAGCCGTGTCGGCGGTTCCACGAGAAGTCGACGATGCTCAGCATGCGCCGGTGGGAGCACGAACGGACGCTGCGGCCCTTCGACGACGGGAGCACCGGCGTCCACGACCGGATCACGTTCGAGCCGAGGCTGCCGCTGGTGCCGCTGACGCCGGTGCTCGCCCGCGTCCTCCGCGCGTTCTTCGCCCACCGGCACCGCCGTCTGGTGCGACACTTCGACTGACATCCGCGCCCAATGTCACACCGGTGCAGTCGGACTGAACCAGTGTGACATTGGGCGCGACAACCGGGTCAGTGCGCCGTGTACCCACCGTCGACGACAAGTTCGGTGCCGGTGGTGAAGCCGGACTCGTCCGAGGCGAGGTAGAGCACCCCGTACGCGATCTCGTCGGGTTCCCCCTGCCGCGGGAGAGGGTTGCCCGAGACGAGTTGACGGTAGTACTCCTCCGGTCCGATCGCGCTGCCCTCGGCCGACCGCTGACTCATTGCCGTCCGCATCGACCCGGGGTGGATCGAGTTGACGCGAATTCCGTGCGGCCCGTACGTGACGGCGTCTGCCTTGCTCAGCAGTCGCACAGCACCTTTCGACGCGTGGTAAAGCGGGACGTTGGAGCCTCCGGTCAGCCCGTGGATCGACGAGAAGTTCACGATGCTGCCCTTCTTCCGGCCGATCATGTGGGGCACGACGTGCTTGGTGATCAGCCAGACACCCTTGACGTTGACGTCGAAGATCTGGTCGAACTCGGCGACCGACGCCTCGTGCGACGGCGCGGGCCGCCCGATGATGCCGGCGCAGTTGACCAGGATGTCGGGAACACCCACAGTCTCCACCACCGCTGCGACGGCCTCGGCGACGCCGGCCTCGTCGGTGACGTCGACCGCGAACGACGTGATCGCCGTCGAATCCCACGGCGCATCCGGCACTTTGAGGTCGAGGGCCGCGATCAGCGCGCCCTCTCGCGCGAGCATCCGCGCGGTCGCGCCACCCAGGTCACCGTTCGCCCCCGTGACGACGGCGACCTTCCCTGCCACTCGACCCGTCATGACCTACCTCCCACTGCAGCGACGGCCCACGGGCCGATCATCGGATTCCATTCGGTGATGTCGTACGACGCGACGAACCCGCGGGTCCGGAACGGGTCGCCCTCGACGACGTCGACGACGTCGTGTTTGCCCGCGGCCTCGTAGATCATCGCCGCGCCGGGGTCTTCTCCTGCCGCGAACGGTCCGGATCCGAGGATCAGTCCGCGGTCGGCGGCGGCTTGCAGGTGGCTCTTGTGTTCGGGACGGTGCTCGTCCCGGCCGGCCGTGTCGCCGGTGTATACGTAGCGGACGAGGAAGAACGGCACGTCAGACCTCTTCCAGGACGGTCGGCTCGACGGATTCACTGCGCAGCGACGCGAGGATCTCGGCGTCCCGGCCGATGGTGTATCCGAAGACGAGGGCGGGCCCGATGTTGGCGCCGTAACCCGGGTAGCCGCCGCCGAAGATGCTCACCGCCGCGGAACCGGCGGCGAACAGGCCGGGGATCGGCTGGTTGTCGTCGTCGAGGACCTGGCTGTGCCGGTCGACGGCCAGACCGGAATAGGCTCCGAGGTCGCCCATCTCGATCTTCGCGGCGTAGTACGGTCCCTTGTCGAGTGGCTCGAGGTTCGGGTTGGGCTGGTGTTCCATGTCGCCCTTGAAGTGGTGGAACCAGTTCGACCCGCGGTTGAACTTCGGGTCCTCCCCCTTCGCGGCTCCCGCGTTGAACTCGGCGAGGGTCTTCTTCAGCCCGGCGACGTCGACACCGATCTCGCGGGCGAGTTCCTCGACCGTGTCGGCCTTGTGGAGGAATCCGGTCTTCTTGAAATAGCCCTGCGGGATCGGCCACGGCTTGGCGTAGCCGATGCCGTACTTGTTCATGGCTTTCGAGTCGGCGATGATGTAACCGAATGTCGCGTCCTGGCCGTCGTTGTCCTGAATCATCGCCATGCCGAAGTCGTGGTAGGAACTCGACTCGTTGGCGAAACGTTCACCCTTGCGGTTCACGGCGATCAGTCCGGGAAGGCCGAATGCCCGCAGGTGCGGGAAGATCCGCTGTTGCCCGCGCAGGCCGGTGAACACCGTCACCGGGGCCCACGCGGCCGGCTCGTGGACGTCGGTGTCGACGTGCCCGCCGAGCGGCGCGGCCAGTCGCACGTTGTCGCCGTCGTGCCCGACCGTGGGAGTGAAGTGGTTGTCGCCGTGCGGATCATGACCCCAGTACTCGGCTCGCAGCGCCGGATCCGAGGAGTAGCCGCCGGCCGCGATGACGACGCCGAGCCGCGCCTCCACGGTTCCCGCGTGCACTCCCCCGAGTACCGCCCCGGTGACGACGCCGTTCTCCGACTGCAGAATCTTCGTCACGGGCGTCTCGGTCCACATCCGGATGCCGAGCTTCGCGGCGGACGACACCATCCGCACCATGAGCGAATTGCCGTTGGTCCGGTCGAACGATCGGCGGCAGAGGACCGTCTCGACCCACGTCTTGAGGAGCTTCTTCGACACGTAGGCAAACGATTTCCACGACTGGTTGGCGTGGAGGAACTGTGCGATGTCGGGCCCGACTTCGGGCATGTAACCGAAGACGGTGTAGGTGTCGAGGTAGGGGCGCAACCGCAGCCGGTTTTCGCCGAGGGTGCGCGCGTCGACCACCTTGCCGGAGATCGCGCGGCCCGACGGCTTCGCGCCCGGCGCGTCCATCTGGTAGTCCGGAGCCATTTCCGGATAGACGAATTCGACGTCGGTGTCGCGCTCGAGCCAGTCGATGGCCTCAGGCACCTCGTCGAGGAACGTGTCGACCATCTCGGCCTTGTAGCAGTCCTTGGCGAGGGCGCGGATGTAGGTTTCGATGTCCTGACGGGTGTCACCCTGCGCGACGCCCTGCTTGTTGCCGGGCACCCACGCCCAGCCTCCTGAGATCGCGGTGGTGCCGCCGAGCCACTGCGACTTCTCGGCGACGATGACGCTGTGCCCCTCGCTCGCCGCCTTGAGTGCGGCGGCCATGCCTGCGGCCCCGGATCCGATGACCAACAGGTCGCATTTGACAGTTTTCGAGCTCATGCTTGGACCTTCCCTGGAGAGTCGGCACTCGATCAGGCATCGGCGAAAGTTCTGGTGTGCAGTGACTTTCGGATCGCGATGCGTGATCGGTGACGGTGTGTTCGTGACAATCACTCTGACCGACCCGAGACCCGAGTCACAACGCGACTCCAATGGATGGAAAGGGTTTCTGTCAGTGCCGCGATCCGCGCGTCATCGCCCGGGTGATGCCGCGCGACGCCGTCGTCAGCGCCGCGACCACCGACTGCGGGTTGGCCTGATCGTGCGGTATGACGACGGACAGGGCGGCGATCACCCTGCCGCCGTCGGTGTCCCGCACGGGCACAGCGACTCCCGTCGCTCCGGGTGTGATGAGACCTGCGGCTACCGCGAAGTGCTGGTGCCGGACCTCGGCGAGAAGACGTCGCATCTGCTCGGGGTCGGTGACCGTGGCGTCGGTGTAGCGCTCGAGCGGCTGCGACAGCAGTTCGTCCTGCACGTCGCGGGAGGCGTTGGCCATCAGGACCAGACCGGACGAGCAGGCGTGCACCGGAAGACGTCCGGCGATCTTGGTGACGTTGACGACGGATCCGCGGGTGGAGAGCCGTTCGACGAACAGCACCTCGTTGCCGTCGAGGATGCCCAGTTGGGTGTGTTGCTTGATCGCGGCGTTCACGTCTTCCATGAACGGCATCGCGGCTTCACGCAGGCTCAGGGTGTGCGACCCGCGGGACCCCAGTTCCCACATCCGCACGCCGATGCTGATGCGGGTGTCGTTGCGTTCGAGGAGGCGGTACTTCACGAGTTCCCCGACGATGCGGTGCGCCGTCGCGACGGGGAGGTCGGATCGACGCGCGATGTCGGACACCGACAGGGATGGTGTGTCCGCGTCGAATGAGGACAAGACCCTCACGACGCGGGCAGTGACCGATTCTCCTGTCGGTGTCCGTGACATCGCCCTATTGTCCTCCGGCTACTCCCGAGGGGGCGACGGACGCCCGAGTTCGGCCAGCGGCACCCGGTACGTCTCACGGGCGGTGAAGGCGGCGACGGACGAGACCAGCATGCAGAGCGCCGTGAACACCGCCACGGGGACCCACGCGTTCACCCCGGTACCGAGCAGCGCCCAGCCGATCGCCGGGGCGAAGCCGGCGATGAGGAAGCCGATCTGCGTACCGACCGCGAAACCGGAGTAGCGCACGGGCGCCGCGAACATCTCGGTGAAGAAGCTCGGCCACAGACCGTTCACCATCGAGTAGAACAGCGTCATCGTAAGCAGCGCGGCGAGGAAGATCAGTGGAATGGAGCCGACGGAGATGGCCCAGAAGTACCCGAAGATCGTCACGGCGCACCCGAGGGCGCCGGTGACCCAGACGGGGCGGCGTCCGACGCGGTCCGACAGCTTGGCGAGCAACGGGATCGCGACGATGGAGCCCGCGATCGACACCGACGACGCCCACAGCATCGTGGTGCGGTCGATGCCGACGTCGGGTCCGGTGGCGTAGGCGAGCCCGAAGACCGTGAACACGGTCTGCCCCACCGCGAACAGCGAGCACAGCGCGATCCGCAAGACGTCCCGCCACTGGGTGGTCACGACGGTGACGACGGGCAGCTTCTGCACTTCCGCGTGCTCGCGCGACTCCTCGAACACCGGGGTCTCGTCGAGCTTGGTGCGCACGAAGTAGGCCACCACGAGCATCACCGCGCTGCACCAGAACGGAATTCGCCAACCCCAGCTGTCGAGTTGGTCTTTCGGCAGCGCGGCCACGGGGATGAAGACGAGGGTCGCGAGGACCATCCCGGCGGCATATCCGGTCATAGTGAAGCTGGTGAAGAACGCCCGCCGCCCCTCGGGTGAGTGCTCGAGCGTGAGGGTGCTGGCTCCGGCGGCCTCGCCGCCTGCGGAGAATCCCTGCGCGAGGCGGCACAGCACGAGGAGGATCGGAGCGGCGATGCCGATCTGCTCGTACGTGGGCAGGAATCCGATCGCGAGACTGGACAGACCCATGATGAGCAGGGTCAGCAGCAGAATCTTCTTGCGGCCCAGCTTGTCTCCGAAATGCCCCAGCACTATTCCGCCGACGGGCCGGGCCACGTAGCCCACGCCGAACGTCGCGAGCGCGGCGACCGTGCCGATCGCGTCGTTGCCGGCCGGGAAGAACGTGTGCCCGAAGACGAGGGCGGCGGCGGATCCGTAGATGAAGAAGTCGTAGTACTCGAGCGCACTGCCGAGGAACGACGCGAGCGCCGCCTTCTTCGGCGTCTTCGCGACCTCGGTGGGTGTCGCGGTCGTCGGGCTGTCGTGCGTGACGGCGGATACGTTCATCGACTCTCCTGCGATCGGGCCTGGCGTGGTGTGACACAACGTGCCAACCGCACCTACGCGTGCGCAACGTCACATCCATCCATTGGAAAGCCGGCCTCGCGCCCCGGACGAACGGGACGGTCGTTGCGTCAGATCGAACGAGCGTCCCGTTCGTCCTGCAACGGCTACGGCTGCGCCGGGGACAACTCCCAGCCGGTGCTCATGTCGCGGGCGAGGTCGGGCACCCGCCGCAGCACCCGCTGGCCCTCGACGAAGTCGCGGAACGGGATGGCCAGCAGGGCCCGCAACTCTCCCGGACGACCCTCGGCCAGCCGCTGGTAGGACGACGCGATGTCACTGACGATGTACTGCCAGCGCGGTTCGCGATCGGCCCAGTTGAAGCCGGGCAGGGGCGTGCGGAGGCGATAGGCCGAGCCGTTCACGTCGCCGTCGACCGACATCGGCGCGACCTGACCCGGTGCGCGCGAGCCGGGAACCGACGGTTGCGCCGCGACGGTGGTAGCGTACGTGAGCGCGCGGCCGACGCCGTCACGGGCTGCCGCGGTGACGTCCCACTGATCGGCGATGATCTGATTCTGCTCGCGCGACGCCATCCGGAACAGCGCGTCCGCGTACCCCGCCGGAGTGCCGGAGAAGATGCCGCTCCACGCGATCTGGGCGTTCTCGTCGAGCAGTCCGGCGGCGGCCATCTCCTCGACAGCGGCCGTGCCCTCGTTCAGGTACGCCTCGTGCATGGGCACCATGTCGAAGTAGATGTGCTTCTGCATCATCAGCAGGCGCTTCTGGTACCAGTCCATGTCCTCGGCGGTCATCGTCGGGCCGACGGTGGCGAGCGTTCTCGGGTCCGCAGGCAGGAGCGTCATCGCCTCGCCGGGCAACCCCCGGACCGTCGACGCGACGGCGTTGCCGAGGGTGTGGACGGCGTCGACCCCGAGCACGGTGCGGCCGAGGTCGAGGTCCCAGAAGCCGGCGGCGAACGACCCTCCCGCCAACCCGGCCATGCCGGACCAGTAGAGCTCGGTGCGCTGGAGTTGGTACCGGCCGTAGTTCTCGTAGACCCGGTCGACCACCGCTGCGTTGGCGATCAGCCCTGCGTTCGGATCCCAGGCGGCCAGGTCGATGCCGGACGCCTCGGATCCTCGAGCGAGCCAATACTGTTGCAGAAGAGCGGAATACCGCGTCGGAGCGACACCGTCGGAGCGGGCGGCCGCCAGCGCGGCGCCGAGTACGGCGGAGTCGGTGGCCAGCCGGGGGTCGAGTCCGCCGATGGTCTCCGCCGCCGCGTTCGCCGGTGTGATGTCGAGCAGGCCCTCATAGTCGGTGGCGTGCGCGACGATCGGCGTCGGCGCCACGAGCGCGACCACCCCGAGCAGCGCGACGAGCACCGCGCGGATCGTGGTGTTGCGGACCCACGGTGATGGGCAGTGCACAGCACTGGGCATGTCAGGTATTTAACAACATATATGTAGTGGCGTCAGGGGTTTGCCCGGATTGCCGCCGGCGCAATGCAATCCCAGGTCAGCGCACGTGAGTGGCAAAGCGTGCCCCCGGACGCTTTGCCACTCACATGGGCTGGGGACCGAGCTGGCCCAGGACGGCCGAGAGGATGGTGTGCGCGCTGCCGATGACGGACTCGATCGGCTGCGGGTTCTCCGACAGCACCCATTGCTGGGCGATCATCAGCACGGCTCCCACCAGTCCGGTCGCGAGAGTGCGCAGGTGGAAGTCGGGGAAGGCAGTCCGGTCGACGGCCGGACCGATGACGACGAGAACGGCGTCCACGAACGACAGGGTGACGCGGCGATAGGCGTTGTCGACCTCCGGCCCGACACCGAGGACCTCCTGGAATGCGATCCGCGGGATTCGTGGGTCGTCGGCGACGGATCGGAAGAACGCGGTCAGCGCACCGCGAACCCGCGCATCGAGATCGGCGCCGCCGTCCCCCGCACCGCGCAGGACGCTGTCCCGCAGACGGTCGGTCACACTCGCGTACGCGGCCAGGAGCAGGGCCTCGCTGCCGTCGAAGGACTCGTAGAAGTAGCGCTTGGTGAGCCCGGCGGTCGAACAGATCTTCTCCACCGTCGCGGACCGGTAACCGCTGGTCCCGAACACTTCGACGGCCGCATCGACGAGGCGCACGCGGCGCTCTTCCTGACGCTGGCGCGGACCCGCACCGCGGTAGGTGCGGCCCGTGTCGTCGAGCCTGGGCGAACTCACGACCCCCATATTGACACCGTCCAGTTCCAGATACAAACTGACACCGAACGGTGCCAGATCACACGCCAGGAGATCCCATGCCCACGCTCAGGAACAAAGTCGCACTCGTCACCGGAGCCGCGCGGGGCATCGGCGCAGAAACGTCGCGCGCCCTCGCCCGCAAGGGCGTCAAACTGGTTCTGATCGATCTGGACGCCGAACCGCTGAAGGCGCTCGCCGCCGAACTCGGCGACGACGTCGCGGTCGCCGCGGCCGCCGACGTGTGCGATCTGGCTGCCGTGCAGAAGGCCGTCGACGCCGGTGTCGCGAAGTTCGGTGGCATCGACCTCGTACTCGCGAACGCCGGCATCGCCAGTTTCGGCTCGGTCCTGCACGTCGATCCGGCCACGTTCAAGCGGGTCATCGACATCAACATTCTCGGCGTCTTCCACACCGTCCGCGCTGCACTGCCGTCCGTGATCGAACGCAAGGGCTACATCCTCGTCGTCTCGTCGTTCGCCGCGTTCGCGCCCGCACCCGGGCTGGCCGCGTACAACGCGAGCAAGGCCGGCATCGAACATTTCGCCAACACCCTTCGCCTCGAAGTCGCGCACCACGGCGTCACCGTGGGCTCGGCCCACATGTCGTGGATCGACACACCACTCGTCCAGGACGCGAAAGCCGACCTCACCGCGTTCAACCAATTTCTCGCCTCGCTGCCGGGACCGCTCGGCAAGACGACATCGGTGGGCTCCTGCGTCGACGCGTTCGTGGACGCCCTGGCCAAGCGGAAACGCCGGGTCTACGTGCCCCGGTGGGTCGGAATCTTCGCCTGGCTGAAGGCGGTGGTGACGTCGCGGATCGGGGACCGCACCCTGCTGCCGCCCGTCCCCCGGATCCTTCCGCTGATGGACGAGGAAGCCGCGAAGCTCGGCCGGTCCACCAGCGCACGTAATGTCGCTCTCGGCGACGTCGCCGTAGACCCGAAGTAACCACCCTTCCCCGCCAGCGAGAGAGTGTTCATGTCACACACCGAGACCGCCGCCGAGACCACCGGGGCGAAGGCGCCCGTCGAACACGTCGACGTGCTGATCATCGGGGCCGGACTGTCCGGGATCGGTGCCGCGTACCACCTGCAGGACAACTTTCCCCGACGGAGCTACGCGATCCTGGAGAGCCGCGAATCGATCGGCGGCACGTGGGACCTGTTCCGCTACCCCGGCATTCGCTCCGACTCCGACATGTACACCCTCGGCTACCGGTTCAAGCCGTGGTCGGGTGAGAAGTCCATCGCCGATGGGCCGTCGATTCTCGAGTACGTCCGCACGACCGCCGCCGAGCACGGGATCGACCGGAACATCCGGTTCCAGCACAAGGTCGTTCGTGCCGAGTGGTCCACCGCCGATTCGCGCTGGACGGTCGATGCCGAGCGCACAGACACCGGCGAGACGGTCCGGCTCACCGCCGATTTCCTGATATCCTGCAGCGGCTACTACCGTTATGACGAGGGCTACACCCCCGAGTTCCCCGGGCTCGACCGCTTCGGTGGTCGCGTCGTGCACCCGCAGCAGTGGCCCGAGGACCTCGACTATGCGGGCAAGCGGGTCGTCATCATCGGCAGCGGCGCCACCGCGGTGACGCTGGCGCCGTCCATGGCTGCCGACGCCGCCCACGTGACGATGCTGCAGCGGTCGCCCACCTACATCATCTCGATGCCGGCGAAGGACAAGCTGGCCAACAGGCTGCGACGTCACCTGCCCGCCAAGCTCGCCTACGCCCTCACCCGCCTGAAGAACGCATCGGTCGCCACCGCGATCTACCAACTGTGCCAGCGATACCCGGAATTCATGAAGGGCCGCATCCGGCAACTCCAGGAGAAGTGGCTCCCGAAGGGGTACGACATCGACACCCACTTCACGCCCCGATACAACCCGTGGGATCAGCGACTGTGCCTGGTGCCCAACGGGGATCTGTTCCGCGCCATTCGGAACGACGAGGTGTCGATCGTGACCGATCACATCGACACCTTCACCGAAACCGGGATCACGCTGAAGTCCGGTGAGGAATTGCACGCCGATGTGGTCGTCACCGCAACAGGTTTGAACCTGCTCGCGTTCGGCGGGATGACGCTCGCCGTCGACGGCCACGACATCGACCTCACCGAAACCATGGCGTACAAGGGAATGATGCTCAGCGGGGTGCCCAACTTCGCGTTCGTCATCGGGTACACCAACGCGTCCTGGACGCTCAAGGCCGACCTGGTGTGCGAGTATGTCTGCCGTCTGCTCGCGCACATGGACGCGAACGGCTTCACGCAGTGCGCCCCGGAGCGCGACAGTTCGGTCGAGGAGGAGCCGTTCCTCGACTTCGCCGCCGGATACGTGCTGCGGTCGGTGGAATCTTTTCCGAAGCAGGGTTCGAAAGCGCCGTGGCGGCTGCGGATGAACTACTTCCGCGACCTGGTTGCACTGCGGCACGGCAAGATCCTGGACGACGCGATGGCGTTCCGCCCGTGAGTACTTGTTAACCGCCCGCGGTTAACAAGTACTCACGGGCCCGCGGCCTCGCTCTCGCGCAGCGCCTTGCCCTCCTGCACGTACTGCTCGTACTTCTCGGCGTTCTTGTCGGAGACCCGCGTATCGCGGGCCGGCAATTGCAGTTCGTCCTCGGCCGGAATGCCGGCCTGCAATTCCCGTCCGCGTTCGAGTTCGGCGTCCAGTTCGGCGCCGAAGAGCAACGCCAGGTTGGTGATCCAGAGCCAGAGCAGGAACACGATCACGCCGGCCAGGGAGCCGTACGTCTTGTTGTAGCTGCCGAAGTTGGCGACGTACAGACCGAACAGGACCGACGCCACGATCCACGTCACGATGGCGAGGAACGCGCCGGCGCTGATCCAGCGGAACTTGGGTTGCTTCACGTTGGGCGTGACGTAGTAGAGGATGGCCACGGCCACCACGACGATGCCGAGGACAAACGGCCAGCGGGCAATGTTCCACACGGTCAGGGCGGTGTCGCCGAATCCGATTGTGTCACCCACCGAGCGTGCGACGGGGCCGCTCAGGGCGAGCATCGCCGCAGCGGCCGCGACCAGGACCAGGCCGACGATGGTGACGGCCAGCATCTGGGGCCGGAGCTTCCACACGGGACGCCCCTCCTCGACCTCGTACATGCGGTTCATCGCGCGTCCGAACGCCCCGATGTAGCCGGACGCCGACCACACCGCACCCAGCAGGCCGAGGACGAGAGCCATTCCCGCGGTCGGTGCTGCGACCAGTTGCGCGATGGGGTCGCGCAACGTGTCCACGGCGGAGGACGGCCCGAGGTCGTCGACCATCTGCAGGACCATGTCGGTGGTGCGCTGCCCCTGACCGAACACTCCCAGCAACGAGACCAGCGCCAGCAGCGCAGGAAACAGCGAGAGGACCGCGTAGTACGTCAGCGCGGCGGCCAGGTCGGTGCACTGGTCGCGCGTGAACTCGTGCGCCGTCTTCCTGATGACGTACCACCAGGACGGTTTCGTCAGGTCCGCGGGCGAATCCGGCTTACGCGGATCGTCGGGTTCCGGTTCGGCGTGCTGATCGTCGTTCATCGGTCACGCCTACCCGGAACGCAGGTCGGGGAAACTGGGGCCCTATTCGCGGTCGGTGCCTGCGGTGAAGTTCGCGACGACCTCTGCCGCGATCTCCCGAAGTTTGACGTTGCGGTTCTGCGAATAGGAAGCGAGTTTGTCGAAGGCGGTGTCGGCGTCGCACTGGAAGGCGGCCATCGTCAGCCCGACAGCTTGGCTGAGGGTTGTTCGCGTATCCAGTGCTTTGCGCAGTTGTTCCGTTTCGAGCTCGCTTTCCGTGACCAGAGTTTCACGAAGCCACGACATTTCGAGATGAACACGCACCCGCGCGACGAGTTCGCTCGGCTGAAACGGTTTGACGATGTAGTCGTCGGCGCCGTGGTTCAGTCCGTCGATGGTCGACTCCGTTCCCGCTCGGGCGGTGAGCAGAACGACCGGGAGCCGTGCCGTCGACTGCTCCGATCGCAGCTCGCGGAGGAAGTCGATGCCGTCACGACCGGGAAGCATGATGTCGCTGAGCACGAGATGCGGCGTGCGGACGGCGACGCGCTTCAGCGCGGACTCCGCGTCGGCGACGGCATCGACGTGCCAGCCCTGCTCGTGCAGCAATCGTGTGAGGTAGGCCCGCAGGTCCGGATGGTCTTCGACGAGCAGGATGCGGCGGTCCGCCCCGGGTTCGGTCGAGGGCGCGACCTCGGCGAACGGTTCCCGCTGGTCGATGCCGCCGAAGGACGTCACCGCGCCGACGGGTCGGTCGTCTGCCCGCGGGGTCACGCCGTCCGGCGCCGGGACCCGCGGTAGGCGGACGGTGAAGGTGCTGCCCCGGCCCGGTGCGCTGTCGAGATCGACGGAACCACCGAGTGCAGCGGCGAAATCGGCCACCAGGGAAAGCCCGATGCCGACGCCGCCTGATCCGCCGGCCTCGACGCGATAGAACCTGTCGAATACGCGTTCCCGTTCTTCGGCGGGAATGCCCACACCCGTGTCGGTCACGCTCAGCACCAGCCGGCCGGCGTCCTGGCGGAGCGCCACGGACACGGATCCGGACCGGGTGTACTTGACCGCGTTCGACACGAGGTTCAGCACGATCTTCACCCACATCTCGCGGTCCACTTCGACCGGACCGGCGCCTTCGTCGATGTCGGCCCGGAGCGCGAGTCCGGCCTGCACGGCGGCGGAATCGAACATGCTCACGCATTCGGCGGTCAACCGGCCGACATCGGTCGGCTCCGGGCGGGGCAGCAGCTGGCCGGCTTCCGCCTTGGACAGATCGAGAAGGTCGTCGACGAGCTGCTGTAGCCGGACCGCTGCCCGGTGGGCGGCCGCGATCGCGTCACGCTGATCTGCGGGCGACTCGTCCCCGGTCCGCTCTCGCAGAGTCTCGAGGGGGCCCAGCAGCAAGGTCAACGGGGTACGGAACTCGTGACTGACGTTCTGGAAGAACCGCGTCTTCGCCGCGTCCAGTTCCGCCAGCGCAGCCGCGCGGTCCCGTTCGAACTCGTAGGCCAGAGCGTCCGAGATCAGCGTCGACACCTTCGCCGTCACCAACTCGGCGAAGCCCCGATACGCGTCGTCGAACGCGCGATACGGACTGATCCCGAGCACGAGCACACCCACCGGCTCCGCGTGACCCGTCACGATCAACGGACACAGCCGCACCTCCGTCACCGCCTTCGACCCGGCGGACTCGAACTCGCCCGGCACCCGGACACGGTGGCTGGTGACGTCGGTCGCCGGGATCCGGGCGGGCCTGAACTCGCCGTCGTCGTCCACTCCGACGGCACCGACGAGCACGAGGTCGTCGGCGGCGTCGTCGCCCGA
Source organism: Rhodococcus sp. IEGM 1307 (assembly GCF_030056915.1). Lineage (NCBI taxonomy): Bacteria > Bacillati > Actinomycetota > Actinomycetes > Mycobacteriales > Nocardiaceae > Rhodococcus > Rhodococcus sp. IEGM 1307. Next base: position 337,775 of record NZ_JASHKW010000005.1, read on the forward strand.
GCCGCCGGCGACCTCCCGGCGGAGGTAGATCGCGGCCAGCGGAACGTCTTGTCCGCTGTCGCCGAGTACCCGCACGACCGCACGGCAGGCGTCGACGAGCGGATCGTCGCCGCCCGCGGTGGATACCGTGCCCAGTTGCCGCAGCGTCTCCAGTCGCCGCTCCCCGAGCACGGTCGCGGTCACGTCGGTCGTCGCCACAAAGATGCCGGCGACGTTCCCGTCCTCGTCCTGCACCGGACTGTAGGAGAACGTCCAATACGTCTCCTCGAGGTACCCGTGCCGCAGCAGGTACAGCGGCTGATTCTCCGTGTAGGTCGCCGCGCCGCCCGACATCACCTGCTCGGCGAGCGGTCCCACCTCGTCCCAGATCTCCGCCCAGCACTGCGCCCCGGGTTCGCCGATCGCGGCGGGATACTTGGCGCCGAGGACCCGGGTGTACGGGTCGTTGAAGATCTGCACGAGCTCAGGACCCCACCAGAGCAACATCGGGACCTCGGAGGGCAGCACCGTGCGTACCGCCGCCCGCAACTCGACAGACCAGGTCTCGACCGGGCCCAGCGGCGTGGCCGCCCAATCGGTGCGGCGTAGCCGCTCCCGTGTCTCGCCCGGCCCGGCGAACAACCGCTCCGCCGACCAGGAATTACCGAAACCCGAGCCAGTCACATCCATGGACCTTTCGCCCACTGCCGGTCGCCCGGACCCTTCCAGTTGTCAACAGAGAAATCATGGCCCAGTACCGCGTGCAACCGCCACTTCTGTATTCCGACATTCGGAAGCGAAGTTGGAAACGAGTGACCCGTCCGCCACGGTAGGTGAGTCGTGAGCCACATCACAGCCCACCTCCGAGGAAGAACAGGTCCCGCGCATGCAATTCGACCTACGCGAACGCATCGACAACAGCCCGATGACGCGCTACCAATGGGGCGCCATCGCCATCTGCGGTCTACTCAACGTGCTCGACGGCTTCGACGTCCTCGTCATGTCGTTCACCGCCCAGTCGGTATCGCAGGAGTGGGATCTGTCCGGCTCGGTCGTCGGCCTCCTGCTCAGCGCCGGACTGTTCGGCATGGCCGCGGGATCGCTGTTCCTGGCGCCGTGGGCTGACACCATCGGCCGCCGCGCCATGATCCTGCTGTGCCTGGCACTCGCGTCGACGGGCATGCTGCTGTCGGCGGTCAGCCAGAACGCGATGCAACTCGGCCTGCTCCGCGCCCTCACCGGCGTCGGCATCGGCGGAATCCTCGCCAGCAGCAACGTCATCGCCAGTGAGTACGCGTCGAACCGCTGGCGCGGGCTCGCGGTGAGTCTCAACTCCACCGGCTACGCCGTCGGCGCCACCCTCGGCGGAATCATCGCCGTCGTGCTGCAGAACTCGCTCGGCTGGCGCTCGGTGTTCCTGTTCGGCGGGCTGTGCACGGCGGCCATCATCCCCGTCGTCTACGCCCGGCTCCCCGAATCGATCGACTTCCTGCTCGTCCGGCGACCGGCCAACGCACTCGACCGGATCAATGCCTTCGCCCAGCGGGTCGGTCAGCCGCGACTCGACGAGCTGCCCGCACCGCGTGCCGCCGCCACCGCCGACGCCGGATTCGCGATGCGCGTCCTGCTGTCACCGCAGCGCCGCCGCAGCACACTCCTGGTGTGGTTCGCATTCTTCATGGCGATGTTCGGCTTCTACTTCGTCACCAGCTGGACCCCGAAACTGCTGGTCGAGGCGGGCATGTCCGCGAACCAGGGCGTCACCGGCGGAGTGCTCCTCAACCTCGGCGGCATCTTCGGCGCCACCCTGCTCGGGGCGCTGTCCGCACGTTTCGCCCTGAAGCGTGTGCTCATCGCCTACATGGCGATCGCGGGCGTACTGCTCGTCGTCTTCGTTCCCGCCACCGCGTCCATCGTCATCGCGTTCGGGCTCGGCGCCCTGATCGGCGTCTTCGCCAACGGCTGCATCGCCGGGCTGTACGCGATCACGCCGTCGGTCTACTCGCCCGCCGTCCGGGCCACCGGCGTCGGCTGGGGCATCGGCATCGGCCGCGTCGGCGCCATCGCGTCCCCGATCGTCGCGGGCGCCCTCCTCGACCGCGACTGGTCGCCCACCCAGCTGTACATCCTCGTGGCCGTGTCCTTCGTCCTCGCCGGACTCGCCGTGTCGCGACTGCGGTTCGAGAAGACCGGCGTGGACGCCGGGGACGCCACCGCGGATGCGCCGCTGACCACCCACTGAGGCGGCTCCGCCACCCGTGCGCCTTTCTGGTTGGCGGAACAACCAGAAAGGCGCACGGGCCCGGAGGGCCTAGATCCCGACCTTCGACAGGATCGCCGTCATCGCCGCCTGGACGCCGGTGGACAGGGTGGGCTCCGCGACGGGGGCGAAGTACGGTGAGTGGTTCACCGGCACAGGGTTTCCGCTCTCGAGGGTCTCCGCGGTGTGGCCACCGAACATCCAGAACACCGACGGCACGCCGATCACCTCGGCGAGCAGACCGAAGTCCTCCGAGCCCATCATCGGAGACGACGGCGTGACGTTGTTCTCGCCCAGCACTTTCTGCAGCTCGGCGACGAGTTCGGCGGTGGCGTCGGGATCGTTGTAGTTGCGCGGGAACGTGTACAGCTCCTCGATCAGCGGCTTCGGCGCCCCGGACGCGGCGGCCTCGGCGTAGATGATGCGGCGCAGCGCGGCATTGACCTGCTCACGCACCTCGGGGTCGAGGGTGCGCACGTTGATCGTGAACTCGGCCCGGTCCGCGATGATGTTCTCCTTCAGCCCCGCATGGAACGTCGCAACCGTGACGACCGCCGGCTTCAGGGGGTGCACTTCGCGGGACACAATGGTCTGGATTCGGTTGATCATGTTGACGCCCTGGATGATCGGGTCGATCGAATCCTGCGGCTGGGAGCCGTGTGAACCCTGGCCGTAGACGGTGACCTTCAGCGAATCGGCCATGGCCATCGCGTCGCCACTCGTGACGTGCACGGTGCCGGCCAACATCGGCCCGACGTGCTGCCCGAAGACGATCTCCGGCTTGGGTGCCCGGTCCCACAGGCCGTCCTCGACCATCGCCTTCGCCCCGGCCGCCGTTTCCTCGCCGGGCTGGAAGAGGAACACGATCGTTCCGGCCCACGCCTCCCGCGCGCCTGCGAGCAGTTCGGCGACGGTGAGCAGGGTGGCGACGTGTGTGTCGTGGCCGCAGCCGTGCATCACTGGCACCTCGGTGCCGTCGTCGAGGTGTCCGGTGGCGGCGCTGGCGTAGTCGACGCCGGTGTCTTCCGCGATCGGCAGCCCATCGGAATCGGCGCGGAAGGCCACCGTGGGGCCCTCGCCGTTGGTCAGGACACCCACCACTCCGGTGCCGCCGCAGACGAACGTGTCGATCCCGAGGGCGACGAGGGAAGTCTGGATCAGCTCGGCGGTCTTGTGTTCCTGCATGGACAGTTCCGGGTGCGCGTGCAGGTGGTAGTAGAGGTCGTGCATCTTCGTCCGCAGCTCGTCGGTGAGCGCGATCGGCAGGTCGGTCATGGAGCCTTCTTTCGAATCAGGTGAATGTGGGATATCTCCGCGTATCGGTTCTTACTCGATGGTCGCGAGCTCGGCCGGGCTCTGGTCGTTCTTGTTCCGCAGGAACCAGGCGAGGACCGCCGTCACGATCACCGCGATGGCGGTGGACGACAGCGCGAGGCTCGGCATCGCCGGAACCACGACGAACGTGATGACCGCGGCCACCAGCAGCGCGACCACTGTGGCCCGGGGCTGCTTCATCGACACGATCGCCTGCACGAGGACCGCCCCCAGGACCGAGGGAAGGATGTAGGAACGGGTGACGGTCACGATGTCGGCGGGAATCACGCTGATCAGCCAAGTGCCGAGCAGCCCCACGAACACGGCCAGGGACACGAGGTGCACCATCGCGGCGCCGCAGATCGCCAGGACCGCAGCCAGTTCGGCCCGCTTGGTTCCCGGTTTGGCTCCGATGTTCGTCTGCGCGATCAGCGCGGCCGGCAACAGCTTGTTCGCGATGTTGCCGATCATGAACGCCTGGTACATCGCGGCCGGGCCGAGGATGGGGAAATAGGTCAGGGGTTCGACCAGCCAGATGATGAAGAATGTCCCGGCCACCGCGGCGAACGCGGTCCACAACTGGCCTGCGGTGACGTCCACCTCACCCGAGAACACCAGGTACAGGGGCGCACCGATCGACAGGAGCAGCCCCACGATCATCGTGATCCGACCCCAGCGGGACGTCGTCTTGTCGAACTCGGCGAGTGCACGCGCGCCGGTGGACACCGTTACGGCTTCGTCGGTAGTCATCGAAAAGTCCTTTCCGTGCGTGTCGTGAATCAGGAGGTGACCAGGTAGGTGACGGTGAGGGCGACGAGGATCGAAATACCCAGCCCCCATTCACGGAGCCAGCCCTTGCCGAACGTCCGGGCCACGAACAGGCAGATCCCCATTGCGGCCGCGGAGGCGGCGAACGCAACGATGTGATAGCTGGACTTCGTGAGTTCCTGGAAGCCCAGCGACGCGAACGCGCCGATCAGGGCCGCGGACGGAACGACCGCCATCAACGCCGGATTCACCGTGCGAATCTTCGCGTCACCCCGCTTCAGCAGCGGAGTGAGGACGAGCGCGGACAGCATCCACATCACGCCGCCGATGCTCATCGCGAAGAATGCGACGACGAAGACGTTCTGGGTGTACGTGTCGGCGCCGAGTTTCGCGCCCATGGAGTCGGCGGCGATGCTGGCCGCGGACACGTCGTACGCGGCGGAACCGATCAAGCCGATGCGGGCCAGGACGGCGGGCGTGCCGAAGAGAGCGAGCAGGGCGATCGCCACGAGGCAGACCGCCAGAGACGGTCCGATCGCCGAGACGGCGCCAGAGCGGAACGAGACTTTCATGTCTTCCGGCGACATGTCCGCGACGGGTGCCACCTTGCGGACCGCGGTCATGTAGATCGCCGACTGCACGACTATGACGACGAAGATGCCGGCAACGGCCACCCAGAGAACAGGCGAGTTGGCGACAGCCATGATGTCCGTGGATGCCCCACTAGCAGTCACATTCATGGATCTCCCAGGGAGAGTGAGCAACCGGCAAAACGATCACTCGAGCGATGTGAGGGTGATCCGGTGGATCACCTCGGCTGACACCCGCTCTGTTCCGTAACCTGAGAGTTTGGAGACACACTCGTGCGAGTGGTCATCGTGCCCCGTCGGTGAACGTGCCGTTACAGGCGACACGCTGCTCTCCAGAGTTCCCGACCCTGACTGTCCTGGTGCCTGAGAGTTTGTGGGTACTTGCTCCTTCGGCGCCCGGGACTCGGTCCCGGAACTCTCCAGCCAGGCTCATAGGGAGAAACCATCGAGATGGTTCCGAATCGAACTGACTCGGGACGTACTGTTCCGCAGACGTATTACGAAAGCATGACTTCACCGTTCCGGCGTGTTAACTCACAACAGTTCCTGGTCGGAAATCGCCAGTGCGCGTTCGCATGCCGAACACCCCATGTGAGTGGCAAAGCGTGCGCCAGCACACTTTGCCACTCACATGGGGGTCAGCCGTGGACGTGGAGTGGCTTGCCGGCCACTGCCATCAGTGCCTCACCGAGCGCCTCGCCCTGCGTGGGGTGGGCGTGCACGAACTTCGCCGCCTGCGCGGCGTCGACCTCGAAGTTGTAGAGCAGCTGCGCCTCGCCGATCAGCTCACCGACACGGTCGCCGACCATGTGCACGCCGACCACGACCCCGGTCGGCGCCACCACGAGTTTGACCGCCCCCGACGTCTTGAGGATCTGGCTCTTGCCGTTGCCGGCGAGGTCGTAGGTGACGGTCTCGACGTTCTCGCCGAACTTCTCCCTGGCCGCGGTCTCGGTCAACCCGACGGACGCGACCTCGGGGTGGGAGTAGGTGACCCGCGGGATGCCGGTCTCGTCGATGACCTCCGGACGGAGCCCGGCGATCTCCTCCGCCACGAAGATGCCCTGCTGAAACCCGCGGTGGGCCAGCTGGAGCCCGGGGACGATGTCGCCGACCGCGAAAACGTTCGGGACCGTGGTGCGCAGTCGATCACTGGTCACCACGAAGCCCTTGTCGAGCATCACTCCGGTCTCCTCGTACCCCATGGACGCGGTGTTGGGTCCGCGCCCCACTGCGACCAGCACGACGTCGGCGTCGAGCACGTCGCCGGAGTCCAGGGTGACGGACACCGCATCCTCGTCCTGCGTCACCTCCGTCACCCGCACACCTGTCTTCGCGACGATCTTGCGACGACGGAATGCCCGCTCGAGGTACTTGGAGCTCGTCTCGTCCTCGTTCGGCACCAGCCGCGGCATCGCCTCGACGATCGTCACCGACGCACCGAACGACGCCCAGACACTGGCGAATTCGACGCCGATGACGCCGCCGCCCAGGATGATCGCCTTCTTCGGGACGGACGGCAACACGAGAGCCTCGTCGCTGGTGACGACCCGGCCACCGATGCTGATGCCGGGCAGCGTCTTCGGCGACGACCCCGTTGCCAGGACGACGGCGGCGCCCGTGATCAGCTCGTCGTCGACCTCCACTCCGTTGGGTCCGACCAACCGGCCGCGGCCGTTGACGACGGTGATGCCGTACGAGTCGACGAGGCCCTGCAGTCCCTTGTGCAGTCGGGTGACGATGGTGTTCTGGTAGCTCAGGACCTTCTCGAGGTCGACACCGTCGAACGTGACGTCGATACCGAACTGCGAGGCGGTGCGGGCACTGTCCGCGACCTCGGCGGAGTGCAGCAGCGCCTTCGTCGGAATGCACCCCTGATGCAGGCAGGTGCCGCCCAGTTCGTTCTCCTCGACGAGGATGACCGAACGGCCCAGTTCGGCCGAGCGGATGGCGGCCGCGTAGCCGCCGGAACCGCCGCCGAGGATGACGACATCTGCAGATCGGTGGGACATGGGAACTCCTTGCTGGAACGGAAGAGGGTGGGGTTCAGTGAACTGCGGTTGCGGCGACGGCCTCCGCGTGGAGGCGGCCGGCCCGATAGGAGGAGCGCACGAGCGGACCGGACAGGACGCCGAGGAAGCCGATCTCGCGGGCGATCCCGTCGAGCATGACGAACTCGTCCGGCGTCGCCCACCGTGCCACCGGATGGTGCCGGGCCGACGGCCGCAGATACTGCGTGATCGTGATCAACTGGCAGCCGGCCGCGTGCAGGTCCCGGAGGGCCTGAATCACCTCGTCCGTGGTCTCCCCCATCCCGAGGATCAGGTTCGACTTGGTGATCAGGCCGTCCTCCCGAGCCCGTGTGATCACCTCGAGGGACCGCTCGTACGTGAAGGCAGGGCGGATACGACGGAATATCCGGGGAACAGTCTCCACATTGTGCGCGAGTACTTCCGGGCGGGTGTCGAACACCTTGCGTAGTTGCGCGGCATCGGCGTTGAAATCGGGGATCAGCAGTTCGACGCCGGTGCCCGGGCACAGTTCGTGAATCTGCCGGACCGTCTCCGCGTACAGCCAGGCGCCGCCGTCCGGCAGATCGTCGCGGGCAACCCCGGTGACGGTGGCGTACCGAAGGCCCATGGTCTGCACCGACTCGGCGACCCTCCTGGGTTCGCCCCGGTCGAGTGCGGCGGGGCGGCCTGTGTCGATCTGGCAGAAGTCGCACCGCCGGGTGCACTGGCTTCCGCCGATGAGGAACGTCGCCTCTCGGTCCTCCCAGCATTCGAAGATGTTGGGACATCCCGCTTCCTGGCACACGGTGTGCAGGTTCTCGCGTTCGACGAGGGCGGCGAGGTCCCGGTATTCGGGGCCTGTCCGCATCTGCACCTTCATCCACGACGGTTTGCGTTCGACCGGGGTCTGAGCGTTGCGGACTTCGAGGCGGAGCAGTCGGCGGCCGTCAGGGGCGAGCGGAGCGACGGGGAATCGTTCAGGGGCGAGCGGAGCGACGGGGGGTGACTCAGGCTGTGCAGTCATGTGGGGAACTCCTAGGGCCGGTCGAAACCGGTCGGTATGCGTCGTCGGACCCGCGCGGTGGACAGCGCGGAACCGGGGCAGGCGATTGGGGAGAGCGAGCACACTTCGACAACCGTTGCGGCTGCGGGCATCTGGGCTCTCATCGTCCGGCGTGTGCGGTCACGTCGGAGCGAAGATGCATCGAGGATGCCAAACGACGAGGACTTTTGGCAAGACCGTCGGTCCGAGGAGACAAACCCGCGGCGTCTGTGTACTGTTTGGCCAATCACAACTGAAGACGCCGTTGACGCGCAGCGGGAGAACCTCCGTTTCGGAGGCGCCGTAGGAGCAACTTCCTCCCCGGGAATCTCTCAGGCCCCAGTACCGCAGCGCAGAGGCAACTCTGGAGAAAGTATCGGCCGTTAAGCCGGAACTTACCGAAGGTGAAGAGCACGCCGTAGTTGCGGTGCGCCCAAACTCTCAGGTTTCAGGACAGAGCGGGGAGGTGCCCCCTTGTCGATGTCCGGTGCGGTCCGGACTCAACGAAACCGGAGTCACCTCGTGCCAGCAGAACCCCGCACCGCCACCCACGGCGTGCCCCTCACCAGCGACTTTCCGTCCCGCCACATCGGTCCTGACGCCTCCGCGTCGCGGCGGATGCTCGACGCCCTCGGTTACGACAGTCTCGCGAACCTGATCGACAGCGCGGTGCCGGACCAGATCCGCAGCTCACAGCCCTTGAATCTGCCCGCGGCGCGGTCCGAGCAGCAGGTGCTCGCCGACCTGCGGGCACTGTCGGAGCGCAACGAGATCCGCGTCCAGATGATCGGCCTCGGGTACTCCGACACCATCACGCCCGCGGTGTTGCGGCGGAACATGCTCGAGTCCCCCGCCTGGTACACCGCCTACACGCCGTACCAGCCGGAGATCTCCCAGGGCCGGCTGGAGGCGCTGCTGACGTTCCAGACCGTCATCGAGGATCTCACCGCCCTTCCGCTGGCCGGGGCATCGCTGCTCGACGAGGCCACCGCCGTGATGGAGGCGGTGCTGCTGATGCGGCGCGCGAACAAGCCGAAGGCCGGCACCAACCGCGTCGTCCTCGACGCAGACTGCCTGCCGCAGACGCTGGCCGTCGTCCGGGGACGAGCGAAGGCGGTGGGCATCGAGGTGGTGGTCGCGGAACTGTCCGGGGAACTGCCCGACGGTGACATGTTCGGGGTGGTCTTCCAGGCGCCCGGTGCGAGCGGCGCGGTGCGCGACCTGGCTCCGATGATCGCCGCGGCGAAGGCGCGCGGCGCGCTGACCACCGTCGCGGCGGACCTGCTGTCGCTGACGATCCTGACGCCGCCCGGCGAGCAGGGTGCCGACATCGCCGTCGGGTCGGCGCAGCGTTTCGGTGTGCCGTTGTTCTTCGGCGGACCGCACGCCGGCTACATGGCCGTGCGCGGCGGGCTCGAGCGCATGCTGCCCGGCCGCCTCGTCGGAGTGTCCGTCGACGTCGACGGGAAGACGGCCTACCGGCTGGCTCTGCAGACCCGCGAACAGCACATCCGGCGTGACAAGGCGACCAGCAACATCTGCACGGCGCAGGCACTGCTCGCCAACGTCGCCGCGATGTACGCCGCCTACCACGGTCCGGAAGGGTTGCGCGCCATCGCAAATAGGGTGCACGCCCACGCAACGACCATTGCCGGAAGCCTGCGCGCCGCCGGTCACACGATCGTGCACGACAGCTTCTTCGACACGGTTCTCGTCCGGGTCCCGGCGGGCGCCGGGGCGATAGTGGAGTCGGCCGACCGGGACGGCATCAACCTCCGTCTCGTCGACGCCGATCACGTCGCGATCGCCTGCGACGAGTGCACCACCGACGACATCGTCCGGCGGGTGGTTACCGTGTTCGGTGCGCAGCCGACGACCGTCGCGGCGGCAGAACTGCCGTCGGCACTCGCCAGGACGTCGAACTACCTGCAGCACCCCGTGTTCCACGATCACCGCTCGGAAACCGCGATGCTCCGCTTCCTGCGCACGCTGTCGGACAAGGACCTCGCGCTCGACCGCACCATGATCCCGCTCGGATCGTGCACGATGAAACTCAACTCCGCCGTCGAGATGGAACCCATCAGCTGGCCCGGGTTCGCGTCCATCCACCCGTACGCCCCGGTCGCGCAGACGGCCGGCTACCTCGAGCTCGTCGCCGACCTGGAACGCTGGCTCGGCGAGATCACCGGCTACGACCGGGTGTCGTTGCAGCCCAATGCCGGATCCCAGGGCGAGCTGGCCGGGCTGCTCGCGATCCACGGCTATCACGAATCCCGCGGCGACTTCGGACGCAACGTCTGCCTCATCCCCCAGTCCGCGCACGGCACGAACGCCGCATCCGCGGTTCTCGCGGGCATGAAGGTCGTCGTCGTCGCGACCGCGGAGAACGGCAACATCGAGTTGGGCGACCTGCGCGCGAAGATCGCGGCGCACGAGGACGCGGTGGCCGCGATCATGTTGACCTACCCGTCCACGCACGGCGTGTACGAGAACGACGTGCGGACGGTCTGCGATCTGGTGCACGAGGCCGGCGGGCAGGTGTACGTCGACGGCGCGAACCTCAATGCGCTGGTCGGTCTCGCGCAGCCCGGCAAGTTCGGCGGCGACGTGTCACACCTGAACCTGCACAAGACGTTCTGCATCCCGCACGGCGGCGGCGGTCCCGGTGTCGGGCCTGTCGCGGTGCGCGAGCATCTGGCGCCGTTCCTGCCCGGTAATCCGCTGGGCGGCGACGACCTCGGCACCCCGGTGTCGGCCGCCAATTACGGATCGGCCGGCATCCTGCCCATCACCTGGGCGTACATCGCACTCATGGGACCCGACGGGCTGACGAGCGCCACCGAAACCGCGGTGCTCGCCGCCAATTACGTCGCCAGGTCACTGGATCAGCAGTTCCCGGTCCTGTACACGGGCCCGTCCGGTCTGGTTGCGCACGAGTGCATCCTCGACCTGCGCCCGGTCACCAAGGCGACCGGCGTCACCGCCGAGGATGTCGCGAAGCGATTGATCGACTACGGCTTCCACGCGCCCACCCTGTCGTTCCCCGTCAACGGCACGCTGATGGTGGAACCGACCGAGTCCGAGGATCTGGCCGAACTCGACCGCTTCATCGAGGCGATGATTTCGATCCGCCGCGAGATCGACCTGGTCGGTGACGGTGTGTGGCCGCTCGAGCGCAGCCCGCTGCGTCAGGCCCCGCACACCGCCGAACAGGTGACTGCGGACGAATGGGACCTGCCCTACCCGCGTCACCTGGCCGCCTACCCCGTCGCGTCGCTTCGCGCCGCCAAGTACTGGCCCCCGGTGCGTCGCATCGACGGCGTCCACGGCGACCGCAACCTCGTCTGCTCGTGCCCGGCGCCCGAGGCCTTCGAGAACACCACCGACATCGACACTTCGGCCATTGCCGAGACCCCCGAGGAGGCCTTCGCATGACCCTCACCACGACGCCCGCGTCCCCGCTGCTCGGCGAGCACGGCGCGCTGGGAGCCCATTTCACCGACTTCGCGGGCTGGCAGATGCCGCTGAAGTACGACAGCGAACTCGCCGAGCATCACGCCGTCCGGACCGCGGCAGGGTTGTTCGACCTCTCGCACATGGGCGAGATCGCGGTCACCGGCCCCGAATCCGGAGCGGTCCTGGATTACGCTCTGGCCGGCGAACTCTCGAAGATCGGCGTCGGCAGGGCCAAGTACTCCCTCCTGTGCAATGCGGACGGCGGAGTCATCGACGATCTGGTCGTCTACCGTCTCGCCAACGAGCATTTCCTCGTGGTGGCCAATGCGGCCAACGCGCCGACGGTGCACCGCGAACTGGCGGCACGCGTCGAGGGTTTCTCCGCGAACGTCGACGATCAGTCCTCGGAGACCGCACTGATCGCGGTGCAGGGACCGGCCGCGCAGGACATCGTGCAGTCCCTCGTTCCCGCCGAGCAGGTCGACACGGTGGCGGAGTTGAAGTACTACGCGGTCACGCGCGCGGTGGTCGCCGGCATCGACGTCCTCCTCGCCCGCACCGGGTACACCGGGGAGGACGGGTTCGAGCTCTACGTGCCGGACGAACTGTCCGTGCCGTTGTGGCGCGCACTGCTCGACGCCACCACGACCCGCGGTGGCGTCCCCGCCGGGCTCGCGTGCCGCGACACCCTCCGACTCGAGGCCGGAATGGCGCTGTACGGCCACGAACTGAACCTCGGCACGAATCCGTACGAGGCCGGGCTCGGCAAGGTGGTCCGGCTGAACAAGGAATTCGTCGGCCGCGATGCCCTGCAGAAGTTGTCGGATCAGTCCCCGCAGCGGGTGCTCGTCGGCCTCGCCGGAAGCGGCCGCCGGGCCGCCCGTGCCGAGTACACCGTGTTGGACGCGTCCGGCGGATCGGCGGTCGGCACCATCACGTCCGGGGCGCTGTCTCCGACGCTCGGGCATCCGATCGCGCTCGCGTTCGTAGACGTCGCGTTCCGCGAACCGGGCACCGAACTCACCGTGGACATCCGCGGCAAGAAGGAACCGTTCGTGGTCACGCCGTCGCCGTTCTACCGCCGCTCCTGAGCCGTTCCCACCCACTTCAGCCCCGAAAGGGTCACACATGTCTTCGCACGCCTTCCCTGACGACCGCAGCTACACCGACGATCACGAGTGGGTCCTGATCGAGCCGGGCGCCACGCTCCCCGACGAGCCGGTCCGCGTCGGCATCACCTCGGTCGCCGTCAACTCGCTCGGCGAGCTCGTCTTCGTCGACCTGCCGGAGGTCGGTGCGACCATCGTCGCCGGCGAATCGTGCGGCGAGGTCGAGTCGACCAAGACCGTGTCCGAGCTGTATCCGCCGGTGAGCGGCCGGGTCACCCTGATCAACACCGCCGCCGTCGACGACCCGGGACTGGTCACCTCCGACCCGTACGGCGAGGGCTGGCTGTTCGCCGTCCAGCCGTCCGCCGCCGGCGAGCTCCTCACCGCGGCCGAGTACGCCGAGAAGAACGGGGTGCAGGCATGAGCGTCCTGAACCGCGATCTCGCGGATTTCGATCCGGACGTCGCCGCACTGATCGGCAAGGAGCTGGGGCGCCAGCGCACCGGCCTCGAGATGATCGCGTCGGAGAACCACGCACCGCTTTCGGTGATGCAGGCGCAGGGGTCCGTGCTGACCAACAAGTACGCCGAGGGGTACCCGGGCCGGCGCTACTACGGCGGCTGCGAGCACGTTGACACGATCGAGCAGCTCGCCATCGACCGCGTCAAGGCGCTGTTCGCCGCCGAATACGCCAACGTGCAACCGCATTCCGGTGCCACCGCGAACGCGTCGGTGATGCACGCGCTGATCAAGCCGGGCGACACGATCCTCGGACTATCCCTCGCCGACGGCGGCCACCTCACGCACGGCATGCGCCTCAACTTCTCCGGCAAGCTCTACAACGTCGCCGCCTACGGGGTGTCCGAGCAGGACTACCGCATCGACATGGACGAGGTGGCGAAGGCGGCACGCGAGCACCGGCCGCAACTGATCATCGCCGGCTGGTCCGCCTACCCCCGGCACCTGGACTTCGCCCGCTTCCGGGAAATCGCCGACGAGGTCGGCGCATACCTGATGGTCGACATGGCCCACTTCGCGGGCCTGGTCGCCACCGGATTCCACCCGTCCCCCGTCCCGCACGCACACGTCGTCACGTCGACGACGCACAAAACCCTCGGCGGCCCCCGCGGCGGCATCATCCTGACCAACGACGCCGCCATCGCGAAGAAGATCAACTCCGCAGTGTTCCCCGGCCAGCAGGGCGGCCCACTGGAAAACGTGATCGCAGGCAAGGCAACGGCATTCAAGATGGCGGCCGAACCCGACTTCGCGGAGCGTCAGGAACGCTGCCTCGACGGTGCGAAGGTCCTCGCCGAACGGCTCAGCCGACCCGACGTCAAGGAAGCCGGAATCAGCGTCCTCACCGGCGGCACGGACGTGCACCTCGTCCTGGTCGACCTGCGGGATGCCGCCATCGACGGGCAGCAGGCCGAGGACCGCCTCGACGCGATCGGAATCACCGTCAACCGCAACGCCGTCCCGTTCGATCCGCGGCCGCCGATGGTGACGTCCGGTCTGCGCATCGGCACGCCGGCACTCGCCGCCCGCGGCTTCGGCCGCGACGACTTCGTGACGGTCGCCGACCTGATCGCCCAGGCACTGGTCGCGCCCGCCGACGCGGACACGTCCGGGTTGGCCGCCCAGGTCCGGGTGCTCGCGGACAAGTACCCGCTCTACCCGGGCTTGTAACTCGTGACGATCAGTGTGTTCGACCTGTTCTCGGTCGGTATCGGACCCTCGAGTTCGCATACGGTCGGGCCGATGCGGGCGGCGGGCACGTTCGTCGACGACCTCGACACACTCGGCCTTCTCGGGGACGTCGCCGGTGTCCGTGTCGATCTGTACGGATCGCTCGCGGCCACCGGCGCCGGCCACGGCACCATGTCGGCGATCCTCCTCGGCCTCGAGGGGTATCGGCCCGAAACCATCGCCACGGAGGAGATGGAGACGCGACTCGACGAGGTGCGGGCGAGTCGGCGGATCCGTCTCGGCGGGACGGTCGACATCCCGCTCGCCGAAGACGAGATGGTGTTGCACCCGTTGACGGTCCTGGACTTTCACCCCAACGGCATGACCCTCACCGCCACCAGCGTGACCGGCCGTGAACTGCACGCGCAGACGTACTATTCGATCGGCGGCGGATTCGTCGTCACCGGCGCCGAACCGGAGCTGCCCGTCGACGCGGGCGCGAATTCGCTGTCGTTCGGGTCGGCGCGCGAACTGCTCGCCCTCAGCGAGCACTACGGTCTCACGATCAGCGAGGTCATGCTCGAACACGAACGCGCCCTCCGGCCCGAGTCGGAGGTCCGGGCGCGGCTCCTGCACATCCGCGACGTGATGGTCGAGTGTCAGCAACGGGGCATCAGCCGGGACGGGTACCTGCCCGGCAGTCTGCGGGTGCGCCGACGCGCCCGCGGCTGGTACGAGCGGCTGAATGTGGAGGATCCGGGTCGTGATCCCGCGTTCGCCGAGGACTGGGTGAACCTGGTGGCGCTCGCCGTCAACGAGGAGAACGCGTCCGGCGGACGCATCGTCACCGCCCCCACCAACGGCGCGGCCGGCATCATCCCGGCGGTGTTGCACTACGCGCTGCACTACACCCCCGCCGGGAACGCCGACCCGGACGCAACGACGGTGCGATTCCTGTTGGCGGCAGGCGCAATCGGATCCCTGTACAAGGAACGGGCCTCGATCTCCGGGGCCGAGGTGGGCTGTCAGGGCGAGGTGGGTTCCGCGGCGTCCATGGCCGCCGCCGGGCTCGCCGAGATCCTCGGCGGCAGCCCGGAGCAGGTGGAGAACTCGGCGGAGATCGCGATGGAACACAGTCTCGGTCTCACCTGTGATCCCATCGGCGGCCTGGTGCAGATTCCGTGCATCGAGCGCAACGCCATTTCGGCGGGCAAGGCGATCAACGCCGCCCGGATGGCTCTGCGCGGTGACGGCACCCACCGGGTCAGCCTGGATCAGGTGATCGAGACGATGCGGGCCACCGGCGCCGACATGAGCTCGAAGTACAAGGAGACCTCCACCGGCGGTCTCGCGGTGAACGTGTCGGTGAATCTCGTCGAATGCTGACGTTAGTCCGCGCGGACCAGTGAATGGACGCGGTGCCGGGGATCCGATCGGGATCCCCGGCACCGCGGTCACGCATGTGCGGGCTGCAACAGACCGATCCGGTCGAATCGCTCCGCACGGTCGGAGAGTCGCTGGGTGGTGTCTGCCGCATCGAGGAGCGACAGTTCGCGGTGGAGTACCGCACCCACCCGGGTGCAGAACGCCGTGGATTCGTCTGCCGCGTCCGGGAATTCGGGGATCACCTCGTCCACGATGCCGCTCGCGAGGAGATCGGACGACCGGATTCCCTGCCGGGCGGCCATGTCCGGAGCGTGCGCGATGTCGTGGTGCAGGATCGCGCTCGCACCTTCGGGTGGCAGGGGTGAGAGCCAGCCGTGCTGGGCCGCGAGCACCCGGTCGGCCGGGATCAACGCGAGCGCGCCGCCGCCGGTGCCCTGCCCGAGCAGTAGGGAGATGGTGGGGACGTCGAGCGAGACCATGTCGGCGATGCAGCGCGCGATCTCACCGGCCAGACCGCCTTCCTCCGCCTCCTTCGACAATGCCGCGCCCGCGGTGTCGATGACCGTCACCAACGGCAGGTTCAGTTCCGCCGCCAGCCGCATTCCCCGGCGGGCTTCCCGCAGAGCGCCCGGGCCGAGCGGCGACCGCGTGGTCTGCCCTCGACGGTCCTGGCCGAGCAGGACGCACGGCATATCACCGAACCGGACGAGGGCGAGGATCAAGCCCGGATCGACCTCACCCTGACCGGTTCCGTTGAGCGGAAGAACATCCGATGCGGAGTGGAACATCACCTCCCGCACCCCCGGCCGGTCCTCGCGGCGCGAGGCGACCACCGAATCCCAGGCGGGGACGTCCGGCAGACTCTCGTGGACGGGGGCGTCCGCGAGCGACGGCCGGCAGGCACGGCTGGAGGTTATGATGCGCAGCGCGCGGTCGACGATCTCGGCGAGCTGATCCGGCGGCCGCACCGCGTCGATGAGTCCGTGCGCGTGCAGGTTCTCGGCGGTCTGGACCCCCGCCGGGAACGGCGACTCGTACAGCGCCTCGAACACGCGCGGTCCGAGGAAACCGACGAGCGCTCCGGGTTCCGCGATGGTGACGTGCCCCAGCGACCCCCAGGACGCGAACACTCCGCCGGTCGTGGGGCTCCGCAGGTAGACGAGGTACGGCAGGTGCGCCTCCTTGTGCTTGATCACCGCCGCCGTGATCTTGACCATCTGCAGGAACGCGGTCGTTCCCTCCTGCATTCGCGTGCCACCGGACGTGGGCAGGGCGAGCAGCGGAAGGCGTTCGCGCGTGGCGCGCCGGATCGCGGCGACGAGACGCTCGCCGGCGGCCACTCCGATGGAGCCGCCGAGAAAGCCGAATTCGCAGACGAGGATTGCCGTTCGGCGGCCACGGATGGTGGCCACTCCGGTCAGCACCGCCTCGTCGAGGCCGGTCTTCTCCTGTGCGCGAAGAAGTTCGTCGGCGTACTCGGGGTCCGCCGCGACCTGGATCGGGGGCGTGTCCCACGACTCCCACGTGCCGGCGTCGACTACCAGGTCGAGCAGTTCGGGAGCGGTCAGGCGAGCCATCAGCTGCACTCTTTCAGCCACGACAGCACGGTGTCGTTGTCCGCACCGAGGACCGGTGGTGCGGTGTGCCGGGTCTCGGTGACCTCGGTGCCGTCCGGTTCGAAGAACCGCAGGGGCGGGCCCGGCAGCGTGATGTTGCCGAGTGTGCGGTGGTCGACGTCGACGAGCAGTCCCTGCGACTTGGTCTGCTCCCATTCGTAGACTTCGGAGATCGTCCGGACGCGTCCCGCGGGCACCCCGATGCGGTCGAGTTCGATGAGAAGTTCGTCGCTGGTGTACGCGCCGAACGCGTCCTCGACCAGTTCCAGGACCTGCTTGTGGTTCTCGACGCGTTCGGGATTCGTGGCCATTCCGGGGGTTTCCGGATCGAGGTGGAAGCCCGCGCAGAACCGCTTCCACAGTCCTTCGCTGCCGACCGAGATCTGGACGGCGCCGTCGGCGGTGCGGAACAGCCCGTAAGGCGAGATCGACGGATGGTGGTTGCCCTGCGCCTCACCGACCTCGCCGGCGACGGTCCACTTCGTCCCCTGGAAGGCGTGCACGCCGACGACGCTGGCCAGCAACGACGTTCGCACGACGCGGCCCCGTCCGGTGCGCTCACGTTCCTGCAGGGCGGCGACGACGCCGAACGCCCCGTACATGCCGGCGAGCAGGTCCGCGATCGGCACGCCGACGCGCTGGACGTCGTCGGGATTGGGGCCGGTCAGCGACATCAGTCCGGCCTCGCCCTGCGCGATCTGGTCGTACCCCGCGCGTCCGCCTTCGGGTCCGTCGTGACCGAAACCGCTGATGGACAGGACGACCAGGCGCGGGTTCAGCTCCGCGAGCCGTTCGGTGGTGAATCCCAACCGGTCGAGGACGCCGGTGCGGAAGTTCTCCATGAGGACGTCGGCGCGCCGGACGAGGGATTCGAGGGTGGCCCGTCCGTCTTCGGCCTTGAGGTCGAGGGTGATCGACTTCTTGTTCCGATTCGCGGACAGGAAGTACGTCGATTCCCGCTTGGAGTCAGCAGGGTTCACGAAGGGCGGCCCCCATCCGCGGGTGTCGTCGCCGCCGTGCGGGGTCTCGATCTTGATGACGTCGGCGCCGAGGTCGCCGAGCATCATCGCCGCGTGGGGGCCCGCGAGTGCGCGGGTCAGATCGACGACGACCACTCCTTGCAGCGGACCTGTGCGCTCCATCGTGTTCGTGGACATGTGAAACCACCCGTTACTTCCTGGCGAGAGCCGCGAGAGCTGGACTGTTGGTGCAGTGACCTAGTGGACTAGCCAATTAAATGAAACATCTGATTCGGCCGATGTCAAGAGGTGAAAAGTCGATGCAACGACGCGGGGAGGCGGGCCGGTCGCCTCCCCGCCGGCCGTCAGAGCCAGCCGGGCACCACGAGAATCGCCCAGGCCACGAGTGGCCCGATGGCCACGACGAGGGCGCTGTACTTCAGGATCTGCTTGTAGAAACGGTCTCGATCGACATTCTGTGCGTTCGCGAGGACCAGCGCTCCGTTGGTCGAGAACGGGCTTACGTCCACGATGGTCGAGGAGATGGCAAGCGCGACGATGACGCCCACCGCGCCCACCTCGCCGGCGAGGAGGAAGGGGACGGCGAGCGGAATGGTCGCTCCCAGAATCGCCGTGGACGACGCGAATGCGGAGACGATGGCCCCGATGTAGCAGAGCAGAAGAGCGACGAGAAGAGGCATCCCCAGGCTGGCCACCGCGTTTCCGACGTACTCGACGGTGCCCGCCTCCTGCAGGACCCCCACGAAGGTGAGCACGCCGCCGATGAGCAGAACCGTCGACCAGCTGATCTGAGCGATCGCACCCTTCTGCGCCTTAGGCGAGGCGAGCGCCAGGACGACGGCCACCGTCATCGAGATGAACCCCACGTCCAGGTCGAGGATCAGCGAGAACACCGCGAGCGCGGCGAGACCGACCAGAGTGAGGGCCTGATCGAATGTGACTCCGGGGCGTGCGGGTGCGCCCGCGAGGGTCGCCGTCGGGCGCACCTTGGTCGCGGTGGCCCCTCCGGACCCCGAGCCACCTCCGGTCGCGGGCACTCCTCCGCCCGAGCCACCGGCACCAGTTCGTTCGGTGTTCTCGGCGCCGTCGTCGTGCACGCTGCGCCCGATCAGGTCCCGACCGCCCAGGAAGACGAACAGGAGCACCCCGATAGCGGCGTTGAACAGGAGGCTTCCGAGGAACAGGGTGAGCGGGCTGTTGGTCAATCCCGCCTTGGACGCGATGTCGTTGACCGTGACGCCGTAGATGCTGATCGGCGAGAAGCCGCCTGCCTGCGCTCCGTGGACGACCATCATGCCCATCAGGAGGGCGTTGATCTTGTAGCGGGCGGCGAAGCCGAGAGCGATCGGCGCGACGATCGCGACGGCGGCAGGGCCGAGCGCGCCGATCGAGGTGAGTACCGCCGTGATCCCGAACATCACCCAGGGGATCAGCGCGACACGACCGCGGACCAGCCGGACCGCCCCGCGGACCATGAGGTCGACGGTCCCGTTGTTCTGGGCGATCGCGAAGAGGTAGGTGATGCCGACCAGCGTCAGGAACAGGCTGCTGGGGAATCCGGCGATGATGTCGTCGCTGCTCATGTGCAGCGACAAGGTTCCGACGAAGAAGGCGGCAACGAAGCCGAGAGCGCCCATGTTCACGGGCAGCACGGTCGCCGCCAGGAACATGACAGCGAGCGCAAGTATGGGGATCAACTCGGTCGACATGAAAGTCTCCGGTTCTGTGGCAGTGGCATCTGGTCTCGACCGCCGCCGGCGAGCAAATTGACTCAGTGGCAGATTGGCCTAGCCACTTCATAAAAGCAGTGTCGTGGATCACTGTCAATAGGAACTGTGGATGCGGTTACATGCCTGTGCGAGATACCGTGGAGTAGTTTCAGTGGAATGGAGAGTGGGTGGCCCAGTGGCTGAGCAACTGCGTCCGGTAGCACGACCGCGGCTGTACGAGGTGATCGTCGAACAGCTCTGCGCCCATATCGCCGACCACGAGATGACGCCGGGCGACCGACTCCCCGCCGAGCGTGAACTCGCCGCTCAACTGGGCGTGAGTCGCGCTTCCCTGAGTCAGGCGCTCGTCGCCCTCGAGGTACAGGGTGTGGTGTCGGTGCGGCACGGGGACGGTGCCGTGCTCGTCCGCCGCCCCATCGAGGAACGAGCCGTCAAGGCGCTGCGCGAACACGCCGATCGTCTCCCCGAGGTGATCGAGGCCCGCGAGGCACTCGAGGTGAAGCTTGCCGGGCTCGCCGCCGAGCGCCGGACCGACGCGGAAATGGCGGCGATCGATGCCGCCCTCGCGACGATGGAAGCCGAGATCGCCGCCGGCGATCGCGGCGTCGTCGGCGACGAACAGTTCCACGAGGCCATCACCGTCGCGGCGCACTCGTCACTGCTGGCCAAGCTGATGCACGAGATTTCCGGGCTGATCCGGGAGACCCGGATCGAATCCCTGTCCCAAGCAGAACGCCCGCGGGCCTCGCTCGAAGGGCACCGCCGCATCGCGACGGCGATTCGAGACCAGGACTCCGCGGGCGCTTCCCGTGCGATGGCCGATCACATCCGGATGGTGTCCGACGTCGCGCTGCTGCGCGAGGGCGGATAACCGGGTCTACCCGCCGACCACCGACTGCGGCCGGTGGGCACCGAGGATCTCGTCGGTGTCGGCGCCGAGTACCGGCGGCGCGGACGTCAGACGCGGGCGCTCGCCTGCGAAACTGACCGGGAACGCGATCTGCTGCAGGCTGCCCAGCGTCGGGTGGTCGACCGTGCCGATCATCCCGAGTGCCGCAGTGTGCGGGTCGGCGTAGATCTCGTCGAGGTGCCGGATCGGTGACACGGGCACGGCGTGAGCGGCGAGTGTGTCGCACCAGTGCTCCACGGTTCCCGACGCGAAGGCCGTCGACAGTTCCCGCTCGAGATCGGAGCGATTCGCGACGCGGTCACGGTTGCGCTCGAATCGCGGGTCTGTCGTCAGGTCTTCGCGTGCGATCGCGGAGCACAGGCTCCCCCACTGATTGTCGTTGCCCACCGCGAGGACGAAGTATCCGTCGCTCGCGGGAAATGCTTGGTACGGAGCGAGATTGGGATGACCGGAGCCCAGCGCGCCGGGACGCTCGCCGGTCGCGAAGTAATTGGTCGCCCAGTTCACGTGCAGGGCGAGCTGGCATTCGAACAGTGACGTCGTCACGTACTGCCCTCGGCCGGTCCGCGACCGCTCCACCAGGGCAGCAAGCACTCCGATCAGACCGAAGAGTGCCGCCCCCAGATCACCCATCGCGAATCCTGCCTTCATCGGCGCCCCGCCCGGCTCACCGGTGAGAGACATCAGCCCGCCTGCGGCCTGCGCGATCATGTCGTAACCCGGTTCGTCGCGCAGCGGACCGTCCTCGCCGAACGCGGAGATGTGCAGCACGACCAGATGCGGGTACCGCTCGGACAGCGTCCGGTAGTCGAAGATTCGCTGCAATCCGCTGCCGGGCTTGAAGTTCTCGACGACGACGTCGGTCTCCTCCAGGATGCGATGGATGACGTCCTGTCCCTCTTCCGATTTGAGGTCGACGGTCACCGACTTCTTGCCCCGGTTGATCGCGAGGTAGTACGTGGCGTCGGGGCCGACGAACGGCGGACCCCACGACCGTGTCGGGTCGCCGCCGTCGGGGTGTTCGACCTTCGTGACGTCGGCGCCGAGGTCCGCGAGCGACATGGTGGCGTACGGTCCCGCGAGGATCTTCGAGAGGTCCAGCACCCGCACACCCGCGAGGGGCGCCGGGCCGGTGTGGGTGGTGTTCACAGGAGAACTCCTGTCGCAGAGTCGGATCGGGGTGCGGCGGTCTGCGCGGCATCGGCGGTGACATCGGTGTCGTCGACGACGGCAGCGAGGTGGTCGAGGGCAGCCCCCGGGAGATGTCCGGTGTCGCCGGACAGGTAGGCGTTCGCGACGAGCAGCGACCGGTAGCCGCTGCCCGAGGTGATCGCGAAGTCGGCGAGGTCGTAGAGCAGAGTGGCCATCGCCGCGCGGGCCAACTCGTTCGCGTAGCGCGCGCATCCGGCCTGCGCGGTGTCGTCGTCTCCGGCGACCAGCAGATCGCCTTCCTCGACCAGGTCGTCCCAGCGTCGGCGGAGAACATCGGCGCCGGTGCCGCAGTCGGGTCCGAGTCCGGCGAGGATGCCGCGCATCGTGTCCGCCAGCCGGCGATGCGCACCGAGCTTGCGCATGCACCGCAGCACGTCCAGGGCGATGACGTTGCTCGACCCTTCCCAGATCGACCCCAGGTGGGCGTCGCGGACCAGGCGCGCGTGGGCCCATTCCTCGATGTAACCGTTGCCGCCCCGCACCTCCATGGCCTCGCCGGTGACCACGCGCGCCCGCTTGCAGATGTAATGCTTCGCGAGCGGGGTGAGGACCCGGATCAGGGCACGAGCGGAGTCGTCGCCGGCGTCCGCCGCCTGCAGACACTGCGCGCTGTACGCCACCAGGGCGAGCGCCGCCTCGGCGTCGAGGGCGAGCGGCAGCAGGGTTGCCCGCATCAGGGGCTGGTCGAACAGGGCCTTGCCGAACACGACCCGCTCCCGGGTGTGGTCGACTGCGTCCCGCACGGCTCGTCGCATCAGCGCACTCGACCGCATCGCGTTCGACAGCCGCGACGTGTTCACCATCTCGGCCATCTGCCGGAACCCGCGGTCGAGTTCGCCCACCTGAAGGGCGTACGCACCGGCCAGCGACACTTCACCGCTGGGCATCGAGCGGGTGCCGAGCTTGTCCTTCAGCCTGTCGATCGTGTAACTGTTGCGGTCGCCGTTCGCCAAAACCTTGGGCACCATGAACATTCCGACGCCGCGGGTGGACTGGTCGTCGCCGCCGGGGAACCGGGCGAGGGTCACGATGACGTCGGCGTCGGGATTGGACGCGAACCACTTCTTCCCGGTCAGCCGCCACGCGTCGCCGTCACGCTCGGCCCGGGTCTCCGTGCGGGCGATGTCGGTGCCGGCCTGCGGTTCGGTCATGAACATCGCACCGGTCATCGCGCCGTCGGGGTCCGTCGACGTCAGTGCGTCGATCCACGGTCCGAACACGTCCGGGTCGCCGAACATGCGCAGCGTGCGGGCGGCGGCATCCGTCATCGACACCGGGCACGCCAGCCCGAACTCGGCCTGCACGAACACGTACGACGCGAGGTACTTCACCAGGTGCGGTGGGACGTCGTCCCAGCCGTGCAGGCCGCCGCGGTGCGACAGTGCCGACAGTCCGTATTCGCTGTAGGCGGCTCGGCACAGTTCCTGGTAGGAGGGGTGGTACGCGATCCGGTCGATGCGTTCGCCGTCCCGGTCGAACTGCTGCAGCACCGGCGGATTCTTGTCGGCGGTGGCGGCGAGGGCGTCGAGCCGGTCGCCGGCGTCGGCGCCCAGCCGGTCGAGCAGGGTGTTCAACTTGTCGCGGTCCGACGGTGCGGTCCACCGGTCGACGACGGCGCGCAGGGCGGGATCGGTGTGAGCGAAATTCATGAGTGGGCAGCATCTTTCCGGGTCGAGGTGTGTTCGGGGCGGGGCTCGGCGTCGGCCCGGTCCGAACGGGCTTTCCCGCGGCGGAGCAGCAGGGTCATGCAGGCGAGCGAGAGCACGACGTAGCCGAGTCCGAGGGCGACCACCGGCCAGATCGAGTCGGTGTGGGTGAGCAGGAACTGGCAGAGCACCGGGGCGGTTCCGGCGAAGATCGCCGTCGACAGCTGATACGACAGCGAGATTCCGGTGTAGCGGACGTTGGTCGGGAAGACCTGGGCGAGGATGCCGGCGAGGGCGGCGTAGTACATCGCGTGCGGCGCGGTGGCCAGCACCATGCCGAGCATGGCCAGGGGCACCGACCCGGTCTGCACGAGGAGGAACATCAACGGCAGCAACACGAGTTCGGGCAGCAGCATCCACCGGATCGCCCGCGACGGATCGATTTTCGTGGCCAGTACGGCGCCGAACGGCTGCACGAGTACCTGCGCGACGAGCGCGATCGTGATCACGAGCAGGAAGTCCCCGCGGTCGAATCCGAGGTCGGCGGTGGCCCACGCGAGTGCGAACGTGGTCTTCACGTAGGTGATGGCGACACCCGCGACCACGGCCCCCACGCCGAGGACGAGTTCGACCGGGTGCGAGCGCAGCACCTCCACGAGCGGCATCCGGGTGCGCTCCTGGGCGACGACGGCCTTCTTCATCTCCGGCGTCTCCGAGATCCGCAGCCGGATATACAGCGCGACGACGACGAGCGCGGCGGACGCGAGGAACGGCAGACGCCAGCCCCAGGACTCGAACACGCGGTCCGACAACAGCGTCAGCGCCAGGAACGCGAGGGTCGCGAGCAGATTGCCGACGGGCGAACCCTGCTGCGCGAATGCGCCGTACAGCACCTTCTTGTTCGGTGGCGCGAATTCGGTGGCGATGAGCACGGCGCCACCCCACTCACCGCCCATCGCGATGCCCTGGACCACGCGGAGCGCGACGAGGAGGATGGGTGCCCAGATCCCGATCTGCGAGTAGGTGGGGAGGCAGCCGACGCCGACCGTTCCGATCCCCATCAGGATCAGCGTGATGATGACGGCGTTCTTGCGTCCGAACTTGTCGCCGAAGTGGCCGAACACGATCCCGCCGAGTGGGCGGGCCACGAAACCGATCGCGAACGTCGCGAATGCGGCGAGGGTGCCCACCGCAGGCGAGGCGTCGGGGAAGAACAACCGGCCCAGCACGAGTGCGGAGGCGGTGCCGTAGATGTAGAAATCGAACCACTCGATGGTGGTGCCGACGAACGCGGTGACACCGGCCTTGCGGGCCTGCTTGGTGCTGTATTCGGGTGGTGCCGCGTCGCGGCCGGGATTCGGGTTCACGGTTCTCCCTGACTTTCGTGGGGCGTCACGCCGACGCAGAGGTGGTGTGCATCACTATGGTCGGGATTCCGTGTAGAGTCCAAGACTTAATTCAGCTTGTTTAGGTGATTCAGACACATAGTCTCGGGGAGGGGTCGTGGAGCTCCGTCACCTGCACGCGTTTCTCGCGGTCGCGGAAGAACTGCATTTCGGGCGGGCCGCCGAGCGTCTCCACGTGGCGCAGTCCCCGCTCAGCCAGACCGTGCGGGCCCTCGAACGGGAACTGGGAACCGATCTGTTCGTCCGCACCACCCGCTCCGTGCGGCTCACGGCCGCCGGCGAGGCGCTGGTGGGTCCGGCCCGGACCATCGAGGCGCAGGTCGGGATCGTGAAGGGCATCGCGCAGGCGGCGGCAGCCGGGGAGACCGGCCGCGTCACCGTCGGCTTCGGCGGCGCGGGCGGCTACACGGTGCTGTCCGTTCTCGCCCGCTCCCTCGCCGACGCCTACCCCGGCATCGAACTGGACCTACGCCCGCAGATGTACTCCGGTGAGGTGCTCGACGGCCTCACCCGCGGAACCCTGGACATGGGCATCGTGGGGTTGCCGATCCCGCGGGGCTTCGCCACCCACACCGTGCGTGTAGAGGCACTGATGGTCGCGGTCCCGGCCGGGCACCGTCTCGTCGACGCGGGCGCCGTCGTGCCGCAGGAACTGGCGAGCGAACGGTTCGTGATCTACCCCGCCGAACACGGTTCCGTGGTCCGCGACGCCACGCTCGCCCTGTGTGCAGCAGCAGGATTCGCCCCCGTCGTCGCGCACGAGGCGCCCGACCCGTACAGCCTGCTCGCGATGGTCGGCGCCGGGGTCGGAGTCGCCGTCGTAGTGGATTCGACCGCGCACCTCACGATGGACGGCGTCGAATACCTGCCCATCGCCGGCGACGCCCCCACCCTCCCCATCGCCATGGCCTGGCAGGACTCCAATCCCTCACCTGCGGTGCAGACGGTCACGCGGGTTCTGCGCGACGTTATCGGGGAGGTCGGGTAGCCGCTGCACGGGGGAAGCTCAGGCCGACACCGAGAAGACGTCGGCCAGGTGGGTGATTCGCAGGGCACGCGCGAGCTTCGGGCGATCGCTGCCGTCGGCGATGTTCTCACCCTGCGCGCCGAGGTGTGCGATGACCTCGGCAGCCCAGGCCACATCGCTCTGTAGCGGGGACAGTTCGCGATTGACGATCGGTGTGTGGCCGACATGCATGCAGAGCTTGCCGGTCATGCCCATCGACCTGGTGACGGCCAATGCCTCGGACAGATCGGGTTCGCCTGTCAGGCACGGGCCGTCGATGGGACCGGGGAGGTCGGCCGCCCGACTGGCGACGACGAGCCGTCCCCGTGCGTAGGCCAGCGCGTCGGGGTCGGCGCCCGCATTGGTGTCGCGGCGGAAGTCGCCGGTGCCGAATGCAATTCGGGTCGTGGCATCGGCCGAGGCGATGTCGAAAGCGAATTCGACGCCACGCGCCGATTCGACCAGGGCGAGGATCGGGATGCCGGGCAGCTCGGCAGCCGTGCGATCGATGTGGTCCGCGGATTCGGCCTTGGCGAGCATCACGCCACTCAGTCCCGGGAGCCCCCGGATCGCGTCCAGATCAGCGGTCCAGTCCGCGGTGGTGACGTCGTTGATGCGCACCCACCCGGTACCCCCACCGGCCAGAAAACGCGCAACATCCTCGCGGGCTTGTGTTTTCGAGGACGGAACGACACCGTCCTCGAGGTCGAAGATCACCGCGTCAGCCGCCGAGTTCGTGGCTGCGGCGAACTCGTCCGGACGTGAGCCCGCGACCAGGAGCCAGGAGCGCGCATGTGTCGCGGGGACTATGGCGGCGTGTGCCGACGATGTGAGGGTCATCCGATTCTCGTTTCCTCTCGATGTGACTTCTACTCGGGCGAGGACTGCGCTGTCCTGTATTCGAGGTGCTGGTTGTGAAGCGTCGATCAGTGCGCGGCGACACCGGTGAGATGGTCGAGTGCGGAGAATTCGCTGTCCACGGTGGGCGCGGTGAGCAGGCCGGCGAGTCGCCGGGGGGACAGGATGTCATCGACCTGCGCGCGAGTGAGCAGACCGTCGTCGACGGCGAGGTCGCCGACGTAGGCGCCGGTCGCCAGCGCCCTCTTGGCGATGTCCGCGCTGGCGGCATAGCCGATGAACGGCGAGAGCGCGGTGACGATGCCGATCGAGCGCCGAACACCCCGCTCGAGGTGGTCGCGGTTGGCGGTGATCCCGTCGACGCACTTCACCGCCAGGGTGTCCGATGCCGCGGCCAGGTGCGTCGTCGAGCGCAGCAGGCTGTAGACGATCACGGGTTCGAACGCGTTGAGCTGGAGTTGCCCACCCTCGGCGGCCATCGTGACCGTCAGATCGTTGCCGATCACCTCGAACGCGACCTGGTTCACCATTTCGGGGATGACCGGGTTGACCTTGCCGGGCATGATCGACGAACCGGCTTGGGCCGGAGGCAGATTGATCTCACCGAGTCCGGCGGTCGGCCCGGAGGAGGTGAGCCGCAGGTCGTTGCACGTCTTGGACAGTTTCACGGCGACACGTTTGAGGATTCCGGATACCTGCACGAATGCTCCGCAGTCCTGGGTTGCCTCGATCAGATTGCCGGCCGGGACGACCGGTTCACCGGTCAGCTCGCGCAAGTAGTTGCAGGCGAGCGCGGAGTACTCGGGATGCCCGTTGATCCCCGTGCCGATGGCGGTGCCGCCGAGGTTCGATTCCAGCAGCAGAAGCGCTCCCTCGGAGAGCCGGGCGCAGTCCTCGTTCAGCATGATCGAGTAGGCGGCGAACTCCTGCCCCAGGGTCATCGGTACCGCGTCCTGCAGCTGGGTGCGACCCATTTTGACGATGTCGTCGAATTCGATCGATTTGCGCTCGAACGACTCCGCGAGCCGACCGAGCGACGCGATCAACATTCGGAGGTGCTCGACCAGCGCGAGCTTGATCGCGGTCGGGTACACATCGTTGGTGGACTGACCCAGGTTCACGTGAGCGAGCGGGTCGAGTTCGGTGTAGGCGCCGCGCCCGAATCCGAGGATCTCGAGTGCGCGGTTCGCGATGACCTCGTTGACGTTCATGTTCGACGAGGTGCCCGCCCCGCCCTGGATCGGATCGATCGGAAACTGGTCGAGCAGTGCCCCGGCGCGAATCTCCGTGCACGCGGCCACGATCGCATCGGCCCGCCGGTCATCGAGGAGACCCAGGTCCCGGTTCGCCAGGCAGGCAGCCTGTTTCACGGTCGCCAACGCCGCGACCAGCGCCGGGTACTGACCGATGGCAGACCCGGTGATCGCGAAATTGTCCATCGCCCTGGCGGTGTGGACACCGTAGTACGCCCCCGCCGGTACCGCCAGATCTCCGATCGAATCGTGCTCGATCCGCACATCGCTGTCGCTCAACTTTTCCACCAACACCCAACTCGCCGTTCTACTTGACAGGGACTATGACGTCGATCACTGTTGTCGAACAGTACACCACATCCAATATATTGGAGCTGTTGAATGACGACAACCCGAGCCATCCCCGCTGACTCCGCGACCGCACCCGAGGACGCCGACGCGTCTCGCACACCACGCAGGTGGTGGAAGTTCTGGAAGCTGCCGATCGGCGTGCAGTCACTGATCGCCGTCGGCGTCGGCGCACTCATCGGCACGTTCGCCCCCGCCGTCGGCGAGCAACTCAAACTGGCCGGCGACGTGTTCCTCAACCTTGTTCAGATGATCGTCGTCCCCTTGGTCTTCCCGCTCATCGTGCTCGGCATCGCGCGTATGGATTCGGCGAAGAAGGTCGGGCGCATGGCCGCCAAGGCGATCCTGTATTTCGAGGTCGTCACCACGATCATCCTGCTGATGGCCGTCGCGCTTGCGAAGCTGCTCGACATCGGTTCCGGCGCCCCAGTCGCCGGCGCCGACGGTGCGTCCGTCGAGACCCTCGAGCAGGGCATCGACTTCCACGAACTACTCCTGCACGCTGTTCCCAAGAACGTCTTCGCCGCCTTCGCGGAGGGGAACCTGCTGGCAGTGATCGTGTTCGCCGGGTTCGTCGGCGTCGCACTCGCCGCGATCGGTGAGCAGTCGAAGCCGATGACGTCCGTACTCGACTCACTCGCCAGCGCGATGTTCAAGGTGGTCGGTTACGTCATTCGCCTCGCGCCCCTCGGGGTCCTGGGCTTCATCAGCTACGACGTCGCGCACTACGGGTTCGGGAACCTGTCGAGCCTGCTCGGCTTCCTCGCCGTCGTCTACGTCGGTATGGCGATCATCCTCGGCGTCATCTTTCCGATCATCGCCGCGATCTTCCGCGTCGAGTACGTCACCATGCTCAAGGCCATCGGAAATCTGGTCGGCCTCGCGTTCGTCACCCGCAGCTCCGAGGCAGTGCTCGCGCCGCTACTGCTCAAGCTCGAGGGGCTCGGCGTCAGCCGCTCGACGACCTCGTTCGTCGTGCCGCTCGGCTACTCGTTCAACACCGACGGCTCCGTTCTCTACCAGGCTGTCGCCCTGGTCTTCCTCGCCAACGCCTACGACATCGACACCTCGATCCCCACCCTGCTGCTGATGGTCGGCGTCCTGGTCATCTTGTCGAAGGGCATGGCCGGCGTGGCCTCCGCCTCGATCGTGGTGCTCATCGCCGCAGGTAACACCATCGGCCTGCCCGCCGAAGCCGTCGCGCTCCTGCTCGGAGTGGACTTCATCGCCGACATGGCCCGCACCGCGGTCAACGTCGTCGGAAACTCCCTCGCCGCATCAGTGATCGACAAGTCCGAGGAGAAAGCCGAGGCGAAGGCCGGCCGGTCCGCCGCAACGCCGGGCGACGAACTCGGCGACAAGGTCCTCGCCGGGCGACGCAACGCGGATGGGTAGCGGGGGCCCGGACAATGGACAGTCGACGAAGACGCACTCGGTATCGTCACGACAAGGCGCCAGGCACTCGCCCACGCGGCCCCCGGGAGCGTGCGGCGTGCAGAGTACAGTATCCAGTATGTTGCGTGATAATCCGGTGGAGCGCCCCCGCATGAGCGACGTCGCGTTCGAGCGGATCTGCGACGCGATCGTCACCGGTGAGCTCGCGCCCGGATCCAAGGTCAAGGACAGCGAGCTGGCCGAACATCTGGGCCTGAGCCGCACCCCGGTGCGCGAGGCTCTGACACGGCTGATCGACACCGGACTCGTCGAGGCCAAACCCGCCGCCTTCACCCGGATCACCCCGCTGAACCGGGCCGATGTCGAGGCAACGCTGGCGGTGATGGAGGTCCTGGATCAACTGGCCGTGAAAACGGGGGTGCCCAACCTCACCGACGAGATGATCGACGTGATGCGCACCGCCAACGACGACCTCGCGCAGGCGATCAAGACCGACAACATCGGTGCCGCCCTCGCTGCGGACGACACTCTCCACGGCGTCATCGTCGACGCCGCAGGCAACCCACTGCTCAAGCGCCTCATGCACCAGGTGCACCCGCAGATCCACCGGATCTACTACCGCAAGTTCTCCAGCCTCCGCGGCTGGCAGGACGCCATCGAACACCACGACAACCTGATCACACTGTGCGCGGCCCGGGACGAAGCAGCGGCCGCCGAGATATCGTCGCAACACCGACGGTTCCTCGGCGGCCTGATCGGCGAACTCTTCGACATCGACGAGTCCACCTCGTAAACTGCCGCTACGAACGGCCGCCGCGGGCATGACCGGTCATCACCCGCGGCGGCCGTTCGGCGCGCCGGACCAAGGCATCCAACTGCTCGGTGCCGATCGGACTGCCGGGGAATGCCGCGACGCGGTTCAGCGGCATCGACGCGGCCATGCGCAGCAGTGACGGGTCGTCGAACACACCCGACCCGGCGGTCTGCGCCAGCGCCTCCCCGAGGATCTCGCTCCCCACCGGATGCGCGAGCCATTCACCGATCGTGGACTCCGCCGTGAGCACCGGCAGGGGTGCGTCACCCTCGACCGTCACGACCACCTCCCCGCGCAGGTCCCGCGACGAGGCGCCGACCCACACCCGGTAGTCGCCGCCTTCGACGACCCACCGCGACAGCGCCGCATCGAAGTACGCCAGGTCCTCGAACGGAATCGGGATCCGGACGGATTCGCTCGCACCGGCCGCAATGTCGACGTTCGCGAAACCTTTCAGCTCGCGCACCGGCCTGGTCACTGCCGAACCGGGGACGCCGACGTACACCTGGACCACCTCACGTCCGTCCCGGGGCCCGGTGTTCGTGACCGTCAGCGAAACCTCGAGTCCGGCGGCGGTCCGCGTCGCGGCGGGGCGGAATAGTCGAAGCTCGTGTACGAAAGGCCATGCCCGAAAGGAAAACTCACCGCCACGTCCCGGCTGTCGTAATACCGGTAGCCGACGAACAGGCCTTCCCCGTACCGCACGTGGCCCGCCTCGCCCGGGAAGTCGAGGTACGCCGGGGTGTCCTCGAGTCGAACGGGAATCGTCTCGGCCAGCCGGCCCGACAGGTTGACCACCCCGAAGAGCACGTCGGCGACGGCTCCCCCACCGGCCTGACCGAGGAGCCAGCCCTCCACGATCGCGGGGACTCGCCCGGCCCACCCCGACACTCGCACGACGCTGCCGTTGGACAACACGACGACGACGCGCGGGTTGGCCGCGAGCACCGCGTCGAACAGTTCGGTCTGCGCCGCGGGCAGTTCGAGGTGTTCCCGGTCGAATCCCTCCGACTCGTCCTCCACGGGGAGCCCGAGGAACACGACGGCGACATCGGCGGAGGCGGCCAGCGACACCGCCTCGTCGACCAGTGTATTTGTCGCGCTGACGGATTCATCGAGTGAGTATCCGGGCGCGAACGTGATCTCGGGGCCGGCGGCGAGCGTCCGAATCTCGTCGAGAGCGTTGTCGAGGCGGGTCGGGACGATCTGCGAACTGCCCGCACCCTGGTAGCGCGGAGTGCGTGCGAACTCGCCGATCACGGCGATCCTCGTGCTCGCTGTGGGATCGAGCGGAAGGATTCCGTCGTTCTTCAGCAGCACGACACTGCGGCCGGCGACATCGCGGGCGAGGGCATGATGGGCGTCGCGGTCGTAGTCGGCGGAGGGATCGAGGTTCGACCGCACCTTCTCGACCAGCGCGAGCACCCTTTCCGCCGCAGTGTCGAGTGCGGACTGCGCGAGGGCACCGGACTCGACCGCGGCGACGATCTGGGCGTCGGTGACCCCGTTCGTCGACGGCATCTCGAGATCGAGCCCGGCGGAGAGTGCGGCAACCCGATTCGACACGGCACCCCAGTCGGAGACGACGAGCCCCTCGAAACCCCATTCGCCGCGGAGGACGTCGGTGAGTAGCCACCGGTTCTCCGACGCGTAGACGCCGTTGATGCGGTTGTACGAGCACATCACCGACCACGGAGCCGCGTGCTCGACCACGTGCCGGAACCCGCGCAGGTAGATCTCGTGCAGGGGCCGCGCGTCGATGTCGGCGCTCACCCGGAGCCGGTCGGTCTCCTGGTTGTTGGCGGCGAAATGCTTCAGCGACGCGCCGACCCCCCGCCCCTGCAGTCCGTCGACGAGGGCGGCACCGAGTCGGCCGCCCAGAATCGGGTCTTCGGACAGGTACTCGAAGTTGCGGCCGCAGAGCGGTGAACGCTTGATGTTGATACCCGGCCCCAGCAGGACCCCGACGCCCTCGGACTTCGCCTCGTCACCGAGGGCCCGACCGACCGCCTCGAGCAGGTCCGGGTCCCAGGTCGAACCCAGCGCGACCGCCGGTGGGAAGCACGTCGCGGGCACGCTGTCGCCGATACCGAGGTGGTCGCCGCCGCCGGTCTGCTTCCGCACTCCGTGTGGGCCGTCGGTGAGATAGATCGAGGGGACACCCACCCGGTCGAGCGCCTTTGTCTCCCAGAAGTTCTCACCGCTGGTGAGCGAGGCCTTCTCTTCGGTGGTGAGTTCGGCGGATGCGGACGAACGAGTGTCCATGGTCCCTCTCTCCGTGGCGGCCGGGGTCGGGAGCATCGTATCGGGGGGACCGTCGAATCGGCGCGACTTTCCGCCGTGCCAATACATACGTACGTATGGTTTCCCGCCTACGACGGCCGCACCGCGACCGGCACGGATTCCCACGACCGCAGCGTGTTGTTCAGGTGCCGGCGCACCGGCCCGGCGATCTCCAGCGACTCCACCCGCGACGCCAGCGCCGTCAGCAGCGCCTCCGATTCGAGCCGGGCGACGTGCTGGCCGACGCACTGGTGAATTCCCATCCCATACCCCACGTGCCCCGACGGGTTGCGGCCGAGATCGAACACGTCCGGGTTCTCCCACCTGCGGGGGTCCCGATTCGCGGCGCCGAGGAACATCAGGATCTTCTTGCCGTCCGGGATGGTCGCACCGCCGATCTCGGTGTCGCGGGTGGCAGTGCGGAAGAACGTCTGGACCGGCGACTCCCACCGGACCGCCTCGTCGAACGCCGTCCGGGCCAGCGTGCGGTTCTCGCGCAGCCTCGCCCACTGCTCCGGATGCGTCGCGAACGCGTAGAGCACGGCCGCGAGACCGTTGACCGTGGTGTCCACCCCCGCCGTCAGCAACGAGCGCACGACGAGCGGCGCCTGCTCGTACGTGATGTCACCGCGGTCCGCCGCCGCCCAGATCTGCGCGCCGAAGCCGTCGCCGGTGAGCGCGTCGCGGGCACACTGCGCCTTCACCCATCCGGACAGTTCGGCCACCCGCGGCGCCCCCTTCTCCACCAGACTGTTGGCGGGACCGAAACTGTTGAATGCGTGATCCCCGTACGGCAGCAGGTTCTCCCGTCCGGCGTCGGAAATGCCGACGGCATCCGGAAAGACCCGCAGCGGAAACGCGGCGGCGAGGGCGGTGACCGCATCGAATTCGGTTGTGTTCGCGAGCAACTGGTCGACGAGGGCCTCCGCGTCCCGGAACCACGCTGCCCGCAGTTTCTGCAGCGCGCGGGGGCCCAGAATCTTGCTCAGCACCACCCGCGGAGCGTCGTGGTGCGGCGGGTCGGCCTCGAGCAGGACACTCGGGGGACGCCACGGCGTCTCGTACCGGAAGTTGCTCAGGCCTACCCCGGCAGCGGATTGGAACGACTGCCAGTCGGTCAGCGCGGCATGGACCTGCTCGTAGCGGC
The DNA here is from genome assembly GCF_030056915.1 of Rhodococcus sp. IEGM 1307. Lineage (NCBI taxonomy): Bacteria > Bacillati > Actinomycetota > Actinomycetes > Mycobacteriales > Nocardiaceae > Rhodococcus > Rhodococcus sp. IEGM 1307. Next base: position 371,984 of record NZ_JASHKW010000005.1, read on the forward strand.
CCAGCGCAAAGACGTCGTACCGCCGCAGGTACACGACGGGGCCGGCATCCCGCAGACTTTCCTGGAACGGCAACGGGTCCTGCAGGACGTCGAGGGCGAACGGGTCGGCGTCGCTGACGGGCAACGCGGGAGCGGGGGCGAACATCGTCACGGTGAGTCCTTCGGGGTGGGGGTGTCAGAGGTCGAGCACGAGGCGGTCGGAGCAGGACCGGGAAACGCAGATGAGCATGCAGTCGCCGGCGGACCGCTCCTCGTCGTCGAGGACGGAATCGCGGTGGTCGGGGGCGCCGGCGAGGACGGTGGTCTCGCAGGTCCCGCACGTGCCCTCGCGGCACGAGGACAGAACGTCGACCCCGGCCGCCTGCACGGCGTCGAGGACGCTGGCGCCGGGCGTCACCGTCACCGCGAGGCCGGAGCGCGCGAGTTCGACCTCGAACGGTTCGTCGCGCAGCGGCGCGCCGGTGTCCTTCGGCACGAAGCGTTCGGCCCGCAGCGTACCGACAGGCCAATCCGCGCAGCAGTTTTCGACGGCGGCGAGCAGCGGCCCGGGCCCGCAGACGTAGACCTTCGCGTCGGCGGCGGCCGCGGCGAGACACGCGGGGAGGTCGAGGTGGCCCTGCTCGTCGCGAGGCACGACGGACACCCGGTCGCCGTAGGCGGCGAGTTCGTCCCGGAACGCCATGGACGTGCGGGTGCGGCCGCCGTACAGGAGTTGCCAGTCGATTCCCATCAGCTCCGCCTGGCGGACCATCGGCAGCAGCGGGGTGATCCCGATACCGCCGGCGATGAACAGGTACCTCGGTGCGGGGACGAGCGGGAAGTTGTTGCGCGGACCGCCGACCCCGACGAGATCACCCTCCGCGAGTACGTCGTGGACGTACGCCGACCCGCCCCGGCCCGCCGGTTCCCGCAGCACCCCGACCCGGTAGCTGTACGCGTCCCACCGGTCACCGCACAGCGAGTACTGCCGCGTCAGCCCGTTCGGGAGCAGCAGGTCGATGTGGGCCCCCGGCGCCCAGTCCGGGAGGCGCCGGCCGTCGGGGTGACGCAGGGTCAGTGCGACAACACCGTCCGCGACAAGCTCTTTGGCGACAACTCGCAGCGCCGCGTCCGCTGGCGCACCGGAACAAACCGGGTTCTGTGGCATCTCGACTCCTCGATCTCGCGTTTGTTCGAGGATCTTCCGAGCCGGGGGTGAGCCGCCAGATCATTTTCAATAGTTGAAAGTCGGGATGTAACCGGGGTCACTCAACGAGGCTGCCCGCCCGGACGCCGCCGAGGCTGAGTTATCAGGTGTGCGCCCTTCGGCTGATGTCTTTGTCGACGGCGGTGGCGATGTCGTGGACGAGCCGGGAGTGCCAGAGTTTGTGTGCCTCGAGGTCCGCGGTGAGCGCGTGGCAGTCCGGGCATTCCCGGGGGCTGGGTTGCGAGGTGCTTTCCATGATGCTGCGCTTTCTGGGAGAAGTGGTTCCGATTCCACCGTGGCACGGGCGGGGCGGATAGTCCACCGCGCACAGCGTCACAGACATTGGTCAGCCGCCCGCGCAATTGCGCCGGATTCCGGCAAATCCGTGGGAATCTGCCACCTGGGCTTGCCTCATGTCGACGCCGCCGCCATCACGCGGGTGATGCCCTTCGAGGCCGCCCGCAGCGCGGGGATCTGCGCGTACGCCTTCTCGTCGTTCGGCACGATGACCGACAGCGCGGCGACCACCTTGCCGTGGCCGTCCCGCACCGGGACCGCGACGCCCGTGGTGTCCGGGTAGAGGTGGCCGGCGCAGAGGATGTAGCCGTGCCGGCGCACGTCGGCCAGGACTCCCCTCAGCTGTCGTGCCGTGCGAATCGTGTTGTCGGTGTATACCTTCAACGGTTCGCTCAGGATGCGCTCCTGCAGCTCCGACGGTCCGTGCGCGAGCAGGACCAGCCCGGACGAGGACACGTGGAGCGGCATCCGGCCCGCGATGCGCGTGTAGTTGACCACGGCGCCCGGTGCCGTGAGCCGCTCGATGAACAACACCTCGTCGCCTTCGAGGACACCGAGCTGAGTGTGCTGTCCGACGACGGCGTGCAGGTCCTCCATGAACGGCATCGCCGCTTCCCTGAGTCCGAGGGTCGGGGACGCCCGCGACGCGACCTCCCACAGGCGGACCCCGATCCGCACCTTCCGGTCCTCACGCTCGAGCCAGCCGCACCCCACCAGCTCGTCGATCAACCGCGACGTCGTGGAGATGTGGAGACCGGACCGTCGCGCGATCTCGGACACCGTGAGCAGCGAATCGTCCGAACGGAACGATTCGACTATCCGCACCGTCCGGGCCAGGACGGATTCGCCGGTGTGCACACGTGCCATGAGTTCAGTGTGCACACCGGCCGGCGCTCAGCGCAGGTCGCGCCGCCGGAACGCCGCCACGCCCACCACGAGCAGCACCACCGTGATCAGGAGCAGCCACACGATCGGCGTCGCCTCGAACTGCCCACCCGGCAGCTTCGGGGCGTGGCTGAACGGCTCCAGATTCAGCACCGCCTGCGGGAACTGCGCGATCGACCCGACCATGAAGATCAGGAGGAACGCGACGAGCACGCCCCACGCCACCGGCGTGAACCGCGGGACCACACCGAACAGCAGGACCGTCACGCCGGCGAGCATCCAGATCGCGGGAAGTTGCACGAGCGCCGCCCCGATCACGTCGGGCAGGGCTCCTCCCACGTCGCCGATGGATGCGCCGTACGTGAGTCCGGCGGCCGCTCCGGCCACGATCATCGCGACCGCAGGTCCGAGCAGCGCGAACAGGATGTGGCTCGACGCCCACCGGACGCGGCCGACGGAACCGGCCGTCACGGGTTCGAGGCGCTGGGCGTTCTCCTCGGAGTACAGCCGCAACGACGCGGAGATCGCGTAGGCCGCGGCGGCGACCGCGAGCATCGTGAACGCGTAGCCGATGAACGATTCCTCCAGCGACTGCGAGCCGCCCATCCGGGTGATGATGTCCCGGATCGTCTGGCTGTCGCCGACCTGGCCACCGATCCCCTTCGCGGCGCTGCCGATGAGCAGGCCGTACAGTCCGAGCCCGGCGGTCCAGGCCGCGAGCGTCCCGCGGTGCATCCGCCACGCCAGTCCCAGAGTTCCGGCGAGCGCCGGCGACGCGTCCGTGGGGCCGGGGCGTTCGGCGATCAGACCGGCGCCGACATCACGTCGACGCAGGAGAGCGTATGCCGCCCAGGTGAGTACGACTGCCGTGACGAGACTGGGGACGACGACCCACCAGCGTTCGTCGGCATACGGCCGGATCTGCAGATCCCAGCCGAGCGGCGACAACCACGACAGGGTGCCGGACCCGGCGTCACCGACCGCGCGCAGCGCGAACGCGACCCCGAGCACCGTCAACGCGACGCCGCGTGCGACGCGGGCGCCGGTGCTCACCTGCGCCGCAACGGCGGCGACCGCAGTGAACACCAGACCGGAGCAGGCCAGTGACGTCCCGAAGGCGACCGAACCGCCCGCCGGAAGGTCGCCGGCGAGCAACGCTGCCGCACAGAGGATTCCGGTGACTACGGACGCGCCGCCGGCGAGGAGCAGCGCCGCGGTCAGGCCCGAGTACCGTCCGACGGAGGTGGAGTCGAGAAGCTCCGCCCGGCCGGTCTCCTCCTCGGCGCGGGTGTGCCGGATGACCGTCAGGATCACCACCAGCCCGATCAGCGTGTAGTAGATGCCGGCCTTCCAGACGCCCACCGAGCCGAGGCTGGAGTTGAAGATCGGCCCGTACATGGCGATCTGCGCGGGGCTGGCCGCGGTGGTGGCCGCGAACTCCGCCAACTGGGCGTCGGAGGTGTAGATGTCGGCGATGCTCGCGACGTACAGCGCGGGCGCGAACGCGAAGATCAGGATCCACAGCGGCAGCGCGATCCGATCCCGGCGCAGGAACAACCGCAGAAAGTGCAGTGTCCCCGTGAAATCCGAGGAAGACACCGGCGCCGGCTCCACCGGCCGGTACCGGGACACCGTGGCGGTACTCATGCCCGCACCTTCTCCACCGTGTCGGACGACGTCGTACCGTCGTCGATCTCGTAGTGCCGCAAGAAGAGTTCTTCGAGGGTCGGCGGCTGACTGACGAGGCTGCGTACCCCGGTGTCGCCGAGCACCCGGATGAGCTCGCCGAGATGTTCGCTGTCGACCTGGCAGTGCAGCGTCGACCCGTCGAACCCGATGTCTTCCACGCCGTCGATGCGGCTCAGATCGCCGGGGTCACCGAGAAGTTCGGCGGTGATCGACGTACGGCTGAGGTGCCGCATCGACGCCAGTGTCCCGGATTCGACCGTGCGTCCGGCCCGGATGATGGTGACCCGCTCGCACAGCGCCTCCACCTCGGACAGGATGTGACTGGACAGCAGCACCGTCACACCGCGGTCGCGGGCCTCGGCGACGCACTCACGGAAGACCTGTTCCATCAACGGATCCAGGCCCGACGTCGGTTCGTCGAGCAGCAGCAGGCGAGCGTCGGACGAGAACGCCGACACCAATGCCACCTTCTGACGATTGCCCTTCGAATACGCCCGACCCTTCTTCCGCGGGTCGAGGTCGAAACGCTCGATCAGATCCTGCTTGCGGGTCTCGTCCAGACCGCCGCGCATCCGCGCGAGGAGGTCGATGGTCTCACCGCCGGACAACGACGGCCACAGGGTCACGTCGCCGGGGACGTACGCCATGTCGAGGTGCAGGGCGACGGCGTCGCGCCACGGGTCGCGCCCGAACACGGTGGCCTCACCGCTGTCGGAGTGCAGGCTGCCGAGGAGAACGCGAATGGTGGTGGATTTGCCGGCGCCGTTCGGCCCAAGGAACCCGTGCACCTCCCCTTCACCGACCTCGAGGTCGAGTCCGTCCAACGCCCGGGTTCGTCCGAACGTCTTCACCAGGTTGCGCACTTCGATGATCGCACTCATAGCTGCTCCTAGTTCGGGGAGTCGGTATGTTCTGAGGGAGCCGCGCCCGCCTGCGCGGCGCCGTCTTCGGTGGCCAGATACGCCTCGAGCGTCGACGAATCCGGCAGCAGGCCCTCGGTGTACATCTCGAGGGCGGGCAGCGTGACGTCGGTGGCGAGGTCGCGGATGGCCGTGGCGTAATCGAGCGGAGTTTCCTTGTCGGCGCGTATCTGCAGGTAGAGCAGCATGGCGCCGACGTTGTAGAGGGTGAGGTAGCGCGCCCGCGCCTTCGGGTTGCGGCTGGGCCGGACAGTTCCGGCCGCCACGCCCATCGCGAGATACTGCTCGGTGTCTTCCACCATGTGCTCGAAGAGGGACTCGCCGAGACCTCCACCCGCCTGGAAACTCCGCACGATGTACGCGACGAGCGGGGCGTACTGCTCGATCTCGGCGAGGGCGTGCATTGTGCCCGCCGGCCCGGGGGTCGAAATCGCCTCCGCCTTCTGCTCCCGGATGATTCGCAGGACGTGGTCGTCGCATTCGGCGCGCAGGCCGTCCTTCGAACCGAAGTGGTGAATCACCAGACCGGGTGACACCCCGGCTGCGGTGGCGATCGCCCGTACACCGGTACTGAAGCCGTGATTGCCGAACACCGTGATGGCCGCGTCGCGCACTCGGGCACGCGTGGTCAGATCGGGTTGCGGGACCTCGGAACCGGCACTGGTTGAACGCATGTTTAATACGCTAAACGCGCGTTCAACCGAGCGCAAGGGGTGAGGGCGTCAAGATTTCGTCAACGCGGGGAGTCCCGGCTCGGCCGGGTGTCCGGTGAACGCGACACTCGGGCGGGGATACCGGTTGCGGGCGCACGCCTCGTCCAGGGCCTCGTCGACGACCTCCCGCAGATCGGCCCGGTCTGCGCCCTCCAGGACCAGTTCAGTCAGGATCACCCCGTAGTCGCGCCGGACCTGTTCCATCAGCCCGATCGCGTCGTCGATGGCGTCGAAGTCGGCTGTGCAGCGGAAACCGATCAGCCGTAGTTGCGGCTGTTCCATCACCGCACGCAGCGCGTCCTCGATCCCCGGGCCGAGCGCCGAAGGGTCGAGCACGGTGTTCTGCTGTGACTGCTCGTGCACGAACGGGTGGGGAAGATGAAGCGTCATCGGAACCTCCTCGGGGATTCAGTTCCAGATCTACCCCCGCCACGCGAGGTCGCGGCCGTTCTTGACGGCACTATGACTCCGATGGCCGCAATCCTGACGCGGTGTTGGCGCCGCGGCGGGTCTTGTCGCGCGCGTTCTTCCCTATGCCGTTGCCTTCTCGACCGCGTCGTGTGTGAGACCGGCCAGCTTCTCGACGTTCTCGGTGGTCGCCGGATAGCCGGCCGAGGTCACCCCGATGATGTTCTCGCCGGCGAGCGCGCCGTACCCGATGTGCGTGTCGTCTCCCTGGGTCACGGAGCCGGCGAAGGCCTTGTCGCCGACGTCGGCCGGCGCCGGTAGCGCCACGAACCCCGGGACGGCTTCGCTGTTGTCGATCGCTTGCTCGAATGCGGTCGCGGCTGCGTCGACGCTGGGATATCGATCGACGGAGACGGTTACCCTTCTGCCGTCGCCCCCTTCGTAGATCACCATTCGCGTCGCGTCGGGGGTACCGGAAGCAGTGGAGTTCTCACTCGTCACCGTCTGTTGTTCTATCTCCGGGAAGTACGTCTGGACGACGTCCAACCCCACCACAATCTCCTGAGGCAACAGGATCGCCTCGGATGTCGTCGCGTCCTGCTGCGATTCGGCGTCAGACTGCGTGTCCTGCTGCCCACACGCACCCGCGAAAAAGACTCCGGCCAGGATGATCGCGAGGACGGCGAGAGCCGCGCTACTGCCGATCCTTCGCATGCGGTACCGCTCCGCTGGTTGCACCATGCTCGATACCCCCTGTTGCTCGGGACAATGCCTCGTCGGGTGGCCAACTGGTAGCTGACCGACCGGAACTCGCACGGCGTTAATTCTCGCCGATCCGGGCGCCGTGGACACTCACTTCGCTACGTTCGGCCGTTCCGCAAGCTCACCGGGGTCGATGTCAGAACGGGTTGTAGATCCAGACACCGCGGTATTCCCACTCGGTCGACCCCGTCGGAATCTTCATCTTGTACAGATCGTGTTCGTTCCCGACGTGATCGAACTGGCGACACCAACTCTGCCCGTGAAAGGACGCACACTCGATCGTCCGGCTCGTGCCGTACGGACTCAGGATGATCGATTTGCCTGCGTTCGCTCCGAACACCCCGGGATCCAGAGGTATGACGAAGTCGGATGTCCGGTCCTTGTAACCGAACGGGTCGGGATCGACGGGGTCGGCGAATGCCGCCGGCACACAGAGGCCCAACGGGATCAGGGATAAGATCGCTACTGCGATAAACCTTTTCACTTGCACTCCGTTCACGTTGGGACACGATCGCCGCATTGGCTGAATCACCGCCTGCTCGAGTGCCTCCGCGCGCGCGTCACGGGACGGCGAACGTCCCACCGGCCGGATGGAGAACGGGCCATGGAGAGTTCAGCGTTGCCACCGCTACAACCTGACCGGCTCCCGTTCGTACCGCGGCCGATCGACGTTCGCACGAATAAAGGGCGCCCGGTTCCAGTAGGACGGACCCGCGAGCGCCGGTTTCGAGGTTGAGCCAATGAACCCACGCGCTCTCGCAGTACGCGCCTGTGGGAAGCGGTTCTCGCGCTTCGAACACGACCATTCCGGATTCCCCGCCCGAAGTCGCTGTGGGAGTCATCGCGACCACCCACGGGAGCATGCACGTGGCGAGCCCGCCACACCGAGACAGATAGGGCGACGACACCTGGAACGGCACTGTGGTCTCGCGCGTCGTGTCGGTTGGCGCCGCAGACGCTTCAAATGCGTTGAACGCGAGAAGGCCGAACATCATCACCGCCAGAACAACGACTTGTGCGAGAGGTGCACGGCGTCTTCGACACCAGATCTCCACTGCCGACCTCCTGACAGCCCGCGCGCTGCATCGGGCAACTGCCCTGTACATCGAGAGCCACCGTAGGCCGTTACTGCCGGCGCGTTGGCGGGCAGTTCCACCCCTTGAATCGGGCTCGGACGACGGTGATCGTCAGGTCGGTCACGCGTTCGGGGGCGCCTGCGGGATGTGCTGGGGTCCGATGACGGAGAGAAGCTGTAGTTTTTCGTGGCTTTCGCTGCCGGGGATGGCGGTGTAGACGAGAAGGAGGTGCGACTGGTCGGGGTCGAGAAGTGTCTGGCAGGTCAGTTCCAGGGCGCCGACCTCGGGGTGCATGTAGCGTTTGACGCCGTTGTAATGGATGCCGATTTCGTGTTCGTTCCAGACGGTGCGGAATTCTTCGTTGTGGGCGAGCAGCAGTTCCATGAGGTGAGCGGCCCGTGATCTGGGGCCGCGGAGCGCGACCATCGCGCGTAGTCCGGAGGCGAAGACGCGGGAGTGCAGCGCGTGGTCGTCGGGGTGGTAGGGCGCGCGGGTGGCCGGGTCGGTGAACCACCGGTAACCGATGCTGCGGGCAGGGCCGGTGTACCGGGTGGTGTCGCCGGTGAGAGCGACGCCGAGCGGGGTCTGCCGAAGTGTCTCGCCGAGCTCGGTGACGACCTCGGCGGGGGTGTCGGTGAGCCGGTCGAAGATGCGGAGCAGGCCGGGACTGATGTGTTCGCTGGTCGCGCCTCTCGCGGGTGGGTTGTGCCCGGCGAGGCGGAACAGGTGGTCGCGTTCGTCGAGGGACAGATGCAGCCCCTGCGCGATCGAGGCGATCATCTGCTCGGACGGGTGCGGGCCGCGCTCCCGCTCGAGCCGGCTGTAGTAGTCGGCGGAGATGTGGCAGAGCGTGGCGACTTCTTCGCGGCGCAGACCAGCGGTTCTGCGCCGTTGCCCACGCGGGAGTCCGACGTCTTCAGGTTGAAGTGACTCTCGGCGGCGGCGCAGGAACTCGGCGAGCCCCGCTCGATCGATCACGACTGCTTCCTCCTTGCTTCCAGTTCTGGTTTCAGTCTGCCCTCGGTACCGGAGGGCTGCCTGGGATCGACAGGCCGTGGATGTCTCGGTGGATCGGGCGCAGCCTGAGACCACGTCCACATTGCAGAGAAAACAGGAGCAGGACATGACACGCACACGACCGGACATCACCGTCCCCGACCTCTCCGGGAAACTCGCCGTGGTCACCGGCGCAAGCGACGGCGTCGGACTGGGCCTGGCGGCGCGCCTCGCCGCCGCCGGCGCCGAGGTCGAGGTCGTCATGCCAGTCCGCAACCCTCGCAAGGGCAACGCGGCGGTCGCGAAGATCAAGCAGCAGCACCCGGAAGCGGCCGTGTCCCTGCGGGACCTCGACCTGTCGTCGCTGGGCTCGGTCGCCGCGCTGGGCGCCACGCTGCGCGACGAGAACCGTCCGATCCAATCCTCGTCAACAACGCCGGCGTGATGACACCCCCGGACCGGCAGACCACCACCGACGGGTTCGAGCTGCAATTCGGCAGCAATTACCTGGGGCACTTCGCGCTCGTCGCCGACCTACTACCCCTGCTGCGCGCGGGACACGCGCATGTGACCTCGCAGATCAGTGTCGCCGCGAACCAGCACGCCATCAACTGGGACGACCTGAACTGGGAACGGTCCTACCACGGCCAGCGCGCGTACAGCCAGTCCAAGATCGCGCTCGGCCTGTTCGGACTCGAGCTGGACCGGCGCAGCCAGGCAGGAGGCTGGGGGATCACCAGCAACCTTTCCCACCCCGGCATAGCGCCCACCAATCTCCTGGCCGCACGCCCCGAGGTCGGCCGCGCGCGAGACACCGCCGGCAGGCGCCTCATCCACGCACTCTCCCGCCGCGGCATCCTCGTCGGAACGGTAGAGACCGCACTGCTTCCGGCCCTGCTGGCCGCCACCTCACCGGACGCACGCGGCGCCCGCCTGTACGGTCCCAGCGGTCTCGGTCACCTGTCCGGCCCGCCCGCCGAACAGTCCGTCTACTCCCGGCTTCGCAGCGACGACGACGCCACACGCATCTGGCAGATCTCCGAGCACCTCACCCACACCTCCTTCCCGACCGGCGACAGCGTCCGTCCCCGCCTCGGATCGACAGGCCCTGACAACCGTCGACCGCGGTGACCACCTCGCGGTCGCCCTCGGGGAGCCGCGCCGCCACAGTCATTCGTGGTGTTCCACGACACGCCGAGGCCCTGGGCGCCCCGAGCGGGGGTGTATCCGGCTGCCAGATAAGCATTCTCGTTGCGTCGGTAGCCGCCGTCGATGTATCGGTTGTCGCCGATACCGCAGGGAGGGTCTGAGGGACTCAGCGGCTGGTTGCCGAATACAGCTGCGTGAGTGGCGGTCCAGTTTGCACGATTTGTAACAGATCCTGTCCCGCTGCCGAAATGGAATGGGGGGCGACGGACGTCTCAATTCTCGTGGTCACGAACGAATGGAGCGCTGATGAACAAGCAGCTGGGACGACGGGTCTGTGCTGCGGCACTCACTGCTGTCGGACTGGGAACCGCGGTGGCAACCGGAGGAGGCGCTGTTGCGAGTGCTCAGCCCGCGCCACCGACATCGACGACGATGACGTGCTCGAGCGCGAATCCCCTCGTCTGGGCACCGCCGTTCACGTGGACCATCAACGCCGCGTCCGGGGAGTCGCTGCGACCGGGTGGGTCTGCACTGGAGCCGGCAATTCTGCTCAGCGGCGGCAACGAACTGCCGACGCCGCCCGGCGGTCTCATCCCGAGCATCGGCGTCAACTGGTACGGCACGCGGGTGTCTGTCGACTGGCACAACACGACAACCGGCGCGACCGGACACAGCGTCAGCGATGAGGCGGCCTGGCAGCAGAAACCCGGCATCCCGATCAACCGAACGTGGACGGGAACCGGGACGGTGGCGTTCACCGTCACCGTCCAGACCGGCGCGGGATGGTGGTTCGTCAATTCGCAGAACGCCGTCTGCCAGGGAACGATTTCCGTCGTGCCCGGTCGGTGACCTCGGACGCCCCTCGGCTACAGGTCAGGCGAGGGGCCGTTCGCCGTTCGCCTCGGCGAGTTCGGCAAGCCTGTCGACTGAGGCCAGAAGCATGTCCGACGTGGTGGCCCGGGCGCGCTCGAGGCGTTTCTCGTCGGTCAATCGCGACCAGTCGTAGGTATGCGTGACGCGGACGTGCGCCTCGTCGACTCGGTCGAGTTCCCAGCGCCACAGATGACCCGGCGGCTGATCGCCTTGCACCGAGGGCAGCCAGGCAATCAAGCGCCCCTCCTCGAATTCCACCACGTGGTTGTCGCGGATGCCGCCGTTGGTGAGCGTCATGGTGAACACGTCACCGACGGCGCGCACCCGCTGCCCGACGGGGGCCTCGGCCAGGTTGTCGTTGCCGTCCCAACGCGGCTGTTGCGCCGGGTCGGCGATCAGTTCGAAGACCGTCCGCGCCGGGGCTGCGATAATGCGGCCGGCGGTCACGACGGTGGGAATTCCGTTCTCCTCAGTCATAACTCGATCCAACCATGAGACGTCCGCAGATCCCGAGCATCATGTCTCTTCGCACGCGCGGCAAGTCGGTCTGTGGAGGGGTGATCGACTTCCCGGCGACACGGAGATCAACGTGTATCGAGTTCGCGAACCGGCCGACGTCTGGATCGCGGATCCGGAGTCGAGCCCGTATGTTCTGAACAAATGTCCATCGAGGGATGGTGACCGTGACAACTGGAACAAGGATCGAGCGACCGCGATGCTGTTGCACGGGGTGTGGGACTCCATGGGTGCTCTGGTGCGGGGGCACACGACTCTGCTCTTCGTGCTGATGTTCGCAGTCATCGTCACCGCACTGGCAGTTGCGATCAAAGGCTTCGCGATGACGGCCCGACAGAACGCCAATTCTTGCGCGCGAGCGTGGCGCTCGAGGTCGCCCGGGGCGTGCTGACCGCCGCCGAACTCGAGGCGATGTGCGGCGACCGCAAGGCGCGAAAGGCGTTCCGCAAGGCCGGAGCCGGTCGAATGGAGCGGACCCGCGCCGTACATGTCCTCGACGCCGCCGACGAGCTCGCCGACGAACTTGCCGGTGCCCGCGGCGCGGACACCGACCGTGTCGCGTTTGCCCGGTCCGAACTCGCCCGCATCCGCAACGGCGCCCCGCCACCTACGAGGGACGCCGCCCCGACGATGTGAGCGCACCCGGTCCACGCCACGGGCGGGTGGGCGACAGTAGCGTACCGATCGGGACAATCCGGACAACCAAGGAAAGGGCACAACCATGCGCAATTTTCGACGTACGGCAGCAGTGGGAGCCATGCTCGCGGGACTGATGACTGCCGGGGCGGCAACGGCGTCCGCCGCTCCGTTCGGCTCCCTCGGCGACGGACCCGACCTCGTGATAGCGCAAGCGAACGCCGAGGGTGTCAACGCGTGCGCCGTGCGTGTCACGAACGAGGGCGACGGGACCGCCACCGGAGTCACGGTCCACACGCCGCTCGTTTACGAGAGCAGAAGCCTCGGCACGCTCGCCCCCGGCGAATCGAAGATCGCCGAATACTTCGATTGCGGATTCTCGGAGCGGATCTTCTACTTCGCGACGACGAGCGGCGAAACGAATTGGGCCGACAACTTCCTGTACATCGAACTCTGAGCGCCGCCGACAGCCCGGAACGGAAGAACTGTCGGCATTCGTCCCTGTTGGACATTTGTGCATGTGGCGGAAAGCGTGACTGTGCTGTAGAACATAAACAGCGAGACCGGTTTGTGATATGAACCACATCTAAACGTTACTTTGCGACACCACTACACAGACATGAACAACAGTTCCGGGGGGAGCGGATCCGCGCAGGTGGATCCGGGTTCGGGAACGGTAAGGACACCACATGCTGTTACCGATGGCACCGACCGATTCACTGTTTCTGCTCGGCGAGTCCCGCGAGCATCCGATGCACGTCGGCGGCCTGGCGGTGTTCACTCCACCCGAGGGGGCGTCCGCGGCCGATGTGCGCGCGATGTTCGATGCCGCGCTGATCGGTGACCAGGTGGCGGTGCCGTTCCGTAAGCGGGCCCGCCGTTCGGTGACGTCGCTCGGCCAGTGGGGCTGGGACACCCTCCCGCACCACGAGGTCGACCTGGAACACCACGTGCGCCGGGACGCCCTGCCTCAGCCGGGCGGAATGGCCGAACTGATGACCCTGGTGTCGAGGCTGCACGGCACCCTGCTCGACCGCAGCCGCCCCCTGTGGGAGATGCACCTGATCGAGGGCCTCGCCGACGGCCGCTACGCGATCTACACCAAGATCCACCACGCCCTCGCTGACGGTGCATCCGCGATGAGGCTGCTCCGCGACAGCATGAGCGAGGACCCGCATCGTCGGAACATGCCCACACCGTGGCAACCCCGCAACCCGCTGACGGCCGTGCCGGACGCGGGCGTCGCGGTTTCGGGTGGGCTCGGCTCGGCACTGCCCGCGATGGCGTGGGACGCCGCCCGCGCCGCGGTCGGCGAGGTGGCCGGACTCCTGCCCGCAGCGGTCGGCACCGTGGATCGCGCCCTGCACGGCAAGGGTGGTGCGGTGTCGCTGACCGCACCGCACACCCTGTTCAACGTGCCGATCAGCGGAGCCCGGCACGTCGCCGCCCGGTCCTTCCCCCTCGAACGGATCCGCCTGCTGGCCAAGCACGCCGACGCCACCATCAACGACATCGTGCTGACGATGTGCGCGGGCACCCTCCGTGCCTATCTGCACACCCGCGACGCGTTACCGGACAATCCGCTGATCGCGATGGTCCCCGTCTCCCTCCGCGCGCCGAATACCGGGGCCGGAGGCAATCGGGTGGGAGTACTCATGTGCAACCTGGCCACCCACCTCCCCGACCCCGCGCACCGCCTCGAGACCGTGCGCAACTGCATGAACGAGGGCAAGGCGGCCCTCCAGGCGATGAGTCCCGCCCAGGTGCTCGCGATGAGCGCCCTCGGCGCCGCCCCGCTCGGAGTCGAGATGTTCCTCGGCCGCCGCGGCCCGCTGCGGCCACCGTTCAACGTCGTCATCTCCAACGTCGCCGGCCCCCGAACCCCGTTGTACTGGAACGGGGCCCGGCTCGAATCCCTCTACCCGCTCTCCATCCCCACCACCGGGCAGGCACTCAACATCACGTGCACCAGCAGCGACGACCAGATCGTCTTCGGCCTCACCGGTTGCCGCCGCACCGTCCCGGATCTGCACCCCATGCTCGATCAGCTCGACGCCGAACTCGATCTCCTCGAGACCGCCGTCGGACTGTGACCTCGGCGGAGCATCTGCGCGATCACACCGTCACCGTGCTCGCGGCGGCCACGCGCACCTGAAATTCGAGGCGTGACACGGCCTCCCGGGCGGCGTCGAGCGCCTGCTCGGCGGTGTCCCCGACCGCGCGTGCGCATGCGACACGCGAATCGGACGATTCCAGGACGCTGACCGCGCCGCCCGGGCGGACCAGGAGTTGTACGTCGGTCACGCCGTCGACGTTCCGGGCGTCGTCGACGCCGCTGACATCGGTGAGAACACCCGCGACCGGTGCGGCGGCGAACCAGATCGCGGAACAGCGGGCCGGCCGCTCCTCGGCGAGGACGGCCCGGATCCCGGGTAGAACCTTCTCCCCGACGGTCTGCCGCACAACGCATTCGGCGAGGTCCACGCCGGTGGCATCGAGGGCCAGGGACGGTATCTCGTCGCCGCCCATCCGCACATGGGTTTCGATCACCCGGGGACCGGTCGGGGTGAGCACGATCTCGGTGTGGGTCGCACCGAACTCCACACCGACGGCGTCGAGCACACTCGTCACGTACGTATGGATCCGTTCTTCCTGCTCCGCGGAGAGGGCTGCCGGTGCCACGTGCCCGAGTTCGACGAAGGTCGCCGGGTCGGAGAACTTGCGAGTGACGGCGACGATCTGGTGTTCGCCGCATTCCGAGAAGGCCTCCACGCTGAACTGCGGGCCCTCGTGGAACCGCTCGACGAGCACCCCGCTGGTAGTCAGGCCGTCGAAGTCGCCCCCGGCGCGCGCGAACGCCGCGGCCAGTGCGCTCTCCTCCCGAACCACGGCCACCCCGGCGCTGCCCGCGCCGCACACCGGTTTGACGACGCACGGAAACCCGTGTTCGAACGCGAAGGAACGCAACGCCTCCACGTCGGCGACGACGGCGGAGGCGGTGGCGTCGACGCCGGACTCGCGAAGCGCGGCCCGCATGGCGTTCTTGTCGTGGACCGACGTCACGGTGCGGCGTGAATGGGTGGACAGACCGAGGGCCTCCCCGATCGCGGCGCAGCGGTCCTGGTCGCGCTCGCCGAACGTGGCGATCCGGGTGAACGGATGCTGCGCATGCGCGGCCGCGGCCAGGGCGATCCACTCCTCGTCCGGCGCGTCGTGCCGCACGGCGATGACCCGCGAGTGCTCGGTCAGACAGCGAAGCTTGGCGACGAATTCCAGTCGGCAGATCACCGAGGTCTGTGTGCCGGGAAGGGCGTCGCGGACCCGGCCCGGGAGGTCGCGGCCGCTGCCGACGACGAGGACGTGTTCGGTCATTTCTTCACCTCGAGTAGCGAGAAGGGAGACAGTGCAGGAAGGTCGCCGGCCGGGCGTTCCTTCGTCCGTGCGCGTTCCGCGAGACTGCGACGCGCCGCCGTCCGGGAGACCAGTGCCGCGGCGCCGAACGTCCCGGCCAGGACGGGCCACGCCAGGAGACCGGCCGGCAACAGGACGACGACCAGAACGGCGGGGCCGAGCACCTTCTGGCCCGTCATGCCGAGGCTGAACGCGCCGAGATAGCGGGCCACGGCCGGCTGCGGGGACAGTTCGGCCGACAGTTCCCAGGCGGCCACGGAGTGGATGTTCTCGGCGATCGACAGTGCCACCACCGCAACGACGACGGCGGCGATCGCCGGTCCGGTGTCGGCCATCTGGCCGACGGCGAGTGCACCGCAGCAGAAGGCCATCAGCGCCCCGGTCCACGTCAGGAGTCGCGCCGCCGCGGTCGTGCCGTCGGCGAACCGGGAGACGTAGACCTGCAGGACCACCGTCAGCACGGTGTTGACCGCCATGAGCACCGGAACCCACCCGAGCGGCACCGACGTGTACTCGATGACCCAGATCGGGAGCAGAACGATCAGCACGGTGTCGTACAGCGACAGCACACCGTTGCCGACCGTGAAGACCATGAACCACCAGTCGCGGAACGGCGAGCGCACCGCGGTTCCGGCCGGCCCGGGATCAGCCGGGAGAGCCTTACGTTGCACCACCGTTCCCGTCCTCCGGAGTACGAACCGGACGGCGAACGCGATGACCACGAAGGAGATTCCGTTGCCCAGGAACAGCGCCGTGAACGCGGCGGAGGTGCCGGTCACGAAGACGACGCCCGCCAGCAGGAACCCCGCGGTGAGACCCACGTTCCGGATGGCGCGGATGGTGGCCATCGTCCGGGTCCGGTCGCGGCCGCCGATCACTGCCGTCACGACGGCCTGCTGGATCGGGCTGCTCGCCCGGTCGGCCGCGGTGAGCAGCACGGTGAGCACCAGGTAGCCGGTGAAGTCGGATACGACCGCGAAGCATCCGTAACCGATACCGCGCACCAGCAGGAGGGCCACATAGAACCGGCCCGGTCCCACCCGGTCGGCCAGCCTGCCGAGGGGCACCGGGGCGAGCAGGGCGAGCGCACCCGCTGTCGTGGTGGCCAGGGCGATCTGGTTCGCGGTGAGACCGACGACGCCGATGAAGTATAGGGCGAAGGACGCGAAGAACATCCCGGTGCCCAGCGAGTCGATGCCGGCGCCGACGGCGAGCGTGCGACCGGCCGGGCTGTCGGGGAGCAGCGCATCACCCAGCCGTCGCAGGCGGGCGTTCACGGGATGCTCCCCGGCGTCAGGAAGGCGTGCACCAGATCGGCCGACCGCTGCACGTGGGTGGGTGTCGCCGCCTCGGGCGCCGGACGCCGCAGGTGGTTCCAGGCGTACCGCCGGGCCGCGTTGACGAGTAGTTCGGCGTCCTGAGCCGACTCGGCCGACGCGGACTGCGCGACCAGCGCCGCCGCGATGAGGAGCCGGCTCATCCGGTCGACGAGCACCCACCCGGCGGCGGCGACGGTCGCGGGGTCTGCCCCCACCCATTCGTGGCGGGTTCTGTCCAGGGCACCGAGCGCGTCGTCCACCATCTGCCAGGCCGCGAGCAACCTGCCCTGGGGGGCCGCTCCGAGAAGCTCCCTGGCCCGGTGGGCGGCCGCGTCGAAGTGTTCGCGAATCGTCAGCAATTCCAACGCATGGGTGGTCAGGGTCCAGCAGTCGGACCGGGCGGTGCCGCTCCCATCGGCGCGGGTGGTGTCCGCGGCAAGGGAGTAGGCGATGCAGCGCCGGGCCACTCTCCGGGCGCGGCCGTGCGACTGCTCCGGGAGGGCCTGCCACGCCCGGGCGGCCATCACGTCGACGACCCGGTCGGCGATCTCCTCGCGACGCGCATTCGCCCACGCGCTGCCGTCGAGCAGGTATGCCGCGCTGGCGAATCCGGTGACGGCACCTTCCAGGATGCCGAGACCCTCGGCATCCCAGATCGCCGCGACCCGATCCGGTACGGCCGAAGACAGTAGACGCGTGCTCATGCGAACTCCAGCCAGTGCCGGTAGGTGGGCTCACGCCCGCGGACCACGTCGTGGAAGACGTCACGCAACTGTTTGGTGATCGGACCGCACCCGCCCGCCGCCACCGGGCGGTCGTCGACCGACGCCACCTGGACCACCTCGGCGGCCGTGCCGGTGAGAAACGCCTCGTCGGCGACGTAGAGCTCGCTGCGGGTCAGGCTCTGCTCCCTCACCGTGATCCCCAGGTCGCGGGCGAGCGTGATCACGGTGTCGCGGGTGAGACCGGGCAGGATGTTGTCGCCGACCGGCGGGGTGATCAGCTCACCGTCGCGGACGGCGAAGATGTTCGCGGCGGACGCTTCGGCCACGTGCCCGGTGGAGGTGAGCATCAGCGCGTCGTCGTAACCGGCGCGCAGCGCCCCGACCTTGGCCAGAGCCGAATTGACATAGGCTCCCGTCGCTTTGGCGAGCGGTGGGACCGAGTGGACACCGTTTCGTTGCCAGCTGCTGACGACGAGTCGGCAGCCCTCCTGGTCCGCGGTTTCGCCGAGGTACGAACCCCACGGCCACGCCGCGATCGCCACCCGGGCAGTGTCCAGCGCGGGCGCGACACCCATCGAGCCGTAGCCGAGGTAGACGATCGGTCGCAGATAACCGGAGTCCAGGCCCGTCCGGCGCAGCAGTTCGAGTGAGATCTCGGTGAGCTCGTCCACCGACCACCCGGGGTCCATCAGGTACACCCGTGCCGAGTCGTGCAGCCTTCGCAGGTGGTCGCGCAGCCGGAACACGGCCGGACCGCGGTCGGTCGCGTAGGCCCGGATGCCCTCGTAGACACCCCAGCCGTAGTGCAGACTCGGTGTCAGCACGTGGACCTGCGCCTGGTCCCAGGCGACGAATTCACCGTCCATCCAGACGGTGCCGGTCGGGATCAGTTCCATTGTTCTGCTTTCGGTTCGGTGGCGGCGGGCCGCCGGGACGGGACAGGGGCTGCCGGTGCACCGACCAGGTCCAGCCGCCGCTCGATGCTGCGCGACTGCAGCGTCAGAGCCTCTCGATACTTGTCGGCCCCTTCACCGCGGAAGGCGAACCAGCCCCAGCGGGGTCGCAGTTCGCATCCGCGGGCGATCTTGGCCTCGTAGGCGGCGAGTCCGTAGTGGACGCGACGGATGCCGTGCTCCACCGCCCAGCGCGCCGTCTCGTGGTAGGTCAGTGTCAGGTAGCAGCCACGAATCCCCGGGGCGAAGCCCGCGGTCCTGGCGAACAACGTGTCAGGGGTGCGGAGGTA
Organism: Rhodococcus sp. IEGM 1307; assembly: GCF_030056915.1. Lineage (NCBI taxonomy): Bacteria > Bacillati > Actinomycetota > Actinomycetes > Mycobacteriales > Nocardiaceae > Rhodococcus > Rhodococcus sp. IEGM 1307. The sequence goes on from NZ_JASHKW010000005.1 coordinate 390,788, forward strand.
GAGCACGAATCCCACGAGCCGACCGTCGAGTTCGGCACCGAGCACGACACACGAGTCACCCAATTCTTCACGGACGGCGTCGAAATCGCGTCGGACCCGGTCCTCGCCGCCGGGCAGTCCGTACTTGGCCCGGTGCGCGACCTGGAGGGCGACGACATCGTCGTCGATCGCCTCGCCACCCCAGCGGACCACCGTGCGGATGCCGACGTCGGTGTAGTCGGCGACCTCCTTGCGGAGCCGGGCGCGACGGCGTTTGCTCAGGCTCGCGACGTACTCCGGCCAGCTGTGGCCGCTCAGGTCCTGCACACCCTCGGCGCCCAGCAGGGCCGCCGTGTACCCGGTGCGGGTGGCGGACCCGTCCACATCGTCGGCGTCAGGACACCCGACGTACAGCAATGCCGCACTGCGGCAGCCGAGTTCGTCGCCGGCCTGGTGGAGCAGGCCGGGCAGGGCCGCCATGACCGCGCGGCGCTGATCGCGGGAACGGCCGGGCGCGTGCGCGACACCGTGGTGGTTTCCGAACGTCGCGAGCGCCACCGACGGGTACTGATCGTCGCGGGCACCGGACAGCGCCGCGGTCAGCTCGGCCCAGCGCAGCCGATCGGGGTGATCGAGCAATTCCGGTTCTGCCATCGGCCCTGCGGTTCCCGCCAGCCGGGGCGCGTCGTAGAAGAGCAGGCCCCCTGGCCGCGCCGTGATCAGCAGCGGCGCGACCGCGACGGTCCGGCCGTCCGCGCGCACCTCGAGGTATCGCACCTCGTGCAGGTCGGTGCGTTCGGTGAACCGCCACCACCGCGCGTCCTCCCAGATGATGTCCGGGTCGGCGATGCCCGCGAAGTCGGCGGCAGTCGGGCGGGCGCCGCGGGGCAGGACGTTGCCGGTGATCCCGTCGACATCGGTGGCGGTCATGCTGCGCCCTCGCTTTCGGCACGGTCCCAATCGAATCCGGCGCTGACCTGTTCTCCGGTGGCGATCAGCCGATTGCCCAGCGCCGTGAAATCGGGGTCGGTCACTACCCAGTAGGCGAGGAAGTCCGCCGACTTGCGCTCGTTGTACCGGGCAGGGGTCCAGTCGTCGCCGACGTGGGTGTTCAGCGTGAAGTCGTGCACGCCCGGCGGAGCGTCCGGCAGTCGCAGCACCCGGCCCCGGCGCGGCGGCACGCCGTAGAACGCTGCGTGCGGGGCGGTCGCCACCCGGTCCCGGACCGCGTCCAGGTCGGTCGGCAGCCCGCATTCCACCCGCGCCCAGAGATGCCGGGGGTCGATGCCCAGGACGTGGCGGAGCATCGTCGGGATCGGTCCGCCGCCGATCCGCGCGGCCACTTCGCAAAGCACGATGTCGCCGCCGGCGGTGACGAAGAACTCGGCGTGCACGCAGACGGTGAGCGGCGAGCCGAGTGCATCGACGAGCCGCCAGGTCTCGTCCACCAGGCGTGCGCAGACCGGGTCGGCGGTGTCGACCGACCGGGAGCCGAACGGGGCGTCGGTCCAGTGCTCGAGGCACCCCTGGCCGGTGTAGCGGGATGCGATGGCGGCCAACGGGTCTCCGGCTACGCGGAACGCGTCCACGTGGTGCACCGCACCGTCGACGAATTCCTCGACTTCGTACGGTGTCGCCGTGACGATGTCGGTGAGTCCGGCTGCCTGCGTCGGCGAATCGAGCACGTACACGCCGGTGGAGCCGGAACCGCAGCGCGGTTTGACGACGACGCGGCCCGGGTTCTCGGCCATGAAGTCGACGATGTCCGCCGGGCCGCGCACGGGGGCGAAGGCCGGGACGAGAAGCCCTGCGGCCTGCGCCAATTCCTTCATCCGGATCTTGTCGCGGTAGGCCCCTGCCGTGGCGGTCTCCAGGCCGGGGAGGCCGAGTTCGCCGCGCAGTCCGGCGGCCCGCTCCACGTCCACCTCGGCCAGCGCGAAGACCGCGGTCGGCCGGTGCCGTCCGGCGAGTTCCCGAGCGGCGGCCAGCACCGCGTTGTCGTCGTAGTAGTCGGTGACCGTGACGATCTCGGCGAATCCCTCACTCGGATCCGATCCCTCGGCGCAGACCGCCACCAGACGTCCGCGCATCTCCGGCAGCCACTGGGCGAAGGGCAGCCCGGCGGCGCGCGGGCTGATCAGTACGAGAATCATCGAGAAGCCTCCTTTCTCGTCACGGCCAATCCGTCGAAAGTTGTTTCCAGCGTGGCAAAGACCTCCGCGGTCCGGGGGTCGAGCGGTATTCCCCGCACCCGCCGTTCGCGCTCGTGGGCGCGTTGCGGATCGCCCGGGGCCACCACCGGTGTCCCGGTGGCGGGCGTTGATCCGCGGACGGTGCCGAGCAGGTCTGCCAGCCCGGCCGCGAAGTGCGCATGCCCGCTGAACGCTCCGGGATCGAGGGCGAGGACGAAATGGCCGACCCCTCGGCTTCGACCGGGCGTTCCCTCACCCACTTGCTCGAGCTGCCAGTCGGGCGGCGACCCGGTCAACACGGCCCCCAGCAGAGTGACCGCCATTGCCAGGCCCTGTCCCTTGTAGCCGCCGAGGGGTGACAGGGCGTACGCCTCGCCGGGTTCCGCGGTGGGCTGCCCGTCGCGGTCGGTGGCCCAGCCGCTGCCCAGTGGTCGCCCCTCGGCCCGGCGGTGCTTCACCTCACCGAAACACACCTGGCTGGTGGCCATGTCGAGGGCGAGCCCGTCGTCCCCCGTGCCCGCGGCCACGCTGATCGGGTTGGTGCCGAACAGCGGCTCGACCCCGCCGTACGGAGCGACCCGGGAGGCGGCGGACGTGACGGCGATGCCGATCATCCCCTGCCCGGCCAGGTGCCGGGTGTACACCGACGCCGCGCCGAAGTGGTTGGAATTGCGCACACCCACCGCCGCGACGCCGAAGGCCTTGGCCCGGTCGGCTGCCAGGCGGGCGGCGGCGAGTCCGGCGAGCACGCCGAGTGCGCCGTCCGCGTCCAGCAGCAGTCCGGCCCCACGGTCCCGGACCACGGTCGGGCACGCCGCCGCATTCGCGACGCCGGTCGCGAGTTCGTCCAGGTATTGCGGCAGCAGCCGCAGACCGTGGGTGTCGATGCCGCGCAGGGAGGTGTCGACGAGCGCGGCAGCCACCTGATCGGCGTCGTCCTCCGGCACTCCCGCCTCGACGAGTGCGATCGAGGCGAGCCAGTGGGCCTCCTGCTCGTCGATCAGCGAACCAGTGTTCGGTGTCTGGTGGATCATGAAGCACTCCAATGCATGAAGACGTGGGGCCCGATGCCCGGGATGTCGAATTCCGGGCCCAGAATCCGGAAGCCCTGCTTGACGTAGAAGCCGGCGGCGGTGGTGCGGGCGTTGCACCAGACCGCACCGGCGCCGGCCAGCGCGGCGTTCGTGAGTACGGTGCGCAGGAGTGTGGTCCCCGGACCGGTACCGCGAACCTCCTCGAGGGTGGCCATACCGCGGAGGCGCCACCCCCGGCCGGGGAGAAGACCCGGCACGGCGTGCGTTTCGGGGGGATCCTCGTGGTACAGCGAGGCCACGCCGACCGGGCGCCCCGCGACGAGGATGGCGAAGTGCCGGGTGCCGGCGTGCGCGTCCTCGGGGTAGACGCAGGTCTCGGCCGGCTGACCGGGCCGGAGCACGGTATGTCGGATCGGTCGCACGTCGGCGGCGGACACCGGCCGAACCCGCCAGCCGTGGGCGGCCGGATCGGGAAGGTAACCGGAACCGGGACGATCCGGCAGGGTGACGCGTCCGGCGCCGTCGAGCGTCAGTCCACGGCCGGTGTTCACCGCCAGAAGATCGACTGCGTCGACATCCAGGTGGTCGGCCAATCCCCCGAGATGGGCTGTGGCCGACACCCCGGCCGCGGATTCGGGCATGCACCCGAGCATCGTGATCAGACCGCGTTCACGCGCCCGGCGCAGCAGCGCGAGCGACGGGGTGATGCCTCCGGCCTTCATCGGCTTCACGTTGATGCCGTCGAACGCGTCGGTGCAGGCGTCCAGGTCTTGCGGCGACGCGATGCTCTCGTCCGCGATCACCGGGATCGGGCTGCGCTCCTTCAGGATCCGGGCATCGCGCCACGCCGAGCGCGGAAACGGCTGCTCGATCAGCTGCACGCCGAGTTCCTGCAGGCCGGGCAGGACGGGGAGCAGCCGGGACAGCTCCCACCCGCAGTTGCCGTCCAGGGAGAACGGCGCGGTCGTATGGCAGCGGAGTTCCTTGACGACGGTGAGGTCGCCCGGATCGGCGAGCTTGATCTTGTACGCCGACCACCCGGGTCGCTCGCGGAGTTTGCGGACCATCACCTCGGTCTCGTCGAGCCCGATGCTGAAGCTGGAGCGCAACTCCTGCGGGCGTCCCAGCCCGAGGGACTGCCACAGCGGCACACCGAGCAGCCGTGCCCGCAGGTCGTGCACCGCGGTGTCGAGGGCGGCCAGGACGAACGGCGAATCGGGAAGCTCCGCGGACAGGGCTCGCCACACGGCGAACGGGTCGTCGGGACCGAGGTCGATCAGTAACGCCGCAATCCGCCGCAGATCCGCGTGCATCCGGTCCAGGCCCGAGTTGTAGTGGTCGGTCATGAACGCGGATGCCTCGCCGAACCCGGCGACACCGTCCTGCTCCACCTCCACCACCAGGCCCCGCTGCACCGGAATCGCTTCTCGGGCAGAGCGCCACAGATGCCGTTGCGTCAAGCTGATCTCGTGCGCGGTGACCTTCACGCGGTGCCTCCGACGCCGAAGAACTCGCGGTCGCGCGGGCCGTGCGGGCGGAGGTCGTCCCACCACTGCGCGTGCTCGTCGTATTTCGCGAAGAACGGTTTGCCGACCAGGTCGGGCCGGCGTGCCTGCAGGAACCGCAGCGCGAACGCACGTCCGCCGTCGAGATCGACGACGCCGTCGACCACGACCTTCCCCGGCGACGCCGACATCACCGGACCCCGCGCGGTCCGCCCGAGTCCGGAGACCCGTTGCAGCGCTTCGCGGTAGATGTCGACCGCTCGCGCCAGTGGCAGACCGAAATACGGTCGCGCACCGGTGTCCCGCTCGACGAACATGTAGTACGGCACGACCCGGTTGCGGACCTGCGCCTGCCAGAGGTCGGCCCACGTGCGCGGGTCGTCGTTGACGTGACGCACCACCGGCGCCTGAGCGCGGAGCACCGCGCCGGTCGACGCCAGCCGGGCCAGCGCCGTCCGGGCGGCATCGGTCTGCAGTTCCGCGACGTGCGACAGGTGCAGCATCATCGCGACGTGTTTCCCGGCGGCGGTCAGCCGCTCGAGCAACCGCAACAGGTCGTCGGCTTCCGGCCCGGCCAACAGCCGGTACGGCCAGAACGAGACGGCCTTCGTGCCGATCCGGATCGTCTCGACGTGTTCTCGCCCCGGTTCGAGTAGCGGCTGCAGATACGAGGCCAGCAACTCGGTCCGCATGACCAGTGGGTCGCCGCCGGTCAACAGCACGTCGGTGATACCGGGGTGCAGGTCGAGGTACCGGGTCATCGCCTCCGGCCCGGACATGGCCATCTTCAGGTCCGGGGTGTCGACGAACTGCGCCCAGCGGAAGCAGTAGCCGCAATAGCTGTGGCAGGTCTGCCCCTGGCGGGGGAACACCAGCAGGGTCTCGGCGTACTTGTGCTGCATGCCCGAACCGTCGATGTCGTCGTGCTGCGGAACGTTCATGCTCAGCTGGTCGCCGGGATGCGGGTTCAGCGCGGCCCGGACCGTGTCGACGGCCTGCCGGACGGTGCCCCGATCTCTTTGCGCCACAGCCCGTTCGATCAGCGCGAAGTGCTCGGGCTCGAGCATGTCGCGGTGCGGGAACGTCAGCCGGTAGATCGGGTCGTCCGGCGCACGGCCCCAGTCGATCAGTTCGTCGACGACGTAGCTGCTGACCTTGAACGGCAGCACCTGGGAGACCACGTGGGCCTCGTGCCCCAGGGTCGGATCGCCGGTTCGTTCGGCGACGAGCTTGCGGAGCCGGTCGCCGCTGATCGATCGCGGAGCGAGGGCTGTGCGGGTGTCGATATCGAGCACGGTCATTTGTCCGTCACCGCCAGGCCCCAGTCGAAGTCGACTTCGCCCAGAACATTCATGTCCGACATCAGCGAATACAGACCGCTGTAGTCGCGCACGAGCCGCGAACCGGACTTCTCGGCCCGCACGTCGGCGAGCATCTTCTCCCATCCGGTGACCTTCTCGATCCGGAAGATCGCCTCCCACGTCGAGTAGTCCGTGGCGACGAACGCGTTCAGTCCGGCGACCAGCATGTCCAGGAAGAATCGGCGTTTGACGGGGTCCAGCATGTCGTACACCAGCTTCGCCATCTCGTCGGAAATGGATGCGTGGCAGTACTCGTCCCGGTTGTGCAGCTTTGCGGTGGTGGAGTTGACCACCTGGATGTCATGATCGTCGGCGAGCAGATCGAGATACGCGTTGATCGAGATCTCGGACACCGTGGCGAAGGCCAGCGTGGTCAGGCTGCGCTGCCAGCGTTCGGCGGCACGGGCCCGCAGCCGACGGTGTGCCCGTGAGGTGTGGGATTCGGGTAACGCGCTGTCGGGGAACGGGTTCCCTCGTTTACGTCTGGTCAGCGCACTCGCGTTGATGTGCATCAGGGTGTGGTACTGCTCGTCGACCATGGCCTGGGCGAGGGCGATATCCATGTCCTGGCCGCCGAGACCGGGGAACTCCCCGTCCATGACGAGCGCGAACGCCGGGTTGGCGACGCGTTGCTCGGCGAGCACCGTGTGCCGGTTGTACGCGATCCAGGCCCAGCTCAGCAGCCGCGACCGCAGCGCGTCGGGCATCGCCTGCCACGTCGGATGGTCGCGGAACGGCACGATGCCCTCGGGGTAGTCGGCCCGGCCGGCGTCGAACAACTCGTCGAGGTCGGGCTCGTCGCGCTTCACCGTCGACCGTCGGTGCCAGTTGCCGGCGAGGCGGCTGATGACGGCGTTCTCGGCTTCGTCGGCGGGGTCGAACGACGGCAGTCCGGGGAGGTGGACCAGGCCGTCGGCGTCGGAGCACTGCAGGTCGTCGATGATCATGCGCGGGTCCGGTCGCCGGCCCAGAAACGGGTGAGGTGACGGGCGCGGTCGGCGTACTCCGAGCGCGCGTGCAGCATGCGCTGGTTGTCCCAGATGAGCAGCGCATTCTCGGGAATCAGCACGCGGGTGCGCAGTTCGTGGAACAGGTCGCTGACGCGATGCGCCAACCTGCGACCGGCCAGGCCGAGCGGCAGCCGAGTGTCGTCGACGTCGGAGTCGTGGTGTGGGTCGTAGTCGGCCGCGGTGAGCAGGTTGTAGCTGAAGCGCAGGGCGGTGCGGCCGGTGTCGTCCGCGCCCAGCATCGCGGTGCGTACACCCCCGTCCGGGCCCGGGAAGGTCAGTTCGGCGTCCGTCATCAAGGTGAGCTCGGCCGGTTCCAGGGCGTCGACGAGCCGCCGGATGTCGAGCAGATCGGTGTGGCCGCCGCCGCAGCGCGCCTGCCGGTGGCAGAACAGCGCCAGGTACGCCGGGCTGGGATTCCAGCCCGGGGCCTCGGTATGCGCCAGAATCGTGTTCGCGCTCTGCGAGTACGCCCGATGATCGTTGCCGGGACGGTACGTCACCTCGTGGGTGAGCAGACCGTTGTATTGCGGGACCAGATCACCCAGGGAGCCAACCACTTCCGCTGCAGCGGTGCGGTCGGGCACGTCGTGGACGACGACATAGCCGTCCTCCCCCAGCCGGGACCGGTCGAGACGGCCTTCCACCGTTTCCATACCCGCAGAAACGACATGACAATTCGGCGACATCCATTCCTCCATTCCGAAAACCCGACTGGGATACGTACCCCGTGATGCCGGTCGTTCGAGACCGGGATCGTCGTGATCGGTTTCAAGAATGTGGTCGTGCCGCCACGCACACCAGGCACCCTAGGGGAGCCAAAACGTCACCCGGAACGAACTGCCGGGGCTGTAACAACAGGGTGCGGGTGAGATTGCGCCGCCGGAACGAGCGGTGGTCGCTGTAGCGTTCTGCGGTCGTTCTCGATGGCGGAAACGGTGCAGATCCCCAGAGGGCCGTCGCGGTCGAACATGGTTGCCGAGCCCACCGCGACTCCGTCGCACGCGCGGTGGCTGTCGGCTTCCAGTCCGAGTTCGATCCCCTCCGGCAGTCTGGTCAGCGCCAGCGTGACGTCACCGTTGATGTATCCGATGCCCTCGGTGCCCATGTTGGTTACCAAATTGGTCAAGTCGGCGATCATTGCTGCACGCACGAAGGGGGTGGTCGCTTCTCCTGCGATCACCGACCACCCTGTCGTCCAGATCCGTTTCCGATCAGAGGTTCGCCAAGCCGGTCCTCCGTGCGGCAACGGCCCCCAGTCGGAATTCTCCCCACTGGTGCCGATCAACCGTTCGCCGACATGCTCGGCCGGCGAGGGAGGCTGAGGGACGCGGGAGTCGACCCAATGCGCTCCTGCTGCGTTCCTCGATTTCCGGTAGAAAGCAACCGTGGCCCTGGCCACGGCTTCATCCGACTGAATCAATTCGGCTTCGACAAGTCGAATTCGGTTTCCCCACCGGATGATCCGTGATCGAACATCGATCCGACCCATCCTCACCGGACGAAAGAGATCCGCGGTCACTCGGGTGGCGAAGAATTCATCCTGCTTGTACTCACCCTCGATGGCGTGGGCAAGCAAACCCAGCACCGCCGGACCGGACACCATGTCCGCCGCCCATCCGCTGATGGCGGCCGCCCTCGGCTCGTACCCCGAACCTGCACGAGCGAAGAACGGTTGAGCGGTGTGTGCCGATCTGGCTGTCGCCTGTTCCGCGTCGAGCTGCGCGTCGGCTGTCACTTCAGTTCCACAGCGTGGCGGTGTCGACCGCTTCGGTGGCCGGGGGGCCGGGTAGGCCGGGCTCGCTGCGGGAGAATCGCGGCGCGGGCCGGTGCTGGGTGACCCGGTCCAGTTCGACGAGGGATCCGCGGGCGGCGATGTGCGGGTTCTGCGGTGCCTCGGCGAAGGTCAGCACCGGGGTGGTGCAGGCGTCGGTGCCGTCGAAGATCGCCGCCCACTCGTCGCGGGTCTTGGTGAGGAACACCTCGGCGAACTGTTTCTGCAGCTGCGGCCAGCCGCTCCGGTCGTTCTGGGCCGGTAAGTCGGCCGGGTCGAGTCCCAGACCCTCCACCAGCAGTGCGTAGAACTGTGGTTCGACCGCACCGACGGCCATGTATCGGCCGTCCGCGGTTTCGTAGGTGTCGTAGTACGGCGCACCGGTGTCGAGCATGTTCACCCCGCGCTCGTCCGACCACCGGCCCATACCGCGGAAGCTCCAGATCATGTGCGACAACGCCAGGGTGCCGTCCACCATGGCCGCGTCGACGACCTGACCCTTGCCCGACGTGTGACGCTCGATCAGCGCGGCGAGGATGCCGAACACGAGGAACATCGAGCCGCCGCCGAAGTCGCCGACCATGTTCAGCGGCGGCACCGGGCGCTCGCCCTTCCTGCCGATCGCGTGCAGCACACCGGTCAGCGAGATGTAGTTGATGTCGTGGCCGGCCGTCTGGGCGAGTGGACCTTCCTGGCCCCAGCCGGTCATCCGGCCGTAGATCAGGCGCGGGTTGTGCGCCAGTGCGACGTCCGGGCCCAGGCCCAGGCGCTCGGTGACGCCGGGGCGGAAGCCTTCGATGAGCACGTCTGCCCGCTCGACGAGGCCGAGGACGAGTTCGATGTCGGCGGGGTCTTTGAGGTTCGCTTCGACGACGCGGCGGCCGCGGTGGGTCTGGTCGCGGGGCTGCCCGGCTGTCGGCAGCAGGCCGGCGCGCTGTACACGGACCACGTCGGCGCCGAGGTCGGCGAGCAACGTCGCAGCGTGCGGGCCGGGACCGATGCCGGCGAGTTCGACAATGCGGACACCGGTGAGTGGTCCGGTGCCGGTGGTGGTCGCCATGAATTCTCCCTCTACTTCTGGGCGATGGAACATGTTGTGACGCTGAATGTTCAGCCGACTCGAGCGGGTTGCGTGGTGGACAGCAGGGTGGGCAGTGCCCGAGCGAGGTTGCGCTCGTGGATCTGCGAGGCACCCTCGTAGATGCGCAGCGCCCGCACGTCACGCCACATGCGCGGCACCGGGTGTTCGCCCACGATGCCGGCTCCGCCGAGCACCTGGACCGCCCGGTCGGCCACGACGGATGCCATCTCGGTGCAATAGAGTTTCGCCGCCGAAATGCGATGCCGCGGCGGGGTGCCGGCGTCGAATTCGCGGGCGCAATCCAGGATCATCGACCGTCCCGCCTCGAGTTCTGCGTAGCTGCGACCGAGCATGGTCTGGACGGCGCCGAACTCGGCCAGGGGTTGCCCGAATTGCTCCCGCTCACCGGCGTGCCGTGCGGCCTCGGTGAGCAAGCGCGTGGCCTGACCGACGGCGGTGGCCGCGACGTGGGTGCGGGCCTGGTTGATCCCGCGCATGGCGTGCGTCATTCCCAGGCCTTCCACCCCTCCGATCAGCCGGTCTGCGTCTACTCGCACCGCACGCAGACTGACCTCGGCGACGGGCCCCTCGGCGTGACCGTTCATCAACTCGGGCAACCGGGTCTGCACGCCGGGAGTGTCCCGATCCACCAGGAACGACGAGACACCGCCGTCCTCGGTGCGGGCGAACACCACCAGCACGTCCGCCCACCCGCCGTTGGTGATGTAGCGCTTCTCCCCGTCGATGACGTAGCCGCCACGCGTCCGGGTCGCGGTGGTCCGTACCGCGGACGCGTCGCTCCCGGCGTACTCCTCGGTGAGCGCGAAGGCCATCACGCACTCCCCGGCCGCCATCGCGGGGAGGTACCTCTCGCGCTGCGCGTCGGTGCCGTATTCGAGCAGGATCTGCGCGGCCAGCCCGATGCTCGTCGAGAACCGCGACCGGTACACCGCCGAGGATCGGGTGAACTCGAACGTCAGAAGCACCTGCTGCTCGACGGTCCACCCCAGACCCCCGACGCTGGTGGGCAGGGTGATGCCGAACAGACCGAGCTCGCTCATCCGTCGGACGAGGTCCGGGGGCACCGCACCGGCGGCGACCATCTCATGCTCCCGCGGGATCAGTTCGTCGTCGGTGAAGTCGCGAATCACCTGCCGGTACGTCTCGAAGTCGAGGGCGCGGACCCGGGGATCGATCACGTGAATGCTCCTGTTCGTGAGGGCGAAAGCTCCTGCGGGACTGGGTCAGAAACCCGCCGACTTGGCGATGATCGTCTTCATGACCTCGTTGGTGCCGCCGTAGATCCGCGAGACGCGGGTGTCCGCGTACAGCCGGGCGATGGGGTATTCGAGCATGTAGCCGTATCCGCCGTGCAGCTGCAGGCACTTGTCGATGATCTCGCCGGCGTTCTCGGTGCAGAACAGCTTCGCCTTGGCGGCATCGGCGACGCTCAGGTCGCCGGTCTCGTGCAGCTCGATGGCCCGGTCCACCATGGCTTGCGCGGCCTCCACCTTGGCGATGCATTCGGCGATGACGAATTTGGTGTTCTGGAAGTCGGCGACGGGCTTGCCGAACACCTTGCGGTCACGCACGTAGTCGGAGGCGAACGTGATGGCGCCGGTGGCGGCGGCGGTTGTGGTGACCGCGATCATCAGGCGCTCCTGCGGAAGGTTGTTGGCCAGGTAGCCGAACGCCGCGCCCTCTTCGCCGAGCAGATCCTCGACAGGCACCCGCACGTCAGTGAAGGAAAGCTCGGCGGTGTCGGAGGTGCGCATGCCGATCTTCTCGAGCTTGCGACCCACCTCGTAGCCCTCGCTCGTGGTGTCCACGGCGAGGATGCTGAGGCCGGCGCGGCGGTTCTCCTCGGTAGCCGGGGAGGTGCGGCAGACGACGAGGACGCGGTCGGCTTGAACGCCTCCGGTGATGAAGGTCTTGGCGCCGTTGAGGATGTAGTGGGTGCGGTCCTCCGACAGCCGGGCGGTGGTCTTGATGCCGGCGAGGTCCGAGCCGGTGCCCGGCTCGGTCATCGCGATGGCGGTCATCATGTCCCCGCTGACGAACCCTGGCAGCCAGCGCTGCTTCTGCTCCTCGGTGCCGTAGGTGAGCAAGTAGGGCAGCACCAGGCCGGTGTGCACGCCGAATGCACCGAAACTGACTGCGGCGCGGGCGGTCTCCTCGGAGAGCACCGCCTGGTACTTGAAGCTGGTCTCACCGGCTCCACCGTAGGACTCGGGTACGGTCATTCCGAGCACGCCCAGCTTGCCGAGCTGACGGTAGAAGTCGCGCGGCACCATGCCCTCGCGCTCCCAGTCGGCGAAGTTCGGCGTGACCTGCGACTCGATGAAGTCACGGATGACTTTGCGGAAGTCTTCATGTTCCTGGTTGAACACGATGCGCTGCATGTCTTTTCCTTCTTTCTGCGGACTAACGTGGACGGGTTTGGGGAATGCGGCCGCGTCAGCCGAGGATTCGGGCGCGGTCGCGGTCGGAGTTGACGGTGAGGAGGGCGATCACCGCGCCGATGACGGCGGCGATGCCGAAGATCTGGAAGGCCGAGGCGTAACCGCCGGCGGGGGTGGCGGCATTGTCGACGATGACGCCGGTGAGGTACGGGGCGATCAGGCCGCCGGTGGCCATCATCGCCATGAACACGCCCAGCACGCCTGCCATCTGCTGCGGCGGGCAGATCTCCGAGATCGCGGCATTGAACAGCGGGATGATGACGGTGCCGACACCGTAGCCGATCGAGACAACCATCACCGCGACGATGGGCGTCTGGATGTACGGCATGGTGATCAGTGCGACGCCGCACAGCAGCAGTGCGATTCCCGGCACGATGCCGCGCAGCACCCGGGAACTGGCGCCGCGCACCAACAGCCGGTCACTGACCGAGGTGCACAGGAACATGAAGAACAGTCCGGCGATGCTGGGGATCCCGAACATGGTGCCGGCCTGCACCCGCGAATAGCCCAGGCCGACCTCGAAGTAGGACGGCAACCACGTCAGCACGACAGTGACGAGAGCGTACATGGTGAAGACTGCGGCGAGCGCGCCGAGAAAAGTCGGTGTCCGGAGGATCCGGGACCATGGCACCTTGGGGTCGGCGGTCGGCGCAGCGGTGTCGAAGTTCGCGGCGGCCTTCTTGACGGGGCGCTTGCCGTAGGGCCCTCCTTGCCAGGTCACGAGCCACACGACGGACCAGACCACGCTGACCATGGCGAGGATGAGGAACGTGGATCGCCACCCCCAGTTCGCGACGGCCAGGGCCATCAGTGGGGCGATCAGAATCTTGGCGATCGACGCACCGGAAGCCAGGAAAGCGCCGGGCAGCCCACGCTTCTCTACGGGATGCCAGGAGTAGGCGCCGGTATGGATCAGCGCCCCCGACGGCCCCTCGAAGAATCCCAGCGCCATCCGGCTGATCAACAGCATCGTGAAGCCGGCAACGACCACCAGCGGCACCATCGACGCCGCCCAGGCCAGGCACAACAGCAGTAGCAGCCAGCGCAACGACATCCACTTGTGCAACACCCCGGCAAAGAAGCCGCCAACGGTGAATGCCAGGAAAAATGCACTGCCTACGAGCCCGATCTGGGCGGAGGTCAGACCGAACTCTGTGGCCAGCGGCTGGGCAACCAGCCCGAAGACGGCCTTGTCGGCCCAGTTGACGACGACCAACAGCACCAGAATTCCGGTGAGGCCCCAGGCCCGCACGCGGGACTCCCCTCCTACTTCGGGTGACACAACGGGGGGAACGTCCTGCTTGCTCGATGTCATTCTCATCGATCCTTTCGGGCAATGGCGACGGCTGCGCGGCGCGGAGACGCGGGGACTCGGAGCGAACTGTGACGCGAACCACCCCGGTTCGAAAAAGTAAATCATCATCCGGCATCAAAGGGCAATAGTTCACTGAAAGACGTCGAACACTTCTCGCGATCACGCCTTTGAGCTAGGAAATCAGCTGCAAGACGGCGGGGAGAGCGTGGTGGACAGAATCCGCCCGGTCGTGTTAAGTAAATATTGATTCGATCAGAGAGGGGTCAGATATGACTCGCAAGGTCCACGTCGCCGGAGTCGGGATGATCCCGTTCACCAAGCCCGGCAAGAGCGAGAACTACAACGTCATGGGCGAGACGGCTGCCCGCGCAGCATTGCGTGATGCCGGGATCGAGTACTCCCTCGTTCAGCAGGCCTACGCGGGGTACGTGTACGGCGACTCCACGGCCGGTCAGGCCGCTCTGTACGGACTCGGGCTGACCGGAATCCCCGTCTTCAACGTCAACAACAACTGCGCCACCGGCTCGTCGGCGCTGTACCTGGCCCGCCAGGCCGTCGCCAGTGGTGCCGTCGAGTGCGCTCTGGCCGTCGGGTTCGAGCAGATGAAACCCGGTGCGCTCAAGCGGGTCTGGGACGACCGCCCGGCGCCGATGTTCCGATTCGACGACCTGATGACGGAGATTCAGGGCGTCGACGAGACGTCCCCGCACGCGGCCCAGCTGTTCGGCGGCGCGGGCGTTTCCCACATGCAGAAGTACGGCACGAAGCCGGAGACGTTCGCGAAGATCTCGGTCAAGGCCCGCAAGCACGCGGCCAACAACCCCAATGCCGTCTTCCGCGACCTGCTCACGGAGGAGCAGGTGCTCGAGTCGCCGCACATCTTCGGCCCCTTGACCAGATACCAGTGCTGCCCACCGACCTGCGGCGCCGCAGCGGCAGTGGTGTGCAGCGAAGAGTTCGCCCGCAAGCACGGGCTGGCGGCGGACGTGGTGATCGAGGCGCAGGCCCTCACGACCGACACCGCCAGCACGTTCGAGGACCGGGACATGATGAAGGTGGTCGGCTACGACATGACCGCAGCGGCCGCCGCCCAGGTCTACGAGGCCGCGGGCATCGGCCCCGAGGACGTACAGGTCGTCGAACTGCACGACTGCTTCTCCGCCAACGAGCTCATCACCTACGAGGGACTGGGTCTGACCCCCGAGGGCACCGCCGAGAAGTTCATCCTCGACGGCGACAACACCTACGGCGGCCGGGTGGTCACCAACCCGTCGGGTGGTCTGCTCTCCAAGGGGCACCCGCTCGGCGCCACCGGACTGGCCCAGTGCGCCGAACTCGTGTGGCAACTTCGCGGTCAGGCGGGGGCGCGTCAGGTGGAGGGCGCGCGGATCGCCCTACAGCACAACTTGGGGCTCGGCGGCGCGTGTGTGGTCAGCATCTTCAAGAAGGTGGGCTGACGTGGCACTCGATCCGGCCGTCATCGGCAAGGTGATCCCCGGTCACGAAGTCGTCGTCGAGCGCGGACGTCTGCGCTTCTTCGCGCAGGCCATCGGCGAGACCAACTCGATCTACTTCGACACCGAGGCCGCCAAGGCGGCCGGGCACCGCGATGTACT
Organism: Rhodococcus sp. IEGM 1307; assembly: GCF_030056915.1. Taxonomy (NCBI): domain Bacteria; kingdom Bacillati; phylum Actinomycetota; class Actinomycetes; order Mycobacteriales; family Nocardiaceae; genus Rhodococcus; species Rhodococcus sp. IEGM 1307. The sequence continues at coordinate 406,114 of NZ_JASHKW010000005.1, forward strand.
CGTGCCGCCGACCTTCCTGTTCTGCCTGGACATGGAGAAGCCGGACCCGTTCGCCCTCATCCGCGAACTCGGGATCGACATGCGGTACGTGCTGCACGGCGAGCAGGCGTTCAAATACCACTCGCCGGCCTACGCCGGCGACACGCTGGCCTACAACGGCACCGTCACCGACGTGTACTCGAAGAAGAACGGAGCGTTGGACTTCCTCGTCCGAACGGTCGACGTCACCCGCGACGGTGAGCCGATCGCCCGCCTCACCAACACCCTCGTCGTCCGGAACCCGAAGGCGGAAAAATGAAAACAGGCGACTCCCTCCCGGAATTGCAGCTCGCCGGCATCAGACGCACCACGCTCGCGCTCTACGCCGGCGCCTCCGGTGACCACAATCCGATGCACATCGATCTCGACGTCGCGCGCTCCGGTGGCATGGACGACGTGTTCGCCCACGGCATGCTGTCGATGGCCTACCTCGGCCGACTGCTGACCAATTACGTTCCCCAGGAACGACTCTGCTCCTACGGTGTACGATTCGCCGCCATCACCCCGCTGCACGCGAAGCCGACGTGCACCGGAACCGTGACCAAGGTCGAGGACGGCCTGGCCCATCTGGACCTCACCGTCACCCTGGCCGACGGAACGGTCACCCTCCGCGGCGACGCCGTCGTCGCCGCCTGACCTTCGCCACACCACCGAAAGGAAGTCCCGCTCATGGGCAAGCTCGACAACAGGACAGCCATCGTCACCGGATCCGGCCGCGGCATCGGCCGTGCCATCGCCATGAAGTTTGCGGCCGAGGGCGCCAGCGTCGTCGTCAACGACCTCGACCCGGGCCCGGCCAAGGAGACGGTCGAGGAGATTGTCGCAGCCGGCGGTAAGGCCGTCGCCAGTATCGGTTCCGTCACCGAGGAAGGCTTCGCGGACCGCTTCGTCGCCACCGCCGTCGACACCTTCGGCGGCCTCGACATCATCGTCAACAATGCCGGCTTCACCTGGGACAACGTCATCCAGAAGATGACCGACGAGCAGTGGGACACCATCCTGGATCTGCACCTGAAGGCACCGTTCCAGATCCTGCGCGCGGCGCAGCCGTACATCAAGGCGAACCCGACCGACTACCACCGCAAGGTCGTCAACATCTCCTCCAACGCCGGTGTCGTCGGCAACGCCGGCCAGTCCAACTACGCCGCCGCCAAGGCCGGCATCATCGGACTGACCAAGACCCTCGCCCGCGAGTGGGGCCGCTACCGGGTGAATGTCAACGCGGTCGCCTACGGCCTGATCAACACCCGCCTGACGGAGGCGTCGGCGGACGGCAACGCCACCATCGACGTCGAAGGCCGGGAGATCAAGGTCGGCGTCAACCCGCAGCTGCTCGCTGCAGCCGAGCGGTCCATCCCGCTGGGCCGGGCCGGCCGTCCCGACGAGGCAGCGGGCGCAGTGTTCGCCCTGTGCCTGCCCGAGACCGACTACGTCAGCGGCCAGTGCCTGGTTTGCGACGGCGGCAGCCGCTAACCATCCCCGACAGGAGGGGTCCCCATGTACTTGACTCAGTCACTGCATCGCGCGGTGCAGCAACGCCCGAACCAGCCCATGACCGTGTGCGGGGACCGCATCCACACCAGCAGCGAGACCGGAGACAGGGTCGCCCGCCTCGCGGGCGCTCTGCTCGGTCTCGGTGTGGGGGTCGGCGACCGCGTCGGCATGCTGTCGCTCAATTCCGACCGGTACCACGAGTACTTCTTCGCCACCTGGTGGATAGGCGGCGTGGTCAACCCGCTCAACACTCGCTGGAGCGCCGCCGAGATCGCGTTCGCCCTCGAAGACTCACAGACGGCGGTACTGCTGGTCGACGACACCTTCGTACCGCTGCTGGACGAGATTCGCACATTCTTCCCGTCGCTGCGAGCAGTGGTGCACTGCGGCGACCAACAGACGCCGGACGGGCTTCTCCGTTACGAAGACCTGGTCGCCACCGCGGAACCCGTCGAAGACCTGCGCGTGGGCGGAGACACCCTGGCAGGGATTTTCTATACCGGTGGTACCAGCGGCCGCCCCAAAGGCGTCATGCTCACCCACCTCAACCTGATGACCGCGAGCCTCGGGTCGCTGGCCGCCAACCACACCGCCGTCGCAGGCGGCCGCGCCCTGCTGTCCGCACCCATGTTCCACCTCGCTGCACTGGCCAGCTGGAACGGCCAGAACATCGCCGGTGGCATCCTGGTGATGTTGCCGTCGTTCGAACCGGCCGCGGCGCTGCGACTGATCGAAGAGCAGCGGATCAACTCGATGCTGTTGGTACCGACCATGATCCAGATGTTGCTGCGCCACCCGGAGCGCGAGATCCGCGACCTGTCCAGCATCACCGCAATTCAGTACGGCGCGTCCCCGATCTCCGAGACCCTGCTACGCCAGGCCCAGCGCGCCTTCCCGAAAGCTGATTTCGTGCAGGGTTACGGGATGACCGAGGCCGGCCCCGGACTCACCTCGCTCAGCGCCGACGACCACCACGCGGCCACCCGGCTCAATTCGGCCGGTCGGCCGATGGGTCACGTCGAGGTGCGGGTTGTCGACGACCGTGGCAACGAACTCCCCCGCGGCGACGTCGGCGAGATCATTGCCCGCGGCGGCAACATCATGACCGGTTACTGGAATCGACCGGAAGAGACCGCGGCGGCGCTGCGCGACGGCTGGCTGTACACCGGCGACGGCGGCTACATGGACGAGGACGGCTACCTGTTCGTGGTGGACCGACTGAAGGACATGATCATTTCCGGGGGAGAGAACGTGTACTCGACCGAAGTCGAGAATGCTCTCGCCTCTCATCCCGATGTGGTGCAGTGTGCGGTGATCGGTGTTCCCGACGATCGGTTCGGCGAGCGGGTGCACGCGTTTCTGGTGATGAAACCTGGCACGTCACTGACCTGCGACGACGTGCGAGCCCACTCCAAGAAACTGATCGCCGGGTACAAGTCGCCACGGAGCATCACGATCGTGGAGCAGATGCCGGTCTCGCCGGCTGGCAAGATACTCAAGAGAGAACTCCGCCGGCGGTTCTCCGACCTGGCCGACCGCACCGCGCACTGACACCCCGAGGCTGCAATGACGATCGACACATCGGACGACACACCTGCTGTCGAGCCGTCCGCCAAGAAGACACCGCGGCCGCGCAACCGTAAAGCGCAGATCATCACGGTGGCCCGAGAGCAATTCGGGCGACGCGGCTACCACGGGGTGAACATGGAGGACATCGCCTCCGCGGTGGGAATCACCGCGGGGGCGCTGTACCGCCATTTCCCGAACAAGCAGGACCTTCTGGCACAGGCGATACTCAATGCCGTCTCGTCGATCACGGCCACCCTCGACGACGTCGACCCCGAGGACTCGGCCTCGAACTGTCTGGCCCTGTTCCGCTACTGCCTCGACAACGAATTCCGCGCGGTCCTCTTCGACCAGGAAGCCCGCCACCTCGCTCCCGAACGCCGGGCCGAGGTGCGGACGGCCGTTCAGTCGGTCCCGGCACGCATCGCCGACGCCCTCCGCTCCGAACGCCCCGACCTCACCACTGCGGACGCCGACTTGCTGGCCTGGGCCATGTCGAGCGTCGCCCTCAGTCCCGCCCGGCACCGAACGACCTTGCCGCGCAAACGCTTGGAGAGCCTGCTGCTGGAGCTGTGCGAACGGCTGCGGAGCGCTCCGATCCGGCACGCCGAGGAGATACCTGCCGAGGAGGCATACGTCTCCGGCTTCGCTCACGCTTCCCGTCGTGAAACCCTGTTGACCGCCGCCATCTCCCTGTTCAGGCGGCGCGGCTACCAGTCGGTGACGATGGACGACATCGGCGCCGCCGCGGGGATGGCGAGTTCGAGCATCTACACCTACTTCTCCGGCAAGGCCGAGGTGCTCCAGGCGATCCTCGTCCGAGGCACCGAGTCCCTGCGGATGGGGTTGGTCCAGGCGCTTGCCGGTGCGCGCTCCCGCGAGGACGCGCTCGCTCTGGTGGTGCACTCGTACGCCTCGGCCGTGTCGGCACCCGACAGTGCCATCGGCATCCTCATCGAGGAGTCGACGAATTTACCCGAAGAGGCACAGTCGCAGTCACGCACGGCTCAACGCGAGTACATCGACGAGTGGGTACATCTCCTCGGCACCGACACCCACGAAACCCGGACTACGGTGCTCGCCGCGATCGGGTTGGTCAACGACCTTTCGCGGTTGCGGCACCTGCACACCCGACCGCGGTACCGAGACGAAATCGAGGAACTGGCCCTTCGGGTACTGGGAGTCCGTACCGGCTGATCACCCACCGCCGAGGCCGACCACTCCGATCATCAAGGGCAGGAAGACGATGATCAGAATTGCACCGACGATGTCGAAGGTGATTCCGCTTCGGATCATCGTGGTGATCCGGACTGCTCCGGAGCCGTAGACCACGGCGTTCTGCGGCGTCGAGACCGGCAGCATGAAGCCGAACGATGCGGCGAACGTGGCCGCGAGCGCAGGCACGAAGGGGTTGACCCCGGCCGCCAACGCCACCGGGATCACGATCGGCACCACGACCGCCGCCGACGCCGTGTTACTCGTCGTCTCCGACACGGCGATGGCCAGCAGCACCGCGAAGACGGTGATGGCGACGACGCTCGTCAGGCCCAGCGAGTCCGCGACGGAGGTGCCGATCGTCTCGGCGAGTCCGGTGTCGGCGAGCAGTGCGCCGAAGATGATGCCGCTGCCGAACAGCACGATCGTGCCCCAGTCGATCTTCGCTGCGTCCCGCCAGGTCAGCGTGAACTCCCGATTCTCCCAATCGGTCGGCAGAAGGTAGAGCAACGCCGCCCCGAAGACCGCGACCATGCCCTCGTCGAGTCGGTCGCTGATCGTGCCGTAGAGGTCCGAGTCGTTGCCGGCGATCACCGCGACGACACCGGGCAGAATCCACAGCGTCACCGTGACTCCGAACGCGATGAGGGTGTTCTTCTCGGCACGCGACAGCGGACCCATTTCCGCGCGCTGTTCCGCCAGGTAATCGGCGACGCCCTCGATCCGCCGAATCTCCGGCTTGTTGAGGCGCAGCAGGATGATGGCGAGCGCGATGAACATCAGCAGGCAGATCGGGATGGCCATCACCATCCACTGCCCGAAGCTGATCCGCTCCCCCGTGGCCTCTTCGATGAGCCCGCGTCCGATGAGGTTGGGTGGGCTCCCGACCGGGGTCAGCAGGCCGCCCACGCTTGCGCTGTACGCGAGCATCAGCATGATCGCGGCACCCACCCGGAGACGCAACGGGTCGAAGTCCGCTGCGACGACGCCGCGGCGCTGCATGAGTTTCGCGATGACGCCGAGGATGCCCAGGGCGGTGGGCAGCAGCATGGCCACGGTCGCGGTGTTGGATACGAACGCCGAGAGCCCGCACGTGATCGCGCCGAACGCGACGATCACTCCGGTGGTGGACTGGCCGACACGCGGCAGGGTCAGGATCCGAAACGCGAACCGCCGTGCGACGCCGTGTTTGAGCATCGCCTGGGCGAGGATGAACGCTCCGATGAACGTGAAGATCGTCGACGACCCGAACGCGGCGAGGACCTCGTCGGCCGGCGCCACGCCAAGAAACACCACGATCGCCACCCCGAGCAGCCCGCCGATCGGGATCGGCACCGCCTCGGTCACCCACAGCACGATGACGCCGAGCAGCACGCCGGCCAACGTCTGCTGGTTGGGCGGTATGTCGATCGGCAGGGCGAGGAACGCGATCGTGATCAGTGGTGCGAGAAACAGCCCTATCGTGCGGCGGCCCTTCTCGAATCGCTCCTCGGCGGGTGAGAGATGCTGTTCGCCGAGGCTGCGATAGGTGGTGTGCCCGAGCAACGCCTTGTCGACGTCGGTGCGGTGACCCTCGTTCTCGGCTGTCATGGTCCCTCCCCTGCGACACGGATTGGTACGGAAGTAGTACCCATGAACGAGCGGGATAGTCGTTTCACGGCATGTTTTCTCCCGGATGGGCACGAACGACGCCTAGGCCGTCACCTTGTTTCTGGGAACGATCAGCACGGGCACCGGAGCGTGACGCAGGATCTTCGAGGCGGCCGAGCCGAGGAATACGTGGGCCGCGGGTCCGGCCGCGCCCGAACCCAGCGCCAGCATGTCGCCGGCTTCCCAGGAGACGGCCTCCACCGCTTCGCGCCAGTCGTGGCCGCTGCCGACCACGACGTCCACGTCGGGAACCGGAATTCGGGCGCGAACTGCGTTGAGCTGCTTGATGATATCGGCGCGCGTCCGGCGAGCCCATTGTTGGACGACGAGGTCCTCCGTCGATCGCTCGATCGCGCCGCCGAACATCGTCATCGGCCGCACCGTGAACGACACGATCCGCAATTGCACCGGCCACTGCCTGGCCAGCTCGGCGGTGGCAGCAACGAGGCCGTTGACATCGGCCTCGCCTCCATACGCGACGGTGATCCGGCGGATCGACTCCGGCGCCGGCGGGTAGCCGCGCGGAGCGATCGCGACGGGCACCGCCGCGGTATGGACCAGCCGTTCGGTGACGCTGCCCAGCGTCACCCTGCCCAGCAGCCCGGACGACGACGACCCGACAACCACGAGACGCGCGTCGTGGGCGGTGACGAGTTCGATCAACCCTGTTGGAATGGAATCGGATTGGTGGACGACGCGGGGAATGTCCGGGCCCCCGGGCAGCTGGCCGACCACCCTGTCCAGCGCGTGCGAAGCCTGCTCGGTGACGTAGCCCAGATATTCGCGTTCGATGGGGTCGTCCTTCGCCGGCCACGGCCGTTCCACGATCGCCGCGGCCACAACCTTGTCGCCGGTCCAGCGTGATATCTGCACCGCCAGGTTGAGGGGTGCGGTCCCCTGACGGCTCGAGCTGAAGCCGGCGATGATCGTCATCGGGGGGCTCTCCCTGCGGCGACCGGGGTGACGACGACGTGCGTCACCGGCACACTGTGCTCGGCGCGGGCGCGGTCCACGACGTCGAAGCGGTGCCACACCGACTCTTCGGGTGGCAGTGTCGAGATGACGATCTGATCCGGACGGAACGAGTCGACGGCGGCGGCCAGCGCCCGCAGCGGCCGGTAGTCGCCCAACTCGCCGTCGGCTTCGAGGTTCTCCGCGCGGAGTGTCGCCAGCGTGTCGTCCAACCGCCGCTGTGCGACCTCTCGGGTCGCTTCCGCGACGTCGAGTGGACCGTGGGTGGCGGCGGTTCCGGTCTCGATCGGGCTGGCAGGCACGACCACGAAGTAGGTGGCATCCCGATCCGCGTCGATGCGACGAAGCTCGTCGAGCATTTCCTTGGACTGGACGGTCTGGTTCGCGAGCACCAGGACGCGGTGCGGTCGTGTGGTCGCCGCGACCCCTTCCACGACGGGCCGCCGGCCCACGAACCACTTGTTGGCGAGGAACAACACGATGACGACGGCCCATGACAACAGGCTCAGCACCAGTTGCGACCGCACATCGTCTTGCAGATACATCTGCACCAGGATCGCCACGATCGCGCCCGCGGTGATGATCGACAACACCGGGAACAGCCACATCTTGACCCGAAGCTCCGAGTCCGGGGTGCGGTACCGCAGGACGATCTGGGAGACGGCAATGAGCAGGTAGACGAACAGGATGACCGCACCGCTGGAGTTCAGCAGGAAGACGAAGACGGTGTCCGGTGAGACTGCCGCGGCGATGACGCACAGAAAACCGACGACCGAGGACGCGAGTATCGCGGTAGCAGGAACCCCGCGCCGGGTCACCCTGACCAGCTGCGCGGGCGCCTCCCGGCGCGCAGCGAGCACGAACAACATGCGTGAGGCGGTGTACATGCCCGAGTTGAGACAGCTCAGCACCGCCGTCAACACCACGGCGTTCATGATGTGGTCGGCGTACGGGATCCCCATTTCGGTGAACGCGGCGACGAACGGGGACGCGGCCGCATCCTCGTCGTTCCACGGCAGGATCGTCGCCAGCAGGAACGTGGAGCCGACGAAGAACACGGCGATCCGCACGATCACCGAGTTCGCGGCCTTGGTCACCGCCCGCTCCGGGTCCGCCGATTCCGCAGCGGCGATCGTCGCGATTTCGGCGCCGACCATGGAGAAGATCACCGTGACCACACCGACGGTGATGGCCATGGCGCCGAACGGCAGGAACCCGTCATGGCTCCACAGGTTCGAGAAGTCGAGCGATTTGTTCGGCCACACCCCGAGAACGAACAGTGTGCCCAGCCCGATGAACACCACGATCGCGGCCACCTTGATCCCGGCGAACCAGAATTCGAACTCACCGAACGACGACACCGAGAACAGATTCGTCGCCGTCATCAGAATCATCAGAACCAATGCCGACAACCACAACGGGATGTCGATCCAGTACTGGATGATCGTCGCGCCGGCGATCGCCTCGAAGCCGACGACGATCACCCAGAAGTACCAGTACAACCAGCCGACGGAGAAGCCGGCCCAGTTGCCCAACGCGGCGCGGGCATAATCGGCGAACGATCCGGTCGACGGGTTGGCCACCGCCATCTCGGCCAGCATCCGCATGACCATGATGATCAGGACCCCGGCAAGCGCATAGGTAATGAACGCCCCCGGCCCGGTGTCGCCGATGACGACACCCGAGCCGACGAACAGGCCTGCGCCGATCACCCCGCCGATCGCAATCATCGTCAGCTGCCGCTGGCTCAGCGCCTTCTTCAAAGTGGGTGTTGCACTCATTGCATCCCTCCGATACTCGACGCACCGGCTACTCGCTCTCTTGGCGAGACCGGCTGTCGGATTCCGTGGGATGTACTCGGCTGGGCACGCGATCAGAGGGAATGAGCCGCAGGGCTTGAATCTCAATCGTAAGCCGCACCGTCCGTCCGGCGAGCGAGATTCGGACAGGTGGATCGTGTGCGCGCTGCGCGCAAGCGCACCGGGCCTTCCGCAGCGGACGGCAGGAACGCGGCCAGACCGTCACGGGCGAACGAGGACCTCCAGCGCCTTGCGGTCGTCCATCGCCCGCTTCCTTGGAGACTCCCTGCAGGACCTGGTGACACCACCAGACTTTCCGTAGCGGCATCGGCAAGGCGGCCGTCGTCGTTGCCGGAGCCCGCTCGAACCAATTTCGAGCGGTAATCGGATGGTGTAAATTGTTCCCGCTCTCCCGTGCGCCTAATCGTGCGCCCGCTCCACGACCCAGGCCGCGACCTGGGTCCGGGAGGTGAAGCCCAGTTTGGCCAGGATGTGCTCCACATGGCCATGCGCGGTGCGGGGTGAGATCACCAGGCGGTCGGCGATGCCTGATTGGTCAGGCCTTCGGCGATCAGATCGGCGACTTGACGTTCCCTCTTGGCCTACGAGGCAATGCCTGCCCTGATCGCCCGCAGCGTCGCCGACACCGAACTCGGCAGCGCCGTGAGCTTCAACCAGGTGCTGCGCACCGTCGGCGGTTCGTTCGGCAGCGCCCTCGCAGGTGCGGTGCTCGCCGCGAACCTGGCACCGGACCTACTTCCCACCGAAAACGGAATCCGGCTCGCTCTCGCAGTGGGTGCCATCGGGTGCGCGGTCGTCTTCGTCGCACTCCTCGTCAATCACGTGATGTCGCGTCCGCCGACCCCGATGTCGGAGCCGGCGGACGCGCGCATCAGTCGGAGTTAGGCACCTTCGACGATGGCGGCCATTCCCTGCCCTCCACCGATGCACATCGTGAGAAGCGCCTTGCCGCCGCCCCGTCGCCGCAATTCATGCAGCGCGGTGGTCGTCATTCGCGCTCCGGTCGCGCCGATCGGGTGTCCGAGCGAGATCCCGGACCCGTTGACGTTGAGGCGGTCCCGATCCTCGAAACCCCACTCCTTCAGGACGCCGAGCACCTGGCACGCGAAAGCCTCGTTCAGCTCGATCAGCGTGAAGTCGTCGAAGCTCGCGCCCGTCCTCTGGAACAGCTTCGACGCCGCCGCGACCGGTCCGAGGCCCATCAGTGCGGGTTCGCACCCGGCTGCGGCCCACCCGGTGAGGACGCCCAACGGCTCGAGCCCGAGTTCGTCGAGTTGATCCTCGGCGACGACGAGCATCGACGACGCCGCATCGTTCTGCTGACTCGCGTTGCCCGCGGTGACGACGCCGTCTTTGAGAGCACTCCGCAGGCGTGCCAGGGTCTCGGGCGTGGTTTCGGGGCGGATGCCCTCGTCCCGGGAGACGACGGAGACGTTGCCCTTCCGGTCGGTGATCTTCACCTCGATCACCTCGTCGTCGAACTTGCCTACCTCCCAGGCTGCGTGGGCCTTCGCGTGGCTCTCGGCTGCGAACGCGTCCGACTCCTCACGGCCGATTCCGCACCGTGCCGCGACGTTCTCGGCGGTCTCGATCATTCCGCTGATCTTCCCGAACCGCCATTCCGGCTGGGAGCGTTCCCGCCCGCGGTCGAGGCGGTCGTAGAGGTTCAGCGATCCGGCGCGGGTGCCCCAGCGGGCACCGGTGGTGTAGTGCTCGATGTTGCTCATCGACTCGACGCCGCCGGCGAGCACGACGTCGGCCGCGCCGGTCTGCACCATCATCGACGCGGTCACGAGGGCCTGCAGGCCCGTGCCGCAGCGGCGGTCGGTCTGCAGTCCGGCGACGCGGATCGGCAGTCCCGCCTCGAGGGCCGCCCACCGTCCGATGCACGGGGCCTCAGAGTTGGCGTACGACTGGCCCATCACGACGTCTTCGATGAGGATCGGGTCGATCCCAGACCGTGCCACGGTCTCTTTGATCACGTTGGCGGCCAACGTCTCTGCCGGGACGTCGCGCAGTGCTCCGCCGAAACGGCCGACCGCGGTGCGGACGGGGGCGACCAGTGCTGCTCTACGCATGTTGTTCCTCGTTTCAGGAGACCAGGACGCGGACGGTCTCGGCGACGCACGCCGGCTTGTCCTCACCCTGGATCTCGATGGTGTATTTGACGACCAGTTGCGCGCCCTGGTTGGTGCGCTCGAACGACACGATCTCACCGCCGGCCCGCACCTTCGCCCCGACCTTCACCGGCTGGGGGAAGCGAACCTTGTTGAGGCCGTAGTTGATCACCAGCTTCACGCCGTCGATGCGCATGAGTTCGGCGCCAAGTTTCGGCAGCAACGACAGCGTGAGGTAACCGTGGGCGATGGGGGCCCCGAACGGGCCCTGGGCGGCACGCTCGGGATCGACGTGGATCCACTGGTGGTCTTCGGTGGCATCGGCGAACCCGTTCACGCGTTCCTGCGTGATCTCGAGCCAGTCGCTGTGGCCGAGATGTTCGCCGACTGCGGTTTCGACGTCGTCGATTCCCTGGAATACGCGCATGACACTCTTTTCGGGTCGGCCCGGTACCGGGCGGAAGTGGAACGGCTAGATGTTGACGTTCTCGAACACGGCCGCGATGCCCTGCCCACCGCCGATGCACATCGTCTCGATGCCGTAGCGGGCCTGGCGGCGGTCCAGTTCACGAAGCAGATTGGCCAGGATACGACCACCGGTGGCGCCGACGGGGTGGCCGAGGGAGATGCCGGATCCGTTGACGTTGAACCGGTCTCGCATGTCGGACTCGTCGAACTTCCACTCCCGCGCGCACGCCAGCACCTGCGCTGCGAACGCCTCGTTGATCTCGAGGAGATCGATGTCGTTGAGGGTGAGCTTCGCCCGGGTGAGGGCCTTGTCGACGGCGGGGACCGGGCCGATGCCCATGCGGTTCGGCTCTACTCCGGCGACGCCCCAGCTGACGAGCCGGGCGAACGGGCGCAGGCCAAGACGTTCCGCGTTCTCGGGGGTGGTCACGATCGCGGCGGCGGCCGCGTCGTTCTGACCACAGGCGTTGCCGGCGGTCACGGTCGCCTCCGGGTCGACGCGTGACCGGATGGGCCGCAACGCCGACAACGACTCGGCCGTGACATCGCGGCGCGGGTGCTCGTCGGTGGTGACGACGACGTCGGGCTTACCGCGTTTGCCCGGCACCGTCACCGGGATCGTCTCGGGGTCGAACAGGCCACCGTCCTGGGCGCGGATCGCACGCGCGTGGGATTCGGCGGCGTACGCGTCCTGCTCCTCGCGGCTGATCGAGTACTCGCGGCGCAGGTTCTCCGCGGTTTCGATCATGCCGCCCTCGACGGGGAAGTTGACGCCGCCGGAGTTGGTGCGGGGCTTGGCCAAGCGATCGTGGAATTCCACCGACGCACCCTTGACGCCCCAGCGCATTCCGGTGCTGTAGAACTCGGTCTGGCTCATCGACTCGGCGCCGCCCGCGATCACCAGATCGCTCATTCCGGTCTGCACCTGCATGGCCGCGTAGATCACGGCCTGCAGCCCGGAGCCACAGCGGCGGTCGAGCTGGATGCCGGGCACGGTGACGTCGAGGCCGGCGTCGAGCGCAGCGATCCGGCCGATGGCCGCAGCCTCGCCGTTGGCGTAGCCCTGACCGAAGATGACGTCGTCGATGTCGTCGGACGTGATCGACGTCCGTTCGATCAGGCCCTTCAACACCGTCGATGCGAGGGTGGTGACGGGGATGTCGCGGTACATGCCGCCGAATCCCCCGACTGGGGTGCGGACGGGTTCACAGATCACTGCTTCGTACATGGGCTCAGAGCGCTTTCTTCGCTTCGCGGACGAGGCCGCCGCCGATGATCAGACGCTGGATCTCGCTGGTGCCCTCGTACAGGCGCAGCAGGCGGACCTCACGGTAGATCCGTTCCACCGGAACGTCTCTCATGTATCCGGTGCCGCCGTGGACCTGCACCGCGAGGTCGGCGACCTTGCCGGCCATCTCCGTGCAGTACAGCTTCGCCACGGACGGGGAGATACGACGATCCTCACCGCTGACGTACTTCTGCGCCGCGTCCCGCACCAGCGCGCGGCCCGCGGACACCCCCACCTGCTGGTCGGCGAGCATCGCCTGCACCAACTGGAAGTCACCGATCGGGGTGCCGCCCTGCTTCGTGACCGCCGCGAAGGCGACGGACTCGTCCAGCGCCCGCTGAGCGCTACCGACGGCGAGGGCGGCGATGTGCACGCGACCACGAGCGAGCGACGTCATGGCGGCACGGTAACCGGCCTCCTCACTGCCGCCGACCAGGGCCGATTCGGGGACGCTCACGTCGTCGAACGCGACCTCCGCGGTCCAGGCACCCTCCTGGCCCATCTTCTTGTCCTTCGGCCCGACCACGACGCCGGCGGTGTCGGCGGGGACGAGGAACACCGCGATGCCGGTGCCGGTCTCGTCGGCGGGACGGGTGCGGGCGAAGACCACGAACAGATCGGCCAACGGCGCGTTGGTGATGAACCGCTTGGTGCCGTTGATCGTCCACTTGCCGTCCTTCAGGACGGCGCGGGTGGTCAGGCCCGCCGGGTTCGACCCGGCCTCCGGCTCGGTCAGCGCGAACGACGCGACCACGTCACCGGACGCGATGCGCTCGAGCCATTCCGACTTCTGTTCGTCCGTACCGAAATTCACCAGCACCTGGCCCGCGATCCCGTTGTTGGTGCCGAACATCGACCGCAACGCCAGGCTCGTGTACCCGAACTCCATGGCCAGTTCCACGTCCTGCGTGAGGTCGAGTCCGAGCCCGCCCCACTGCTGCGGGATGGCGTACCCGAACAGACCCATCTCCGCCGCCTTGCGGCGAATGTCGTCCGGAATCAGGTCCTTTTCCGCGATTTCATTTTCCCTGGGAATTACTTCCTTCTGAATAAAGGTTCTCGTCTGCGCGAGAATGTCCTTGAAGTCTTCGTCACTCACTTCGCGTTCAGCCATGAAGGTGAATATCCAGCAACCCGGCCTCGCTGTCAAGCGAGTGCCACGAACGAGAACGCGCAGCGCAGACGGCATTTACGACCCATAGGAAGAGGGAAACTGTCGGTTTCCTACAGCGTCTTTGACCACGGCGGTCCGAGGCACTTCAATAGGTGTCAGTGTCCGGAGGAATTGTCCGGGCATATTCACGAACAATGAAATTTCCCGGCGAGATGGAACTCGATATTCGACATGGTTGGCAGACCCGAGGACGCACTCCTCTACAAGGGCTACACCGTCGATCCGCACGAATTGGAACAGCTGTTGCTGTCACGACGAGGCATTCTCGACGTCGTGGTGGTCGGCCGCTCCGTTCTCGGGGTCGGGGAGATGCCCGTCGCATTCGTGGTGGCAGAAACCACGGCGCGCATCACCGCCGAGGAACTGATCGAGTTCGTGGCGGCCACGGTGCCGCCGTACAAGAAGGTGCGTGAGGTGGTCTTCGTCGACGAGTTGCCCCTGTCCCCACGGGGTGCGGTCCTGCGGTCCGCATTGCGCGACCGCCTGAACGACGTGCACGCCGAGCAGAGTACGGAGAAATGATGAACACGGGACAGGTGGAACAATGACACGACTGGCGCAGACCGCCGGGCTCACGGACACCCAGGGCGAGATCGTCTCGGCAGTGCGAGAGTTCGTGGACAAGGCGATCATTCCGCAGGCGCAGGAGCTCGAACATTCCGACACGTACCCGACGGCCATCGTCGAGCAGATGAAGGAGATGGGCCTGTTCGGGCTCACGATCCCCGAGGAGTACGGCGGCATCGGGGAATCCCTCCTCACCTACGCACTGTGCGTCGAGGAGATCGCGCGGGGATGGATGAGCGTGTCCGGGGTGATCAACACCCATTTCATCGTCGCGCACATGATCGCGAGTCACGGCACACCCGAACAGAAGGCCCACTACCTGCCACGCATGGCGACGGGTGAACTGCGCGGCGCGTTCTCGATGTCCGAGCCCGAACTGGGTTCCGACGTCGCCGCCATCCGGACCAAGGCGGCCCGGGCAGCGGACGGCAACTACGTGATCGACGGCCAGAAGATGTGGCTGACCAACGGCGGGTCGTCGACGCTGGTGGCGGTGCTGGTCCGCACCGAGGAGGGTGCGGCGAAGCCCCACGACAACCTCACCGCGTTCCTCATCGAGAAGCCCGCCGGGTTCGGCGAGGTGCTACCCGGGCTCACGATCCCCGGGAAGATCGACAAGATGGGCTACAAGGGCATCGACACCACCGAGATGGTGTTCAGCGGCTACCAGGCCGCGGCAGACACGATCCTCGGCGGCGACCCGGGCCGCGGCTTCCGGCAGATGATGGACGGCGTCGAGGTCGGCCGCGTCAACGTCGCCGCCCGCGCGTGCGGGATCGCCCAGCGCGCATTCGAACTCGGCGTGAAATATGCGAAGACGCGGGAGACGTTCGGTTCGCCGATCGCCGAACACCAGGCGATCGCCTTCCGGATCGCGGAGATGGCGACCAAGGTCGAGGCAGCACACCTGATGATGGTGAATGCGGCGCGGCTCAAGGACTCCGGGGAACGCAACGACGTCGCGGCCGGGATGGCCAAGTACCTCGCGAGCGAGTTCTGCTCCGAGGTGACGCAGGACAGCTTCCGGATCCACGGCGGCTACGGCTATTCCAAGGAATACGAGATCGAACGCCTCATGCGGGAGGCACCGTTCCTCCTCATCGGCGAGGGCACCAGCGACATTCAGAAGCAGATCATCAGCCGCGGGCTGCTGCGTTCGTACAACTGAGGAAGGAAGAATCAATGGCACTTCTCGAGGGACGGGTCGCCGTCGTCACGGGCGCGGCCCAGGGCATCGGTTTCGAGATGGCCCGGAAGTTCGCGAGTGAGGGCGCGTCGGTCGTCCTCGGCGACATGCACGCCGAGAACGTCAAGGCCGCCGCCGGAAAGCTGGAGGCCGACGGCTTCCAGGCCGTCGCCGTCGCCTGCGACGTCACCGATCCGGATCAGATGCAGAACCTCGGAAAGACGGCGATCGACGCGTTCGGCGCGATGGACGTGTGGGTCAACAACGCCGGCATCACCCGCGACGCGACGCTGCGCAAGATGTCGCTCGCCGATTTCCGCTCCGTCATCGACGTGCACCTGCAGGGCGCGTGGCTGGGCACCCAGATCGCGTCGATCGCGATGCGGGAGGCCGGCAAGGGTTCGATCGTGAACATCTCGTCGATCTCGGGCAAGGTCGGCATGGTCGGGCAGACCAACTACAGCGCCGCGAAGGCCGGCATGGTGGGCCTGACCAAGGCGGCCGCGAAGGAGGTCGCCCACCTCGGGGTGCGGGTCAACGCGATCCAGCCCGGCGTGGTGAACACCGACATGATCCGCGCCCTGCGCGCCGACATCATCGAGGCGAAGCTCAAGGAGGTCCCGATGGGCCGCGGTGCCGAGCCCGAGGAGATCGCGAACGTCGCACTGTTCCTCGCGTCCGATCTGTCCAGCTACATGACGGGCACCGTTCTCGAAGTCACCGGCGGACGTCACATCTGACATCCGGCGGATCGACGGGTCGTACGCAGTAGTCTGCACTGGTGGAGTCGCGTCACGTCGAGTACTTTCTCGCCACCGTCGACAACGACGGCCTGGCGCTCGCGGCCGAGGCCCTGGGCGTCACCAAGCCGTCGTTGTCGAAGGGGCTGCGCAATCTCGAGCGTGACCTCGGTGTCGAACTGTTCCACCGCGTGGGCCGCGGCCTGGTGCTCAGTGCGGCGGGAAAGGCATTCGTCGGTCCGGCGCGGAAGATCGTGCGAGACCTGGTGGCCGCCGAGAGCTCGCTGGTCGACGTCTCGGGACTGCCGCGCGGCCGACTCGACATCTGCGCGTCCGCGCACGTCGCGGAAGGCCCCGTCACGGAACTGATCGGGTCCTTCCGCAAGCAGTATCCCGGCGTGGTCGTCCGGCTCGCCGACCTGCGGCCGGTCGACGTCATCGCCTCGCTGATCCGCGACGGACACTGCGAGATCGCCTTCAGTCATTTCCCCTTCGCTGCAGCTGGATTGACGACGCGCGTCCTCGGAATCCACGAGTACTGGCTGGTGGTTCCGCACGACGCCGAGATCGACTGGCGAGATCCGTTCCCCCTCGATGACCTTCCGAACATTCCCGTGGTGGGGTTGCCCAAGGAGTCGTCGTCGCGCACCGTCATCGAGAAGGCACTGCAGGCCGCTGGGAGCCGGACGATCATGTCGGCCGTCGTCGAGCAGCGGGAAGCCGTCGGCGCGTTCGTCGTCGAGGGCGTGGGAATGTCGTTCATGGAACGCACCCTCGCGGAACGGGCCGCGGTCGGCGGCGCCCGGATCTGTACCCTCGACCCGCCGATCACCGTCCCGTACGGGGTGATCTACGACGAAGCCCGGCTGTCTCCGGCCGGACGCGCGTTCCTCGATACGCTCGCGCCCTGAGCCTCGTCGAGCGCGGCGATGAACGCCGCCGCCGCGGGCGGAAGCGGATCCGGTCGATGGACGAGACCGATGGTGCGCACCTCCGGCGGTGCGAGCGAGCGCACCACGACCCCCGGCAGTTCCTGCTCGGCGACGCGCCGCGGCAGCAGGGTCGCCCCCGCACCCTGGACAACCAGTTCCCACATCGACTGACGATGCGCACACTCGACGGCGATGTTGTTCACCGGCAGTCGTGGCCGCGACCCGATCTCGACGATCATGGGAATGTCGGCAAGCAGGTCGACGGGCACCGGATCGGGTAGCTCGATCGCCAGATCCGCGTGGAGCGCGAGCACGATTTCCTGTTCCCCCACCATCCGGAACTCGAGCCCCTGGTGGTCGACGAGCAGTTCGGTGAGCCCGAGGTCGCACTCACCCGACCGGACCGCGCGGCCCACACCGTCGGGAACGTCCGCCGACACCGTGGCCAGGACCACGCGCGGGTACTGTCGATGAAACCGGCCGCCGATCCGCGGAAGCGGATCGGCGGCAAGAGAATTGAGAACTGCGATCGTCAGCGTGCCGGACCGCAGTTCGGCGACGTCGTGCACGACGGCCCGCGCCCGCTCCACATCGGCGAGGACCTGCCGCGCCGCATGCGCGAACGACGTGCCCGCCGGGGTGATCCGCAGCTTCCGCCCTCCACGATCGAACAGTTCGACACCCAGATCGCGTTCGAGAGTCCGGATCGCCTGCGACAGCGAAGGCTGCGCGATGAACAGTGCCCGCGCGGCCTCGGTGATGCTGCCGTGATCGGCCACGGCGACGAGGTACTCGGCGTCCCGGATGTCCACCAGTCGAGTCTAGCGACCACGAAGTGCGCCGAGGCCACGCCGGCCGACGAGATGCGCAACCAAATTCAAGGCCTGCGACCGCCTCATTTCACAAGCTCGCAACCACATTAGAGGCCGATGGTATATCAATCAGTCTCATATCCGGGAAGGTGCGACCGCCGATGCCGCTGCATGACAGATCAAGGCGACAGCAACTTCCGGAGGAAGTTGCCTCGTATGTGCGCGAGATGATCATTTCCGGCGACGTGCGTGGGCGATTTCCTCCGCATCGAGCGGATTGCCGAAGCCGTGGGAGTCAGCACGAGGCCTGTCCGCGAGGGGCTTCTTACACTCCGGAGCGAAGGCTTCGTCGAGTTGGTCCCCCGTCGAGGCCTCGTCGTGGCGCTGGCAGAGAAAGCCGTCCGATACGAACTGGTCTGCTCGGTAACTGCACCCACAGATGCCGTCGACGTTCTCGCGGTCGTACACGGCTTCCGCGTCCCCGTCGCTCACTACCCCGTCGGTGTTGTGGCGGAACGAACGGTGTCGTTCGAGCCCGCTCGCGATTCGCTAGGCCGACTCGGCGCTCTCGCGCTCGGCGGCCGCCAGCACGGCCTCGACGACCAGATCGTAGATCGTCCGACGATCGATGCCGGTCAGCTCCGCGATGTGGGCGCGGGCCGTCGGATACTCGCCGTCGGGTAGATGCGCGTAGATGCGCGTCCATGACGCGGCGTCCTTCGCCTGGATCTCGGGGTCCAGGGTGGCAAGTACGGCGACCTGCCCGGCGAGCCCGAGCGTGGCGTCGGCAAATGCCCGGTAGTACCGGACCGTGGCTTCGCGAGACAGGCCCGACCGCGCGAACGTCTCGAGGATCAGCTCGACCATTCGGCGCTCTGCCGGACCGCCCGTCGTACGGGCGAACGTCAGCGCCGCGATGGCAGGTGAACGGACCGCGGTCGCCCAGATCCGATCGGCGATGCGGCGCAACGTGTCCTGCCAGTGCTCGCCTTCGGGCACCTCCCCGATTTCCTCGAGCTCGACCGCGGTCGCATGGTCGTAGACGGCCAGCAGCAACTCGTCCTTGTCGCGGAACAGCCTGTACAGAGTCGTCGCATCGACCTTCAGTTCCTCGCCGAGGCGACGCATCGTCAGCCCTGCGGCGCCGTCACGCTGAGCGAGTTCGAACGCAGCCTTCACCGCGGCTTCCTGCTGCAGCCCCTTGCGTTCACGCCGCGTCGTCCGCGCCGGCGTTGTGGCGCGAGCGGTGTCCTTCGCCATCGTGCTCCCCTCGATCCCTCGATCGATCCACCGTAGCAATACAGCACCCGCGCATCCTGCTGCCCACAAAGTTGTCAACAGCGTTGACAACACCGTCGCAGCGGAGTTTAGTGGTCGTCGCCACAGCACTACTTCAAGGAGTTCGCATGACGGAATCGCGGGTCGCGACAGCGACTGACGAACCACAGTTGACGCCGCGACTGACACTGCCGTCAGTAGTGGCATTCGGGTTGTCCTACATGGCTCCGAGCCTGGTCATGATCATTTTCGGCGTCATCGCAGTCGTCAGTGCCGGCACCGCGCCCACGGCGTTCCTGGTCGCGACCGGGGCGATGCTGCTCACCGCACTGAGCTACGCACGGCTGGCGCGCATCTACCCGGTCTCGGGTTCGGCGTACTTCTACGCCCGCCGCAACCTCGGCTCGGCGGCCGGGTTCCTGGTCGGATGGGCGATCCTGTTGGACTACCTGTTCCTGCCGATGGTCGCGTGGCTGGCGCAGTCGATCCTGCTCAACGCACAGTTCCCGGCGGTTCCCATCTGGCTGTGGATGTTGATCAACGCCGGCTTGACGACGGCGATCAATGTCATCGGGATCGCGCTCGCCGATCGTCTCAACCGGCTGCTGCTCGCCGTCTCCACCTTCTTGGTACTGCTCTTCTTCGCGTACTGCATCAAGTTCCTCGCCGGCAATCCGGTCGCCTCCTACGGCGAACCGTTCTGGAACTCCGACAGCACGGTCGCCGGCATCTCCGCGGCAGCGGCGATCGCGGCGTACTCGTTTCTCGGTTTCGACGCGGTGACCACACTCGCCGAAGAGACCAAGGACGCCGCGCGAAACATCCCCCGGGCCATCATCTGGATCGTCTCGATCGGCGGCGTCATCTTCTTCGTCGTGGCATATGTCATGCAGCTCGTCCACCCCGGCGACATCTTCGACGACGCGCAGGCCGCGTCGTACGCGATGTCGGTGCAGGTCGGTGGTCAGTTCTTCGCCGATTGGACCAACCTCGCGGGAATCATCGCAGGATCGGCATCCTGCCTGGCCGTCCAGCTCAGCTCGAGCCGTCTACTGTTCATCATGGGCCGCGACGGCGTGCTTCCCCGCCGATTGTTCGGAAAGCTCAACGGCCGTACCCGGACTCCGGTGTTCTGTGTGCTCGTCACGGGCAGCATGTGCTTCCTCGGTATGAACATGCCGCTCGAAACCGCGACGGGATTCATCAACTTCGGCGCGTTCACGGCCTTCACCGCGGTCAACCTCTGCGTCATCGTGTACTACCTGCGGAACTACGCCACACGGCAGTTGAGTGCCGTCCACTTCGTGGTCATGCCGCTCGTCGGCGCCGCCGTGACGCTGTACATGATCACCCAGCTCAGCGAGCATGCACTGATCTCCGGAATCTCCTGGTTGGCAATCGGAATCGTCTACCTCGTCTGGCTCACACGCGGCTTCCGCCGGCCGACACCTGAAATGAGCTTCACCCACGAGCAGGCGGTCATCGTCGCCGCCGGACAGAGCAGCGAGGCCGTGAAATGATCGATACCAAGTCGTTTGTCAGCCTTGCGGATTGGCAGAGCCCACCGACCAACCGGTACACCTTCGGCCGAATGCGGCAAGTCGTGCCGACGGCACGGGTCGCTGCCGGATCGGCGCCACTGCCACTCACCGACGGCGACCCGCTCGATCTCGATCTCCCCGTCGGCACCGAAACGCTCCGTTCGATACTCGACCGCACCTACACCGACGGATTCATGGTCCTCCACAACGGCACCGTGCGCGCCGAGTTGTATCCCGGAGACCTCGAACCCGGCCGGACGCACATGCTGTTCTCGGTCAGCAAGTCAATCGTCGGAACCGTCGCGGCAAACTTGATCGCAGCCGGTCTGCTGGACCCCGAAGCCGCCCTCACAGAGTACATTCCGGAGCTTGCGAACTCCGGCTACGCGGGCGCCACTGTGCGCCATATCCTCGACATGCGTTCCGGCATCCGATTCTCCGAAGAATACGTGGAGCCCGGCGCCGAGGTGCGGTTCCTCGATCAGGCTGTGGGCTGGATTCCGCGCGTCGACGATTGGGTACCGCCGTCGCTCTACCAGTTCCTTCCGATGCTGAGGGCGGCTCGCCCCCACGGCGGCCCTTTCGAATACCGATCGTGCGAAACGGATGTACTCGGCTGGGTGTGCGAACGCGCCGCCGCCGACCGTATGCCGGCGCTGCTGTCGCGGCTCGTGTGGTCGAAGTTCGCCGCCGACGACATGGACGCCGGGGTGGACCGTGCCGGAGCCGTTTTCGCGGACGGCGGCCTCGCCGCGACACTCCGGGACGTTGCGCGATTCGGTGAGATGCTCCGCCGCGGCGGACGCATCGGCGCCGAACAGGTCGTGCCGCTGCACTGGATCGACGATTCCCTACGTGGCGCGCCCGATTCGTGTGAGGCATATTCCCAATCGCCGACCGGAACGCCGTTCCCGGGCGGAATGTACCGAAATCAGTTCTGGATTCCCCACCCCAATCGGCGTGTGCTGTTGTGTCTGGGCATCTACGGTCAGTCCATCTACATCGACGTCGACCGGGGCGTCGTCGTCGTGAAACTGTCGTCCTGCCCGACACCGGTGAACGACGAACTGGACAACGCCGGATTCGCCGCGGCCGAGGCCGTCGCCGCGGCGTTGGCCTGAACGGTCACAGCATCAGGGCGTGCGGAGGCCCCCGGTCCACGGCCGCGGGGGCCGCGCACGTCCGCCTGTCCAACGGACGGGATTCGGTAAACACGCCTCGCCGTACGACTGAACAGTGCCGTCCTCTCCGAGGCAGAGCAGGCTTCCGTAACGGACTTCAGCGCGTTCCACAGGGGAACGAATCCGCACGATCGAGCATCCGGCGGAAAATTACTCTCCATCATGCAGCGGTCAGCACCAAACGCCTCCACCGCGGTTTCGACGTATGGGCGCCAGATCTCTGCCAGTTCATCCGAACCGGCCTTGGTCTCCCGACTTTCGAGGCCGAAACCCCAGAAGGGCAGGCCTAGACCACCGATCTTGCAGACGACGTTGGGACGTCGAGCAAGATCATGCAGGGAGTCTCGCCAGCTTCGAAAGATTGCGTTGCTCTCCTCAGCGTTCGTTTCCATGGCTATCGCCAACCCCAGATGGTTCAGGATCATCGTCGTCTCTGGAACGGAGTCCGCCAATCTGCTCAACTCTGGGAGCTGATGGTGGAGGACGGCGGCGTCGAAAGTGAGTTCTCGTTTCCCGAGCTCGCGCAGTCCTGACACGAGTCCTGGGCGGCGGATGAGTCCACTCGGGGGACGGTGCGTGATGTACCGGTACGGCGCCTCCGACGGGTGGTCGATCAGTATCTGTCGTACCCCACGGAAGCGTTCGGGTGCGGTCGAGAGCGCGAGATCGAGAAACTCTCCCGCGGGCTCGCCGACGTGAGGTCTGCGTAGCCCACGATCGCGGCCGAGACCCGGCAGGGTCCGTAACCGCCGCTGTCACTCATCGCGGCCACGCCGTTGGCGAACTCGACCTCACCAATCGCGCGTAACTGGGCCGGACCGTAGGTGCGTGCCATCGCCTGGGTTTCGACGTACACCGAGGCGACTATGTTGTGCCCCGCCGAGGCGTCCGCCAGATAGTCCTCGAACATGAAGCGCCCGGCCGGGCGGTCGAAGAGGTGGTGGTGCGAGTCGACGATCTCGAGGTCGGGATCGAGAATTGGTTCACTCGTCCTGCCGTTGTGTTCGGTCATAGTGGTTCCCTTTCCTGCTGCGCAGACCTAGGTCAGCTCGTCGGGATCGCTCCATCGTTCTCTTGTTCGAGGACCGCCCCGAGCGTCGCTATCGCCGTCACAGCATTGGGCCAACCCGCGTAGATCGCGAGATGGGTGATGATTTCGACGAGTTCCTCTTGCTGTACGCCGTTGCCCTATGCCCGCGAAAAATGCCCCGGCAGTTGGTTTTCCCGGCAGAGCGCGACCAGCGCAGCCACGGTTATCAGACTGCGATCGCGTGGGGACAACGCAGGTCGCTCCCAGACGTCACCGAACAGCACATCGTCTGTCAACGATGCGAGCTTCGGCGCGAGAGTGCCGAACATCCTTTGCGCACGGCTGACAGTTGAATCTTCGGTATCCCCGGACATCGGTCTCCTTCGAGTATGGGACGGAACCGCACTTCGCGAGCACGCACTGCGTACATATCGTGCTTGGCCATGCTCCGCACTAGAGGTACGCGCAGTTCGGACGTCGCGGCGGTCGCCTTCGCACCGCACGTTCGACAAGTCGGCGCGTGCACCGACGTCGCCCGGCACGGAGAAACTCCATCTGCACCGTACCTTGTGTTGCGTTATATATTGAGTGCTCGCGCGGGCCAAGGGGTACGGCGCGATGATGGGCATCGGGCGTGCTGGAGCGATCCTGTCGCCCATCGTCGCGGGCTACGCGCTCAGCGTGATGACGCCGCGCGCGATGAACCTGGCGGTCATCGTGCCCCTCCTGCTCGCGGCCCTCGTGGCAGTCGCTCTCATGCGCGTCACCCGCGCCGTCGAAGCCGACGCATCGCACGCGGAGGCTCACCCTCTCGCAGTTGCGGAGTAGGAGGCCGCGCTGTTCTTCACCGATGAAGGCGGCCACGTCCACCACAATCTCCTGAAGCTGGAGGTCGAATTGGTTCCGAGCCAAGTCGTCACGTCGATCGAACGCGGGGTGGTGCGGGGGCACAACAGCTACCATTCGGGCAAGGTGAGCGAATGGCGCGTGGACAGCGTCGTCCTCGTGACCCAACGCCTCTCCCGCTCAACGCTTTATGACGAGCTGACCCGGAATCCCGAATCGCTCGAAGAGAACGGCATCACCCGTGTTCTCCGCATCGGCGACTGTCTCGAGCCCCGGGTGACCGCGGAATCCGTCTTCGACGGCCACCGGCTTGCACGCGAGATCGACACCAGCGACCCCGCGGTTCCTCTTTGGATACGAAGCTAGTCGAGAGCGGATTGACTGCTTCGTAGATCAGGTTCGCGGGTTCGCTTCCGTGGTTGTGGTGCTACGCGACCACGAGCTTGCTGCGCAAGGCCGCGAGAGTTCCATCCGACAGCCCAAGCCCGTCCGCAACATAGTTGTCGAACGAGCCGTAGATCTTCTCGATCTCGTCAAGACCGGCCTTGAGGTACTCCGGCCGGACACTCGACAGCGCGCGCATCGCATCACCCCTGGCAGGGCCGCCAGATTCAGTTGCGCGGGCTGCGTTCGAATCAGTCGTTCTTGCCAGGTACTCGTTCGACAGCAGGTAGTCGCGCATGACAGTGCCACGATCGACGCCAGCAATGGTCAGGATAGTGGCGGCGATCCACCCTGTCCGATCCTTACCCGAAGTGCAGTTGAAGATCACTGGCCCATCAGTGAGAGCTATGTCGGTGATAGCGGCACCGAGCTGCGCACGTACCTCCGGCACATTGACCAACTTTTGATAGGCGTCGACCATCAGGCGATTGACACTGGTGACCGACGAGATATCGAGTCCACCCCCTGCCGCGGCATTGCTGTCCGCGGCGTCGCCGTACACGTTGTACCGCAAATACTTCGCACCCTCAGGCACCCGGTCCGGCTTCGCCGAAACCTCACCACTGGACCGGAGGTCAAAGACCGCGCGCACACCCAAAGTATTCAGTACCGCCAAATCGCCGCCGTCAGCAACCAGCGCGTTTGAGCGGTAAATTAGCCCAGCGCGGATCGTGCCCCCATCCACAGTCCTGTAACCGCCCTCTCTGCCAGCGATGTCACGGAAGTTTTCGACTGAACTCAACCGAGGGGTAACCGGTGCAGCCGTGTTCACTGTCGCCGCCGTCGTTGTCACGGTGGAGTTCGCGGACGTATCCGCCTTGCTGCAGCCGGCAAGTAGTGCGGCCACGAGAGCAGCGGAAGAAACTGCGACACGGAAAAGTGGGTGCAAGACGGACTCCAATCCGTACGCGATCAGAAGTGACGTTAAGCACCGTACAGTGGATCATGTGATTTGTACAACCGATCGTGCCATATGATCCGCTTTTCTCTTACCACTCCCCCGCGAAAACCGAGCCTTCCCAACAGGATCGATTCAGGCAGACCATCTCGACTGGGAGATGATGACCTCATCTGCACGAACTGCTGACATATCGCCAGATCCGTTGTTGCCAGATTTATACACGCCCGCCCCTAGTCGCGGCGTTCACGTAGTTACCTATACCGCAGACCATGTCGCCTGCGGGAGCGATCGAGACACTTGCGAGTTTCCCACCGAACCATGATGGTCCGATCGCCCCAACCTTTGCGGCAAGGCTTTAGGTGCAGCACCCCAGGCCTACGCGGCTTGCCGTTGACCCTACTGAGCCTGTTCCACCACCCAGGCCGCAATTTGAGCGCGCGAGGTGAATCCAAGTTTGGCGAGTACGTGCTCAACATGCCCCTGGGCCGTCCGCTGTGAAATGACCAGCTTTTCGGCGATCGCCCTGTTCGTCATACCTTCGGCAACGAGTTCGGCAACTTGCTGTTCCCGCTTCGTAAGCGTGGCTACGGGAGTGGTCGAATCATGCCTAGGGGGGCGCTGCCCGAGCGCGTACGCGACAGAGGCGGCGAAGTCGAGGTTTCCGCCCTTACGCAATGCGGAGTTGAACGTTCGCTCACCCAGAGCTCGGCGGACCGCACGTTCACAGTGATCGTGATGGTGACTCAGGTTGGGAAAGATGACCGTGGAGCTTCCAACGGATTGCACTAGCGCTTCTGCGGCGGCCATGAGTGTTGCCGCTCGACTGGGGTCATGGTTACTACAGGCAATCCACGCAAGCGTTTCGAGGCATGTTGCCGCAGTGAGGGGGTCATCTACTCTATGGGCGATTTGCAAACTTTCTTCGAGAACCATAGTGGCTCTTGCATTCTCTCCCTGCCGCCACACCGCCACGCCTAGTGCCCATAGCGCGTAGGACCTGTAGACGGATTCACCATGCGATTTGGTGGTCGCGAGAACTCGTTCATAGCATTCGATCGCACGGTGAGTGTCACCGCGCATTTCGTGTGCCCATCCGAGGGTATAGGTAGCGCCGACCTGCAGCGCGAGCTCGACCTGGTCACCGAACACCGCTACTGCCTGCTCCAGAAACAAGCACGCACGGTCAAGGTCTTCGTTGAATAGCGCGAGCAGTCCTTCGGCATGTGCGATGAGTGCGCGTGCCATGGGATCTGTTAGCTCGTCTGCCATTGCCTGCCCCTCTTCGACAAGCGCGTGGCTTGCAGACAGGTCGCCTTGCACTTCAGCGAGCACGCTGTTTGCATAGAGTGCCTTGACTCGCTCCGCGGTCGGTTCTCCGGTCTGGTGTGCGAGTATCCGGCCCAGCCAGTATCGGCCTTCATTGAAGAGGCCGCCCGATGACCAGAACATGAAGAGGGCGGTGGCGATGCTGAGTCCTACGTCGGGGTCACCTGCGTCCGACAGGCTGAATTCCATTGCTGCGCGCAGATTGGGGCGTTCTCGGCCAAGTCTGGAGATCCAGCCGACTTGTCGTGGACTGATCCAGTCCGCTTCTGCGTCGATTGCCAACTGACGGTACCAAGCACAATGTTGGGCCGATAGTGCTTCGTATTCCTCTGCAGCGTACAGTTTCTCGCGTCCGTAGTCGCGTATCGTTTCGAGTAATCGAAATCTGACCACCGAGGCAAGGGTCTCAGATATAACAATCGACTTGTCGACCAGCGAGGCGATGGTATCGATGAACTCACCGGATTCGACGGTTTTTCCGCATATCTGTTCTGCTGCATCAAGTTCGAATGAGCCAGCGAAGATCGACAGTCGCGCCCATACCGCTTGTTCGCGGGGTGAGCAGAGTTCATAGCTCCAATCAACGCATAGTCGTAGCGTCTGCTGGCGCGTCGGCACGTCTCTGCCCGATCTCGACAGTATCTCGTACTTGTCTGTCAGGCGCTCCAGCACTTGGTCGACAGACATCGCACGCAGGCGCGCAGCGGCCAGCTCGAGGGGTAGGGGTAATCCGTCGAGGCGCTGACAGATTTTGGCGACCGATATCCGATTGTCTTCGGTCAATTCGAAAGTGGAGTCGGCTGCTGCTGCCCGCTCTGCGAACAAGGTCACCGCATCGTAGCTGGGCAGGCCACGCAGCGACGGGTCGCGCTGTGCGTCGGGAACCGTGAGAGGAGGGACACGGAGCACAGCTTCACCACTGATGTCGAGGATCTCCCGGCTGGTTGCGAGGACGTGAAGTCCCGGGCATGCGCGCAAAAGTGTCTCGACGAGGGCAGCTGCGGCATCCACGACTTGCTCACAGTTGTCGAGAATGAGTAGCAGTCTTCGTGCGGCGACGAACTCGACCAGTAGGTCTTCTATCGAGCGTGTGGGCTGGTCCCTCAGTCCGAGCGCGCTGGCCACCACGTCGGCGAGCAACGACTCATCTCGCAGTTCCCCGAGTTCGACCAGCCAGACGCCGTCTGCAAATGCGCGCCGCGCCTCCGCGGCCGCTCGCAGTGCCAGCCGGGTCTTGCCTACTCCCCCGATCCCAGTCAATGTGACCAGGCGCGCCGTCGAGAGCAGCTTCTTTACTTCGGCCAGTTCATTGCGCCGACCGACGAAGCTGGTTAGCTCCAGTGGCAAATTCCCGTTCGCGTTTCGTGACGGGGTCCGAGGGTGTGGCTTTCTGCTGTCGCCGGCGTCACGATCGGCGGGCATCTTGCTGTTCTTGACGGCCTGGGGATTCGCCTGCAGGGCCATGTCGTCGATCGGGTAGCCGAGTTGATGCTGTAGCTCTCGGATCTCTTCGCCGAGGGCCGCAGCTGACCGCGGGCGGTCCGTCGGGTCACTAGCCATTGCACGTTCGATGACTGCGCATATGGCGTCCGGAATGCCGTGCTCGCGAAGGTCTGGAACAGGCTGGGTTGTGATCCTGAGAAACTGCGCGACGACTTGTTCCCCGCTGTGGCGTTCGAACGCGGCGTGCCCGGTGATTGCGCAGAAGAGGGTCGCTCCGAGACTGTAGATGTCCGAGGCGAGGCTGGGCGGATCCCCGCGTAACACTTCCGGCGCAGTAAAGGCGGGCGACCCCGTGACTGTTCCGGTTCCCGTTTCGAAGCCCCCCGAGATACGAGCGATTCCGAAGTCCGTCAGCGCTGGCTCAGCGTAGTCGGTGAGCAGGATGTTGGCCGGTTTCACGTCGCGATGAAGGATCTCGAGGCGATGGGCAGTCTCCAGTGCGCCCGCCATCTTCACGCCGAGACGAAGTGCTTCCGCAAAGTCGAGAGGGCCGTGACTGCGGATTGCGGCTTCCAGTGACTCCTGCGGGTGGTAGGGCATGACGATATACGGACGGCCGCTGGCGGTGGTGCCGACTTGGAGGATGCTGACGATGTTGGGATGACCTGTCAGTCGACCCATAGCGCGCTGTTCCCGGAAGAATCGGGCACGGTTTTCGTCGTCGAGGTCGGCTGTCAGGACTTTTACGGCCACCGACCGGTCAAGAGCGGGCTGGCCACACCGGTACACAAGCCCGAAACCGCCGCGTCCGATCTCCTGTGCATTCTGAAATCCGACGGCCTCGAGCTCCGACGTGATGTTCAGGGTCACGTCGCGTTGTGTCTCGCGCGGATCATTCATACGCTTCACCTCTAACGCTGCAAACCTACGATATCGCGTCGTAGAGCGCCCCTCCCAAACTGTCGAGGTTATCTTTCGCACCAATGGCGATGTGCATCCGATTTGATCGATCCCCACGTTCGGCGCGGCCGCCGAACGGGACGGCCCGGGCGATGGCGTCTCTGCGACTGGCGACCTGCCGAATCCGGCTAGCTGGATTCGCGATTCTCCGCCTAGGCAGAATCTCGATCTTCAGTCAGCTACCGGCCTGCTGTGGGCACCTTCATTTGCCGGCACAGCCCGGAATGTCAATGCTACTCTGACAAACAAGCAAGCGTTTGGTCAGAAGGGTGGATCGTGCAGACTATTTTGATAACAGGGGCAAGCAGTGGGTTCGGGGCGCATGTAGCCGCCAAGCTGGCGGCGCGTGGGTGGCGGGTGATCGCGTCGATGCGCGACACGACGAAGACGACACAACTTGACGAGCTCATGGGAGGCGCTGGCACGAACACGGAACTCCTCGAGATTATTCGCCTGGATGTCGCCTGCGACGAGTCCCGCGCCTCGGCCGTGGACTACGTACTCGACTCAACTCCACATGGCTTGACAGCCGTTCTCCATTGCGCGGGCTACACAACCGCGGGCTTCTTCGAACACCTCGCCCCGCAGACGATTCGAGATCTATTGGAAGCCAACTTTATTGGTGCAGTCGACGTTACACAGAGACTCCTTCCAGCAATGCGCTCACAGGGACACGGAACCATCGCAGTTGTCTCCTCGAACGCTGTCAACATTGCCCATCCGATGTACTCCATCTATGCCGCAGCAAAGTGGGCGCTAGAGGGCTGGGCTGAAGCCATCGACATTGAACTGGCACCGTTCGGCCTCGACGTGAAGATTCTGCAGCCGGGCAATCACGACACCCCATTTGGGCGCAATGTACAGCCAGTGTTGCCGAAGGACAGCCCATACGCGCCGCTAGCAGCAACGGCCCTGCCAAGGATGAGCAAACTCGGAAGTAGAGCTCGGCCGACGGAGAAGGCTGCGGTTGAAATCTGCGACGCATTGGAATCGGATTCGCGTCAACTGAGAGTTCGACTCGGCAACGACGACAAAGTCATGGCAGCACTATCACGTTGGGCGCCATACACTGTCAGGCGCCGTATCGTCGAGCGAATTACTGGAATCGATAAGATGACGCTATTTCCTGCCCGATGATTCTTTGGGGAGGCACCCTTTCCCCGGCACCGGTCGAGCACCGTCTGTTCGCCGCGGCGCGCGCAGGCTTCCACGCGATGTCGGTAGCACCGATGGATTTCGGGCCTCCGGACCGTATGCTGCAGCGGGCGGACTCCGTTGCGAAGTTAGCGAACAGACTCAACATATTCGTTGCCTGCGTTGATCCGGTGACGTCGTGGCTGCCGCCCCCCGTACAGGCGGGATCAATCCCCACAGCGAACTCGGCGCAGCGGTGTTACGGGGATCTCTTCGGCCGGTATTCGGTGAGCAAATGCCTCAGGCTGGCGGAAAGGCTGGGTTCAACAACAATCTCCGCCATTGAACCGTACGGAGTCGG
Source organism: Rhodococcus sp. IEGM 1307 (assembly GCF_030056915.1). Taxonomy (NCBI): domain Bacteria; kingdom Bacillati; phylum Actinomycetota; class Actinomycetes; order Mycobacteriales; family Nocardiaceae; genus Rhodococcus; species Rhodococcus sp. IEGM 1307. Next base: position 436,599 of record NZ_JASHKW010000005.1, read on the forward strand.
CTTCGGCCATCAGATTGTCGTCGACTCGTTTTCCGCACTGTGCGAGAGTGCCGCTGACCGTGGCCTTACCATCCAGCTAGAGCCGATGCCATTCAGTTCGATCTTCGACCTCGCAACGGCACACCGCATAGTTGCGGACTCCTCTGCAAAGAACGCAGGAATAGTGTTCGACAGCTGGCACTTCGACCGTAGTGGAGGTACTCCAGACCAGCTGGGTGCGCTGCCCCGGGGAATCGTCACATCGATACAGCTCAATGACGGTCGCAGGTCCGAAGCCGAGGACTTGTGGGAGGAGGCGTCGACGGAACGCCTACTACCCGGTGAGGGGTCGTTTGGTATCGCAGAGTCGATCGACGCACTGGCCGGAAGGCTCGCTGATTCGACTTTGATCGGGCCAGAAGTAGTCTCTGCTGGTCACCGCCTCTCGCCGGTCAACTACGTGGCACAGATTGCCTACGATGCATGCCTTCCGTACGCACAGCGAGCGGGACTCGATATAGGTCCGGTCTAATCTGCCGCGAGCCAGCCTATTTGTGGGCAGAGCGGATCGCCGAATGTGTGAGATGCGTCGTCGGCAGGCCGGGGGTGCGTCTGGCGACGATGAGTGAGTCGGGCTCATGCAGATTCGAACCAGTGCGCCCGGTAGGGACCCGGGTGGCGCTGGAACGAAACATGTTCGCGTTTGCGGGTCCCGATCAGGATCTGATGTGCGCGGGATTATCCGCGAGCGAGGGCTCGCGGCTTCCGGGTCGTGCCGACCGTTCGGGATGCTCGAGCCGGTCCGAAATGCACATCGGCCGGCGTGTGCGTCCGCAACAGCCGTCTTCCTTCGTCGTTCTCGTCGATGTCGTGGACCCGCACACGTCTGCTACAACCACGGCGCAACCCCCCGTGAGTGGTTAACGAGTCTCTGCACTCGTCAACCACTCACGGGCCCGGAGGGCCTAGCTCAGGCGCTCCAGGACCATTGCCATTCCCTGCCCGCCGCCGACGCACATGGTCTCGACGCCGAACGTCTTGTCCTCCTCACGCAGGTTGTTGAGCAGGGTGTTGGTGATGCGGGCACCGGTCATACCGAACGGGTGGCCGAGGGCGATGGCACCACCGGAGATGTTCAGCTTGTCCTCGTCGATCTTCAGCTCACGGGCCGATCCGAGGACCTGGACCGCGAACGCCTCGTTGATCTCGAACAGGTCGATGTCCGAGACACTCTTACCGGCCAGCGCGAGCGCCTTCTTGACGGCCTCGATCGGGCCGAGACCCATGATCTCGGGGGACAGTCCGGACACCCCGGTGGACACGATGCGGGCCAGCGGCGTCAGGCCGAGGGCCTTGGCCTTGGTGTCGGACATGATGACGAGCGCGGCGGCGCCGTCGTTGAGGGGGCACGCGTTGCCGGCGGTGACGGTGCCGTCCGGCCGGAACACCGGCTTGAGCTGACTGACGGCCTCGTAGGTGGTGCCGGCGCGCGGGCCGTCGTCGGCGGACACGACGGTGCCGTCGGGAAGGGTGACCGGGGTGATCTCCCGCTCGAAGAAGCCGTTCTTGATCGCTTCCTCCGCACGGTTATGGGACCGGACACCCCAGCGGTCCTGCTCCTCACGGCTTATGCCGGTGGCCGAGGCGACGTTCTCGGCGGTCTGACCCATCGCGATGTAGACGTCGGGCAGCATGCCGTCCCCACGCGGGTCGGTCCAGGCGACGCCGCCCTCGGCGAGCTTGCCGGTCCGCGCCTGGGCGTCGGCGAACTTCGGGTTCTTCGTGTTCGGCAGGCCGTCGGCGTTGCCGGTGACGAAGCTGGACACCGACTCGACGCCGGCGGAGACGAACACGTCGCCCTCGCCGGCCTTGATCGCGTGCAGTGCCATGCGGGTGGTCTGCAGCGAGGAGGAACAGTAGCGGTTGACGGTGACGCCGGGCAGGAAGTCGTAGCCCAGTTCCACCGCGACGACGCGGGCGATGTTGAACCCCGACTGGCCGGCGGGCTGGCCGCAGCCGAGGAGCAGGTCGTCGATCTCGGTGGGATCGAGTTCGGGGATCTTCGCCAGAGCCGCGGCCACCATCTGCGTCGTCAGATCATCCGGGCGGATGGTCTTGAGTGAGCCCTTCATGGCCCGACCGATCGGTGAGCGTACTGCGGAGACGATTACTGCCTCGGGCATCAATAACTCCTTTGTCAACTACAGGATCAGAACTCAGTCGGACTACCGCGGACGTTTTGACTCGACGAGCGTGTGGCGTGTTTGCGCTGAGCAGCCCGGTCCGCTGCAAGTGCGCAGGATTAGCTCAGCGCCATGCCCAAATGGTCGAACGCCGGATCAACGTTCACTGGTGGGGGCCACCTCGTAGCGGTCGATGATCGATCCGTCACCGGCAAACGCTTCGGCGACCATCTGGTGGCCAAGGAACTGGGCGTCATCGGACTTGTACACACTCGCGCAGGCACCTTGGTCCCACTCGATACTTCGCAAACTCTCGGCGATGGCTTCGTGGTTGGAGACCGTTCCCGCCTCCTCCATTGCTGCGGCGAGTAGGCGAACGGCGTCGTACACCTGGGTTGCGGACGCTGTGGGGGTCATGCCGTACCTGGCCTGGTACTCGGACGCGAACGTCCGTCCGATTGCGCTGTCTCCAATCGATGGCGCACATGGTGTGACCGCGTTCAGCGGGCGTCGTGCGGTGTCGTCCACGAGGTTGCCGGCTACGACGAGCGGACCGGAGTTACCAGAAATTACGGGGGTCTGAATTCCGTTCTGGTTCATTTGATTGAGTTGCAGTGCCAGGACATTGGGAAAGGTCCACGAGAGGATGACATCCGAGTCACGCATATCGAGGATTGTTCCTGTGAGGTCTGTGGCTGTCGGCGGCACGTAGCGGACGGTGCCGAGTTCCAGGCCCGCCGCTTCAATGGCATCGATCGAGTTCGTTGTCGAGACGCGGCCGAATGTTTCGTCTGTGGCGACGATTCCGATTCGCTTTCCGCCGAGTTTGCGGGCAAGGACAACTGCGTTGGTAGCTCGCGCCGTGTCATCGGGATTAATGGAAAATAGCCATTCGCTTCCCGACTCCGCCCCGCGAGCAAGTTTGCCGTCGCTGCTGATGTGAACCATGGGGATTGCAGCCGCATCGACATCACGTGTGAGGGCCTCCAGTGATCCGCCGCCGGGAAACCCGATAATGGCACTGGGGTTCTCGTCGACTGCCTTGAGGTAGGCAGTGCGGGCAGCTTGCGGGTCCGTGACGGATGCGGGAATCCGTTCATATTTCAGAGGTTTTCCCAGTACGCCGCCCGATGCGTTGACGTTGTCGACTGCCAACTGGGCGCCGTTGTTGTAGTCGTTGAGCGCGTTCGGTGAGTCTCCCTTGATCTCGATGAGTCCCACGATGGAGGCCTGATCCGAGCTTCCGGCGTCCGAGGTGTCGGCGCCGCACGAGGCCAAAGCCATCGTCACAGCAACCGCGGGGGTGAGGATCCAACTGTATAGGGCGATTTGGCGGACTCTATCTGTATTCATTGGCAGATCTTCCTACTTCTCGGTCATCGGCGGCAGTCGGTCCTCACCAACATCGCCGACGTCAATGTCTGTTTGTCCTAGATAGCTGGCGAGAACAGCTTTTCGATCAGTCAGCGCGCTGGACTCACCGTTCATCACGACGCGACCTTCGGCTAGGACGTACCCTCGCCGCGCCAATGCCAAGGCATCGGAGGTGTTCTGCTCGACAACCAGAATCGTGGTCCGGCCGGCAATCTCGCTCAATGCCCGGTAGACGGTCGCTACAACCGACGGCGCCAGGCCCAAGGATGGTTCGTCGAGAAGAAGCAGGCGAGGAGCGGCCACGAGGGCGCGTCCTAATGCGACCATTTGTTGTTCGCCCCCCGACAGTGCAAAACCTTGCCGCTTCCGCATGCGGGTCAACGCGGGAAAGAGGTCATAGACGTCGTCGTAGCTGTACAGCGCCGGTCTACTCCCCCGTGCATGGGCACCGATCTGCAGGTTCTCGTGCACGGAAAGCGTGGGGAAGACGTGTCGCCCCTCCGGTACGTGGATCAGTCCGACGCGGCTGAGGAACGCCGGCGGCCGATTATCAATCGTCTCACCATCGAATTCGATTGTTCCCTCGTACGGAACCAGTTGAGAGATGCTGCGCAGCAACGAGGATTTTCCTGCACCGTTTGGTCCGAGCAGGCAAACCACTTCGTTCTCCGCGATGCTCATGTCGACACCGCGGATGGCGTGGGTGGCCGTGTAATGAACATTGAGGTTCGAGATTTCAAGCATCTGGCGCCGCTCCAAGATACGCGTCGATGACCCTGCTGTCGGCCCATACTTCAGCTGGACTGCCCTGTGCGATAAGCCGGCCGATCTCGAGTACCAGCACTCGGTCACAGAGGGCGTCGATGAAGTCGATCTTGTGGTCGACGACGATGATGGTCGTACCCTCCTGCCTGATCTGCATCAGAAGATCGCGCAGAATCAGAGTCTCTGCGTCGTTGAGCCCGGCGCTCGGTTCGTCGAGCATGAGCACACGGGGACCGGCAGCAAGTGCGCGCGCCAATTCCAGTAGTCGCTGCTCACCGTAGGTGAGCTCGCGCGCGGCTCGATCCTCGGATCCAGCCAGCCCGACACGGCCAAGATGGTGAAGGGCATCGTTCATACGACTTGTTTCGGCGCGCCACATCCGTGACCGGAGGAACCATGCCGCAAAGAGAGTCCGACCGTTGGCGTCGTCGGCTCCGAGCATCACGTTATCCAGACAGCTCAGTTCCGGGCACAGCTGCGGAGATTGGAACACCCGTATCAACTTCGCGCGCCGGGGTTGTACCGGGCGCCCAAGGGTGATCTCGTTACCTGCGACACTCAGGCGACCGCCAGCTCGGACCACCCCGCTGAGAGCATTCAACAGGGTGGTCTTGCCACTGCCGTTCGGCCCAACCAGGCCTACGATCTCGTTCTGGGCAACCTCGAACGACACATCGTCGACGGCGACCACGCCGCCGAAGCGAACGGACAGATTACGAACACTCAGCTCCGTGGCTTTCGCAGTCATGATTCGGTCGATCTGCTGATGGTGCGCACACGGTGAGACTTGAGGGAGTCGAAGATTCCGATGAGCCCGCTCGGGAAGACTAGGATGACGACCAGTAGCAGGGCTCCGTAGAGGATGGACATGTACTGCTGAAGTCCGGCGAGCAACTCTGGGACGGCCACGTAAAAGGCCGCACCGATGAGGACCCCCCAATGTGACGCCAGTCCCCCGAGGATGACCATGAGGAACAGCCCGATTCCGAGGTTCAGGCCGAACGAATCGACTCCGATGAATCCTTGCCAGTGCGTAATCAATGCTCCTGCGAGTCCACCCACGGCAGAGCCGGCAACGAAGGTCGTCATACGCAGCGCATCAACGGGAACACCAAGGGTTTTCGAAACCGTGGGCATCTCACGAACTGCTGTGAGATCACGGGTAACCGGGGATCGTTTGAGCCACACAGCGAGGAGAAGGAGCAGCGCCAACACTGCCGCAAGCAGCCAGAACACTTGGCCGTCGGTTCTCAGTTCCTGCCCGAAGACGACCGGGTAGCCGATTCCGGTGATGTTCCCATTAGTACCGGTGAACGTCGATGTCTTGCCGAACAGCACTACCCCGATCTCGGTGACGGCCAGTGTGCCGAGCGCGAAGTAGAAATGCTCGGCGCGCCAGAGAACTGCCCCCACCGCGAAGGCGGCCACCGCTGTCACGACCATCGCGCCCAGCACGCACCCGAGAAAACCAACGCCATTACGGTCGAAGAAGGCGGTGGTGTATCCACCCAGTGCCATCATGAATGTCTGGGAGAATGCGAACCTTCCCCCCAGCGCGAAGATCCAGTAGAAACCCAGTGCAGCAATCGAGTACACGAGCCACAAGTTCACAAGATTGGTCGAACTCCCCGTTGTGACAGCTTGCGACACAGACAGTACCAGCAGTATCACCACGGCAAGAGTTGTGTACTGGCCTCGCTGACGCACGCTGCTTGCCCTTCGCATCAATCGATCTGTCGTCACAAGCGCACCACCGTTCGACCGAGAAGGCCCTGAGGCCGCAGGCCGAGAATGGCAAGCATCGCAACGTACGGCAGGATCGACGCGTAGTCCTGAAGGACATAGCCGCCGACGAGATACTGGATCGTCCCGATGAGCAACGACCCGAGGAGCACGCCCCACAAGTTGCCGAAGCCGCCGAGAACAGCGGCCGCGAACGCCGCCAGCATGATCGTGAACCCGAAATTCAGGTCGAGACTCGACAGGGGCGCGACCAATATCCCGGCCAGCGCTGCAAGCCCCGCAGACAAGCCCCACGCGACAAGGCTGATCCGGCCGGTGCGGACTCCATACATTTCCGCGGTCTCAGGGTCGCTCGCCAGGGCCCTCAGCTGACGACCGAAACTGCTGTAACCGAATATGTACATTACTGCAGCGATGCACAGCAGCGCCACGACGAGTATGAGAATCCGTTGTCCGGCAATAGGTGCCCCCAACACCGTTACGACCTGGCCGTCCGCCGGGGAGGGTAGTCGCTGCGGCGTGCTGCCCTGCCACAGTGAGATGAACGCACGGATCACCAGGGCTGCAGCCAAGGTGGCGATCAGGACGGTGAGATGTGGTCGGCGTCGCAGAGGGGCATACGCCAGTCGCTCGAGGCCCATGCCGATGAGGAACATGATGCCAACCGCGAGCACGTATCCGACGACCGGAGTTGAGTCGAGGTCGGTAATGAACCAGAGCGCAATGTAGCCGCTCAAGGTGATCAGGTCCCCGTGAGCGAAGTTGACTACCCCGGTTGCCTTGTACAGGACCAGAAATCCCAGTGCGGCCAAAGCAAGGACCGCGCCGTATGCGGCGGCGCTGAATGACAGCGCGACGAGAGTATCCACCCCACTCCTTACTTGAACAAGTGCTTGGTCAGGAAATGTATGCGCTCACATGCTCACTGTCAACGCATCACCTACCGGGCACCCCGTCCATCCAGTCTCGTCGACTTGCACTAATTGGCAGTGACTGCCAAAATTCGTTCGTGCCTTCAACCGGACAGCGCGCCCGAAACGCGATGAGAACGCGGGAAGTTCTTGCCCAGACCGCTGTCGAACTTTTCCTCGAGGACGGGTTCGATGCGGTCACGGTCGAGCAGGTCGCCGCAGCTGCAAATGTGTCGCCCCGCACCACCTATCGCTACTTCCACACGAAGGAAGGACTGGCATTGGCGCTTCTCACGGACCTGGACAACCACTTCCTCCAGAGCGTCCAAGCCCGGCCCCACGACGAAGCGCCTCTGGAGAGTCTTCGGCATGCGTTGGCCGAAGCCTGGGCATGGCTGGAATCGTCCGGCCAATCCGAGACTTATCTTGCACTGCAGGCTTTCGTCGAGTCCCACCCAGGACTGATGGCCGCGAACCTCCAGCGCGGCTACAGCCAAGAAGAACTCCTGGTCGCAACCCTAGAAACGAGGCCGGTCTTCCGGTCCAGCGGCGACCTCGGGCCGCGATTGGTCGTTGCAGCCTTCGCCGGCGCCTCGCGAGTCGCGGTCACGACGTGGCGCCGGACCGCCGGCACCGTCCCAATGTTGATCAACACCCTCGACACGTGCATCGCCTCGCTGCTGCCGGCACTGCAGTCTGCGGGCGAGCCCCCACACGTGCGCTAACCAACCACCCTCAGAAGGAAACGCCCCGCGTGACTACCACGGGAAGTAAGCTCCCATCGCCAGCCGTCTCCGAGCTGTCTGCGCGATCGAATCCATGGATCGCCATGGTTGCCATCGCACTCGGAGTCCTCATCGTCTCACTCGACGGCACCATTACCGCGGTCGCGAACCCCATTCTGGCACTCGACCTGGGTGCCAGCCTGTCTGGCCTACAGTGGATCACCAACATCTACCTACTGGCGATGGCAGCAACTCTGGTCCTCTCCGGAAAGCTCGGCGATCGTTTCGGCCGACGCACCGTCTTCCTGACCGGCATTGTGGGATTCGGAATCGCATCCGCGGGCATTGCGGTGTCACAAAGCGTCGGAATGGTGATCACGTCACGGCTGGGGCAGGGACTCTTCGGCGCCTTGATCGTCACCAACGCGCTCGCCCTCCTCCGCACCCTTTTCCCCGCGGAATCTCTACCGAAAGCTTTAGCGTTGTTTGCGTCGTTGATCGGCGCGTCCTCCGCTGCAGGCCCTCTCATTGGTGGCTTGCTCATCGAGCACACAAGTTGGCGGTGGGCCTTTCTCATCAATGTTCCCATCGCGGTGGTCTCTCTCGCTGTCGGGTTGAGGGTGCTTCCCACTCGGAACTCGACAGGCGCCGACTCCACTCCCTTCGACCTGGCGGGTACCGCGCTACTCGCGGCGGCGTTGCTTCCGATCACTTATGGCCTGATCCAGGCACCGGAGATCGGCTGGACCAACTGGCTGGTCATCGGACTATTGCTTGCGGGCATCTTCTCGGGAGTCGCATTCGTCTTGGCCGAACGTCGAGCTGTCGATCCGCTTATCCCGATGCGGTTGTTCGCCGATCGCTCGATATCCCTCGGTGTCCTGCTGACCGTCATCTCGTTCTTCTCCCTGGTGGGTTCACTATTCTTCGTGCTCCTGTTTCTGCAGCAGATCAACGGAGACTCACCGATGGCCGCCGGCCTGCATATCTTGCCGATGAGCATCGCGAATGTCGTCGCGTCGAGCAGCTGCGGTTGGGTCATCAAGAACTATGGTCCCCGCCCTCCACTATTTGTGGGAATGCTGTTCAGTGCAATAGGGTTTGCGCTCTTCACCGGCGTTGAACCGCGTACTGGGTACCTCGCACTTGCCATTCCCTTCACCGTCCTCGGGCTCGGAGTCGGACTGGTCATGACTTCATCTGTGCAGGCCATCCTCGGCAACGCCGACGTCACTGATGCCGGCCCCGCAGCCGGGGTGCACCAAACATCGCTCCAAATCGGCGGCATCCTAGGAACGGCCGTCCTCGGCGCAGTGATGGCATCCGCAGTCGGGGCCAAATTCGGACCCGCCATGGGCGACAATGGCATTCCATCCACGATCTCCGAAGAACTGTCGGGCGAAGCCGTGCGTTCGGTGGCGCAAGGCGCCACTCCCCTGCCAACACACGTCACTCCCGAGATACTCGCAGCCCTGCACAACGCGACGGAGACGACATTTATGCACGGCATGCACACAACCATGTGGGTCGGTGCGATCATCTCGCTGCTTGGAGCTGCAATTTCGGTCGGCGTCAGACGCGGTCGGGTGGTCGAGGGTTCAACAACGGTGCACTGACCACAGCTTTAGCACGATCCACTGCGTCGCGGGAATCGATCGCCAAAGGTGTGTGCCGCTAGGTTCACCAGGGCACCACCACAGAGGTCATTCTGTCTGTCAGAGCGTTGAGAGTAGCGCAACAGATGAAGGGGCGTTAGACGGAAAGGCCGTGCGGTTGCCGCCGGGACTGCACGGCCTTCCAGCCCCTCTCGCTTCACTCGGCTCCCTACGTGGTAGTCCACGCAGGCCTACCTGGGTGCCGTGAGCAGGTCTTCTCGTCAGCGTGCGCGGTGTGCGTAGTTCGCAATAAATTCACGCAGCCGGATGCGGACGTGGGGCTCCAGGTGACGTGCCGCCAATCCGTCGAGAATCTTGCCGAGTCTGGCCACGTAGCATGCGGGCGTCATCCCGAACTCGACCAGGAGATCCCCGCTGTTTCCTCCCCCGTAGGGGAGCCATTGACGGGCGTATTCGAGGATCCGGGCGTCTTCGATGATGGAATCGTTCATTATCGGGAGGCCTCCCTGACTGTCGAAATGAGCTTTGAACGAATTGCTTTCGCCTGTGCGTAGAGTCGGCCGGCGCGGTAGGAGGAGCGGACGAGGGGTCCGGCCATCACGC